>JAFRFG010000020.1 GCA_017434455.1 Thermoguttaceae bacterium | reverse complement strand
GATCGATCTGGACGCCGCGGTTAAGGTCGCTCTGAAGTTCGCCGAAGAGCACAAGGGTGAGACGCTGATCGTCGTGACCGGCGACCACGAGACCGGTGGTCTGACGCTCGGTTTCGTCGGAACCGGCTACAAGCCGTACATCGAGCGTCTGGCGTTCCAGACCTGCTCGAAAGAGGCCCTCACCGCCCGGTGCAACGACCTGGCCAAAGAGTTGGGCGACGACATGAAGTTCGAGGATTTCCAGCCGGTGATCACCGAGGCGACCGGTCTTCTGTTCGACGGTGACAAAGATGATCCGATGAAGCTCAAGGACGAGGAGCTCGCGACCCTCAAGAGCGCCTACGATCGTCACAAGGGGGCCGATATGGGTGCCCTGGTCAGCTCGGTCATCGAGATCTTTGACGGTAAGGCCGGTCTGGCCTGGACCAGCGGCAACCATACCGCGCTGCCGGTCAAGACCTCCGCCACCGGTGTCGGCGCGGATCTGTTCCATGGTCATTTTGACAATACCGACGTTGCCAAGGTGCTCAAGTCGCTGGTTGTGGACTAAAGAAAACCTACGGATGAAAGTGAATCGTGGAATCACGCAGATCGAAATGGCATCATGACCTGATCGTCATCCTCGTCACCATGGCGGCGTGTACGGCGGTTTGGTTTGTGAAGGTCGACTTCGGGATCACGCATCCCCCCCAGCCGGGGAAAAAAATCCGTGCGCGGGTCCTCGAAGTCGATAATTCCGGGCTGACGACGCTCGGGCTGGTCGAGACCGGCTCGCAGCTGCTTCGCGTCGAAATTCTGGCTGGTGAGCATAAGGGAGAGGTCTTTTCGGCCTGCAACCAATTGCGCGCCCAGCTGGAACTCGACAAAAAGTTTGTCCCCGGCGATACTATCTTGGTGGCGATGCTCGACGGCGCCTCGAGCGACACGATTCTCAACGCCCAGGATTACTATCGAGTCGGCTGGACAGCCCTGCTTTTAGGGCTGTTCGCCGTACTGCTTGTGATTTTCGGCGGTCTGACCGGCTTTAACGCGCTGCTGTCGTTCGTCTTCAGCTGCCTGGTCGTCTGGCGCCTCTTGGTTCCCTTGTGCCTGAAGGGGGCCAACCCGATGCTCGTCTCGCTGGTGGTGATCTGCCTGCTCTCGGCGGTGATCATCTTTTTGGTAGCGGGGGTCAACCGCAAGGGGGTGACGGCGTTCCTTGGGGCGATCGCCGGGGTATTGGCCAGCTGCCTGATGGCGTGGCTCTTCACGACGCTGTTTAAGATCAACGGCGCCGTGATGCCCTACTCGCTCTCCCTGCTGTACTGCGGGTTTGAGGATTTGAGCTTGGCCGATGTCTACATCGGCGGGATTTTCCTCAGTTCCTCCGGCGCCGTGATGGACCTGGGAATGGATATCGCCGCCGGTCTAACCGAGGTGGCGGAGCAGAATCCGACCATCTCGCGGCGCGAGCTGATCTGGTCGGGGATTCGAATCGGCCGCAGCGTCGTCGGGACAATGACGACGACTCTCCTTTTGGCCTATTCCGGTGGGTATCTCACATTGATGATGATGTTTGCCGCCCAGGGAACCCCGCCGATCGATTTTATCAACAACCCCTACGTCGCCTCGGAGGTCGTCAAGACGATCGTCGGGAGCTTCGGACTGGTTCTGGTCGCCCCGCTGACGGCGATCATCGGCGGATTCGTTTTGCACCGCCGTTCGTGAAAACGCTGTTTGTCCCTTTCCTCGAAGGTGAGATGACGATGAAGAAACTAACGTTCTGCGCTTTTCTTGTCCTGTTTTCCTTGACGGCGGCCCTGCCGGCGCGCGGCTTCGAGCCGAAGTTTAAGAAACTCGTCCTCTCCACCGATTTCGATACCGAGGGAGCCGCCGCGGCCGACTTCAACAACGACGGGGCCGTCGATGTCGCCGCCGGTCCGTACTGGTACGAGGGGCCTGATTTTACCAAAAAGCACCATATCTTTGAGGGACAGAACTACGATCCCGAGAGTTACTCGATTTCGTTCCTCAACTTTACCTATGACTTCAACGGCGACGGCTGGGCCGACCTGTTGGTCTGCCCGCACCCGGGCCAGACCGGTTACTGGTACGAGAACCCCAAGGGGGAAGAGAAACTCTGGGAACCGCATGAGGTAAGCATTGAGCTGGCGAACGAGTCGCAGAATTTCCTCGATGTCGATGGTGACGGCCAGCCGGAGCTGGTCTTTAATCGGATCGGCAAGTTTGGTTTCGGCAAACCGAACAAAGACAAGCCGTACGAACCGTGGGATTTCTGTCAAGTCAGTCCCGATGACCCGAAGTATCAGCACTACTATCACGGCAGCGGCGCTGGCGATATCAACGGTGACGGCAGGGTCGACCTGCTCGAGAAGGATGGCTGGTATGAGCAGCCCGAATCGATTTCGGCGACTCCCTGGCCGTTCCACCCGTTCCACTTTTCCGACGCCGCCTCTCATATCTTGGTCACCGATGTCGATGGGGATGGGCTCAACGACGTGATCACGCCGATGCACTGCCACCTCTACGGCCTGGTCTGGTGGAAGCAGGTCCGCGCCGCCGACGGTTCCATCGACTTTGAAAAGAACGAACTGATTCCGAGTGACCCGGCGGATGATTTCTTCCCGAAGGTCAGTCAGCTCCACTCGCTGAGTTTGGTTGACCTCAACGGCGATGGGATCGATGACTTTGTCACCGGCAAGCGGTACCTGGCCCACGGCTCCAACGGGGATATCAACCCCTTGGATCCGCCGGTACTCCTTTGGTACGAGATTCAGCGCACCGCCGACGGTCCGGTCCTGACGCCGCACATCATCGATGAGGATTCCGGAGTCGGGACCCAGGTCTGGACCGGTCTGATCAACGACGACGACCGCCCCGACATTTTAGTCGGCAACAAGCACGGGGTCTTCGTCTTCCTGAGCGAGTGATTGTTCACTTCACTGGTCTCCATAAAAAAAGGGAGCGCAAGCTCCCTTTTTTTATGGCTTTCGCGCGATAAACGCGCGGCGGCTGACGACTCGTCGATTGGTTACTGGCGGTTGATCTCTTTGTCGGCGATATCGTCGCGGTGCCAGGCGCCTTCCCAATGGATCTTGCCGGCCGCCTCGTAGGCGAGCTTCTTGGCCTCGGCCACGGTACCGCCCAGCGCGGTGACCCCCAGTACCCGGCCGCCGTTGTTGACCACAGCGCCGTCTTTCATCGCCGTACCGGCGTGGAAGACTTTGACGCCTTCCATCTTGCCGGCCTCGTCCAGGCCGGAAATCGGGAAACCCTTTTTCTTAACCGAGCCGGGATAACCCTCGCTGGCCATCACCAGGCAGACCGCCGGGCGGTCGTCCCAGGCAAGCGGTTCGAGCTGGTCGAGGCGCTGGTCGATCGCCGCCTCCATCACCTCAACTAAGTCGGTCTTCAGGCGCATCAGAAGCGGCTGGCATTCCGGGTCGCCGAACCGGGCGTTGTATTCGAGCACCATCGGGCCGCTGGATGTGATCATCAGCCCCGCGTAGAGCACACCGCGAAACGGTGTCCCGGCACGGTTGAGCGCATGGACGGTTGGGACGAGGATATTGCTTTCGATCTTGTGAAGGAGATCGTCGTCCACCAGCGAGGCGGGGCAGTAGGCCCCCATTCCGCCTGTATTGGGACCGGTATCGCCGTTGTAGGCGGCCTTGTGATCTTGGGCCGGCTGGAGCGTCATGATGGTCTTGCCGTCGGTGATCGCCAGGACCGAGGCCTCTTGACCGACGAGGAGATCCTCAATGATGAAGCGCCGACCGGCGTCGCCGAACGCTCTGTCCTCCGATATCCGTCGGACCGCATCGATCGCCTCTTGGCGATTCGCGCAGACGATCACCCCCTTTCCGGCGGCCAGCCCATCGGCTTTGACGACCGCCGGGGCGTCGTCGCCGGATCGCAGCCAGTGGATCGCGGCGTCGGCATCGGTGAACTCGGCATAAGAGGCGGTGGGAACCTTGCCGGATTGAAGGATCTTCTTGCAGAAACTCTTGCTTCCCTCCATCTGAGCGGCCTGGGCGTTCGGTCCGAAGATTCGCAGACTCTCTTTCTCGAAGGCGTCGACGATTCCCAGTGTCAGGGGAACCTCGGGACCGACGACCGTCAGCCCGACATTGTTCTGCTTGGCGAATTGGATCAGCGCGTCGAAGTCGGTCTCTTTGATCGGAACGTTCACGGCGTCGATCGCCGTACCGGCGTTCCCCGGGGCGACGTAGACTTTGTCGACCTTCGGACTTTGGGCAATTTTCCAGCACAGCGCGTGTTCACGCCCGCCGCTTCCGATAACCAGAACGTTCATCGTTACTCTCCGTCGAAATGGTTTTTGTAAAACTTAGGTTTCGTTGTTGCTTGTTTCGTTGTCCGCGGCATCTTGGGACGGTCGGTTTTTGCGCCGCTGTTCGATCATCGGCAATTCATCGGCCGCACTGTCACGCTTTAAGGTGATGATCGTCCCGTGACCGGGGGAGTCGAAGAGCGTCGCGGTCGGTTCCTCGGCCGGGAGCTTATCGGCCCGGACGAACCGCAGCAGCAAACCGGCGCAGATGGCTCGGATACGGTCGCTCGGCTCCCGCTGCGGACCGTCGTTGACGGCCAGAACCGCCGGCCCGTTGAAGTTTTCGGGGACCAGAAGGAAGGAATCGGTTCGGTCTTCGCGCCCAAACAGTGCCACGAGCGCCTGACAGTCGGCCAAACGGCGGGCGACCGCCGCCTTCCATGAGGGACTGATCCGAAAATGTCGGCCGTAAGCGAGTACATGGGCGTCCCAGAGGGTCGGTTTTTCGGTGTATTTGAGCATATCGCGTACGCGCGGGGCGAACGATTGCTCGCACAGCTGACAGCCGGTGGACGGCTGCGGGATTTTCTCGACCCCAAAGCGGCTGCGGGCCAGAGCGATGAGGCCGCTTCGCCCCCGCCCGGTGCAGGAAAAAAGGCGCTCTCGGCAGACCAAACCGGACTGTTCCGGTTCGGTGATCGGGAGAACCTTGGCGCTTAACGGGCGCAGGAGCTTGCCGGCCAGGCCCGACTGACTGGCGATGAGCGCCAGCTGGTGCATCATCTGACTGTGAGGACGCTGACCGACCACCTCACCGGTGGCGACAAAATCGGCGCCGCGGCGAATCATTACCTCACCGGCACGCTGAAGCATCATCGTTCGGCAATCGATACAGGGATTCACCGCTTTGCCGAATCCCCAGCGCGGTTTTTTCAGCATCGCCGTGTAGTCGTTGGCGAGCGTTTCGACCAGCACCTCGATGCCGAGATCGCGGCCGAGCCGGCATGATTCCTCGGAATTGTCGTGGAAAGGGGTGACGATGTTCAGCCCCGTGACGCCGATGTCCTGCGCCTGAAGAATACGGACCGCCAGAATCGAATCCAGTCCGCCCGAGAACAGTACTATCGCCTCTGCCACCGTTTGACCCTAGAAAATAGGTTTGCCCCGGTATGGCTGTCGCTTACCGCGGGCGAGCGTAAAAATACTATCGGCGAAAATTATAACCGTTCCGTCGTTTGTTTCTAGGTAAGCGGGCCGGTCCCCGCGCTAGCCGCGTCTTAAGTCGGACATAAGGTTGACCGCCACCGGGACAAAGAGAAACAGCGGAATCCACGCCCCGAGGATGGGGGAACCCGAGCGGGAGCCAAAATAGGCGCCGGCGAAAGTCGTACCCATAAACAGGCCCGCGGCCAGCAGACCGTTGGCGATCCCCGCCAGCGGCTTTTTGTTCGCCGAAAGGAAGAGTATCGGAAGCCCGAGCAGCAGCGGGAGAATATCGAAAACAGGCCTTAAAATTCGCTGATGTACACGAAACTTTAGGTCCCTAGCCGCCTTCGAGGCGATGTCCTGGGCCGCGTTGGCGGTGATCGACGGATTTCCCACGGCGGCGATCAGTTGGGCGGTCGAGGCGTTGAACTTCCAGTTATCGCCGGCGGCTAAGATCATTGGGGGGAGCCCGGTGACGATGAAACAGTCGGTCGGTTCCAGGGAGGGGGTGTCGCTGGGGGAATAGAGAATGATGGTCTGCGCGGAGTCGGTCGGTTTTTCCTGACGGTCCTCTCCGTCGGGCGTCGACGGCTCTTGGGGGGCGATCGGTGTACTGGAGCGCGCCTTGCCGAGCAGATCGAGCGACGGGGAGGAGAGGATCTCTTTGGGACGGCGGACGTTATGCAGAAGGTAACCGTTGGGAAGGGTGTCGTCCTTGGGGTGCCACTGGGCGCTTTCGGCGGTTAATTCACTGCCGTAGCGCGACAGCAGTGCCGGGAGCGAGATGACCGGCTCATTGATGATTCCTTTGTTGGGGAGGATGGTCTGACCGTCAATCTTAATGTGGGTCAAACTGTCGGCCATCTTAAAGACGGGGTATTCCGTTCGGTTTTCCGCCAATCCCTGCGGGGTCTGAATGATCTGGACGGCGTGGGCGGGAACGTAAAACTCTCTGGTCCAAAAGGCGAAACCGCAAAGGACCAGCCCGACGATGAGTATGGGAGTCATCAAACGGCGGAACGGGACCCCCATCGCCTGGAGGGCAATCAGCTCGTTTTTGCGGATCATCGAGCTGATGACCATCATCGTCGAGATCAAAACCAGCATCGGAAGGAGCATATCGATTCCGGCGGCGCCTCGGTAGAGGTAATACTCCGAAAGAACCGACCAGGCCGGGCGATCTCCTTTGACGGAGAGGTAATCCTGGTTGGTCGTCAGGTCGGCGATGACATACAGACCGCCGATCACACAGGTCCAAAGAAACAGCCAGGTCACAAACCGGCGGACGAGATATCGATCGATGATTTTCATCGTTGGGGAAACTTTTACGGCGTTTGATCTCTCTAAAAATGCGCGGAACACCCACGGATTTGTTCCTTTGTTACTTTGGCGAAAAGGGAGAAATAAATCAAGAGGAACTCGGCCGGTTTTTCGTTATTTTCCGGGGCTTTTTCCCTCTGCCCAGACTATAAATTAAGGGGGACGTGGTATAATCCTTACGGTAGGGGGATTTGTTCTAAGAAGCCGCCTTTCGGCGCCGTCGGGGTATCTTTCGGCGGCGGTCGGCGGGCAAAAGGACTCGAAAGACTATGAGAGCTTCCCCGTGTTCATCGCGGGAAGCTTTGGAGAAAGACAGTGCAGGAAATCAAAGAACGGTTGGAACGTGACTTAGCCAATGCCAAGAGCGCGGCCGACGTTGAGCAGATCCGTGTCCAGTATCTCGGCCGCAAGGGGTGTATCACCACGCTGGCCAAGGGGACCGACTTTAGCCGTTTTTCGCCCGAAGAGAAAAAACAGTTCGGGATCCGGCTCAACCAGCTGAAGAATTTCGCCACGGAGGCGATTCAAAAGGCGAGTCAGCAAGCCGGCGCCGCGGCGCCAAAGAAGAAGGCGTCCGCGCTGGATCTCACCGCTCCGGGGGCCGGACGCCGCCTGGGGGCGCTGCACCCGATCACGCTCACCCAGATGGAACTGGAAGATATCTTTCAGGGGATGGGGTTCTCGGTACTGGCCGGGCCCGAGGTCGAGTCGGAGTATTTTTGTTTCGAGGCGCTGAATATCCCGCACGATCACCCGGCGCGTGACATGCAGGATACCTTCTGGCTGAAGAACAACCTGATCCTCCGGACCCACACCTCCGCCAACCAGGTTCGAACGCTTCTGCGCTTCGGCGCGCCGATCCGGGCGGTCTTCCCCGGGCGCTGCTTCCGTTACGAGGCGGTTGACCCAAGCCACGAGAACACCTTCTATCAGTGCGAGGGATTGGTGGTCGATGAAAACATCTCGGTGGCCAACCTCATTGCCGTGATGAAGACCCTTTTAAGCGAGGTCTTCCGACGCGACGTGAAGGTTCGTCTGCGTCCGGGGTTCTTCCCCTTCGTCGAACCGGGCTTTGAGCTCGATTTGAATTGCCTCCTGTGCGGAGGGAAGGGGTGCTCGACCTGCGGCGACGGCTGGATCGAGCTGATCCCCTGCGGATTGGTTCACCCCGAGGTACTGCGTCACGGCGGGATCGACCCGGCAAAATACAGCGGGTTCGCGTTTGGCATCGGCCTGACGCGCCTGGCGATGATGAAGTACGGGATCCGTGATATCCGAACACTCAACGCCGGCGATTTGCGCTTCAATAAGCAGTTCGCCGTGCTTTAGTCATAGCGTTTCTTCCGGGGAGGACTTGGAGCCGCGGCGTAAGAATGGCCTGTTTTTCAGGGTGTTTTCGCCGCGGGAAAAGCGAAATTTTTCGGGAAGAGGCGTATTTGATGATAACTGAAGATGCCCGGCGGGAAACATATACCTGACACAACAGGGGTTATCCCGCCCGGCGGCAGAAGGGAAACAGCCGCTTTTCGTGTGGGAAGCATTTGGGGCATTTCCGCGGAACGAAAGGCAATAGAAGTATAAAGGAGGACAAAATGAAGATCTTCCGACGCGATGGGTTCTTCCGACGTGAGGGGTTTCGTTGGTTACTCGGGATGTTCGTTTTGTTCATCCCCTTCGCGGCGGCGCTCGCCGACGACGAAATCCTTCTGACGATGCCGTTTTCCGAAAGCAGTACCGTTCCGGCCAGTGGGACGGACTCCAGACAGATTCTCTCCACCGAGGATCCGATCCCTTCCACCAAGACAGTTACGATCAAGCGTTCTTCGGATGACGCGGCCGCGGCAGTGCCGTCGGTTCTGACACCCGAATCGGTTCTTCGCCTGCTGGCCGCCGGAAACGCCGAGGTGATCGGCGATGCGGCCGAAGCCGACGATCTCCCGGTTCTGTCGACCGACGACGATCGTTTCCCCGCGGTGACGGTTCTCTACTCCGACGGTGCCTCCCTTCCGACCGATATCTTCGGTTTGGACGAGGGGGATGTCTATCAGGTTCCTCTGCGTGCCGGTGTCTGTACCGCCGAAGAGATGGACGATTTTGAGTACGGCATTGTCAATCTTCGGACCCCTCTGGCGGTGATTCTGACCGATTATCCGAATCCCGACGTCCGATACATGGTCGAGAACTACGACCGTCTCAAGGGGATCGCCGAAAAACAGCTCGCCGCCGCTAAGAAAAACCCGCCTAAGACATTCACCAACAACAGACCCGTCGATGACGATGTCCTTCTTTACACGCTGGTTGGTCCGGCGGTGGCTCGTGCCAAGGCGGCTAATCCCGACATGTCCGATGACGACATGATCACAGTTGTCTCCGAAGCGATCGCCTGGCAGTCGGTCGAGACGATCCTCAGTGAGTCTGATGCCGCCTGTGACCTGATCAGGAACAAACAGCTCAAGTTGGTCGCGGCGATGGTTGACAATGTTTCCGGCCGTGTCCATTGGCTCGGGGAGCATCCTCTCCAGAAGGAATTTCTCAAGGAAATTCCGAAGGATGTCAAGGCGAAGCGTGAAAAATCGACGGTGATCGTCGAAAGCGAAGTGACCGATCCGCTCCCCGAAGAGCGGATTGTTGAGTACATCGAACAGTCCGAAATGGCTGATGGCGGCTGCACCTGCTGCCAGTACATCGCTCCCTACTACATGACGATCGATCCCTATGTCCCCTGCTGGCGGCTTTTCTACCCCCGCTGCTGGTACTACCGTCCATGGTATGGCTGCGGTGTCACCTGGTTCGTCCCGTATCCGTACTTCGACCCCTGGTACTACGGCTATGGTCCCTATGTACCCTACTGGAACCGCCCCTGGTACGGTTTCCACCTTGGGTTAGCCGTCGGGTTCGGAATCGGTCTGCATATCGGTTACGACTTCCGTCCGTGGTACCGACATTGGGATCGTCCCTGGTATCGCCACCCCTGGTCCCATCGCGGTTGGGATCACGGCGGATACCATGACCGAATCTACCGAATGCCTCACCACGGTCCCGCACCGGGCCATCGCGGCGGCCCCGGTGGTTACGGCAGGCCTGATGGTCCCGGTCGTTATCCTGGTGTTGGCCCCAGTAAGGGACCCAGCCGGAACAGTATTCTGCCCGGTAAGGGACCTAGCGGTCCCAGTGCTGGTCCTGGCAAGGGACCCGGCGGTCCCGGTGTTGATCCCGGCAAACGCCCTGGTGGTCCCGGCGTCGGTCCCGGCAAACGCCCCGGTGGTCCCGGTTTTGGCCCTGACAAAAGACCCGCTGATTCCGGCAAACGCCCCGGTGGTCCCGGTTTTGGCCCTGGCAAAAGACCCAATGATCCCGGCAAACGCCCCGGTGGTCCCGGTTTTGGCCCTGGCAAAAGACCCAGTGATCCCGGGAAAGGCCCTGATGGTCCCGGCACAGATTTAGATAAAGGCTCCGGCGATCCCGGCAAGAGACCTGGTGGTTCCGGCGCCGGTCCTGGCAAACGCCCCGGTGTTCCCGGTTTTGGCCCCGGCAAAAGACCCGGCGGTCCAGGGAAAAGCCCTGATGGTCCCGGTGCTGACCCAGGCAAAGGCCCCGGTGATACTGGCAAAGGCCCCGCTGGTCCCGGTGCTGGTTCCGGCAAAGGCCCCGGCGGAAGCGACTCCGATAAGGAACCCGGCAAAGGGCTCGATAGCAAGGGGGCCGATAAGGGGCCCGGCGCCAGGCCCGGCGGGCGTGATTCCAACGGCCGTTATATCCCCGGTGGCTATCGTCCCGATGGAAAGGGGGGCGGGAGCTTTGCTCCGGGCAGTCGTCCCCGCGGTAAAGGTACCGGGAACTTTGGTCCGGGGAATCGTCCTGGCGGTGCTCGCGGCGATACGAAGATCGGCGGATCGGACGGTTCTGTCCCCTCTCGTCCGGGTATCTCGACTCACCGCGGCGGCGGAACGACTAAACGTCCCGGCAGCAACGGCGCCTCGCGCGGCAAAGCGGCTCTCGGCGACAACCCGGGCCGTATCAACGGCGGCGGTGGAGATCTTTCGGCCGGCAAGATCGAGGGGCCCCGGTCTCGTACCGATCTGGGGAACACGACCGATGCTAAGCCCTCGGGAGATAATCCCGGCCGTATTAGAAGTGGCCGCGGTGGTGAAAATCCGGCCGGCAAGATGGGAGAAGCTCGTCCGCGCACCGGTTCGGACAGTCCTGTCGGTGGGCAGCGCGATAACCCCGGTCGTATCAAAAGCGGCCGCAGCGGCGGTAATTCAGACGGCTTGATTCGTGGTCCCCGTCCGCGTACCGGCTCAGACGGTCCTGCCGGTAGTCAGCGCTTGGGCGATCCCGGTCATATCAAAAGCGGCAGAAGTGGCGGTAACCCGGGCGGCGCGATGGAACGGGGACATTCTCGCACCGGTTCGGGCGGCCCTGTCGGCGGCCAGCGGCCAGGTGGCAGCCCGGGCCGTGTTAACGGCGCTCCGCGCGGTGGCACCGGCCACGGAAGGCCCGACGGCGCTTCGGCATCGATCACTGACGGCGGCGCGACCTTCCGCTCCCTCGGCGGGGATTCCTTCACCGGTGACCGGTTCAGCGCAGGCAGCTCAGGGAGCAACCGAGCGATGTCGGTCAGCCGTCCAAGTGATACCGGATCCCTCTCGCGCGGGATGCTCGGCGGTTCGACGAATTCCGGCCGCCCAGTGTGGCGCAGCCGCCCGATAGATTCGATGGTCAGCGGCCCCTCGGTTGATTCGATCAATGGCGGCCGTTCGATGGGTTCGATGGGCAGGGGGCCCTCGATCGATTCAATGGGCGGCGGCCGTTCAATGGGTTCGATGGGCAGGGGCCCCTCGATCGATTCAATGGGCGGCGGCCGTTCGATGGGTTCGATGGGCAGAGGCCCCTCGATCGATTCAATGGGCGGCGGCCGTTCGATGGGTTCCATGGGCGGCGGCCGTCCCCCGATGAGCGGCAGTATGGGTGGTCCCAGTGGTCCCGGCGGCGGCCGTTCGATGGGTTCCATGGGCGGCGGCCGTCCCCCGATGGGCGGCAGTATGGGTGGTCCCGGCGGTGGTCGGTCGATGGGCGGACCCGGCGGTCCCGGCGGCGGTCGCCCGATGGGGGGCCCTGGTGGTCCCGGCGGCGGTCGCCCGATGGGAGGTCCCGGCGGCCATAGCGGCGGCCCCGGTGGTCACGGCGGCGGACATCGCTAAGCCCGTCTGGAGGGTTTTTATCCCCGCAGTACAATGAAAGACCAAGACTTATTCCTCCCCAAATCTCTCGTTGGGTTTGGGGCGGAATAAGTTTGTTTATTTAGGAATGAAATTAAAGAACTGAGGATTCCGTGTTTATTTCACTCGATTGGATTTCCGATTTTGTTGACCTCAGCGGGCTTGATCCCGCGGTGATTGCCGATCGCCTCACTATGGCAACGGCGGAAGTGGAAGGGTTTGAGACGATTCACCGTTTCGTCAACGGACCGCTGGTCGGCAAAATTATCGAGGCCGAAAAGATCACTTCCGGTGAAAAGACGCTCACGCGCTGTGTGGTCGACTGCGGGAACCGAACCTATCCGACCGTCTGCGGCGCTGCGAACGCCGCGCTCGGAAAGACGGTTGTCTTCGCGCCGGCCGGAACCACGTTGGGGGATAAAAAAATTGAGTCGACCACTATGGCCGGCCATCCGAGCGAGGGAATCCTCTGCAGCGCCGCTGAGCTGGGACTTTCGGCCTGGCACGAGATCCTCTTCGAGCTCCCGACCGATGTTCCCGCGGGTACCCCGCTTTCGGATCTGATTCCCGAGACCGATACGCTCATCGAGATCGACAATAAGTCTCTCACCCACCGTCCCGACCTGTGGGGGCATTACGGTTTCGCACGTGAGCTGTCGGCGATCTTCGGCCGTCCCCTTAAGGAACTGCCGCTTTACGACGTCGATCAGTTCGGATCGCTTCCCCTTTATCCCGTCAAGATTGAAGACGCCAACTGCCTCTGCTACTCGGCGCTGCGCTTCGGCGTGACGGCCGGCAGTGTGAATATCCCCTCGCCGGTGGTGATGCAGCGGCGTCTGCACGCCCTGGGACAAAGAACGTACAACCTGCTGGTCGACCTGACGAACTACGTCAGTTTGGAACTCGGCCAGCCGACCCACGCTTTCGACGCCGACACCGTCTCGGGGATTTGCGTCGCGCCGATGGGCAAAGAGGGGACGTTCGTCACCTTAGATTCGGTCGAGCGAAAGATGATCCCCGAAGATATGATGATCTGCGACGACCGCCCCGACGGTACCCGCGTGCCGGTCGCTATCGCGGGGATCATGGGGGGGCTGGCGACCGAGGTGACCGACACGACGACCCGGATCGTCTTGGAGTCGGCGAATTTCACGGCGCTTCGCATCCGACAGACCGCCCAGCGGCTCGATCTTCGAACCGACGCCTCGCAGCGTTACGAGAAGAGTCAGCCGCCGGCAAACGTCAAAGTCGCCACACGACGTATTCTCCGGCTTCTGGCCGATTCGGGGACCGTTTTTCACGTTGAGTCCCGCTTCTCGATGGCGGGGGATTTGGCCGACTCGATCCGGACGATCACCCTTCCTCCCGGGCGGCTCAACGCCCTGGCGGGGATCGATTACTCGAACGATACGGTCACCTCGATCCTCCGTTCCATCGGTTTTCAGGCCGACTTCGACGCTGACGGTGTCCTGACGGTCGGTGTTCCTCCGTTCCGCAGCGCCAAGGATATTTCGATCCCCGAAGATATCGTCGAAGAGGTGATGCGTCTTTACGGGTTCGATAATGTCCCGCCGGTGATGCCCGCCATGCCGATGCGGCCTCTCTTCGTCGAGAAATCGATTCGGATGGAGCACAAAGCCCGTCGTCTTCTGGCCGCCGCCTACGGTTTCTGCGAGGTTCACAACTACGGCTGGTTCAACGACATTTTCCTCAAGAAGATCGGTTACGAGCCGGGTCCGACCCTGACACTCGCCAACCCGGCGGCGCAGCCGGAGTCGCGGCTTCGGATCACCTTGATTCCGAATCTTTTGGCCTTGGTTCCGAAGAATCGTCCGCTGATGGACGCCTTCCGCTGTTTTGAGCTGGGGAGGGTCTATCTCCCGAAGGGGGATATCGACGACAAGACCCCCTGCCAGGACAGTGCCGATAAGTGCCTGGAACTCCCCCGCTTAGCCGGCGTGAGCTATCTGGCTTCGGGCCGTACCCCGGAGGAGCACTACCTTGAAATTAAGGCGGCGATCGAGGACCTCGGCGCCCTTTACGCCCGCGATACCGCGCCGATCGAGTTTGCCGCCGGCCGCGGCGAGCCGACGCCCTGGCAGCGTGAAGGGGAATGGGTCGAGATCCGCCAAGAGGGGAAGGTCATCGGCGCCCTGGGGGTAGCCGGCAAAGAGCTCCTCAGCGCCCTGATTCCCGAGGGGGGGATGATCGTCTGGTTCGAGCTGGCGCTCGATCAGTTCCGGGGGGATCTCTATCCCGAGGTTCATCTGCGTGATCTTCCGCGGTTCCCCGGATCGTGGCAGGATTTCTCGCTGGTCTGGCCGCTGGCCGACGGATACGAGAAACTCGCCGCCAAACTCGACCAGTTCAGCGACCCACTGCTTCTGTCGCGTGAGTTCCTCACCTCCTATAAGGGGAAGGGGATGGAACCGGGGATGGCGAGCTACTCGTTCCGATTCCTTATCGGCGCCAAGGACCATACCCTTTCGGGAGAGGAGATCGACGGCTTCCACAACAAGATGCTTGGTTTCCTCAAAGACGCGGGGATCGCGATCCGCTGAAATGAACCGCTGAAAACGTACCCGGAAGGGAGTTTGCCCGATGGCCGATTTTTTACAGCTCAGCGGCAGGAAGTTTCTGCTCTTCGGTGTCGCCAACAAAAAGAGCGTTGCCTATGCCGTCGCCTCGATGCTTCGCGGCGAGGGGGCCGAGTGTGTCTTCGTCGTCCGTGACGAGACACTTTTGACTCGGGTAAAGACGCTCTTTTCCGACGCGCCGGTTTACTGCTGCGATGTTGAAAATTCCGAGGCGATTACCGCCCTGGCCGAAAAAATCACCGCCGACCGGCTCGGACCTTTCGACGGTCTGCTTCATTCGATCGCTTTCGCCGATTACTCCGACGGGGTTCGTCCCTTTCACGAGACACGAAAAGAGGCCTTTTTGCAGGCGCTCGATATTTCTTGCTTCTCGCTGGTGGAGATCGCCAACGCCTTTAAGGGTCTTCTGACCGAAACCGCCTCGGTGGTGACCGTCTCGATCTCCACCACCCGGATGGCAAGCGAGAACTACGGCTATATGGCGCCGATCAAAGCCGCGCTCGATTCGACGCTGGCGTTCCTGACGAAGTCGTTTTCGTCCTTCTCCGAGGTCCGGTTCAACGCCGTGGCGCCGTCGCTGCTAAAGACCAGCGCTTCGGCGGGGATTCCCGGGTATATGGACAGTTACCTTTTCGCCGAACAGGTGATTCCCCGTCATCGGGCGCTGAGTACCGATGAGGCCGCCTCCGCCGCGGTCTTTCTCCTCTCGCCGCGATCGAGCGGTATCACCGCTCAAAAGGTAATCGTCGATGCCGGGATGGGGATCAACTTTTTCGACGCGGCGATCATCAAAAAGGTGGTTGAGTAGCCCTCGTGATAAATCCCTTTTACCCCCGCCCGTGACGTTTCCACGCTCCGCGCGGGGATCTTTTTGTCTATATAATTAGCTTAAGCTAAGAAAAACAATCAATTCACTCGGCAAAAATAATTATTTCTTGGACCCCCTATTGCGGAAATTTTAGCTTTGGCTAAAATACTGATATTAGACGCGGCTAAGCCTGTGATTCATACAAGCATATAACCGAAGGTTCTGTAAGAACAAGAGAAGCAAAAACAATTCAATCGGTCGTTCATTCTTTAGATACACCAAAGAAAAGGAGCGTGTCTCTATGTTTCGTCGTATGGTTCTTCCTCGTTCCCTGAGTGCTGTTGTCCACCGTCACCGCGACAGTGTCCGTTTCCCCCGGCCCCGTCGAGGATTCACCTTGGTGGAACTGCTGGTGGTGATCGCGATCATCGGCATTCTGATCGGGCTTCTTCTTCCGGCAGTCCAGGCCGCCCGTGAGGCCGCCCGACGCGTGAAGTGCACGAATAACCTCAAGCAGATCGGCCTGGCGGTGCACAATTTCCACGACACTCATAACTGTTTCCCGACGCTGGCTGAATCGTCGAATTACTGTTACTCGCCGATCGCGCAGATTCTTCCTTACGTCGAGCAGACCCAAGTGCGCGAGCTGATCGACCTGGATGAGCCCCTCTTTGTCGGTTCGGCGATGCGTGACCTGACGATCAATCCGATCTATGAAGATACTATCCAGCTGCGTCTGCCGATGGTCACCTGCCCGAGCGACGGGGGGAAGGACGGTTTCCAGCTGTCGGAAGATAAGGTGGGGGAGATTAAAAACTGCGCCGGGACCAACTATGTCACCTGCATCGGTTCGGGGACGGGGGTGAATTACGATTGCCGTTACAGGACCGATGGAATGATCTACTATAACTGCAAAACGACGTTCGGTTCGATCACCGATGGAACCTCGAACACCCTCTATTTTTCCGAAACGCTGCGCGGCTGCGGTGATGACGCGGTTGTTCCCGGTCCGGAAGGGAACCCCAAGCGCCAGACCTTGTCGCTGAGCAGGATGTTTGTTCCGGTCACCGGACAGCAGGGGCTCCGCGGTCTGTCGGATCCGACCGATGAGGAGATGTCCTCTTGGGTAACGGCCAGTTCTTCCTTCACCGGGGAACGGGGGGGGGCGTGGATGGTCGGCAAGCCGTACGCCAGTACTTTTTCGACCTATCTGACACCGAACAGCAAATTCCACGACATGGTGAGTATGTCGATCGGATTCTTCTCGGCCCGAAGCTCCCACCCGGGGATCGTCAACGCGCTGTACGTTGACGGAAGCGTTCACCCGATTTCGGACGGCGTGGATAAGAAACCCTGGCGTGCCTCCGCGACGATTGCCGGGGGAGAGTCCAGTACGCTGTGAGCACTTAAATCGCCAAAAATTTTTCCCGACAATATTAGCCGCACCTAAGAAAATTTTAAACAGAAAGACCCTATCGATGACCCTGAAGAATCGTAACGTTTGTTTCCCATTGATCGGCTTCGCGCCGCTTGCCGCCGTCCTGACGATCATTTTGACCGTCGGTGCCTCCCTTTTCTGCCAGGCAGAGGAGGAGAAAGTCGGTCTGCTGATTCTCACACACGGTTCCCCCTCGCCGAGATGGAACGAGTCGATCACTCAGCTGGCCGAGGAGGTTCGTTCGCTGAACGACGGTCGCTTCGCGGCGATCGAGTGGGCGAATATGGAGTTCGCTCAGCCCGATACCACCGAAGGGATCGAGCGTCTGGAGAACGCCGGATGTGACCGGATCATTGTTGTTCCGGCGTTCATCTTCCCGACGTCGCACAGCCATTTCGATGTTCCCACCGTCTTGGGACTGTACTCGTCTCCCTCCACGCGGGCCACGCTGGAGGAAGAGGGAGGACGCGCCGCCCGTCCGAAAGTCCCTATCACGATGACGCAGACCCTCAGCGAGGGGGATCTTCTGGCGAAGTACATCGCCGAGGAGATCGAGTCGAATTCGACCAACAGCGCCGAGGAGGTTCTTCTGATCATCGCCCACGGTGATGGGGACCACGCCGGACTGATCAATCCGGTGATGAAGAAGCTCTGCACCAGTGCCTGCGGCCGCTACGGTTTTTCGGAAGGGAACTGGGCCTACTGCGAGATGGGGCAGTCGTATAACGAGACGGTTCGCCCGCTGCTCGAAAAATACTCTGAGGAGGGAAAGCGCTGCGTTGTCGTGGGACTTTACCTCGCTACCAGCGCCGGGGATATCAATGATATCTCCGAGCGGATGAAGGCCGCGAGAAGGGCGGGTACGCCCGCGGCCGCCGATGCCGCCGAGGGGCAGGAGGCCGAATCCGGTCCGGGTGCCGTCTTCTCCCGCCGTCCGCTCATCAAGTCCCCCCAAACGGCTCCGTTCGTCTTCAAGATCGCGTCTGAGGCTCTTTGATCTATCCCAGCGGAGAGAATACATCGCTCCGGCGCCGCGGATAACGTTTTCCCCTAACGACAGTGAAGGGAAAACGGATGCCGCGGCGCTTTTTTTCTTAGTTACTATTGGCCGAAGTCCCCGACCAACAGCGGCAGATCGTTTCCCTGACCGGGCGCCAGGGAGTATCGGTCGATATTGAACCCCGGGGCGGTTCGGCGCCGTTTCCACGCGGCGCGCGGGAACATACGGCAGAATCTCGCGATCCACGCCTCGAACATCCCGCGGTCGGCACCGCAAAGCTCCGGCACCGCGGCCGCTTTTTCCCGGACGAAGTCGAGGAGCTCCTCACCGCCGAGCCGCCGAACAACACCCTCTTCGATGATATTCAGGACCGAGTAGGGCATCAGGTCCCCCTCGTCGGTCTGTCCGGCTTCGGGGGGACGCAGTTCGGCGGTCGGCTGCTGATCGTTGATCGCCGCCAGGGCCGGAACAGTGAAACGCTCGCCACTTCCGTCGGCGTGCCGCAGAAAAACGCCGGTTTTCTCCATCCAAAGGAGCCATTTTCGGATAAATACCTTGCTCACCGCGGCGATGGGTGAGAGCGCCCCGCACGAGTCACCATCCATCGTCATATAACCGACCGACGCCTCGCTGCGGTTCCCTGTCGACAGGAGGAGGGAATCACTGAGATTGGCCAGCAGCCAGACCCCCGGAGCGCGGGTGCGGGCTTGGATATTCTGCAGCGGCAGATCGTCCTTGTCCCATGTCAAGGGTCGGCCGATGGCCTCGGCAATGAGTGCCTTATAGCTTTCAACGATCGGATCGATCGAAAACTCAAAATGTCGGCTCCCGACGGCGCGGGCGACCCGCTCGGCCGCCGAGCGGGTGACCTCCCCGCTGTTGGCGGTCGCCTGATAGACGGTGGTAAGCAGTTCCGACGCCAGGTCACTTTGCTCGTCATTTTGCCGCGTGAGGGACGCAAGACGTTCTTTCAGCCCGCTTTCCCCCAACTCCTCGATGCCGAAGATACGGCCCAGCAGCACCAGCACCGCGACCGCGGCTGAATCGGCTCCTCCGGAGAGCGACAGCGTAAAACCTCGCGCATGGCATTTGCGCATATAGTCCAGAAGCGCCAAAGAGATCGCCCGGGCGAATTCCTCATAACTTTCTTCCTCACGATCGGCCAGGTCGGCCGCGTCCCAGGGAAGGGAAGCGGTTTGAACCTCCGGCGCCGGGGCACACCAAAGCCCGTCGCGATAAGAGAAGCGCCGCGTGCGCGCCAAAACTTTCCCGTCGGAGGCAATCAGCGCCCCGCCGGCGAAGATATCCGGTTCCCCCTGAGTCCCCAAACAATCGGCGGCGACAACCAACGGCCCGTTTTCGCTCAAACGGCAGGCCCGCTCGATAAACGCCCGCTGACTGCCAAAGCGAACCGGCCGAGCGTCCCGCAAAACGAGCCAATCGGCGTCCTTCGCCCCTTCCGGTCGGGTCGCGATCCTCACGCCGTCAACCGCGAAGCATCCCCGCTCGTCGAGCGGTACCGGCCGTGCCCCTCTGTCGGCCACAATCCAAAGCTCCTCGCCGCGGGTGTGCGGCAGGGAAACCAACGCCGAAAGCCCGCCGGAAGCGGGAAGTATCTCTTCCAGCGCCTTTATCGCCCGCTGTCGAATCCACGAAGCCCCGGCAAAGTCCCCGGCCTGCCCGGATACTGTCTCCCCGGGAAGAACAACAATCGGCCGAATTGAAGAAGCAGCTTCGGCCCGAACCTGCCGAAGCAGCTCCCCCACCCGCCGGGCGTTCCCCGAAAAGTCCAACGGGGAAAGGTTCAGCGCCGCCGCCACGGGCAGGGGATTCATCGAAAATGGGCTGGACATAGGGAGAAACTCCGCGCGAAAGGGTTGGGGAACCGGTGGATAAAACAGCCACCGGTCCTATTTTACCTGCCGAACCGGGGGGTGACAGTCACCAGGGGGAGTTGATTTTCAGCAAGTTTTAATAAACGTACTCCCCCTAACACCTCTTTCCAAACCCTTGCCCAAGAGGGGATAGGGGATATAATTTCCCTACTCGCCTGAGGTTTTTTTGGCGCCTCAGGTGTTGTACATCACGACAATGCCGATGGGCTTTATGTGAGGATGGGAAAATAGTGCGCTGAAGAAGCCGCTTAACGAGATCAAAAACCGTCAAGACAAATACAGATAGTTTCTGCTGGGTAACGACGATGAACTATGTGACCATAGGTATCCCGTTTTATAACGCCGAAAAAACGCTTGCCGATGCTATTCGCGCGGTATTCGCCCAGACCTACCCGTACTGGGAGTTGATCCTTGTTGACGACGGTTCCACCGATCGGTCGCTCGAGATTGCCCGCTCGGTCGATGATCCTCGGGTTCGTGTTATTTCCGATGGGAAGAATCTCCGTTTGCCGGCCCGGCTGAATCAAATAGCTCGGGAAGCGCGCTACGATTATCTGGCCCGCATGGATGCCGACGATCTGATGGCCCCGGATCGGATCGAAAAACAGATGCGCCTTCTCGAGGAGCGGCCCGATATTGATCTGGTCTCGGCCGGGATGTTCGCCTACGATTCGAAATTCAACTTCTACTCGGCCCGAAATCTCAATGTGCCGGAAATCACCAAACGAAGGGTCGGTCTGGGGAAGTCGGGAATCTGTCATGCAGCCGTGCTCGGCCGAAAGGCATGGTTCCTGCGTCATCCGTACGATGAGAGTTTTTTTGGTGCGGAAGACGCCGAGCTCTGGTGCCGGGCGGCGTTGGACGATGATCTGAAGATCACCCTGATCAACGAGCCGCTCTACGCCGCCTGTGAGGAATCGAGCTGCACGTCGTTTCCAAAGTTGAAATGGGCCATCATCTGCGCCTATCGGATCTATAGCCGATACCGTGGCAAGCTGATCGGTTCGATGGCCGAACACTATACGCTCCTGTTCGTGAACTATCTCAACTGGGGGACGAAACTGATGATGCACCTGTTGCGGATTCAAAAGCTCCGGATGAAGATCCGAAACAGCGGCAAGAAAAGCATCGTCTCCGACGAGCTGCGTCAGCGGTTTGAAACGATGGTCACCGCCGTCCGGGCGGTTCACGTCCCGGGGCTGCCGGATAACGCGGCCGATCGGTAAAGTCTATTACCACCCCTTTTCGGCGCGAACCTGCGCGGTCATTAGGTCGAGCAGCTCCTTAACCGAATTAAGAACACCGTCGTTCTCGTGCCAGTTCAGATCGTAGTCCCAGTAACCACCGGCCGCGTCTGTTGCGTGGGCGACGTAACCGCAGCACATTTCGACGATTTTTCCCTCACCGGTTCGATTGTCGATCACGTAATCGAAACCAACTTTGGGGATGTTCATCTTCTCGGCGGTGTCGCGGGCCGAGATGAGGACATTCATCGGAACCTTTTCCCGGGTATATTCGAGATACCCGCTTCCGGATGCCCGGAAGTCGTTCTGGCGGTTACCGCGGATAATGTACGAGATCTTTTTATTGACGACGATCACTTTGATGTCGAACCCGTCATTTGGGATAAACTCTTGGAAGTAGACATATCCGGTCTCGTTAGGAAAACGCTGGGCGTCGAAGTAATTGTGGAAGAACTCCGGCGCGCGGGCGATGCGTGATTTCATCTTTTCCCAATTGCCGCGGGACGATTTGTATTGTGAGGCGACCTTGAAAAGAAGCTTTGGGGCGGGCGAGAATCCGCGGCCGAACATCCGCTTGATGTAACGCTTCCCTTCGGAGAGACCACGAATCAAACGGACGTTATTTCCTCCGGCCCCCGCTTTGAGTTTGGCGACGATGGGAAAAACCGCTTTTTCTTTAAGCCAGTCGAGGGCGTCTTTTTTGTCGAAAATGGCCCAATATTTGGGGATAGGGGCTCCAACGGCCTCGAGGTAGTACGACTCGGCGATTTTATTGTCGAAATGCCAAAAGGACTGAAAATTCGGGAAGACTTTGATTCCGAGTGACTCGACCGCGTTAAGGAGCGAGCGGCCGATGATCTGGTTTGAATAGCTGTGGATGCTCTGTTCCCAGAGGAAGATATCGAAATTCTTGAGCTTACTGAGGATATCGGGCTGAAACGCGTCGACCAGCTCGTAATCAATATGGTTCTGTTCACAATAGTCAATGTAGGCCTTCTGGTCAGTACTGCTGTGAACGAATTCCCCGTGTTTTTGGATGGCAATTCTCATCATCAAACCTTTAATCTGGTGGTCTTCACCAAAATGTGTATTCCCTTGGTGTTAGAAAAAACTAACGTTCTTGCGCGTGTAACCGCAGAAACCCCGTTAGGCGCTCGACGACAGAATCGACATCAAGACCATAGCATTTTTTGATGTAGTCTTGATTACCGACCTCATGAACGAAGACTGGGGGGAAGCCGATCCGCAGGAAACGGGTGTTGATTCCCGATTCCGCCAGAACCTCGGCGACCGCCGAACCGAGACCACCGGCGACGCTGTGCTCCTCAAGGGTGACGATTCGCCGCGTTTCGGCGGCGGCTTTGCGGATCGCCTCTTCGTCGATCGGCTTGACGGTGTGCATGCTGAGAACCCGAGCGCTGAGGCCGTTTTGGGTTTGGAGCTTCTCGGCGGCGGCAACCGCCGTTTGGAGCATCGTCCCGGTGGCGATTAAGGTCAGGTCGTTTCCTGGGAGAACCTCGATGGCCCGGCCAAATTGCCAGCTGATCGGATTTTTGTGGACGGTCGGCTCTCCGGCGCGCCCCAGCCGCAGGTAGGCCGGGCCGTGGCCCTGGGCTAAGTAATCAACCGCCTGGGCTGTCTCTAAAGGGTCGCCCGGGGCGATGAGCGATAAATTCGGCACAGCGCGCATAATGGCGATATCCTCAAGCGCCTGGTGGGTCATCCCCAGCGAACCGTAGGCAACCCCCGCGCCGACCGAGACAGCGATCACGTTGGCCTTATGGTAACAGGCGTCGTTGCGGATCTGCTCCAGGCAGCGGAGGATCGGGAAATTGGCGATCGAGTAGGTGAAGACGATCTTTCCGGCCAATGCCAGCCCGGTGGCGACCCCCGCCATATTTTGCTCGGCCACCCCGATATTGATGAACTGATCGGGGAGACGCTTGGCGAAATCGACTACCACCCCGAAGCCGAGATCGCCGACCAAAAGCATGATCCGGCGGTCTTTTTCCGCCAGTTCGGTGAGTTTATTGATGAAGGCCGTTCTCATTGAATTAGGCTCCGAGAGAGATTAGCGGTTTAAGTGAGGGAGGGAGCACAGTTCGGACATCGCCGCGTCGAATTCCTCGCCGACCGGCGTGCGGTAGTGCCACAGGAGCTTATCCTCCATGAAACTGACCCCTTTTCCTTTGACGGTGTGGGCGATGACACAGCTGGGCTTTTCGCTGGTGAAGGGGAGAACAGACAGCGCGCCGTACAGTTCGTCGACGCTGTGTCCGTCGACCTGCCGCACCGTCCAGCCGAAGGCGTTCCACTTCTCGGCGAACGGTTCCAAGTCACAGATTTCGCGGGTCTGACCGAGCGCTTGAATCTTGTTGTAGTCGACGATGACCGTCAGGTTGTCGAGCCGATGGTGAGCGGCCAGCATCGCGGCTTCCCAGACCGAGCCCTCTTGGCACTCGCCGTCGGAAAGAAGGGCGAAGACACGATAGGGGCGCTGATCGATCTTCGCGGCCTTGGCCATCCCCACCGCCATGGGGAGTCCGTGCCCCAGGGAACCGGAGGAGACCTCGACTCCCGGGACACTCCGGGTGGCGTGTCCGGCCAGGTGACCGCCGTTGAGGTAGAAGGTGTCGAGCCAATCCATGGGGAAAAACCCCTTTAGCGCCAGGATACTGTAATAAGCCGCCGCGGCGTGACCCTTGGAGAGAATGAACCGATCGCGGTCGGGGGCATCCAGGTGCTTCGGGGAGATATTGAGGATTTCGTCATAGAGAACGGCGACGATCTCGGCCATCGAAAAGTTGCCGCCGATGTGGGAACTGCGCGCCCGCGAGATCATTTCAGTGGTTTTGATTCGGACCGACTGAGCAAGCCGCTCAATCGCCTCGCGCCGATCCGCTGATAATCGTTGATTCTTTGGTGATGTCATGACTGAATCGCCGGAAAAAAGGGTTTAACCATTCCACCCTGGTGGTGAAATTATACAATTCTCCCACTTTATTGACCAGTCCCATTTGGCTGGCTGAGGATCGTTTCCTCCTCGGCTACACCTTTGTCGGCGATGATCGCGTGATGCTTGGCGATGATTTCACGAACCTCCCTGGGGAGGGGGAGTTTCACTTTGACGATCCGCATCGCCGTGCAAAGAATGATGTATAGGTCACCGATCAAACTTCGGTGGGTACAGTAGTACAGCTGCAGGTCGACCTTCAGCGGCCGGATAACCTCTTCAAAGAAATGGTCAGGGTCGGCGGCACGGGCGAAATCACGGTACTGCTCAAAATTTGAGAGCGACGCCCAGTCGGTGATCCCCGGCTTGATGGCGAAGATAATCTTCTTTTGCTCTTCGGTGTAAAGACGAACGTAATATTCAATATCAGGGCGGGGGCCGACCAGGCCGATCTGACCGAGGAGGACGTTGACGAACTGGGGGAATTCGTCCAGACGGGTGATTCGCAAAATGCGGCCGATCTTGGTGACTCGGCTGTCGGTGTCCCCAACGTTCATCGACCCGAGGTGATCGGCGTTGGTGACCATTGAGCGGAATTTGTAGAGGTTAAAAGGGCGGCATCCCTTACCGAAGCGCCGGCTCTTGTAGATGATCTCACCGGGGCTGGTCAGGCGGATCCCCAGAGCTATCAACAGCCAGAAGGGAGAGAAAAGGACCAAAACGACAATCGAGAAAATAATCTCGAACAGGCGTCGAAGAAAATCGGTCATACGAAATACGCTTACTGTTTTTGAACTACATGTTGCCGCCATCGACCGGGTAAAGCCCCCCCTGGGCGAAACTGGCCTTATCCGAGGCCAAAAGCAAGATAAACGGGGCGATCTCTTCCGGAGTACCGAAACGGCCTGCCGCCTGATGGTGTGATAAGAAGTCGTTAACCCGAGGATGCCCCTCTTTGACGAATTTATCCCAGTAACTCCCCTCGAAGGCAACAGCACCTGGCATAACAGCCGAAACGACAACCCCATCTTGCGCCAGCGCGCGGCCGATGGTGGTGGTATAGGCGTTTAGGTAAGCCTTTGACGACGCGTATGACGCCGAGCCGCGGAGCATCACTGCCGAAATACTGGAGATGTGGATCACCCGCCCCCACCGCTGCCGCTGCATGGGGGGGATCAGCTTTTCGTTCATTCCGATGGCGATACCACAGTTGAACATCCACGATTTTTGCCAGTCTTCCAACGGGGCGGTCGCCGATCGGGAACCGACCAGGGAACCGCCAATGGCGTGAACGACAATGTCGAAAGTGCCATATCGCTTCAGGAGCGTCTCGGCAAAGTCGCTCGGGCGGACCGATTCAAGCAGATCAACCTCTTCGTATGCCATCTCGGTATTGGGGGAGAGGCCTTTCATCTCTTCGACCAGATCACGCAAGAGTGCCCCCGACCGCGCGGCGGCGACGACGTGGCATCGCTCTTCGGCAAAAGCCAGGGCGGCTGCCCGGCCGATTCCCCGACTGGCCCCGGCGACGAGAACACGTTTTCCCTCGATTCCCAGCTGAAACATCTTTTTGCGGCTCCCGATACGATATTGGATTGCTGTTTCGCGCAATGATTCCCTTAGGGATAAGCATTCCCCCGCGCTGAGGGTCAACTCCCGTCCTTTATATATCACAGTACCGATGGATTATCAAGACGAAAGTGCTGCCGCTTTTAGGGGAAGGTTCCCCAATTGTACCTTTAAAAGGGAACGGGTATACTTTGGCCAGCAAGGGAGAAAAAACACTATGCGCGTTATTGTCACCGGCGGGGCAGGGTTCATCGGTTCGGCGGTCATTCGTTACGCCGTCGGTTCTTTGGGATGGACCGTGCTGAATATCGACAAACTCACCTACGCGGGGAACCTTACCTCGCTTCGTGATGTCGAGAACGACCCGCGCTATTTGTTCCTGAAAGCGGATATCTGCGATACCCCGGCGATGCGCGGCGCCTTCGAGTCGTTTCGTCCCGATGCCGTGATGCATCTGGCGGCCGAGTCGCACGTCGACCGTAGTATCGACGGGCCGGGTGAATTTATCCGAACCAATGTTCTGGGAACCGGCTCTTTGCTGACGGCGGCGCGCGAGTATTGGCTGACGCTTCCTTCCAGGGAGCGTGATGCCTTTAGGTTTCACCATATCTCCACCGACGAGGTCTACGGTTCTTTGGGGGCCGAGGGGCTCTTCACGGAAAATACGCCGTACGACCCGCGCAGTCCCTATTCTGCCTCCAAGGCCTCCAGCGACCATCTGGTCCGTGCCTGGTTCCATACCTTCGGTCTCCCCACCTTGGTCACGAACTGCTCCAATAACTACGGGCCGTATCATTTTCCGGAAAAGCTCATCCCGCTGACGATTCTCAATGCCCTCGACGGCAAGCCGCTGCCGGTCTACGGCAAGGGGGAGAATATCCGCGACTGGCTCTATGTCGAGGACCATGCCCGCGCCTTGACCACCGTGGTCACCCGGGGGAAACCGGGACGAACCTACAATATCGGGGGGCGCAACGAGCTCAAGAATATTGACGTGGTGACCGAAATCTGCGCGCTGCTCGACGAATTTGTTCCGCGCGGCGGCGGGCAAAAATACAGCGAACTGATCACCTTCGTGACCGATCGCCCCGGCCACGATCTGCGCTACGCCATCGACGCGACCCGCCTGGAAAGCGAGCTTGGCTGGAGGGCGCAGGAAAACTTCCAGACCGGCTTGCGAAAGACCGTTCGCTGGTATCTTGACAACGACTGGTGGTGGCGGCCGATTCGTGAGAATAAATACGCCGGCCAGCGGCTGGGGAAATAACCCAACCTCACAAAAAGGAACTCATTTGCCCGATGAACGTTAAGCTTTGGATGGCCGTCGTGATCATCGCCACCGTTGCCCCGGTGGTCTGGTTCTTCACGCGGCCGACCGAAAGCCGGCGCATTCACCGGATGTTTCGCGATTTAACCGAGGCGATCGCCGCGAACGACATTGATCGCGCGCTGTCGTTCTTCGATCCTCAGGCGGTCTCGTGCGCGGACCAGTACCGCCATTACGCGGCGCTGGCGACCGTCCAGCGGGTCCGGATAAGTCAATTCCGGGTCAAAAGCATCAATAAGTTCACCTCGCCGCCGACGGCGGTCGTCTCGTTTAACTGCGGCTGTACCGTGCGGGAGAACCGGTTTGGAACGGTCTCATCGTTTATTGTCGTCTTTGACCAGATTGAGCTGATTAAAGACGACCGGAACAACTGGAAAGTGACCGATCGGATCGAGTACCACGTCCCGAATCGTTAGAGCGGGGCGCGGTATTTGTGTCCCAGTTCGATTCGGCTCTGCGCGATTTCGCGGACGTACTTAAAGTAGCTGCCGTTCTCGTCTTTGATCTGCTCTAAAACGAACTGCGGCGTGACGAAACCCTTGAGCATCGCGATCTCTTCCAGGCAGGCGACCTTAAGTCCCTGACGCTTCTCGAGCACCTCGATAAACGAAGAGGCCTCGGCCATCGATCGGGGGGTTCCCGTATCGAGCCAGGCGACACCGCGGCCGAAGATCTCGCAGCGCAGCAGACCATCCTCCATATAGAGGCGGTTCAGATCGGTGATCTCCAGCTCACCGCGCGCCGACGGCACCAGGCGCCGCGCGTAGCGGCAGACGTTTTTATCGTAAAAATACAGCCCGACGACAGCGTAGGACGATTTGGGGACTTTCGGCTTTTCCTCAATCCCGATCACCTTTTGGTCCTCGTCGAACTGAAGGACACCGAAGCGCTCCGGGTCACTGACGCGGTAACCGAAAACCATCGCCCCCTCTTTGCTGGCGGTTTCTCGGGCCGACATCAAAAGCGGGGTCATACCGGTGCCGTAGAAGATATTGTCCCCGAGAATCAGACAGGCGGGGGAACCGTTTAAGAATTCCTCGCCAATGAGAAACGCCTGCGCCAGTCCGTCGGGATGGGGCTGTTCGGCGTACTGGATCTCGAGTCCCCATCGGGAACCGTCGCCGAGAAGCTTCCTATACAGGGGGAGATCATGCGGGGTGGAAATCAGCAGAATCTCTCGAATCCCCGCCAGCATCAAAACGCTCAAGGGATAGTAGATCATCGGCTTATCGTAGATAGGCAAAAGCTGCTTGCTCACCGCGATGGTGATCGGATGCAGACGAGTTCCGCTTCCGCCGGCTAAGATAATCCCCTTCATAAGAAATTCCCCTTTTTCTTCTTTTGATGAGCCAAAAATCATAAAAAAAGGAGGTCCCGGCTGTTAGCCGGTCCCTCCCTTTTGTAATAGGGCCGTCTTACTCGGCCAGCGACTTCACGCGGACGTTGCGGAACATCACCGGATCGCCGTGACCCAAAAAGCCGATGTGACCGGTCTTGTTGTGGAGGCCGGGGTGCTCAGCGTCGTGAATCGGCTTGACGTCGGTGATATCGGCGTCGACAATCACCTGACCGTTGACCGTGACGGTGATCTTGGGACCGACGGCGCGGATCTCTTCGCAGTTCCACTCGCCATCCGGCTTCAGAGCGCCGGTCTTGGCCGGGACAACGCCGTAGATTGAGCCGTGCTTCTGCCACGGCTGGGCTTCGGTATAGGCGTCGGAGAGAATCTGAATCTCCATCCCCTGGTAGGCGGCGTCACCCTCGATGGGGCAGCGAATGCCGACACCATTGTTCCCGCGCGGAGGGAGCTTGAATTCGAAGCGGAAGACGAAATCGGAGTACTCATCTTTCGTCAGAAGCTTGCCGCCCTTGCGGCAGACGATCAGACCGTCTTCGATCGGGTAACCGTCGATATCACCGGTCCACAGGTCGGTGGAAAGGGCGTCTTCACCGGCAAAGAGCTGAACGAAACCCTCGGCCTTTTCTTCGGCACAGGTGTTTTCGCTCGCGACAGCGCAGGCGGCGCCAAGGGCCAGCGCGGCGCAGGCCAAAAACGCGATCATTTTTTTCATGGTACAAACCTCTTATCCTGTTGGTTGATGGAAACTACCTTTTTCAGATGGACTACATCTTCTTCTGCTCTTCGGCGCGGGCCTTCAGATCCTCGCTGTCGGTCAGTTCGATGACCTTGTCCATCGCCTCGTTCAGCTGGTCGGTCGTGCCTTGGTATTTCTCGGCGATCGCCACCGCGGTTTCGCAGGCGGCATCCTTAAACTTGGGATCCTTGGCAAATTCCAGCGCGGCCAGGGCGCTCTTCCCGGTGATGATTCTCTTGAAGACATCGAAGACCAGGAGCTTGTCCTCATCACGGTCCGCGGTTGCGAAGGCGGTGTTGCACATCGCGATACGAGCGTCCTCACCGATATCGAACTGGCGCGGGATACGGATGTAGCTGCGGATACCGCGGATCCGGTACTTGTTGGAGATCCCCTCTTTGGCGAGCTTCAGACAAGCGTCGCCGAGGATCGTCAGGTCGTCCGGGGTGTCCCACTTGCCGAGAATCTCGGTCGCCTTGTCGGCCGTGTCCTTGTTGTAGCACGCTTCTTCCACTTTGGCCAGGGCCTCGGGGCCGCCGATGTGGCGCAGGAGGTACATATAACCGACCTTAGCGGCCGGATCAGCCGCGTCGAAGCGAGAGGCGATCCGCTGGGCACTGGCCGATTGGGGCAGACGGGTGCAGGCGGCCTTCAGAAGCCAGGCGGCATCTTCGTTTTCGGGATTGTCGCCGGCGACACTGAGGAGGTCTTCCATATGATCGATGGTGACCGATTCCGAAAGGGCCGAAAGCGCCCCCTTGAGAACATCCTCACGAAGATTGGGGGTCGAGGCGATCTTCGCCAGCGTGGGGCAAAGCGACGAAATACGGCGCAGCTCCACGACCTTCATGTCGTTAACCAGGGCTTTGGCCTGCTGGTCGTCGAGCGAGGCGGCGTCTTCCGGCCAGGCGAGCTTTTCGTAGCACTGATCGGCCTGGCCCTCGGGAAGGGCGACGAGGGTATTGGTGATCGTCTCGACAAAGGCGTCGTCAACGGCGGCGGGGCGAAGTTTCTCGACCACGGCGGCCGGATCAACCGAACCGACATTCCCCAGGGCACGGATCGCGGCCGTCTTGACCTCAGCGTTGTCGCTGTCGACCAGCTGGAGAAGATGCGGCAGGAGTTCCTTTTTGAGGTTGTCGTCCTTGAGCTGGCAGGCGGTCAGGAGGATCTTCGCCTGACGATCGGCCGGAAGCTGACCGTAGATGTCCATGAGCATCTGGAAGACCGCCGGCTGGACATCGGGCCCGAACTCACGCAGCGTCTTAAGACCGACGCTGAAGCAGGCCGCTTGCTCGGAGAGAAGTTTTTCACGGAGGGTATCGATTCCGTCGCCGCCGCGCAGAAGCAAAGCGTGGTAGGCCGCGGCTTTGCGGACGAACAGCGGCATCGCCTCGTTGGCGTAGAGAGCGTCGTAGACTTCGAGGGTCTTCGCCTGATCGGAGCAATCCTCCGCCAGATCGAAGAGACTGTCGGCCAGCCCTTTCTTGACCGAGAGCTCCTCGGCCAGTGGCTTGGCGAGTTCCTCTTGAAGAACAGCCAGCGCGTCGTCACCGCCGATCTTCCCGAGGGCCTTGTAGATGGCGACTTTCAGCTCGGGGGTTTCTGCACCGGCCAGAAGTTCCTTGAGGGGGGCGACCGCCCCGGCGAGCTTGCGGACGCCGATGGAGTTCACCACGCCGACCTGCTCGGCGCCGGTCAGCTCGGGAGCCGCCTTAATCAGTGCCTCGGCCGAGGCGTCGGTGGTCATCGCCTCAAGAGCGAAACGGGCGTTGAAGCTCAGCGCCTCGTTGGGGAGCAGATTCACCAGCGCCGGGATCGCCGCGTCGGTGCCGATACGGGCGAGCTTTTTGCAGACGATGTTGGTGATGAAGGTATCGTCGGGGGTTTGACCGCGATTCTCCAGCGCGCCGATGAGGGTCGCCTCGTCGTCACTGTTGTAGAGGGCCTGCCAGTCTTGCGCCGCGGCAAACCGGGCACACAGCGCCGCGGCCAAAACCGCGAAAGCGCAAAGGGTTCGAAGGAATGTGTTTTTCATGGGATTCCTGTATACTTAATATCTTTTGTCTGTGCTTTTAAGTAAGTTGGATGAATGGGCAACCGGTGCGAAACCGAACCGATCACAGTGTGTACGGGGCACGCTGTGCGCGGGTTCGCATACGGTTGGCTTCCGGATCGTTGAGGAACTCGTTCTTCGCCGGATCGTAATCGACGGGACGACGCAGCTGCCAGGCGATATAGGCGCAGTGACTGGCGATATGCGACTGAGCGGCGACGTTGGCGTTGGCCGACGGGTTGCGGCGGGTCTTGACACATTCGACGAACTCGGCGATATGGTTGATCGGGTCGGTTCCGAGGATACCGAAGAACTTCAGCTCCCCGCGCAGGGCGTCGTTCGAGACCGCCATACGCCCCGAGTCACCGGTTTCGATCCAGCCCTCCTCACCGACGTAACGGGCCGAGCAGGTCCCCAGACCGACCCAGCCGGAGCTGCGCATCACCAGTTTCACGCCGTCGGCGTACCAGGCATGGACCTGGTCATTGATCGAACCGTCTTCGTTGAATTGCGGCTCGAAGCGAACCGGCGTGGTATCGTCTTTTTGAGCGGCCCACTGGCACAGGTCAACAGTGTGGGAACCCCATTCCAAGATTCCGCCGCCGTGGAAGTCGTAGTGACCGCGCCAACTGCCGTCGACGTACGCGTGGTTGTACGGACGCCACGGGCACGGACCGAGCCAGCGATCCCAGTCGCACTCCTCGATACCCGGCTGGGGCTCGGCGGGGAGCCACGCCTGGTCGGTGGCCGGCCAGAGGGTATTGGCGTGAACTTCCAGAAGTTTCCCGAGCTTCCCGGACTGGACGATCTTGGCGGCCAGCTGGAAGTTCCCGATATTGCGGCGCTGGGTACCCGCCTGATAGACCACACCGTAGCGGCTGACGGCGTCGGCCAGGGCGATCGATTCGGCGATCGTCAGCGAAAGCGGCTTTTCACAGTAGATATCTTTCCCATAGCGAGCGGCGGTGATCGACGCCATGGTGTGCCAGCGGTCACCGGTGGCGATCAGGACGGCATCGATGTCGTCCCGGGCCAGAAGATCCTCCATATCGCGATAGGCGTCACACGGTTTGTCGTTGTAGCGCTTTTCGGTCTCCGCCTGCCAGCGGTCACGCTGATCTTTGCGAATATCGCAGATGGCCCGCAGACGAATGTCGGCGCGGTCGAGGAAGATTCTCATGTCCTCACCACCGCGGGAGCGGCAGCCGATTCCGCCGAGGTTCACGGTGTTGCTGGGGGAAACGTTTCCGTCGAGGCCAAGAACCCGAGCGGAGATCAGGCAGGGGGACGCCACCGCAGCGGCACCGAGCAGACCTGCCTTCATAAAGCCACGTCGCGTTAACTTCATCGTTAAAATCACTCCTGTTGTTTCGAAATGTGGAGGGGGGAAGTTACTTCATAAACTATAGGAATTAGATTATAACTGCGCCTGGGGGGGAATTTCAATAGTATTTGGGCACGGGAGAAAAAATTCTCCCATCCTCACCGCCGGCGGGGTACCGAAGATAAGCGAAATCTACAGCGATTCAGGACAATACTCGAGGGGAATTCCATGAACAACACACACGTGATCACCATCGACGGGCCGGCCGGCAGCGGGAAGAGTACCGTGGCACGGCTGCTGGCGAAGCGGCTGGGGGTCGATTTTCTCGATACCGGGGCGATGTACCGCGCCGCCGCGCTGTTGGGACTGCGCCGCAAAGCGGACTGGAACGATCCCCAAGCGCTGGTCCGCCTGGTCCAGGGGCACCAGATCGTCAATCGATTCGGGAAGACCACCCTTGACGGTGAGGATGTCTCCCAGGCGATTCGAACCGGCGAGGTGACCGGGCTGACGCACTTCGCCGCCGATAATCCGGGGATTCGAGAGATAATGGTGGCGCTTCAGCGCCAATGCGCCGTCGGTCGTTCTTTGGTGACCGAGGGACGCGATCAGGGGAGTGTGGTCTTCCCCGACGCTTATCGAAAGTTTTATCTGACCGCTTCTGCCGAAGAACGGGCCCGCCGCCGGGCCGAAGAGCTTCGCGCGCGCGGGGAAAACCCCGATATCGAGCAGCTCCGGCAGCAGATTCTTCTTCGCGATCAGCGAGACTCTCAGCGAGAGGTTGGCCCATTGCGCGTTCCCGACGGCGCGATGGTGATCGACAGCACCGAGATGAGCGTGGACGAAGTGGTTGAGAAAATGTATCGGCTGATACAATCGCGGCAGTGAGGCGCTACTTATCGCGCCACAACTGATCCATCGCCACACCGAAGTGGTTCGGATCGATTTCGGCGGCGAATCGCTTGGCGTCCTCGGGATAACCGGCCGTTGGGGCTAAGTTGGGGTAACGTTTGATCCAGTAGCGGTTAAACAGCTCCATCGAGCGCTCTCGAAGGTATTTGCTGATGATCGACGCCAGCGCCGTGGGACGGTTCGATTCTCCCTTGACCTGGAACTGAATCTGAAGCTGCCCGGTTTGATAGCGGCTCAGGGAAGATCCTTCCTCGATGGCGGTGAACCATTCGTCCATAAAGAATCGCTGCAGGAGGGTAAGGTAACGATTCCGCCCCCCGAGTTTATCGCACAGGACGAAGACAGGTGCCCGGTGATTTTCCTCTTGAGCCCGGCGTGCCAAGAGCGACGCAAGCCCTAGGGTGGCTTCGCCGAGAATATCGCTTTTTAGATAGCCGGACTTAAGAAGCAGGTTAAATCTTTCCGGGTGAATTCGGCGGCTTTGGGCCGCCAGAAGCGAAACGCCCCGCTGCGATAGCATTCGCGCGGCAGCGCTGGAATCGACAGGTTCGGGAAGGGATGCTTCCCCCTCTTGCCCCTCTTCCCAGGGGGGAAGGGGATCGGAGGAAGGGGCCAGGACGGCCAAAAGATCGTGAAAGGAAGCGGCTTCAATCCCCAGCAGCCCCATCGCGAGGAGAAACGACCGCTCCAGCGGCGCCAGATGCCCGCTGCGATAGAGCTTCTTGGAATCGAAGACGGGGAACGCACCGGCGCGGCAGCAGACCGGTTCCAGAACACTATTGAACTGTTCTAAAACAGACGCTGTGGAAACGGGGATCGAGTCGACCTCCCACTTCCACAGCGTTCCCGAGACGACCAGCGGGCCTAAGTTGGGACCATAACCGGCCTCGTCGGTTCCGACGAAATAGACCACACTCACCGACGGTGCCTCTGGTATTGGTGTTATGGGGGGTTAAAAGATCTGGATAGACGGACTGGAGGCCGAGGAGAGCGCCTGGAAGAAACTGCTCAGCTGGCTGGAACGAACCGGGTGCTGAAGCTTTCTCACGGCGTTGGCCTCAATCTGCCGAACACGCTCGCGGGTCACTTTGAAGATACGGCCGACTTCCTCAAGGGTGTAGGAGGAGCCGTCTTCCTTGTTCTCGAGCCCGAACCGGAGGCGAATAATTTTCTGCTCTCGCGGCGTGAGAGCGGAAATGACCGACTCGATCTTTTGCCGCAACTCTGTTCGGCTGATTTCGAGCTTGGGGTCGGCCTGTCGAGGATCCGCCAAAAGGTCGTTGTAGCCGGTCTCATCCTCTTCCCGGACCGGGTTATCGAGAGACAGCGGCTGACGAACCGTTTGGAACAGACGTGAAATCTCACCGGTGGGAATCCCCGACTCCTCAGAGACCTCGGCCAAGGTTGCCGCCCGTCCGTTTCGGATCAACAGATCGTGGGAGATTGTTCGAATGGTGTTGATCGTCTCCAGCGTTTGAACCGGCACACGGACAATTCCGCCTTGATTGGCGATGGCGTGGATGATCGCCTGTCTGATCCACCACGTGGCGTAGGTGGAGAATTTGAATCCTCGTCCCGGTTCGAACTTATCGACCGCCCGCATCAACCCGGTATTTCCCTCTTGAATCAGATCTTGGAAACCGAGACCGCGGTTCTTGTATTGTTTGGCAATCGCAACCACCAAACGAAGATTCCTGGACGAGAAATCCTGCTTCTCGTGGACAAACAGATCATATCGCTCCTTGACCCGGGCAAGCTTTTTGCTAAGCGTGCCGGGAGTCTCACCGGTACGAAGAACCATGATCCCAAGATCATGGCGCAAGCAAGCCAGCTGCGCGGTGAGTTTTGCTCGATTCTCTTGCGAAAGGGAATCGTCTCTTAAGCGCTGGCGAAGAGTGTCCAGCTGCTGAAGCAGCCGGGACATATCCTCGGCGGTTTTTTCCAACGCGGGGAGAAATTTGCGAATACATTGGGTCCGCAGCGCCAGCTCGTCAATCAGCCGCGCGGCGTGTACGCGGCGAAGGCGCAGCTGACGAATGGTCCTATGCTTGATCGCTTTCGGTGTCGAACGGCTCATCAAGAGGCGCACATCCCTGCGATTGCGCTTCAGGATCGAGGTTAAGGTGGCGATATTGGGGGGGAGAAGGGTATTGAACCGCCTCTTCAGCGTCGCGTTGGTCACCGACACATTGAGCGTACGATCCAGCCGGACATCTTTGCTGAGGATTCTGTTGAGCGTCTTGAGGACCTTGCGCAAGACCGGATCGAGCGAGAACATCGCTTCGTGAAAACCTTGGCGCGTCCTGACGATCCGCACGGCCGCGAAGAGCTCCTCCTGGTGGGACATCATTGGGATGTCGCCCATCTGAAGGAGATATTGCCGAACCGGATCATCGCTGATCTGGTCATCTCGCGATCTGGCCTCGTTTCGATCCCTGATTTCCTCGAAATCCTCATAGTAAGTCATAGCGGACCCCACTGGTTTGTACCGGCCACCGGTTACCACTGCCTCGGTTCACAATTCTGAGCGATCCTCCTACAGGCGGTGGGAACTCGCCTATATCTTATCTTGCCTCCCCGAACAGAGAAATCTGTTTTCTTAATGTTAAATAGGAAATTTTTAAGCATTTCTCGAATATGCCCGTTAAAATGATTAAAACCGTCAGGACCTGAATTTGGCGTTGGGGGAAACTCAAGGACGAAAAAAAGCTTTACTCCCGGTGGCCAGTCTCATATAATGGAGCGAAAGGCCGAATGGCTGTCAATGATCTGACCACCCCGTATGCGAGACCGACGCGATGAACCGTGCGCTGCTGACCTGTTTGCTGCTGGCTGTTTTCCCCATCCTGGGGAGGAGCGCCTCCGCTGATCAAAACAATCCGACCGGAAAGGAAGAATCGATGACGCTCCCTGTTGTCTATAACCTCGCCCAGCTCGATATCAACGGCCCCGTTCTTGCCTCCTATCCCGAAACCGTCCGCCGTGGGATCGAGTGGCTCCAATCGACCGATTTGGTCGCGCTCCCCTTGGGACGCCAAGAGATAGACGGCGACAAAGTCTATGCCAACGTTCAGGAGTACGAGACGAAAGAGACCTTTGGAATCGAAGCCCATCGCCGCTATATCGACATCCAGATGCTGGTCTTTGGGAAGGAGATCCTCGGCGTGATTCCCGTTTCCGATGATCTGCCGGTGACCACCCCCTACAGCGACAAGGACGACTACCTCCTTTTCGATCCGGTCGCGATGCCTTTCCTCAAACAAGGCGCGGAGCATCCCGGCCGCCTGATTCTGGGGCCCGGCCAATGCGTGATCTTTACCCCCAGCGACGCTCACGCTCCGGGGCTGGCTGCCGGCCAACCCGAAAAGGTCCGTAAAATCGTGGTCAAGTGCCTCTGCGCTGAATGAGTCCCCGCGGGAGGGAACATATCGAGATTTTTCAAGCCCCTGGCGGGCTTGTTTCTCTTGACTTCCCATTTTTCAAAGAAGATAATGATTGATCGGGGGCTTCTTTTAACTCCTTTCTCCTGAGAAAAACAGGAGAAAACGGTTGGCTGCCCCCTTTGGTTACATTTGACTGTCCGTACAGTCCAAGACAAAAACATGAAGGAGTATCTTATGAGCTGCTGCCGTTTTCGTACGTCCGAGAAAGCCAAACGTGAGGAGGTCGCTGCCCTTCTCGCCCAGGCGATGGAAGCCAATGACGGTCTTCTTTACCTGACCCCGAACTGGGTTCCGCGTGTCTTCTGCAAGCCGGGCCGCCGTATCAAGCTGGCTCCGACCGACTGGTATGCCCTGGGGCTGGATCGCGGCGGAATCGATGAGCGGTGGTTCGCCAGTACGACCGAAGCCGATAACGCCGGCCGCGCCGATGATGAGGGGCTGAGCTATATCCGCTTCAACGGCAAGAAGTTTCTCCTTCGCGACGCCGTCGAAGAGGGTAAGGGCGCGGTCGTTGGCGACGCGATCTGGGAAAAGTATCATCGCTGGCCGGTCTTCTCGAAATTCTTCGATAATCTCGGCCCCCTGCCGCACCACATGCACCAGATGGACAAAGACGCTAACCTGACCGGTCAGGACGGCAAACCCGAGGCGTACTACTATCCGCCGCAGCTGAACGCCGCCGAGAACCGGTTTGACTACACCTTCATGGGGCTGGAACCGGGTACGACCAAGGCGCAGGTCCGCAAGTGTCTCGAAGACTGGAATAAGGGAGACAACGGGATCCTCGATCTGGCCAAGGCCTATCGTCTCAAGCCGGGAACCGGCTGGCTTGTCCCCGCCGGCGTTCTCCACGCTCCCGGTTCGGTCTGCACCTATGAGCCGCAGTGGGGTTCCGACGTCTTCGGTATGTTCCAGTCCCTGACCGACAAGGACGCCATCTCGTGGGATCTTCTGGTCAAGAACGTCCCGGATGACAAGAAAAACGACCTCGACTTCATCGTCGAGCAGCTCGACTGGGAAAAGAACGTCGACCCGTACTTCAAGGAACATAACTACCTCGAGCCGATTGTCGATCCGGAGAAGTCCGACTGCGAGGCAGGTTACGTCGATAAGTGGATCGTCTACGGTCTGATCGACGGTCAGCAGCGGATCTCCGCCAAAGAGCTGACGGTCATGCCGGGTGCCCGCTGCACCGTTCAGGACGGCGGCGCCAGCGGCTGGATCACCGTTCAGGGCCGCGGAACGATGGGGAAACTGTCGATCGAGTCTCCGAATATGATTCACTTCGGCGAAGAGCCGGACGACGAGGTCTTCATTACGGCCACCGCCGCGAAGAAGGGGTTCGAGATCGTCAACACCGGCAAAGAGCCGCTGGTCGGTCTGCGTTTCTTCGGTCCCGATACCCATAAGTCGGTTCCGATGATCGGCGATTACAAGAAGCAGAAGTAACGTTTCTTCGCTTCTGATCGCCGCGAGACGTTTTTTCCAGATGAAGACAGCTCCACAGTTCTGTTTTGTGCGGGCTGTCTTTGTCGGTTTTATGAAGGGTATTCTTCCACAAGAAAGGATGGTCTAGTTACCGTGAAAGCTATGGAACTGGCTGATGCCGATTATGACGAACTCGTTCTGAAGTCCGATCTTCCCGTGCTGATCGATTTTGGTTCGCCGACCTGTGGACCGTGCCGCGCGCTGGCGCCGGTTCTCGATCAGTTGGCCGATGAATACGCCGATAAGGTCAAGATTTTTAAGGTCAATGTGTTCGAGAATGTCGCTGTGGCCGGAAAACTAGCGGTCGAGGCCCTTCCGACCCTCGTGATGATGAAATCCGGTACCGAGACCGGCCGACTGACCGGTCCGCAGAACAAAGAGAAAGTCAAGGCCCTGATCGAAAGTCAGCTCTGATCGCCGGGCCGGCGGCGCGCTGCCGAATCGGTTTAAAGAGATGCTTTCTCAGGGGAAGGGGAGTATGATGCGGCGAAGAGATTTTCTCAAAGCGTGCGGCGCGGCAGGTACCGCCGTGCTTGCCGCGCCGAGTATGGGTGTCTCTCAGACGAGCGGTGAGGTGCCGTTTGACGATGAGTTGGTCTTCCTGCTGTCCGACGTTCACATTCGCCCCGGGTTTCGGACGGTCGATGCCTTCGCCTCCCGAATCGAGACACTTCTGTCGATGAATCCGCGTCCCCGGCACCTCCTCATCTACGGCGACCTGTCCCAATTCTGGGGAAAAAAGGAAGACTACCTTGTCCTGCGCGAAATGATACGGCCGGTCGAGGAAGCCGGCATCCAGTGGGATCTGGCTTTCGGCAATCATGATCGCCGTGCTGCTTTCTTCGAGGTCTTTCCCGAACGGGTCCAGTCGACCCCGAATGTCCCGGGCAAATATGTCTCGATCGTCGAGACCCCGCGGGCCGACTTTATCCTCCTCGATACCCTCGTCGAGGGGGAGGGGGACGGGGCGGTCGACGAGGTACAGCGCGCCTGGCTGGAAAAGACCTTGGCCGGGTATTCTAAACCGGTCTTTGTCGGGGCTCACCATCCGGTGGAAGAGACCGGACTGGCCGAGATGCTGGCCGCTTCCCCGGTGGTGGCGGGTTATATCTTTGGGCATCATCATAACTGGCTTCACGTTGTCGCCGACGGTCTGCCTCGGCTGACACTCCCCTCGGCCGGTTATTTTTGGGATTTCGGGTATGTCGTCCTGCGCTTTATCGGTGAGGAGGCGGTCTTCGAACTTAAAATCGTCGATCACTTCCCCGACCTGGGAGCGGGGAAGGACGCTAATCCTCCGGAAGAACCTCAGGCTAAATGGCTTGATGTGGTCCACAGAAAAACCGGCGACGCGTTCATCGTTCCGCTTCACAGGGTGTAATTCAGCGAATCGATTTCAGGAGACAGCCATGTTCCGACGAGATTTCCTCAAAACCCTCTGCGCGGCCGGCGGCGCCGCGGCGCTGCTTTCCGATCCGGGGGGCTCTGGTCTGGCCGATGAAACGGCGTCGAATGAGAATGTTCCGTTCGATGAGGAATTGGTTGTTCTTTTTTCCGATATTCATGTTCGGCCCGAGTTTCGGACGGTCGAGGCCTTCGCCTCCCGGATCGAGGCGCTTTTGGCGATGAATCCGCGGCCCAGGCACCTCCTCATCTACGGCGATTTCTCCCAATTCTACGGAAAGAAGGAAGATTATCTCATCCTGCGCGAAATGATGCGGCCGATAGAGGAAGCCGGTATCCAGTGGGACCTGGCTTTCGGGAACCACGATCGCCGCGCCGCTTTCTTCGAAGTCTTTCCCGAACGGGTTCAGGCGGCCCCCAATGTCCCGGGTAAATATGTCTCGATCGTCGAGACCCCGCGGGCCGACTTTATCCTCCTCGATACCCTTGTTGAGGGGGAAGGGGGCGGAGCGGTCGATGAACAGCAGCGTGCCTGGCTGGAAAAGACCCTGGCCGGGTACTCCAAACCGGTCTTTGTCGGGGCTCACCATTCGGTGAAAGAGATTGGACTGGCCCAGATGCTCGCCGACAGTCCCGCGGTGGCGGGGTATATCTTTGGGCACCACCATCAGTGGTTCCACACGGTGGTCGACGGCCTGCCTCGGCTGACGCTCCCCTCGGTCGGCTATTGGGGGGATATCGGGTTTACCGTCCTGCATTTTGTCGGTGAGGAGGCGATCTTCAAGCTCAGGATGATCGATCATTTCGCCGATCCGGGCAAGGACGCGGATATACCGCAGCAGCGTGAGCCGGAGTGGCAAAAGATCATCCGCGAAAAGACCGGCGACGCGTTCGTTGTTCCGCTTCACAGGGGGTAATTCCGCGCGAGGAACCGCGCGGTCAATCGATAATTATTGCATCTAAAGGAGATACCTATGCTGCGACGTGACTTCTTTAAGGCCCTTAGCGTGGCCGGCGGCACGGTGCTGATGTCGGGATCGAGACTCTCCGTTCGTGCCGACCAGTCGTCGGCGAAAGAGGATATCCCGTTTGACGAAGACCTGATAGTCCTGTTTTCGGACACGCACGTCCAGAAAGGGTTCTACACCGACGAGGCGTTTGCCAAGCGTTTGGAGGCGCTCCTGGGGATGAATCCCCGTCCGAGGCATCTGCTCATCTACGGGGATTTTGCCTATCTGTGGGGAAAGCCGGAGGATTACGCCAATCTGCGTGAATTGATGCGGCCGGTTGAGGAAGCGGGTATCCAGTGGGATCTGGCTTTCGGGAACCATGACCGCCGCGATCCCTTCTTCGAGGTCTTTCCCGAACGGGTCCAGTCGACCCCGAACGTACCGGGCAGATATGTCTCGATCGTCGAGACCCCTCGGGCCGACTTCGTTATGCTCGACTCCCTGGTGGAAGGAGAAGTTCCGGGGGCGATCGACGATGATCAGCGCGCCTGGCTGGAAAAGATCTTGGCCGGTTATTCCAAACCGGTCTTTGTCGGGGCTCATCACCCGCTGAAAGAGACCGGTTTGGCCCAGATGCTCACCGACAGCCCCGCGGTGGCCGGATATATTTTCGGCCATCACCATCAATGGTTCCACACGGTGGTCGACGGCCTGCCTCGCCTGACGCTCCCCTCGGCCGGTTTTTGGGGGGACATCGGGTTTACCGTCCTGCGCTTTATCGGTGATGAAGCGATCTTCAAGCTCCAGATGCTCGATCATTTCGCCGATCACGCGGATCTTTCGCAGGAGCGCAAGCCGGAGTGGCAAAAGGTGGTCCGTGAAAAGACCGGCGACGCGTTCATTATCCCGCTTCACAGGGGGTAATTTCTCGATCAGCCAATAATTAGCCGTTAACATTTTAAGGAAATATCCATGCTGCGACGCGACTTCTTTAAGGCCCTCTGGGCGGCCGGCGGCACGGCGCTGATATCGGGATCGAAATCTTCCGTTCGCGCCGACCAGTCACCGGCCAGTGACGATATCCCCTTCGATGAGGATCTGATTGTTCTGTTTTCGGACACGCACGTCAAAAAGGGGTTTCATACCGATGGGGCGCTTGTCAGCCGCTTAGAGACCCTGCTGGGGATGAATCCCCGTCCGAGACATCTGCTCATCTACGGGGACTTTGCCTATCTGTGGGGAAAGCCGGAGGATTACGCGTATCTTCGTGAACTGATGCGGCCGGTTGAGGAAGCGGGTATCCGGTGGGATCTGGCGTTCGGCAATCATGACCGCCGCAAGGAATTCTTCGAGGCGTTCCCCGAACGTGTTCAGTCGACCCCCAATGTCCCGGGAAAATACGTCTCGATCGTCGAGACCCCTCGGGCCGACTTCATTTTGCTCGATTCCCTGGTGGAAGGGGAAGTTCAAGGAAAGATCGACGAGGAGCAGCGCGCCTGGCTGGAAGCGACTTTGGCCTCGTACACCAAGCCGGTCTTTGTCGGGGCTCACCATCCGATCTATCAGACTCATCTTGAGGAGATACTCCTGGCCGCCCCGACCGTGGCCGGATATATTAACGGCCATGTTCATTACTGGCGGCATTTCGTCGACAACGGTCTGCACCAGCTGATGCTTCCCTCGACCGGCTATTGGGGAAATATTGGGTTCACCACTTTGCGCTTTGTCGCAGACGAGGCGATCTTTAAGCTTCACCTGTACGATTGCTTCCGTGCCGAGGAGGGGAAGGATGCCGATCCGAAGGTCGAGCGCAAACCGGAATGGCTCGAGGAGATCCGCGCCAAGAGCGACGAGGCGTTTATTATTCCACTGACTAAACGATAAACAACTCACCCCAAACACCTCACTTACAAGGGGATATGAATATGATGAACCGTACCACACTGTCTTTCCTGCTGGGATGCTTTGTCCTGTGCTTAAGCGCGCGGGCCGAGGATGCCCCCGCGCCCGATTTTCCGCACACGATGCCCGTCGAGACGAATCAAGCGCCGCTTGAGCCGAGTATCGATGAAATGAAGGACCGTTTCCTCGATCCGGTCCCCTACATTCAAACGGCGGTCTACTGGTATTGGATTTCGGGGAACGCGTCGTGCGAAGGGATCGAAAAAGATATCCGAGCGATGAAGTCGGTCGGAATTGACCGTGCGCAGATCGGTGATATCGGTGTCGACGGAATCGAGCGCGGCGCGATCCGAACCTTCAGTCCCCAGTGGTGGGAAGCGATCCACACGGCCCTGAAGACCGCCACCGAGTGCGGAGTGGAGATCGGTATTTTTAATTGCCCCGGTTGGAGTCAGTCGGGGGGACCTTGGATCGATTCCTCCCGCACGATGCGGTATTTGACCGGGAGTATCCAAGAGGTTTCCGGTCCCGATACCGTGACGCTGAAGTATCCCCGGCGAAGCGATGAGTTCCAGGATGTCCGAGTGATCGCCTTCCCGAAGCCGAAGAACGCGCGTCTGGACTTTACGATTCCCGAGGGGTTCGTCGCCAACAAAGGTGCCGAGGCGGTGGTGGAGATCACCCCGTCGGAGCCCTTTACGGCACGGAGTTTGACGGTACAGACCGCGGAAACGCCGATCAATGGAACCGGTCGGCTCGAGGCGAAGATAGACGGCAAGTACCAGACGATCAAAGAGTTCCCGATCAGCCGCTATAACTCGGCGCTGGACGTCGGTTTTATCCCCTACGCGCCGGTGGTCGTCTCGTTCCCCGCGGTGGAAGCCGATGGTTTCCGTTTGGTCGTCTCTTCCGACCGGGACGGGGTTGGGTTAAAGTCGGCCTATCTGGAACTCGCTCCGCGCATGGACTTCTATCCCGAGAAGACCTTGGCGAAGATGCACCAGACGCCTCATCCGCTTTGGAGTGACTACCAGTGGCCGCTTCCGACGGAAATCGACGATCTTAAGACCATTCTCGACCCGTCCGAGCTGAAGGACCTGACCGATCTGATAGACGAGAATAAAAATCTCCGCTGGGAAGTCCCCGAAGGCCAATGGCTTGTCTTCTGGACCGGCATGGTGCCGACCGGCGCTAAAAACGCCCCGGCCGTCCCTGAAGCGACCGGTTACGAGACCGATAAGATGAGTCGGGAACATATCTTCCACCATTTCGACTCGATGATGGGAGAGATTCTCCGCCGTATTCCCGAGGAAGACCGCAAGTCGTTCCGGATCGTCGTTCAGGACAGTTACGAGGTTGGGGGACAGAATTTTACCGACGGGATGCTCCGTGATTTTGCCGCCCGATATGGCTACGACCCGACCCCGTTCCTCCCCGCTTGGTTCGGTTACGTGGTCGGCGACGTGAAGACAACGGAGCGTTTCCTCTGGGATTTGCGCCGCTATATCGCCGATGAGGTCGCCTACAGTTACGTTGGCGGTCTGCGCGATATCTCCAACGAATATGGTCTGACGACCTGGCTGGAATGCTACGGCCATTGGGGGTTCCCGGGCGAGTTCCTCCTTTACGGGGGACAATCCGACGAAGTCGCCGGAGAATATTGGAGTGAAGGGACCCTGGGCGATATCGAGAACCGGATCGCTTCCTCCTGCGGCCACATTTACGGCAAGCGCCGAATCTGGTCCGAATCGAATACCTGCGGGGGAAACCCGTTCGGGCGCAGTCCGATCGATATGAAGATCCGAACCGATCGTTTCTTCAGCGAGGGGATCAATCAGTCGCTCCTGCATCTTTATATCCAGCAGCCCGATGAGCGTCTCCCCGGGATGAATGCCTGGTTTGGCAATGAGTTCAATCGCCATAACACGTGGTTCTCCCAGCTGGATCTGTTTATCACCTATCTGAAGCGGTGCAACTACCTTCTCCAGCAGGGGATCAATGTCGCCGATGTCGCCTACTTCATCGGTGAGGATGCCCCCAAGATGACCGGCGCGGTCGATCCGCCGCTTCCCGCGGGGTACCAGTATGACTTTATCAATGCCGAAGTCCTAGAACATTCCGCCTTTGTCCGAGACGGAATGATCACTCTCCCGCACGGGACGCAGTACGCGGTCCTGGTTCTTCCCAAACTCGATACGATGCGTCCGGAGATTCTTAAGAAAATCGAGCAGCTCGTCCAAGACGGCGCCACGGTCATCGGTCCGGCTCCTGTCCGCTCGCCAAGCAACCAGAATCAGCCCGCCGCCGATGAGGAGGTTCGCCAGATCGCCGAGCGCCTTTGGAAGGGGGTCGACGGAAAGAATGTTCTGGGGAAGACCTACGGCAAAGGGTTCCTGGGAGTCGGTACGCTCGATACGGTCTTAGACCTGGTCACCGATGGGCCGGACTGCTCTTTCGACGCGTCGCTTCCGCTGGTCTATTGCCACCGGACGCTGGATCACTCGCAGATCTACTTCCTGGCCAATCAAAGCGCCGACCCGGTCGCCGCTTCGGTCTCGTTCCGCTGCGCTGAGGGAGTTCCGAGTTTCTGGGATCCCACCACCGGAAAGGTCAAGCCGGTTGTCGGCTGGAAAGCGGCCGAGGGCCGAACCGAGATTCCCGTGAAGCTCGCCCCGCGAGAGTCGACCTTTATCGTGTTTGATGCCGAGAATCCGTCTGCCGAGAACCAAGCAGCCGCCGGGGAAGAGGCCGCCGCCGATGAGGTCCTTCTTTCCCTCGACAGCGGCTGGACGGTTTCCTTCGATAGTGGCGAGGTCGCCCGCGGTCCCAAAGAGCCGGTCGTGTTCGACACGCTGACCGATTGGTCGCTTTCGGATGACCCGGCCGTGAAGTTCTACAGCGGCACGGCCAGCTACACGAAGAGCTTCACCCTGCCGAAATTCGACAAACGAGTAATTCTCTCGCTGGGAAAGGTCGCCGAAATGGCGAAGGTCTATCTTAACGACCAGTACGTCGGCGGGGTCTGGACCGATCCGTACGAACTGGATGTGACCGAAGCCGTGAAGGATGGGGACAATACCGTTCGGATCGATGTCGTCAATACTTGGGTAAACCGCCTTGTCGGCGACGCGGCTCTCCCCGAGGAACAGCGCAAGACCTGGGCTCCGGTTAACAACTACACCCCCGAATCTCCGCTGAAGAGCTCCGGCCTGCTCGGTCCGGTCGAGGTCAAAGCGCGCAGGTAACAGGGAGGCATTAGAGGTAATCAGACAAAAAAACCGGTCCTTTCGGACCGGTTTTTTTGTTCACTCCGCGGACTTGGTCGGGTTTCATTTGATCGATTTGACCCCCTCGTGGGTCGGTTCGATGACGGCGATGGTCCCGTCCGGATTGAAGTACATCTCATCGATACAGACCTCACGATCCCAGGTGCCGTCCGCTCGGGGGGTAACGAGCCGATGGTAGAAGATCAGCCAGCGGTCGGTTCCCGGGAGTTTGACCACCGAGTGGTGTCCCGGTCCCAGGATATTCTTCTCGGGCCGCTTGGAGAGGATGATATTATTCTCCGGGATCCGATACGGACCGGTGGGGCTGTCGCTCATCGCGTAGAGGACGCGGTACTCGGGTGACCAGGTCGGGTTCTGGGACCAAGTGAGATAGTAAATGCCGTCGCGTTCAAACACGTGGGCACCCTCGAAGAACCCCGGAACATCCAAAAGACGGACGGTTCCCGGTTTGAAGGAGATAAAATCATCGGCCAGTTCACCGACGGCCAGATAACTGTTCCCCCAGAAAAGATAGGTCTTTCCATCCTTCGGGTCGGTGAATACGTCCGGATCGATCTGGACCCCGTGGGCTCCTTCGGGAGTGGTTGGAATGAAGCAGCGCCCCGAATCGACGAAGGGGCCGGTGGGGGAGTCGCCGACAGCCACGCCGATCTTTTCTTCCGCGCAGAAGTAGAAGAAGTATCGATATTGGCCGTCGATCTTCGTCTCGAGAATCGACGGCGCCCAGGCCTTGGCGGAAGCCCAAGAGACGTCTTCCAGATCCAGAACCGTCCCTTCATCCTGCCAATGAACCAAATCATCGGAGGAGAAGACTTTGAATTGATCTTTGATGGTCGTCGGGTAGATGTAAAATTTTCCGGTATTTTCGGAAAGCAGAATTTCCGGGTCGGCGGCGACTCCCGGAAGAATCGGATTATCCGCCGAAAGGGGAAGAGCTGCCGCGAAAAACGCGGCCAGCACGGCGATGGTGGTGAGAAAACGCATAGTCACTCCGAAGGTTTAGGAATACAGTCTGTCAGCGAACACAATAACATCCCTGACGGAAACAGGGGGGACTTAAGGAATCGAACTTACTTGCGATCGGCCTGAAGTTCGTAGGCGGGGAGGGTCTTCTCGGCGTAGATCTCCGCGAAACGGGTCAGACGGGCGCGTCCGTTCTCCATGGGGAGGGTGACGGCGTCCTGCCCGACCAACGGGGACGCGTAGCGGATGAAGTCGTCGGTGACATCGTTCCCGCTGGGGAAGATCCACTCTTTCGGGAAGGTCCGCTCGCTGTTGGCGACCAGTTCCAGCGGCACACGGTCGTACCGAACGGCGTAGATCGGCCCGCTTTCACGCAGGATGGTCGACATATACCCCCCCTGGCCGGTGGCGGCCAGTTCCACCGCCTTTTGGCCAAGCCGATACGCCTCATCCAAGTCGACCGCCGAGACATACGCCATGGAGTGGCGCTGATCGGTTCCGGCGACGTTGCAGCGCGCCGCTCCCTTGACCGCCAGACCGGTCTGATTGAGGTAGTTGACCACCGTCTGAGCGACGGTGATCTTGCTCGCTCCAAAGTGGGTATGCCCGAACGAGTCTTTCACCGCCCCAACGTCGCCGACGTTGAATCCCTCGCTGACGACGACCACGGCCCGGCCGCGGCGGCGCAGAAGGTCGTTTACCTGCTGGCCAAGTTCTTCGAGGGTGACGGGGGACTCGGCCATATAGATGAGCAGCGGCATCTCACGCGCCGGATCGGCCAGCCGCGCGGCGGCGGGAATGAAGCCGATTTTACGCCCCATCGCCTGGAGGACCAAAACCGGGTCGGCCGGCGAGGAACCTTTGTTCTCCTCGTTGGCGTACTGGACGGTCTGCATCCAGTAGCGCGCGGTCGAACCGTAACCGGGGGTGTGGTCGATCAACTTGAATTGAGCGTCCCCGACGTCGTTATCGATCGTCTTGGGGACACCGACCGCCTGAAGTTCCAGCCCCCGCTCGGCGGCGAGCTGGGCGATCTTGTTGGCGGTATCCATCGAGTCGTTTCCTCCGTTGTAGAGGAAATACCCAACGTTGTGGGCCTTGAATACTTCGACCACGCGCTCAAAATCCTCGTTCTGGTGACTCTTGAGCTTGTAGCGGCACGTACCGATGCTTCCGGCCACGGGTGTATAACGCAAAAGCGCGATCTCTTCCTCGTCCTGAGCCGACAGATCGAGGAGTTCCTCTTTGAGTACCCCCTCGATGCCGTGGACGGCGCCGTAGACGGTGCCGATGTTGTCAAAGCAGCGGGCAGCGTCGATCACGCCGCGCAGCGAGCTGTTGATCACACAGGTTGGTCCGCCGCTTTGGGCGACCACCAGATTTTTTTTCTCCATTTTTTCCTCGTCCGTTTAACCACAGCGATTCTTTCTTCAGGCGGGATTTCCTCGAAAGGAAAACCCCCCACCGTTGATTTTACCCGGCACCGTCACAATCCGCAAGTTTTCTTCCGGGGGTTGGTCTTTACAGGAGGTCCGTTATTTGGAATAATTTTGACTAAAGGGCCCTTATTTAGGAAGAAGGGCCTCATCGGAAACAGCGGACCCAAGCGCGCGGGGAGACTCAAGATGGGTATTCGGTTCTACTGTCCCCAGGGACACAAGCTTAACGTGAAGGCCGAGCTGGCGGGAAAAACCGGTTACTGTCCCGAGTGTGGTGCCCGTGTTCAGATTCCTCTTCAAAGTACGCGCGAATCTTCCCACAAGCATCAGTCCTCTTCCGATCCCCAGCCGCAGGATCCGGCTGCGGCCGCCGACATTCCCACTTTGGCCGATGAGGCCCCTGCTGTCGTTCCCCCGCCGGTGAGTCCGGCGGTCCAGGCACCTCAGCCCGACGCCCCGCCGGCACAGTGGTATCTCAACAGCGGGGAACAGCAGAATTACGGTCCGGTCTCGGAAGAGGTGATCGCCGATTGGATCAAAGAGCGTCGGATCGGTCCGACAATGCTCCTTTGGCGACAGGGCTGGGAATCGTGGCGCGAAGCTCGGACGGTTTTTCCCCAGATCGACGCGATGTTTCCCCCCGCCGCGCCGAGAGCTGTTCCTCCGGCTGCGCCCGCGAACGCAAGTGTCGGTGATAACCGTCCCGCCGGCGAGAGCGGCGGCAGTGCCCCCAAGTTTTCCCTGGGACAGGCCGCTTTGGAGGAGGAAAACGAACTGCGGCGCCGCCGTCAGCGCGCGGAGAAGCAGCGCAAAAAGCAGATCCGAGATATTGTCCTGGTGATCGGTCTTTTGGCGGCGATCGCCTTCTTGGTCGTTGTTTTGGTGCTGATCCTTCGAAGCCAGGGAAATACGACCAAACCGGCGGAAGACGCCCCCCCGGCGATCATCGCTCAGCCGGAGCTTTCCGCCCCTGTCATGCCGGCGGATGACACTCAAGAAGAAAAACAATAAAACGGCGCCGGTGAAGACGACGGTTTTTAGTCGTTTTTAGCTCTCATGGCGGTCGCTCGGTTTTACCGCGGGGCACGGGGGGCCTGTTTCTCGGCTTCTGCGAAGGCAAGTCGGAGGTTCTTGATCTCCATCGAGGCCCGAAAGGTCCCGGGAACTTCCCAGCCGACATTAAAATGAACCACGGCCAGATCGGAAATCTCTGTCTGTGTCAGGAATCCGCGTTCCTTCGCCCTGTCGAGCGCCTCTTTAAGTTTTGTGGTCAGATCGATTTCCCCGTGGCACCATTGGCCGTCGTACGGATTGTCTCCTCCGTAGACAGACTCATAGGCGTCCTCTCCCCCAAGGGTATAGATGAGCTTTCCCGTCCCGAGGACTTCCGGGTTGCCGTCCAGGGCACAGTAAGGGGGAATCACCCGATAGCGCGCATCGAAGATCGGAATGCCGAGCCAGATGTAATCGTTCTGATCCGGGGAACCCTTCCGGACGTTTTTCACGATGAAGTAGGCGGTCGTCTGGGCGGTGTGAAGTGTACGGTCATACTCCTCGGAAGACATACAGTTTTCCCAGGAATCGATTTTGACGTCGAACGAGAAAACCAAGGACCGATGATCGAGTCCGTTGAAGCGATCGGCCGGAAACGATTGGACCAGGAGCAGATGCGGCCACGGTTCGTTGAGACGCCGCGGCCGGTCGTACTGCCGATCGGTCCGGACCGAAAGCCGGAGAATTCTTTCGCCGTTTGCCTCGCGCAGGGCGATTTCCTCCCCGCGGGTGCCGTGAATCAGCCAGCCGTTTTCCTCCAGGAGCGCCGTCTTGGTGATGTCATATCGGGTATAGTGGGGCGCGAGAATCCAGGCGGGTTCTTCGGTGCTGCTGTTCTCTTCGGCGCGGTTATCGCCGTCAAAGAAGATATTCCCCAGCCGCCGGGGCGGTTCTTTGACTTGAAGGATCGGCTCCACGGTAAAACCGCGGTGAAAGTCGGCGTCGGGCAGCTGGTTTTCGGCGCCCGGGGCAGCCGGCGAAAAAAAGAAAACGGCCGCGGCCAGTTCGAGAAAGAAAGCCACCGGAAATTTCAAAGATAAAGGCATTGTAATAATCACTATAGGGTTTATGGGTGGGGCTGATCTAGCCGTGCGAGCAGTTCCCGAATCGTCTGCCCGAGTGTTGGATGGACCCAGTCCGCAGCGACTTCGGCGGCGGGTTCCAGAACAAAGCGACGCTGGTTCATCAGTGGATGGGGGACGGTGAGGCGTTCGACACAGATGACCTTATCATCGTAAAGAAGCAGATCCAAGTCGAGTGTTCTCGGCCCCCAGTGAACAAGCCGGACCCGGCCGAATCGCTGTTCGATCTCAAGAAGAAGATCGAGCAGAGAAAGCGGTTCCAGGCAGGTCTGAAGAACGCCGACAGCGTTGAGAAAATCACCCTGGACGATGTCGCTCACCGCGGGGTACTCACGCAGGGAACTTAAACAGACGGTCCGTACCCCCTCGGCGCGGCCAAGGGTCTCCCACGCGGCGAGGATTGTCTTTTCACGATCCCCGAGATTGGCTCCTAAGGCGACCAGTCCCCGATGTTCCAACTTACGGCCTTTGACTTATTGGGTGGGAAAAAACGTCCGCGGTGATTGCGGCGATTTTTCACGCTGTGTCCGGAAACGGGGGAAATTTCCCTACTGGGAATGATTATCTTTCCCTATAATATCTATGTCAAGCATTGTATCGAAGGAGCCGAATCCGCCATGCAGCAAGCGATCAACCGTTCTGAACGTCTCTCGGAGCTTGTCGGCCGTTTGGCCGAGACGCCGTCGTACCTGTGTGGCCGTGAAATTTTAAAACGCCGCGGCTGCGTTACCTTCGATCGCCTTGTCGGCGATTCCTTTCTCCTCTTGGCCGCCGCCTTGGCGGAAGATTCCCAATTGGCCGTGCCGAACCCAAAACACAAGACCGCCGGAGGCCGGCCCGCGATGCTGATCATCGCCGATGGGACCTCCGCGGTCGATCGCGTGGTCGATGAGCTCCCTCTCTTCACCGATATTCCGATCGTCTCTTTTCCCGCGCTCCCGGATCAATTCCTGATCGAAGAAGGGGAGGAATCGGCCGAAATCTCGCTGGCGACCGAACGCCTTTTCGGCCAGCGGCTGCGCGCGATCAAGACACTTCTGCGCGGCGGCACGGACACGGCCGATTCCGAAGCGATCCTGGTCACTACCCCTATGGCCCTTGCCCAGATGATCCCCTCGCCGGAGGAGATCATCTCGCGGACACGTCTTCTTCACACAGGCCAGACGATCGACCGTGAGGAACTTGTCCGCTGGCTGGAGGAAGCCGGTTTTCATAGTTCGACGAGCGTCGAGCTGCCGGGGGAATACTCGATCCGCGGCGGGATCTGCGATCTCTTCGCCCCCGATTGGGAGAGGCCTGTCCGTATTGAGTTCTTCGGGGACGAGATCGACTCGATCCGCCGATTCGATGTTCAGACACAGCGTTCCCTCCAGTCCCTTTCCTCGGTCGATTTGACCGGTCTTCTTCCCTCCTCAAAGGGGAGACATCTTTTGTACGACCATCTCCCCGATCACACGCTCGTTTATCTGCTTGACTGCGACGCGGTTCTGCGCGCGGGGAACGATCTTGACCTGTACTATCAATCCCTTGCCAAGGGGAAGAACAGCGCCAAAGATCGGACGGACGCCGAGGACGACTCCCCATTTTCGGCGATCATTCGCGCGCTTGATTCCTATCCGATGGTCTTCGCCACATCGCTTGCGTCGGGGAATGAACCGACCGATCAGACGTTTTCGTTTGATTTTCAGACGGTCGAGCGGTTCACCGGAAGTGAATTCGCCGGACAGTTCCAGATCATTCCCCCCGATGTCGAAATCGATCTGTTCTGTCTCTCCGAGACCGAAGCCGGCCGAATGCGTTTGCTTTTGGAAGAGACTCCCCCCGCCAAAGAGGGGAGAATCCGATACGAAGTCGGATTGATGAGCGCCGGTTTCGACGCGCCGTCGTTTGGCCGAATCGTCCTGGGAAGCAACGAGATCTTCCGCCGAACCTCGCTCCACCGGGCGCGCAAACCGATTCTCTCCTCGGCGATCGACAGCTTTACCGACCTGGCGCCGGGGGACTTGGTGATCCATGTCGCGCACGGATTGGCCCGTTTTCGCGGGCTGAAGATGATCAAAAGCGGCCAGCAGGAAGAGGAGAATCTCGAGCTGGAATTCGCCAACAATACGACCCTCTGTGTTCCCGTTTCGAAGATTACCCTCGTTCAGAAATATATCGGTACGGGGAAAAAGGTCCCGGGTCTTGCCAAATTGAATGGCCGCGTGTGGGCGCGTCAAAAAGATGAGGTCCGCAACGCCGTCTTTGATATGGCCGAGGAGCTTATCAATATTCAGGCCAGACGATCCGCGCTGGAGGGAGTGCGATTCCCCCAAGATTCCGATTTGCAGAGGGATTTTGAAGAGACCTTTCCCTTCGACGAGACCAATGATCAGCTGATCGCTATCGATGAAATCAAAAGCGATATGGAGTCGCCCTGCCCGATGGACCGGCTTTTATGCGGTGACGTTGGGTTCGGAAAGACCGAAGTCGCTGTCCGCGCGGCCTTTAAGGCCGTCGACGCGGGGTATCAGGTCGCGGTTTTGGTGCCGACTACGGTTTTGGCCGAACAGCACTTCCGCGTCTTCTCGGAACGAATGGCATCCTTCCCGGTCAAAATCGCGGTTCTCTCCCGATTTGTCGATAAAAAGCGGGAAACCGAGATCCTCAAACAGCTGGAGGACGGCGCGATCGATATCGTCATCGGGACGCACCGGATTGTGCAAAAAGATGTCCGTTTCCAAAATCTGGGACTGGTGATCATTGATGAGGAACAAAAGTTCGGGGTGCGCGATAAGGAGCACCTGAAAAAACTCCGCAGTACGGTCGATATTTTGACGATGACCGCTACCCCCATTCCGAGGACGCTGCACTTCTCGCTTCTGAAATTGCGCAGTATCTCGAAACTCCAGACCCCCCCGCAGGATCGTCTGCCCGTGATCACAAAGGTGACGCCGGTCGATGAGGAGACGATCCGCCGGGCCATTCTTCATGAGATGAGCCGCGGCGGACAGGTCTATTACCTCCACAACCGAGTTTACGACATCGATGAAACCTTAGATTGGCTCCGCAAAGTTGTCCCCGAGGCGAGGATCGCTGTCGGCCACGCGCAGATGAGTAACCATGAGCTCGAGAAGGTGATGCGTGATTTTTTCCGCCACGAAATCGATGTTCTCCTCTGTACGACGATCATCGAAAGCGGGTTAGATATCATCAACGCGAACACGATCTTTATTGAGGATGCCGAACGGTTCGGTCTGGCCGAGCTCCATCAGCTGCGCGGCCGGGTCGGTCGTTTTCGCAATCAGGCCTACTGCTATCTCCTCCTCAACCAGGGGAGACGATTCACGTCCGACGCGGTGAAACGACTGCGGGCGATCGAGGAGTTTTCTCACCTCGGGGCGGGATTCCAATTGGCGATGCGCGACCTGGAGATCCGCGGGGCGGGGAATATCCTCGGAACGGCACAAAGCGGTCATATCGCCGTTGTCGGTTACGAGATGTACTGCGATATTTTAGATGCCGCCGTGCGAGCGATCAAAAAAGAACCGCAGCGTGAAAAGATCGAAGTGGGGATTGACCTGCCGGGGCTCACGACGATTCCTTCGGATTATATCAGCGATCAGCGCGCGAAGATCGATATCTATCGCCGCCTGGCTCGTGTCACCGCGATGGACGAAGTCGAGGCGATTTCCGGTGAAATCATCGACCGGTTTGGGAAGCCGCCGATCGAAACCGAGCGGTTTCTCCTTCAGGCGCGAATCCGTTTGGCGGCCTGGCAGCATCGAATCAAGTCGATCTGTTTGAGCACCGGACCGGGAGGGCAGTTTATCACGATGAGGTATTTCGATCCCCGACGTGCCGAGGAACTGCGCCGGTTCAACGAACCGCGCCGTATCCCAATCCGATTCACCAATGACGGCTGTCTCCATATTCCGGTGCCGGAACAGTTTATAACGGACAACGTCCCCGATCCCGATCGGCTGCTGGCTTATCTGATGAAGGCACTGACGCCCCCTCAGCCGAAAAGCGTCCCCAACGCGGTTTCCCAAGGAGGTTCTTCGCCGCTGGCAAAATTCCTGAAGAAACAGTGAGGTTCCTTCATGAGACCGGTGAATCCTCGTTCGCGGAATCATTGAAAACCGACCAGGCCAAGCAGCCCAGGAGACGAAAGAATGTTAGAACCGCTCCCGTGATAATGGTCACCGCGACTCCCCCGAGGAGGATGGTGACCGGCCATTTTTTCCCGAAGAACAGACCGGTGAGTTCATCAGCGACAGCCATAGTCCCGAGCCATGATCCCCATACCACAGCGAATAGGAGGAAAAAGGCCATATAACACCCAAGCCAAAGAAAAGGCCGCTGGAGGATGCTCTTGAAGACCCGTTTGTCGAGGGGATTCCAATCGGTCTCTTGAGAGGTGAACGACAGGAAGACCACCGGAAAGAGTAAAAAGGCACTGACTATTCCTCCCAGAATGATCTGTGCCGTGATATTGATCTGACCAGGAGAGATGCGAAACGGGGAGACCAGCGCCGCTTCCAGTCCGGAACCGGGGGGGATGAGGGAGGGGAGATGGCAAATTCGCAGAAAGGCGGCGAAAAGCGCTCCGGGGAACGGGACGGCGAGTATCAACACAATCAGCCAGCCGACATAGTGCATCGCCAGATCGGTTCGGAATAATATCCAGCGTCGGATAGTGTTTTCACCATCTTTAGTCGCCTCAAAGAGGGTGATGCCGCTTAAGACCACCATCACCATCCAAAGGGCCAGGGGAATATCGGCCAAAAGCCACAGGAGGCAAAAGATAAAAAAAGAATAGGAGGTGGGGGTCGTGGGATCGAAGGCCGTTTTGAGGTACTGACCGAGCCCCGAAAAAATCATCATCGCCGTAATGCCGGACAGGAATAGGATCGCGAATCGTCTCCTTTGCCAACGATCAAGTACAGGCGTGAGGAAGGACTTCCAAGGGGAGGGTACCGCGGATGCCGGTTTGGGCTCGATCCGAGGGGGGATTCGCTTGGGGGCGCTGGGGCGCTTGGGGACACTGGGACGCCCGGGGACGGGGGCGGATGACTGAGGAGTGAGGGTTTTGGCTCTTTGGGATCGGGCGCGCTGCAGCTCCTCGACCAGACGCTGTCGATGATCCTCAGCCGTCTCTTTTTGGCGGCGCGTCTGTTCTTCCCGCTGGCGGGCCTGTCGCTGTTCGGTAAGCTCCCGGTAGCGGATCTCCCCGGCGGAGAGACGCCGATTGGGGTCTTTCTCCAAAAGGCGATCGACCCAATTTTCAAGCTCATCCTCACTGGTTTCATCCAGACCGTACATCGGGAGAACTTCGGCGTTTTTATCGACCGAACCTTCCACGGTGCGGTAGTCGACGTTCACCCTCGGGATCGGATTGGGACGTATATCGTCGAGTTTTTGGATTTCGATGGTCCCGGCCGATGACTGCGTCGTGATCACGCGCTGTCCCGGATCGGGGGGGCGAATCTCGTTGATTCGTCCGCAGTCGGGACAGGCGGACCAAAGACCGATATGCTTTTCTTGAGCGTAGTAACGCATCCTGCAGGCGGAGCAGTAAACCGGCACGAGAATCATATCGGCTCGATAAGGTTCCTCGGGGGCCATTGGCCGCTCGGGCTCCTCTTGGGGAGTCAGCTGCAGATCGTCGTCGGAAGGGATATCGGCCATAAACTATCCTGTCAGGGGAGGGGAAGTGAGTCGGTATTCTGCCGAACAAGTCGGTACAATTAGTATAACACGCGCAACCGGTTCATGGAAAGCTATGTTGCTTCGGCGGAAGGAGGAATTTTCTTGACGGGTAATATTTGACGATTAACCTCGAAAGACAGGGGGGCGGCCCATGTAAGATCGTTTGAGATCCGCATTGGTTTGGTCCCGTTTTGACCGTGTTTCAAGACATCGGTCCGCAGTGAAACCCCGGATAGAAGAAAACTACAGAAGGTTATGAAGAAGTCTTCAGGCATTTTTCTGTCGTTCCTTCTGATCCTGTTCTGCCTTTGGATCAACATCCTTCGCTACCCGAAGGTGTGGCTGATGCTCAGTGGATCCGAGGCGAACGATCAGACCTTGGAACAGGGGGTTGCCGAGGATTTAGAACCCTTGACGGTCCAGGATGATACCGTCTATTCTGTGACCGAGGGGGACGAATTGCCGGCATCCCATGGCCCGACTCCCGTGATGATTCCTGTCAGTCGTCAGGAAGAGGATGAGGCCAGTTATTTTCAAGATGTTCCTTTCACGCAGCCGGTTTCCGAAGAGACCATCGATTCTCAAGAGACAAGCGACACTCAAGAGACCTCGGTGATCTACCCGGCCGCGGGTTCCCCCGGGACCATGGTGATGTCACGAGATTTCCCCGCCTATGTGGAACGCACGTCACACGCCATGTCGAGTGAACTGCCCCGATAAGCATCCGGTTATGAACAATAGAGCCGCCAAGCGGCTCTATTGTTTTTTATACATTCCCTAACCGTGTATTTCCCGGAATGGACTGATGTCGAAATTTCAGTTGTTTCTCATCCTGGCTTTATCGGCTGCCCTTTTTTCCTTTGGCGCTATGTCGGCCTCTTGCGCCCAGCGGCTCGACCGCCGAGCGATCGTCGGTCGGCATAACATCGACACAGACGCCAACAACTTCCTCATTCCGGTCGGGAACGGGAGTATCTGTTTCAACGCCGATGAAACGGGGATGCAGACGACCGGCGGGGGCGTGATGTCAAACTGGGGATGGTTCTATGAGGCACTCCCCGAAGGATACACAGAAAATGATCTTCCGGCGACCGGGACATTTCAGACCGGCCGTCTTGCCGGTCCCGATCTGTTTCCTAAAGACAAAGCCCCTCTGGAACGGTGGCTTATCGAAAATCCCCGCAAGATGGGGCTCGGCCGAGTTCGTTTGATCTACGCGGATGGGAAAGAAATCGCGAAAACGGACATTCTTCCCAAGCGCCGTTTTCTCGATCTGTGGCAGGGGCTTTTGACATCCGAATTTCGTGTGGGGGAGGCCGACTTTACGGTCGAGACGGTTGTCGGAAACAGTGATACGGTCGCCTTGCGGTTGGAGCAGTCCGCCTCGGCCGAGGGGCGCTTCGTCCTGGAACTGGCTTTTCCGTATCCGTCCACCCAAACCGATGAACCGTGGGTTGGCGATTATCGCCCGTCGGATCGTCACCGGACCGAGCTGACCGATCGCGATGGTTTCCAGCTTCTGACACATCGCTTTGGCGCTTCGGCCATGCGCGTGTGCGACTACTCGATTGGGCTTCTCTCACCAGCGGGGCAAAGCTGGGAGCGTGTCGATGAGAATACCTTCCGTCTGCCGCTGACCGAACCGCGGACGGATCTGATTTTTGCCTTTATCCCCGACGCGCAGTCGTCTCCCGACCGGTGGGACAGCGGCGAGTACCGCCCCGATTTTGATCGCTTAAGGGGCGAGTCGGTGAGCGGCTGGGAGAGTTTTTGGCGGCAGGGAGGGGCGGTCGATCTGTCGCTTTCCGAGGACCCTCGCTGGTTCGAACTGGAGCGAAGAATTGTCCTGTCGCAGTATCAACTGAAGATCAGTGATTCCGGGGAATATCCCGCGGCCGAGGCGGGTCTGCTCGCGATGGACTGCTGGTGTGATCGATTCCATATGGAAATGGTCTGGTGGCACTTGGCCCATTGGTTTCTTTGGCAGCGGGAGAGATACGCCGATCGCGCCTTGGGGTGTTACGAACAGTTCAAGGACGGCGCCGCGCTGTTGGCCAAACAGCTCGGGTACGTCGGTTACAAGTGGCAAAAGTCGGTGGGCCCCAACGGGGTGACCGCCCCGTGGCGCGGCAATCAGGTCCTCCTTTGGAAAGAACCCCATCCGATCTTCTTCGCCGAGCTGGACTACCGCGCTCGGCCGTGCCGACAGACACTCGAAAAGTGGCTCGATATCATCGATGGCACCGCCGATCATATGGCCGATTATGTCACTGCCGATGAAAATGGTATCTGTCACCTCGATCCGGTGATGCCCGCTTCCGAGCTGGGGATTGTTCGCGATACCTTCTTTGATTTGGCCTATTGGCAGATTGGACTGAGTTGGGCCAACCGCTGGCACGAGCGGCTGGGTATTCCCACCTCTTCACGCTGGGAAGAAGTTCGCGCTCACATGGCGCCGTTTCCGCTGCGTGAAGACGGCATCTATCATCGGGCGCCCGAGGGGGTTGAGGAGCACTGGGAGCATCCCGACCAGATCGGCGCCCTGGGACAGTTCTCCCCCTTGCAGCTGGACCGGCTCGATCGGGCGGCCGCTGTTCGAACGGTGGAATACGCCGTCGAGCATTGGGAGTGGGAGAAGTGCTGGGGATGGGACTTCCCCTGGGCGGCGATGGCGGCGGCGCGCTGCGGCCGGGCTGATCTGGCGGTGGAGATGCTCCTCCACGATTCTCCCCGCAATCAATACGACCAGCGGGGGGTGAATACCGGCGGACCGTGTCCCTACCTGCCCGGCAACGGGGGGCTTCTCTACGCCGTGGCGATGATGTGCGCCGGCTGGGATGATGGTCCCGATAAGGCCGCCGCTTCGAAAGATACCGTCCGGCAAAGCGCCCCGGGATTTCCACAAAAGTGGCACGTCCGATGGGAGAACCTCTCTCCCGCGCCGTAAGTCAGGCCTTATCTGCGAGGATTGGGGCCAAAGCGATTGCCGGATGCTGTTCCCGGGATGAAAAACAGCAATAGTTTCGGGATGGATCCGACGATCGGAACAACCGTGAAAGCCAGGATCGGCAGGTACCACCAGCCCGAAAAGTTCATATCGTGGAGGCGGCGGACCGCCACGGCGATACTCGGGAGAATGGAGAGGAACGCGTAGACCATCATCGGAAGAAAGTAGGGAGCCAGCGGCCGGATGAGCTCGATTGTTTCATCCGGGGTGGCTGCGTTGATCGCAGGGGTCGCGTTGATACGCTGCAAAACCGTAATATCGACACCGTTTCTTTTGGCGACCGCGAGCGAAACCGTGAGGATCACGAAAATAATAATCGCGTTGAACAGAAACCAGGCGAAGTATTCACGCCGCCTGGCCCGTCCCCGGATGGATCCGTACTTTTTCCAGCAGCCGATGTAATCACCGAAAAAAGAGGACTTGTGAACCCCCGGCGCGGCGCCGCTTGGGGCGGTATCGGACAAGCCGCCGAATTCCGTCCCGGAAGGGGGGAACAGCCCGGGAACCTCGCCCGCGCTGCGCCAGTTTTCACCGTCTAAAGAGATTTCGCTTTCAGGGATGATCCTTCCCTCAGCGATGTAGCCGCGAAGGGTTTCCTCGGTGTAGGGACCATAGGCAATTCCGTTCATCCTGACATAGTACATAGGACACTCCTCGGATTATTGACAGCTGGTTTGTTATATCGCCGCGAGTCTTTGTTTACTGGGCTTTCTTGCCGCTCTTCGGTTTTCGGTGCTTGGTCTGTTTCGTCTGTTTGATCGGTTTGGCCGATACTCTCTTGATCGAAGAGAGGGACTGTTCAGGCACTGTTTTCGTTTCATTTTCGTGCTTCGCCAATCCCGCGGCGCCGATAAAGCCCGCGTCGGAGCCGAGCTGGGCGTAATCGATCCGGATTCTTTCGGCCAGGTAAGAGAAGGTACGCTGACGGAACTGACGATCGATGGTCTGGAGAAAATTGCGGCCGAGCTCGGTTTCTTTGCCGCCAAAGGTCATCGCCCCGCCGATAAGGATACAGGAGGGGTCGACCGTATTGACGATGGAGACCAGGCCTAAAGCCAGATAAAACGCGGTCTCGTCGATGATCCGAAGGGAGAGGGCGTCACCGGCGGAGGCCTCTTCAAAGAGAATTTTCGGGATTTCCTGCTGCTGCTCGATCGAATAGATTCTCTGGGAGAGCGACGTATTCAGTCCGGCGTGAACCATCTCCAAGGTTCGCTTCACCACGCCGGTGGCGCTGGCGTAGGCCTCGAGGTGCCCCTGCTGCCCGCAGTTGCACCAGCGGGCGGTGGGGGACATATCGATAATGATATGGCCGCACTCGCCGCCATGGCAGTGGATACCGTCCCAGACCTCCCCGCGCAGGACAATTCCGCAGCCGATACCTGTCCCGAGGGTGATGGTAATAACCCCTTCCTCGCCTTGAGCCGCCCCATGCCAATATTCCCCGTAGGCGGCCGCGGAGGCGTCATGGCAGAACGTGACCGGGAAACCGCAGACATCACGCAGTCGGTCACGGATGGGGAAATTTTTCCAGCTGGGGAGATTGGAGGGGGCCAGAAGCATCCCCTTAGGGATATTCATCGTTCCGGGAGTGGCCAGGCCGACGCCGGCAATGCTGGAACGATCGATGAGGGTATCGGCCAGGACTCTTTCGATGATGCTGTTGATCCGGACAAGCGCCTCTTCGGGACCGCGCTCACTGCGTGTCGGGATGGTATACAGGCAGACCGGCTCGCCGTTGTTGTTGACCAACCCGATTTTGATACTGGTTCCACCAAGGTCGATACCGAAATAATAGGTCATCTCGTGCCGCTTGTTGACACGGCCGGCGGAATAGATTGTTTTCTTGAAAGTCATAAGCCGATGTTCTTTCTCGCAGAGTATCGGCAGCCGCAAAAGCGGCGCCTGCGCCAAAATGGATAATATCAGCCCGCTAAACAGTATAGTAAAAGGTCTTTTTTTGTCAAGAAACGGATCGGAGTCGGGGATTTTTCCCTCAAACTGGGATATTATTTTGCGAGGGACTTAACTACAATTACCCGAGGGGCCGGCTCTTCCGGGAAGAGCCGGCGAGCAAGAGAAACCATTTTCGGTGAGATTGTTTCAGGAGCGGTCTGATGCGCAAAGAAAGGAAGACACCGGAGCAGCTGCCGCAAGAGGGGATGCGGGAGAGCAAATCGGCCAACCGGCTTTTGAAGGTTTTAGGTTTTCTCTCCGCGCACAGCGACGGCGTCGATATAGAGACTTTAGCGCGGGAGTTCGGTGTCAGCACACGGACGATCCGCCGGGATCTGAAGGTGCTCAAAAGTCACGGTTTTCCCATCATCGAGTGCAGGAACAGTTCCGGCCGGAAGGTTCTGGCGGTCAACGATGGTTCGATGTGGAGCGATGGCGACGAGGATGAGGCGAGGCCTCGATTCACTTATGACGAAGCCGCCGCGATGTTCATGGGCCGTCGTTTCCTCGCCCCGTTGATGGGAACCTTTATCTGGGACGCGGCCAGTCGGGCGCTGGAGAAGATCCGCCGCTCCCTCGGTCCCCGGGTAGCGGCTTTTTGTGACCGCCTATTCGAATCGGTCCAAAATACCCGCATCGGCTGGAGTGACTATACCGACAAGGCCCAGATTCTCGACGATATCTGGGCGGCCGTCGAAAAGCACCATTGTGTTCGAATTGAGTATCAATCCTTAAGCGCGGATGCCCCGCGGGTTTATGACATCCATCCCTACAAGATTTTGAATCACCGCGGGACTTATTACGTCGTCGGTTATTCCTGCCGAACGCGAGATATCCGCCACTGGAAGATCAATCGTATGATTTCGGCGCTGAAAACGGACAAGACGTTCAAGGTTTTGCCGGCCTTTTCCCGAAACGAGGATCGCTATTTCCAAGAGATGTTCGGGGTCTATCAGAAAGATCATGTCGGCCAGAAACCCGAAAAGGTGGTGATCCGATTCGAGCGTGAAGTTGTCCGCTACGTCCAGGAACATATCTGGAACGAATCTCAAAAATTTACCCCGCAGGAGGATAACAGCGTCTTGATGGAGATGAAGCTCAAGTACACGGTGGAGCTGAAAAGCTGGATTTTGAGCTTCGGGCGCTTCGCGACCGTGATTAGTCCCGAACCGCTGCGGCAGATGATTCAAGAGGAGATTACCGCGGCCGCCGAGAATTATCCCCAACCCCCCAAACCGTCTTAAACACCCAAGGGCACGGATTGAATCGCGCCTCTTTTATCTTGCCGACAGGGCCGATATAATCCACGGTTGGGCGGCGTATGACTGAGCCGTTCCTTTTGGGAAAAGAGGGAGTACATTGGTGGCGACCGCAACACAGCTGTACTATTACGATTCCGACGGAAATCGCCTTGGTCCGGTGACGATGAGCCAGATACGGGCTCTGGTTCGGGACGGAGCCATCCTCCCACAGACGACGATGGAGCTGGCCGACGGTTCATGGATCGAGGCCAAACAGATCCGCGGACTTTTCACCGAGAGTGCTTTCGCCGCTGTTGACGATCAGTTCGATCCCGCCGCCGACGAGCGAAAATCCGAAGAGCGTGCCGCCGAGAACGATTCCGTGGGGAACGATCCTACCCAGCGGATGGAGGAGGGGACGGTCAAACCCGATCAAAGTTCCGGCTCGAACGGCGATGTCTACGGGGTATCCTCCATGCCGCAGCAGCCTCGCCTCTGGCCCCCCAGTGCCCAGCTGCGTTCCCCTCGGCCCGAGCCGCCCCACGCGGAGGAATCGCGCGGGAAGACCCCACAAAAGAAGGTTTCCTTACAGAAGGACCATTCCTCCGGGGCGAACACCCCGTCCGACGAGGAGGATCCGTTCGATCGCACCGTTAGTCTTGCCGGTCAGTCCTCTTCGGCGGGGGAACCAAATGTCTTTGTCGCTTGGCTGGCGGCCTCTTTTTTCCTCTTTGCCTTGACCGCGTTCGCCACCTTTCTCTTCGTGATCGACTGCCTGCTCCCCTTTCCCAAGTGGCTCAGTGTTCTGCACTGCCTGGCCGTGATGACGATCTTGCTGGCCGTCTCCTGCGTGGGGCTTGTCGTCCCCGCGACGGTCTGGTCGAAACACCGCAGCGAAATCCCCGCGCTGATCCCGAACGCGAAAAAGATGTTTCTCCTCCTTTGGGAGCCGCTTAAAACCGGGTTCAAAAAGCTCAAGAAACGGCTGATGAAGCCCTGATCACGTTTGCCTTTACGAACGCGGCCGGACACAGCAACAAAAAAGGGGAAGCTTTTCAGCTTCCCCCTTTTTTTGTTCAGCCGCCGGCTTCGCGGCCGCGTTCATGGCGCTAGTCAGTGATCATCCTGGCACGGCTGGTGCCGTCGTGCGCCTTTGTGACGACGATCTGATTGGGGATGAGCCGCTTGAGTTCTCCGACATGCGAGATGATTCCGGTCAGACGCTTCTCTCCCTTCTCGTCACTGAGTTGAACCAGTGCCTTGTAGGCGTCCTGGAGCGATTCGTCGTCGAGTGTTCCGAACCCCTCGTCGACGAACAGCGCGTTGAGCCGAACACCGCCGGCGTTCGCTTGGATCTCGTCGGCCAAACCCAGCGCCAGGGACAATGACGCCTTGAATTTCTCGCCGCCGGAGAGGGTCCTCACGTTCCGGACGGTACCGTTGGAGTTGTCCTTCACATTCAGCTCCAGGCCGACCTGTGAGTTCCCCTTCGCGGTGAGATCTTCGGGGATGGTGAACTGATAGCCCCCTTTGGTCATCGTATTGAGTCGGCGATTGGCTCGGTGAATCACCCGGCCGAAGAGGGAGCGGAGGAAGTAGGTTGTCAAGGGGACTCTCGGTTTGCCGCTGAGTTCCCCATTTGCCGTATCGGAGAGTTCCTTGATCCAGGCGAGTTTTTCGCGGACGACGGTCAGTTCCTCGTTGATCTCGCGGATATTATTTTCCGCGCGGCGATTGGCGCTTTTTTCCGTGACGAGGTCATCTCGGCGTTGACCCAGTGCTTTTTGCCGCGAATGGGCGTCATCGAGGGACTTCTTATGTTCCTCGAGATCGATTCGTTTGACATTTGCCAGCTCTTCGGTCAGCGTCTGAATCGCCGATTCGAAGCCGCTGATCTTGTTGGTCAGTTCGTTGCGCTTCTGGTCAGCGTTTTCGATCGCCCGATCGATCGCCGCCGCTTCACCTTCCAGGCGCGAGATCTCCTTCTCGGCGTCCTTCTGACTGGGGAACGCCAGATTTTTGGCCAGCTCCGCGATTGCCGCCTCGTTGGTCTGGATCTTGGATCCCAGACCAGCGATTTCCTGGGAGAGAGTTTGCTGGCTTTCTCGATCCTTCGCGATCTTCCCTTCCAGCTTCGGAATCACCTCGTCCAACTCCGTTTTGCGCTTGGCGCGCTGCGCCTCCTCGGCGATCGATTTCTTCAAAGCCGATTTCTTCTCCCGCAGCGCCTCCCGTTCGCTTTCGGCGGTCGTCTCCGCGCGCTCGGGCGGGATCGAACCGAACAGCTTCGCGGCTGTCTCTTTGATCGACTCGCGTTTCGCGTCGACTTTCGCGGCGCAGGCGGCGGCTTGGGCGCTCTTGACCTGAGCGTCTTTCTCGAGTTTTTCGGCCCGCGCCTTAGCCGTTTCCACTTCCTCTTCCGTCGGCGCGTTGTCAGGACGAACGGCCTTTTGAGGGTGGTGTGTCGATCCGCAGACCGGGCAGGGGGTCCCCTCGGTAAGTTTCTCGGCGAGGATCCCCGCCTGAGCGCTGAGGAGGGTTCGGTTCAGCCGCGAGTGCTCGGCACGAGCCTGTTCGGCCTTCTCCTGGGCCTCTTTGAAGACTCCCTGAGCTTGCAGGAGTTCCCGCTCCTGCCGACCCAAATCGCGGCTGTCCTTCAGAAGTGTCTCCACCTCCTCGGCGCGTCTGGTGGCATCGTTCAGCGCCGCATTCAGCTCGGCTTGATTTTGGCCGGTGTCACTCAGTGATTTCGCATCCTCCTTGAGTGTATTCAGTCGATTGTCTTCGTTCTGAATCGTCTGATTGCTTTGTGCCAGCTTCGCCTGTTTTTCCTTGAGTGACGCCTTGTCTCCGGACAGTTCCTCTCGTTTTGTATCCAGCGACTCGTAGTCGGGGAGGGTCTTTTTCAGGGCGCCGGCTTTAGCGATGAGTTCATTCCCCTGACTTTTTTTGCTATGGGCTTCATCGCGCGCCTTTTCGGCATCTTTCAGATCCTTTTGGGCCTGTTGGAGATTGTCTTGATTCGATTTGATCTGATTTTCCTTGGCTAGCGCGTCATTTTCGCGGGTAACCTCCCCATCGAGCGTTTTGATCGTCGTCTCAAGAGTCTTCAGCTCGCTGTCGATCGTCCCGATAGCCAGCTGGTCGGCGTCGGCCAGCCCCTTGGCCAGTTCGATGATCTGGTCGGGAAGAAGATTTCCCTCTTGGAGTTTCCCGAACAAAGAACGCAGACTCTCGTCGGTGATCTCATCGCCGCAGCTTATGTGGGCGACATTCGTTTCGAGCTTGGTGTCGAGAGTTTTCTTTTCTGCGTTGAGCTTTTTGACTCTATCCTTGAGAAGTGTTTGAATTCTCTCGATCTGTGAGGTACCGAAGATCGCGCTGAGGAGATTCTGACGATCAACCGAGCTGGCCTCGATCACCTTCTGAAATTTCCCCTGGGCGAGCATCACGATCTGCGAGAACTGCTCAAAGCTCACGCCCAGAAGCTCTTTGATTTTCCGCTCGACATTCTTGTTCGACTCAATCTCGGTTCCGGCGCATTCCAGGGATGCCATCATCGAATCGGGATTCTTTTTGTTTGGAACGCTCTGAGCGGGGCGGCGGGTCACGGTGTATTCCTTCCCCCTGTGCTCAAAGCGGAAAACAACTTCAGTTCTCGTTCCTTCATCGGCGACCGTACAGCGAAGGTCTTTGTCGCGGTCGTTGTTGGTCGATTTGCCGAACAGCGCGAAGGTGATCGCGTCGAAGATAAACGTTTTTCCCGCCCCGGTATCGCCGGTGATTAGGTACAGCCCGTTCTCGCCGAGTCGCGTGAAATCGATCTCCTCGCGCTGGGCGTAGGGACCGAAAGCGGTCATGGTCAGATGCAGTGGTCTCATGCGGTTTCTCCCTCCTTTCCCATTTCCTCGATCAGCGTCTCGAGGAACTCGCGCTGCTGATCGGTGAATGTTTTTCCGTTTTGCGTTTTGAACAGCTCCTCGAAGATTTCCAGGATACTCCTGCTCTGGACATTTTCGGGAATGTCAATGATCGATTCGGTCCGAGTCCTCTGGTTGTCGTAGCTCAGGCCCGCGAGATTCGGGTAACAGGTCCTTAGCTGTTCTATGGCCCCCGGCTGTTCGATCTCGTCCGTCAAAACGATATAGACATAGTCGCAGCGCCTTGCCTCGTCGATACCCTTGGCCTCGTCGAGGATCTGATGGAATGGGCCTCGGATTTCCCTCCGATCGTGAAGGGGGATCAGGGGCCGGGTTTGGATATCGACCTGTCCCTTCTGTGCGAGGGTAACGACGGTGACCGACTTGGTGTCGTCCTTTTCCGATCGGGAGTACTTCAGAGGAGTCCCGCAGTAGCGAACCTCCGGCCGGTTTCCGACCTTTTGAGGCCGATGCAGATGACCCAGGGCGACGTAGTCGAAATCGCTGAAGATCGACAGATCGACATTGTCGACACCGCCGATCACATCTTCCGAATCACAGCGCCGGCACGGATCTTCGTCACCGGTGACGTACTGATGCGCGACCAGGACGCTGCGCACAGCCGGATCGGGAGGATGGGTACCGAGCACACGCCGCACAGCGTCTGTATAGGTCTTAATTTCATCACTTTCTTCGGGGAAAAGGTCGCGCGCCGCCCGCCTCGAGGTGAACGGAAGCAGGTAAATCCGCACTTCGCCGAAAGAATCGCTGAGTGTGAAGACCTCGGGGCTTCCGGTGCAAGGGGCCGCGATATGCAGTCCGCTGTTGTGCAGCAGGCCCGCGCCGAAGCTCACTCGTACGGCCGAATCGTGGTTTCCGGGGACGACGTAGATCGGGATCGCATCGGCGGCCAGATCACCGAGGAATCGATCCCAAAGATGAACCGCCTCTTCACTCGGGACACTTCGGTCGAAGATATCGCCGGCGATGAGAATGGCATCGGGTTTCTCGGCTTGGGCGATCTCGACGATTTGACCAAGAATATGCTCCTGGTCCTTGATCAGATCGTATTGCTCGACCTTCTTGCCGAGGTGAAGGTCGGAGATATGGAGAAATTTCATCGCGAAATCTATCCTTCCTAAAAACTGGGTTGATATTTGTTCCGAGCCGACGGCCGGAACCGGTTTGTTTTTCCCTCTATCTCTATTGTAGGGAGGAAGATGAGAAAAAGGGCAAAAATATTTTCCGCTCCGAAAAAAAAAACACAAGTCACCGCCGTGCGGGGTGACTTGTGTCTTGGGGAGAACGCCGCTGTTTAAGGTTGTACCTTTATTTAGGTTCGGCGGCGGCGTTTAAATGTCGGCAGCACCGCGATAAAAAGGTTGACGGCGATCAGAATATACATCACCATCGTCCGGGTCGCTTCACCGGTGGCGTAGGAATGGCGTCCTCCCGCGCCGAAGACGAAGGAAAGCCCATACCAGGTCATAATAATCGCCATCGCCCCCAATATCCCGCCGCGGGCGGTTTTCGAGACGTTTGCCGCGGAAGAACCCTCGCCGTCGGTGGTCCGTCGGTGGAGAACAACCAGATAGACCAGCAGGGTGACCAAAGCCCAGACCTCTTTGGGGTCCCAGCTCCAGAAGCGTCCCCAGCTGCAGTCGGCCCAGTAGGCGCCCAGGATGGTTCCAAGGGTCAGCAGGAGGACGGTCCAGCGCAAGAGCGCCAGAAGCGGAACCAAAAGGGAGTCGGAACCGCAAGAAACCGACTTGGCGAAAAGAAGACGGAAAGTGATCGCCAGCGCGACTCCCCAGGCCAGAACCCCAAAGGCGTAACTGGCCATGATGGCCGAGACGTGGACCGCCAGCCAGAAGTTGCTGCGTAAAACCGCCGCGATCGGGCGGATTGCTGGATTGAACTCCCCGCGGTTATAGTAGGCCAGCAGACCGACCGCCAGGGCGACGACGGCCCCGAGAAAAACAGCGCCCCGGCGAACGTTTCCCTCGGGGCGTGTCAGGGGGTAAAGCGCGTAACAGAGGGTAACGATCGTCGCCAAAAACGCCAAAAGCACGATGGTTTCGAACATACTGGCCAAAGGCGCCCAGCCGGTGATATAGGCACGCAGAAGCTCTCCGGCGGCGGTCGAGAGCATCGACAGAACCAAAAAACATGTTCCGGCGGCGGTCAGCATCGAACGGATTTTTATACTCCGGCCCTCTTTAGCCCTGAAAAGATCGGCCGCCGCGCAGGCCAAAATCAGCACGCTCGCCAAAGCGGCGAAGAACCAAAGTCCCCGGAAGGGATCGAGACGGTCGTAGAGGTATTCGGCCGTCAGACGCCTGGCTTGAGCACGGGTCTGAAGCCGCGAAAGCGAAGCGCAGAATTGTGCCGCGGCACCGCCCGCCTCAGGGGAGAATCCTTGGTCCAACGCCGCGCGCAGCTGGCCGGCGAGCTGGCAGGCCTCTTCGGCCCGGGAACCGAAGAACTCTTCGGTTAAGCTGCTCGATTCGGCGGCCAGTAAGGTCTGAACCGAACACCAGGGAGACAGGCCGCGCCGCTCGGCGAACATCTGATCGTACGCAAACAGATCGAGGGAACCGACCTCGTCGATCCCCAGGGTGGCCGCCTGCTGTGCGACAACGGCCGAAACACCTTCGGCGAGCGGTTCCAACCGTTTGCGATCGGAAAGAAGAGTGACTCGGTAACTACCGAGGGTCGTCAGGGCGCTGGCGGCTCGGGCCATCTGCCGATCGACCGTCTCCAAGAGCCGGTTGGTTTTCATTAGGGCCGAGACGTAGTCGGTGTGATCCGAGTCGTCCGCGGCCGTGGCCTGCGGCGGGGTGATGATCCCTTGAAGATGGCTTGTCAGCGTGTCACGGGTGGCTTTGATATCGGTGAGAATCGAGGCGAAGAGCCGAGAGTTCATCGAGTAGGGGGACTCGGGATAGACGCGGCGCAGAAGGTTGATCCTCTCAAGGAGGCGAAGGACCTCCATCGTATTTGGCTTTTTGCCGATGGTGACGGTCTGATTCAGTTCAAAGTCGGGATCGTCAAACGGCGTTGGGAGTTGTTGGCTTTTGGCCAAAGCGCGCAGCCGCCGCACCGATGTCTCCAGCTGCTCCAGGGTGGAATACTCCTGCTGGGCTTCCGGCTCGAGAAGCTGGGAGAGAAAATAACCGGCCATCATCGACGCTTCCCCTTCGCTGTGGAAGGCGATCGCGCGCCACAGCGAGAGGTTTCTCTCCAGCGACGCGGCGGCACGATCAAGGTTGCCCTGCCGCGAGGCCTCCGTTTTTGTAGCGTAAGAGACAGTTCCCCCCCGCTGGATCGCGTCGATCCGCTCGGCCTGCTCGGGTGATTGCTCGACCTCGACCGGCGCCAGGAACGATCTTCCTCCGGCATCGGGGACGACCGCCTCGGAGGCGGCCCGGTCGATGGCGAGTATCGGGAGATAACGCCAAACATCCGGCTCCGCGATCCAGGCAAACAGAAGCTCGTGAGCGCGGAAACAGCGCGGTTTTCCCTCGGGGAAGATCTCTTTGATGCGAGTGATCACACGCTCGGTGTTTTTTCGCTCCTTGGCGCTTTCCTCCGCGTGCCAGCCGCGAATTTTTTCCTTTTCCTCCTCGGTCGGCTGCTCCTGCTCCAGAAGCTGATCGAGTTTGGGCAGACGCGAGAAACGGCCGTCGCTGAGTTGTTCTAGTATATGCTGATCGACGGCCAATGTCGGGGTATCGGTACCGCAGATCTCGCGAACCGTCATTCTGGCGAACGTTTCCAGCGGCGTGACCCGTCCGCCTGACCAGACGGGGAGGGTACGCCAAGGTTTCCAGCTTTTTTGCGAGGCGCTGTCGAAACAACCGACACGCTGGGCGGCCAAGGCGCCGGCCAGCAGGAAGATACAGGCGCACAGGGCCGCTTCAGCGGCGACAGCTTTGGGGGATTTCGCCGGTACCGAAGGGACGGACGAAGACCGTCTTTGAAGCTGGACGATGAGCAAAAGCGACCCAAAGACAAGGAGAATCGATCCGATGTTTTTCAGCGGCCGCCCCGGGTCACTGTTGAGCGACAGAACCGACTGCTCGACTTGCGTGCGAGGGGTGCTTTCGCCGGGGAGAAGATGACCATCGACGAGCCAGTCAAACTCACGGCTCCCCGGATAGAACGGTCCCCGGAAGGAGGACTGGTAGACCCAATAGGAGCGTGACCCCTCGCCTGAGCGAATCCGCGCCGGACGGTTCATCCGGACTAATATGTTCTTTTGCCCCTCACCGTTTTGACCATCGGGGAGACAGTCGATTCGGCTGGAGAACGACGAGGGGGTGGTGGAACCCGGTTCGTACTCGGCCTGAAAGTCATGCAGGTGGATGGAGAACCCCGGATCGAAAACGGCGTTTTCCAGCGCCAAACAGATTCGCCGATCTTTCCCGGGAACCGTGTGGGTCAGGGCATCTAACGAGACACGTGACTCCTTCATTTGGGTCGGGATGGTCCGAAGCCAAAACTCCGCGTTTTGATCATCGACATCGACACGCAGCTTCACCAGGGCGTAAAACTCGTTGGCGCGCTCTTTATCGAAGGGGGCCTCGATCGGATCGGCTTGGGGATCGTCGGGAAACTGTCCCGGGCAGAGATAGCCGATCTGTTCGATTCTTATACCGTTTTTATCGTACAAGAGGCGATTTTTCCCCTTGCCGGAGACACGCGCGGCCAGACGGACCGCTCCGTAATGCCCGCGCAGGGCCGTACGGGCAAGTTTTTTGACCCATCCCGGGCCGCCAAGCCGCTCAAGCGCCGGGGTCAGAACATAGCGGTTCCACCCCGCGCGGGAGTACATTTCGCAGCCGAAGACACCGCCGGAGAAGGGGATGCGAATGATTTTCGTGTCCGCCGACGCGTCGTTCGGCGTCACGGTGACGTTCAGGGACCAAGCGTTGGTTCGGACGGCTTCCCGGCAAGTGGTCCCCTCAAAAACAGCCATCTCTCCCTCGATGGCGCTTTTGTGTGTCAGATAACAACCTGCCAGCAAAAGGAGAACACCCAAATGGGCGGCCAGAAAGGGTATCTGCCGCTTTTTCCAGGGAAAGCGTGCCAAAAGCGCGAAGAGAATATTGAGCGCTAAAAGAAACTCAAGCGCCATGAACCAGACCGATCGATAGAGCAATTGACCGGCGGCGGTCGTCCCGAAGTCCCGCTCGATGAAGGTTCCCCACCCGCACAGGACCGCCAGAATCACCATGAGGATGACCCCCGCGCGTGAGGAGCCGAGAACGCGGAGAATTACTCTGGGACGGAGAGTGGGCATAGTGCTTTCTTTTCTTCGAGTTAGAAGATGGCTATAATCACCCTTGTCCATCCTGTAGATAGACGGGGGTGCTTGCGCAGCGGCAAAACCGGCACGGGTAAAGTATAACCCAGAGCACACCGACATTCAAGGTTCGAGAAACAACGCGGAAAAAAGAGGAAAAGAACGATGACACGACAATTCTGTCTGATGGCGGCGGTGACTTTACTGATGGCGGCTTTACCGGCTTTTGGGGAGGAACCCCTCTACAAACAGTTCCAACCGGCCAGCAGTACCCATAAACCGGAATCGATCGAGTGGAGCAATTACATGTCCTTCGATACCCCCGATACCGACACTCCCCGTTTGCTTTTGATCGGCGACTCGATCTGCAACGGCTATCAGTCGCGGGTTCACTCGCTTCTGGACGGAAGGATGACAATGACTTTTTGGGCCTCGTCCAAATGCGCCACCTCGCCGGAGTACCTTCGTTCCCTCGATATGGTTCTGTCGTTGGAGAAATTCTCGGTGATTTCGTTCAACAACGGGCTGCACAGTCTCTCCGCCGACCCGGCGGAATGGGAAGCCGCCTACCGCGGCATCGTCAAGTTTATTCGAGCCAAGTGCCCGGAGGCGAAGCTCTACCTGACACTGTCGACCCCGTTGAAGGACCCCGAGCTGACAGCCAAGTCCAAGGCCCTCAACCAGATCGTTTGCCAAGTGGCCAATGAGGAGGGCCTGCCGACCATCGATCTGTTCTCGGTGATGGATCCGCTTGACCGCGGCGAGTTCTGGTCCGACACCTTCCACTTCCACGGGCCGGCGATCGAAAAGCAGGCCCAGACCATTGTCGAGACGGTTCTCGGGGAATAGTCATTAGTCCCCCGGCCGGCGTCTAGAACTTAATGCGTACCTGGGAAACAAAGGTATCGCTGTCGCGCGCCTCCTTGTCGGTCGTACCGCCGGCCGTGTTCGGCATGGCGTGAATCCAGTTAAAACTCCACCGGGTTTGACTGTTCCAGAACCAGTTCAGTCCGGCTATGAGTTCACCGTAAGTCCCGTAGACCAGGTCCCCGCCGGCGTCCGCCAGATTGTTCAGATCGGTATGGGAGTACTGGCAGACCGCCTCAAAGGCCCCATACCCTTCGAAGTATTTGCAGTTCTCAAAATCGATGAACCGGAGCTGCTCGGGGACGACCACCTTTTCGAAACAGCCATAGGTTTTGTCGTATTCATGGAACGCCCCGGGGGTGAGCATAAAACGGCTTACCAAGGTAGCCCCCGTGGCGTTATCCAGCCCGTCATAACAGCCGAGAAATCCCTCGGCCTGGACGGCGAAGCCCCCTTTCTGCCAGGCGACTTCGGCCTCGGCGACGGAATAGTCATCCAGCGTGACTTTCCCCCCGAGAAGATACGGCATTGAGTAGTTCCAGCCGGTTGGCCGAAGACGCAGATTCATTTGGCCGTCCGGATCGAGGCGTGTCCAGTAGTACGCCGCTCCGACGTGGAGTACCTCATCGAGATAATCGTCGCCGCAGCGGCGATAGATCGGGATCGCGGTGCCGCGGACGTTGAACAGAATCGATGAGTCGCTTACCGCACAGGCGGTTTTGCTGTCGAGTCCCTTGCCGGTGAATACCCCCATGAACAGGTGTCCCTGTTTGTCAGCGGCGTAGTAGTTCGAACCGATCCCCATTTTTCGGCCGGCACCGAAAGTGTTGGTGTTGCAGTCAAAATCGGCGACGGGGGTATCATAGATCGCTTGGGTATAGCCCATATTGGAGTCGATCCAAAAGTGACCGACCGTCAGATCGCCGAAGAGCGGCATATCCTTGGCCGTTACAATCACCTCTTTAAAGTTGACCTCCTCTTTGTTGATGCCGAAGGTCACCCCGTAACTGAGGAAACTGTATCCCTCTCCCTTGATGGAGACTCGCGCGTCGCGCACTTGAGTCCGGTTGTCTATCTGGCCGTAGACAGCGCGGCTGGCATCTGATTGGCTCAGCTGCATCGCGTCCATGATAAGGGTCCCGCCGACCTTGTAGCTGAACCTTTTAGAAGAGTCATGCTTGTCTTGCTTCTTTTTAAGGTCAGCTTCCAAAGAGGATAATTGATTTTTGATGTCGTCGATGGCCGTTCGCAGTTCATCCTCGCTTGATTTGTCTCCAGCGGCAACCTCTCCATCGGCGGCGGAGTGGTCCGTGGCCGCGGCAAGCAGCGAATCGGGAACCGGCGGGGTCTGCCCGTCGGTGAACTGAGCGGAGGATACGGCGCCGCTGCCCAGAAACAGCGCAATAACCAGTGCCGGGAAAATCATTGGGGAAGTGGTTTTTTTCGGACGCATAACGACAGTTCCCTTTCAGGTCACGAAACTTGTCGATTGTATCGGTTAAAGCGTTCTTGATGGATGAGACAAAAACGACGAGTTCGCTGATTATTTTTCTTCTTGACTTACCTATATTGTGTGTGTTGTCAAGAGTTCCTATATTACTTCTTGCCGTCTATTTTTCTTGTTTACTCCCTAAAGGAGGGGGCGGGTTGTGCCGATATTGATAATTGTAAGGGGTGCGAAGAGCAAAGCGTCACGACCGATAACAATGGCATCCGGCAGGTGTGAGATTCGCTCGGATGAGAGAAAAACAGCGAAATCTTGACCGGTGTTTAGCCGATATTGTTATTAGTTAAGGCGAGGCGCTCTTCGCGCGAAGGTAGGCGTTATTTCGGCCGGTAAGTCATCAAAGGCCGGGTAGTTACGAAAGTGGTTGAAACGTGGATCAGGAAATCAATGTGCTGGCTCTGGTTAAGGGAGAAGAACGATACGTCTTTATGTACAGCGACGAGAACAGCGGTGATGTTGTTCGCCGGATGGGTCGCTACGCTTCTGACCGCGAACTGAGTTTTTCGTGGTACGACGCCGCCGTTCTCAGTCAGAAGATCCGTCGGCAGTCTCAGCGTGAGGATCTCGGTTATAAAGGCGCCTCCGCGGATGTCTCCGGCTATCCGGTTCATCGTGAGGACTAAAACAACCCAACACAGTTTTCTGTACCCCCGAGCGCGGCACCGAATGTTTCGGTGCCGCGCTTTTTTTGTCTGTGGAAAGACTCATGTTGACGCCAAGCTCGATCGGCTGCCCGAACACCCGCTTGGGGTTGTTCGTCCCCCCCGTCACTGGCCGCGATGATCTTCCAGTCGCCGACTTCGTCCGACCCGGCCGAGACGAAGCCACCTGCGTCGGCGTTGAACTTGCACAGTTCCGGAATCGTCGCCTCGGTATAGGTGAGGAACCCCGCGCACAGCCCCGGGACGATGCAGCGGCCGATGCCGCCGGAGGCGACCCCGTCGATCAGCAGGGCGGGGGTGACGTAGTCGTTTGTCGATGCCCCGCAGCCGTCCAGCTGGAAGCCGTTGTTCATCCACGCCAGCCGGGCCTGGTCCGGATCGCAGCCGGCCAGCCGCACGGTCCCGTCCCGGCAGACGGTCAGGATCTGCCCGACGTTGCGCGCCGCCGCGGCACGCTGGGCCGGGTCGGGAAGGGAGGCGATCGCCTCGGCAATCGTCCGAAACTGCTGATCCGGTGATTTCCACTGGATGTCATACAGAGCGACCCCGATATTCGTGAGCTTATTCTGAGCATCGGTCGCACCGCTTGCCGCCCCGGCGAGCGTCTTCTCCATCGTCTTGATCGCTGTCTCGAACGTGTCGAGGCTCGTTCCGCACTGACCGGCGATGTAATCGAACTCGGACAGACTCTGCGCGGCTATCCCGGTCCGCTGACTCATCTTGGCGATCTTATCTCCGTAGTCGGCGAAAGAATTGACGAGCCCTGAGAGTGCGTTTCTCGCAATACCCATCGCCGATTCCAGTGCGTCGGCGACGCTATTGAATGAGTCGTAACACTTGGCCCCAAACCTGCCAATTATTTGGTTGACTTCATTGTAGTTTTTTTCTATACTATTGGTTGAGGAGTAGGCGATCTGGACCAGTTCCTTGGAGGCCCGAAGAAAACCACGTCCGTCGGCTGTAATCTCGTAACGAATCCCAGAGACAATAATACTTGAGGACATTGTGTTTTATGGGTGGATTGAGGTTCTTGAAATCAAATTTCACTTCAGAGGAAACGGCTCCTCAAGTCTATATTCTTCTTCCTGTTGGTGGTGGCCGTGGCCCCTCCCGCGCGGAGAAGGTTTTCGGTTTTGTCTGGGGAGCGTTAATCCTCCTTGCTGCAATCCTTTTTGCTTGGTTGGCTTTGACCGGCGGGCCCTCTGGGCCTTGCACGGTCAAGCACCCGGAAAACCTCCGCGGCGGAAACCCGAACTCTCAGGTTATAGGGGACCATCTCGGTGGGCTCGATCGGCCGGATGTTCGCGTTGGCGAAGAACGAGGCGCGGGCGAACTTCAGCCATAGCTGCTTGTCGGTCTCGATGGCGAGGGTCCGAAGATCCCGCCAGCTGAACCGCAGATAGTCCGCCCCGACGCCCGCCAGGGCCGCTAGGTGGAGGAAGTGTTCGCCGAGTCGGCGAGTTTCTTCTCTATCGTCTCGACTTCCTCTTCCTGCTGGGTCAGAATCTGTTCCATTGCCCGACGAACCAGCGTCTGCGCCTTCTTGCTTGTTTCGAGCGACTCGTGAAGAACGCTGCTAATCGTCGGGTCGGGGAAAAAATCGACGTACTCCTCGATAAAGGCCCGCTGCGCCTCAAACGCCGAGCCCCCCCGCAGCCGGCTGCCGAACTCGGCCTCGGTGACCGACCGCTCTTTGAGCTGGTCCTCCAGCAGGATCGCCACGCGGTCGATCGCGAAGAAGATATCGCTCAGGCGGCTCATCATATCCCGGGCGTCGAGAAACTTGACCCCCTCGGCCGGGGGGTGACTATTGTTTTCTCATGACGGTACAGGTAAAATCAATCCCCGGTGTTGTTGGATCGATCCTTTCCTTGGAGCGATGGCTTTTGCCGTTTATCAAGGATGGTTGCCCTATTATGAATCAGAGGAAGGAGCCTCGATGAGTGATCTTGCCCTGCGCGAGCCGATCGAGCAGTTTCTCAGCTACCTTCAGTCCGAGAGGAACTATTCGGACTATACCCTCAAAAGCTATTCGGAGGATATGCAGGGGTGGCTGGAGTATACGCTCGAACTGCATTTGGGGCACTGCCCCGATCCGAGTCAGATCGACCCGGCCGAGCTGCGCGGTTACCTCTCGGCGATGGTTGACGCGAATTACTCCAAGGCGACGATTTCGCGGCGGCTATCGGCCTTGCGCAGTTTCTTTAAGTTCACTATTCGTCAGGGGTGGCGGGCCGATAATCCCGCCGCGGCGCTGCGCAATCCGAAGGCGGGACGGTCGTTGCCGAAGTTTCTCACCGTCGATGAGATTACAACCCTTCTGAATTTGCCGGACACCACCAAGTGGCAGGGGGCGCGGGACCGCGCGATCTTCGAGACGATCTACTCAGCGGGGCTTCGTGTCAGCGAGTTGGCGGGGCTCAATATGGGGGATCTTTTGCTCGACGAGAACCTTCTTCGGGTGATGGGCAAGGGGCGCAAGGAACGATTTGGTTTTCTCGGTTCCTACGCCGCGCGATCGATTCGGCACTGGCTCACCTTTCGTCCCGATATTATCCGGCGGCGGCGCCAATCGGCGGATAATCCCCTTCTGGAGCCGCTTTTTCTCAATCCCAGCGGAGGGCGCCTAACGGTCCGCAGTATCGCCCGCGCTCTTGATAAGTACCTTCTTTTGGCCGGTCTTGCCGGTCGAGCCACCCCTCACTCGCTTCGGCACAGCTTCGCCACTCACCTGCTCGACGCCGGCGCCGATATCCGCTCGATCCAAGAGCTTCTCGGCCATAAAAATTTGGTGACCACCCAAATCTATACCCATGTCTCGACGGCAACGCTGCTCGGCGCCTATGACCGGGCGCACCAACAGCTGGAGCAGCGTCTGGAACAGCAATCGGGCCCGCCGCGCTCGGCGCGCCGGCGAAGAAGACGTTAGCGGCACGATCACTAACCCTCGAAAACGAACGAACAGAAGACGCAATAAGAAAGGAGTATTCCCATGAGCCAGAAAGTTTATGTCGACCCCGCCCAATGCGTGGGCTGCGGCCGATGTCTCGACATTTGTCCTATGCGGATTTTCCAGCCCGGCGGCCAGGGAAGCGTGCCGGCCATCGGTCCGAACGCCGAGAAGTGCATCGCCTGCGGTCACTGTGTGGCGGCTTGTCCCGGCGGCGCCATCACCGCGTCGGGGAGCGGTGCCGCGTCGCTTCAAAAGGCAGATCTGTCCCTCCTTCCGACCTATGATCAGTTCGCGGCCTTAGTGGCTCAGCGCCGGTCGATTCGAAAATTCAAGAGCCAGCCGATTCCTCAAGAGAAGATCGATCGGCTCATTGACCTGCTTCGCATGGCGCCGACCGCCAAGAACCTTCTTCCTCTTCAATGGACGGTCGTCAATAACCCCCAGTCCACTCACCGGCTGGCGGGGATCATCGTCGATGGAATCCGCTCGCGTGACGACGCCAAGCCGATTATCGACGCGTGGGAGCAGGGGTACGACTGGGTCCTTCGCGGCGCTCCCTGTTTAATTTTCGCTCACACCGACGAGACCTCCAACTGGACCGCGTTCGATTCGAGCATCGCCGTGGAGATTGCCGATCTGGCCGCGCCGCTGCTTGGGTTGGGGGCCTGCTGGGCGGGGTATTTCATCTCGGCGGCCGGTGTCAATCCGATTTTGAGAAGCGCCCTGTCTTTGGGGGCCGCCGATCGGATTGGGGCTGCCCTGATGCTCGGCATTCCCGATGACGAGACGTACTTGCGGGTTCCTTACCGTCCGGAGCCGGCCGTGCGGTACCTGGAGCCGTAGATCAATCGCCTCAGGACCAGGGGCTCCGAGGGTGTTTTACGGGGGGATGCGTTGTTTGACTGCCGAAAGCGCGGCGGATATAATCTCTCCTTGGGACGTGATCGTGCCGTCACGTCCCATCCCACCGGAATAAGCAAGAAAGATATACTCTACAATCTAAGGAGACCGTCTGCGATGAGACCCTCTTTTTATTCCCCCGTTTGTCTGTTTGCCGTGCTGTTGGTCAGCGCATGGCTTTCTCCCGCCATAACCGCGCGGGCGTCGGACGATGATGGCGTGGTGGTTGGGGTGATTGCCCGATACGATGAACACGGGGCGGGGATCCCGCTGGAGAAGGCGCTGACGATGGATATCCAGGCGATCCAGATCAAGGCACCGTTCCCGGAGAATCGCACGCAGGAGGTCGCCGACGAGATCTTAGCCAAATGCCGCGAGAAGGGAATCGTTATCACCTCGATGCAAAGCGGGTTCACCGGTGAAAGTTACAAGACGATCCCCGATGTGAAGCGGACCGTCGGTTTGGTGCCGAAATCCACTCGCGCGCAGCGTATGGAGCAATTTAAGTCGGTCTGTGACTTTGCCAAAAAGCTGGGGCTCGATACGGTCTGTTTCCATATCGGTTTCGTTCCCCACGACGCCGATGATCCCGACTATGCCGACGTCGTCGATATGACCCGCCAGCTGTGCGATTACGCGAAGGCGCAGGGGCAGCGGATCAACCTCGAGACGGGGCAGGAACCGGGCGATGTTCTGGTTCGCTTTATCCGCGATACCGAGCGTGACAATCTCTTCGTTAATTTTGACCCGGCCAACCTGATTCTCTATGGGTGCGGCGAACCGATCGAGACCTTAAAAGAGATTCTTCCGTACGTCAAAAGCGTCCACTGCAAAGACGCTCTCTGGGCCGAGAAACGCGGGGAAGAATGGGGAAAGGAGGTTCCTTTTGGGGAAGGGGATGTGAACGCCGAACTGTTCCTCAAGACGCTCCACGACGGTGGCTACCGGGGGGCACTGATCATTGAGCGCGAGAACCGGGGCGATCCCGAGCGCCAGGCGGCCGAAGCCCAGGCGGGGGTCAAACTTGTCGAGCGACTGGCAGGAGAACTGTGGAAGTAATCGGGTCTGTCCGCTATCCGGGATCATCACACAGTTGAGGAAGGACATCGAAGCGTTTTTCCAGATATTAAAGGGAGTTCAACGAAAGATGAAAAAAGAGAATCTTGCCTATTTCGGTGGCCCGAAAGCGATCGAGAACGAAAACGAGTGGCTCTTCCACTGGCCGATCGTCACCGATGAGGATATCAATGCCGTCGCCGATGTTCTGCGGGCCGCGGCGATGAGCGGCACGGGGATCACTAAGCAATTCGAAAGTGAATTCTCGTCGTGGATCGGGTCGAAATACGCCCTGGGCTGCTGCAACGGAACCGCCTCGCTGACGGCCGCGCTGTTCGCCTGTGGGGTCGGGGCCGGCGATGAGGTGATCTGCCCTTCGCTCACCTACTGGGCCAGCTGCGCCTCGGCGCTGTGGTTTGGGGCGACCGTCCAGTTCGCCGATGTCGAGCGCGAGTCGCTGTGCCTCGATCCGGACGATCTGGAGCATCGGATCGGTCCGAAAACCAAGGCGATTATCGTCGTCCATTACTGCGGCTACCCGGCCGATATGGATCGGATCAACGAGATCGCCAAAAAGCACAACGTCAAGGTTATCGAAGATGTCTCCCACGCGGTCGGGTCCCGTTACAAGGGGCGTTTCTGCGGAACCTTGGGCGATGTCGCCGGGCTCAGCATGATGACCGGCAAAGCGTTTGCCATCGGTGAGGCGGGAATGCTGCTGACCGATGACCGCTATTTGTACGAGCGCGCCATCGCGTTCGCCCACTACGAGAGAACCGGTGCCCCGAGCCGGTATAATCCGGTCGATCGGCAGATCACTTCCCCCGATCTGCTCCCCTATATCGGAATCGCCTTGGGAGGTGTCAAGCACCGTATGAACCAGACCTGCGCGGCGATGGGACGTGTTCAGCTGAAGCATTATCCCGAGCGTGTGGCCGAAATCGACCAGGCGATGAACCGCTTTATGGATAAGCTGGAGACGATTCCCGGTCTTCGCGCCCATCGTCCCGAGGCCGGAAGCGGTTCGACCAAAGGCGGGTGGTACCTCCCCTGCTGTCATTACGACCCGGCCCAGTTCGGAGGGACCAGCGCTCAGGATTTCTGCGATTATGTCCGCGCCGAGGGGATGCGCTGCGTCAACGGAGTCAACGAGCCGCTCCACCTGCATCCGATGTTCCACACTGCCGATCTCATCCATCAGGGGAAACCGACGGCGCTGGCTTTCGGTCAGCGCGATGTCCGTCAAGGGAAGGGGGCCTGCCCGGTGACCGAATCGATCAGCGACACGGTGATCCAGGTTCCGTGGTTCAAGCACGACGATCCCGAGGCGATCGAGACCTACTTCCAGGCGATCAAAAAGGTCGCCGACGCCCTGAAAAATTAGTAATCAGATAAACGCGCCGCTTTCTTTAAGGAGAGCCAAAACGATGAGCCGTCTTGGATTGTTCCTCTCGATATTTGCCGCCCTCGCGGTGACGCTCCCTCTGACAGCCGCCGAAACGCTGAGCGTCGGCGCCGCGCACGAGGATATCACCCCCGATCGTCCCGTCTTTCTGGGGGGATACGCCGCGCGAACCGCGCCTCATGAGGGGGTTCGTACCCCCATCTTTACCCGGGCGCTCTTCATCAAAAGCGATTCGGAACAGATTCTTTGGACCGTTTCCGACTTAGTCAGTCTCAAGCCGGCTGACTCCGCCGAGCTGGCCAAGAAGATCTCCGAGGCGACCGGCGTCCCCGTCGACCGGGTTGTGATTTCGACGACGCACACGCACTCCGCCCCCGGAATGATGGCCCCGATGAAAGACCCTTGGTATCTCGATGGGTATTTCACCGAACGCCTGATAAAAGCGGCGGTTCGCGCCGTCGAGTCGGCCGAGCCGTGCACGATGGTCGTCGCGCAGGGGGAGGCCGCCTTGTCGTACGACCGCCGCAACGATCCGCCCCCGGGGGAGGGGCCGAACCTGTCCAACCCCGATGTCACCAAGGCCGAGACCGATAAACGTGTCCCGGCGGTAGGGTTTCGCCGCGCCGACGGGTCGTTTAAGGCGGTTTTAATCCATTACGCGATGCACGCGACATCCTGGGGCGATCAGCTTATCGGCTCGGAGTGGCCCGGAGCGACCGCCACGGCGATCAGCGAGATCTTTGGGGAGCGGACCGAACCGTTTGTCCTCCAAGGCGCCGCGGGGAACCTTAGCTCCCCCTGCCGAAGGGCCGCTCCCGAGGAGATGCTCCGCTGGGGCCGTGTCCTGACCGAAGCAGTGGCCGATCAGCTCAAAACCGGCCGGCCGGAAGACCACTTCAACGTGGCCAGTGCCGTGATTACTTCGCAGTTTAACCGATTCGACGCCCAGACCATTCACGCTAAAGCCGAGGGATTTCGTAAAACATTTCAAAATCGTCCCGATTTGTTGGAGTTTTTCGGCCAGTGGGAAGCCGCCCGGCTCGCGGCGCTTGAAAACGATACCGAGCACTGCGCCGAAGGGCTTTATCAGGCGGTCGCCTTCGGAAAGCATGTCTTTGTGACTACGCCGTTCGAGGCCTTCTGCCACTTAAATCGGTTCCTGTGCGACCGAGTTTCGTTCCCGGTTCACGTGGTCGGCTACACCAACGGCACCTTCAATTACTTCCCGGATATCGAATCGTATAAGCAGGGCGGCTACGAGCCGGAGTCCTATGTCTGGTTCGATGCCTTTCCGATGAAGCCGGGCGGGCTGGAGAAGCTCGCCGACGACCTGGTTCCGCTTCTGGAAAAGGCAGAGGAGTGACCCTTCACGCCGGTGGTGCCGTTTTAATGTAAAGAGACGTATGAGATGAAAAGAATAACCTTTTTTGCCGCCGCTTTGGCGGTGACACTCGCCGCGGCCTGGTCGGTTGCGGCCATTGCCGCCGAAACGCTGACCGTCGGCGCCGCGCACGAAGATATCACTCCCGACCGTCCCGTGCTGATGGGGGGGTACGCCGTGCGAACCGCGCCGCATGAGGGGGTTCGTACTCCCATCTTTACTCGGGCGCTCTTTGTGAAGAATGATTCGCAGCAGATTCTCTGGACCGTCTCGGACTTGATCGGTCTGGAACCGGAGGACGCCCTCCATTTGGCCAAGAAGATATCCGAGGCGACCGGTGTCCCCGCCGACCGGGTCGTGATCTCGACGACGCACACCCACTCCGGGCCGGCGACGCTCGTCTTAAAGACGGACCCCTGGTATCTCGACGGGTACTTCACCGAGCGTTTGATCAAAGCGGCGGTTCGCGCCGTCGAGTCGGCCGAGCCGTGTACGATGGTTGTCGTCCAGGGGGAAGCCGCCCTGGCGTACGACCGGCGCAATGACCCGCCCCCGGGAGATACCCCGCTGGGGAACGCCGATGTCTCGAAAGCCGAGATCGACAAGCGCGTTCCGGCGGTGGGGTTTCGCCGCGCCGACGGGTCGTTTAAGGCGGTTTTGATCCAGTACGCGATGCACCCGACCTCCTGGGGCGACCAGCTCATCGGCTCGGAGTGGCCCGGAGCGACCGCCACAGCGATTACCGAGACCTTCGGGGAGCGGACCGAACCGTTTGTCCTCCAAGGCGCCGCGGGGAACCTTGGGTCCCCCTGCCGAAGGGCCGCTCCCGAAGAGATGCTCCGCTGGGGCCGTGTCCTGACCGAAGCGGTGGCCGATCAGCTCAAAACCGGCCAGCCGGAAGACCATTTCAACGCGGCCAGCGCCGTGATTGACTCGGAGTATGTCCGACTCGATCCCGAGGCGATCCACGCCAAGGCCGATGAATACCGCAAAATGTTTTCTGGTGACCCCAAACTGGTAGAGTTTTTCACCCAATGGGAAGCCGAGCGGCTCGCGGCGCTCGAAAACGACACCGAATATTACGCCGAAGGGTTTTATCAGGCGGTCGCCTTCGGGAAACATGTCTTCGTGACGACGCCGTTCGAGACCTTCTGCCACTTAAATCGGTTTTTGTGCGACCGTGTTTCGTTCCCGGTTCACGTGATCGGCTACACGAACGGCACCTTCAATTACTTCCCGGATATCGAATCGTTTAAGCAGGGCGGCTACGAGCCGGAGGCCTACATCTGGTACGATCACTTCCCGCTGAAGCCGGGCGGGTTGGAGAAGTTGGCCGACGATCTGGTTCCGCTTTTGGAAAAGGCCGAGGAGTGATCTTTCACGCCGGTCGAGCCGCATTTACAAGAGAGAGTTGATTTCGATGAAACAGATGACATTTTTTGTTGTTGCTTTTGCGGTGACACTCGCCGCGGCCTGGTCGGTTTCGGCCTTCGGCGCCGAAACCCTGACCGTCGGCGCCGCGCACGAAGATATCACCCCCGATCGCCCCGTGCTGATGGGGGGGTATGCCGCGCGCAAAGCGCCGCACGAAGGGATCCGTTCCCCCATCTTCACGCGGGCGCTCTTTGTCAAGAACGATTCGGAGCAGATTCTCTGGACCGTTTCGGATCTGATTGGTCTGAAGCCGGAAGATACCGTGATGCTGCGCGGGAAGATTTCCGAGGCGACCGGTGTCCCCGCCGATCGCGTGGTGATCTCCACGACGCACAACCACTCAGGTCCCGCCACCGCCCCAATCGCCGCGGTGAAAGACCCCTGGTACTTTGAGGGATACTACATCGAACGTTTGGTCAAAGCGGCGGTTCGCGCCGTCGAGTCGGCCGAGCCGTGTACGATGGTTGTTGTCCAGGGGGAGGCCGCCCTGTCGTACGACCGCCGCAACGATCCGCCCCCGGGGGAAGGCGCGAACCTGGGAAACCCCGATGTCTCGAAGGCCGTGACCGACAAGCGTGTCCCGGCGGTCGGGTTCAAACGTGCCGATGGGTCGTTCAAGGCGGTTCTGATTCAATACGCGATGCACCCGACTTCCTGGGGCGATCAGCTCATTGGCGCCGAATGGCCCGGCACGACCGCCGTGGCGATCAACGAGACGTTTGGTGAACAGACCGAACCGTTTGTCCTTCAAGGCGCCGCGGGAAACCTCAGTTCTCCCTGCCGCAAGGCCCCTCCCGAGGAGATGCTCCGCTGGGGACGCGTCTTGGTCGAATCGGTCGCCGATCAGCTTAAAAGCGCCGAACCGCAGAGTCACTTCAACGTTGCCAGCGCGGTCCTTCTCGCTGAATTCGATCGGTTCGACGCCGAGACCATCCGCGCCCGGGCCGAGGAATTTCGCCAATTATACCCCGGACGGGACGATTGGAACGAACGTTTCGACCGCTGGGAGGCCGATCGGCTTGCCGCCCTCGAAAACGATACCGAGCATTACGCCGAGGCGCTCTATCAGGCGGTCGCCTTCGGGAAACATGTCTTTGTGACCACGCCGTTCGAGACCTTCTGCCATTTGAATCGGTTCTTGTGTGATCGTGTTTCGTTCCCGGTTCACGTGATCGGCTACACCAACGGTGTCTTCGATTACCTCCCCGATCTTGGATCGTTCCAGCAGGGGGGGTACGAGCCGAAGTCCTATATCTGGTACGACGCCTTCCCGATGAAACCGGGTGATCTGGAGAAGCTTGCCGACGACCTGGTTCCGCTTCTGGAAAAGGCCGAAGAGTGATCTTTCGTGTGACAAGTGCCGTTTTTTAGCAAGGAGCGTTTGGTGAAACAAGCGACGGTTATCATCGGCGTGATCGCGGCCCTGGCGGCGGCCTGGCTGGTTCCGGTCCGGTGCGCCCGTGCCGCCGAGACGCTGCTGGTCGGCGCCGCCGGGGAGGAAATTCTCCCCGATCATCCGGTGATGATGGGGGGATTCGCCTCTCGCAGCCGACCGCACGAGGGGGTTCGTTCCCCCTTGTTCACCCGCGCTTTGTACCTTGCCCACGGCGGCAAACAGCTGCTTTGGACCGTCTCGGATTTAGTCGGTATCGAACCGGAGGATATCCCGTTTTTGGAACGGGTCCTTTCCGAGGCCACCGGCGTGCCGGCCGATTGCATCGTTATTTCCGCGACGCATACGCACAGCAGTCCCCTTTCGGCGAACGACTGCGGCAAAAAAGATGACGATTATTTCGATCACCTCTTTGTTCCGCGTCTTAAACAGGCGGCGCTTCGCGCCGTCCAAAGCGCCGAGCCGTGCACGATGACCATCGCCGAGGGAAGGTGTGATCTGGCGCACGACCGCCGCAACGCGCCGGTGGCCGGCGATGGCGCGGCGCCGTCGGCCGACCCTTCCAGGGCGGTGGCCGATACCCGCGTTCCGGCGGTCGGTTTCAAACGTCCCGACGGCTCGTTCAAAGCGGTTCTGCTCCTCTACGCGATGCATCCGACTTCCTGGAGCGACCAGCTCCTCGGCGCGGAATGGCCCGGAGCGGCGGCCGAGGCGATTCGCCAAACCTTTGGCGACCGGACCGAACCTTTCGTCCTTCAGGGAGCGGCGGGGAATATCAATTCTCCCGCCAGAAAAGCCCCGCCCGAGGTGATGCTCTCGTGGGGGCGCGCGCTGGTCGATTCGGTCGCCGACGCGCTTAAAAACGGCGCTCCCGAAGAGCGTATCCATTTTGATATCGCCTCACAGGTCATCCCCGTGGAATACCGGCGCTTAAGCGCCGAGGATGTCCGGGCCACGGCCGAGCGGTTCCGCCAATCGTACAGCGATCGGCCCGATTTGATCGAGGCGGTTTTCGACCGTTGGGAAGAAAAGTGTCTAAAAGCGCTGCGCGACGATACCGATCACTTCGCCGAGGCGTTCGTCCAGGCGATCGCCCTGGGGAAGGGTGTCTTCGTGACGACGCCGTTTGAGACCTTTTCGCATATGAACTTTCTTCTTGCCGAGAAAGTCCCTTTTCCGGTCTACGTGGTCGGTTTCACCAACGGTTCCTATACCTATCTCCCCGATCGCGCCTCCTTCGATCAGGGGGGATATGAGACAGACGCTTTCATCTGGACCCTCCGATTTCCGATCCGGCCCGGAGCCCTCGAGAAACTCGCGGATGATTTAGTTCCGCTGCTTCGGCAAGTCGGCGGAAAGCAGTTTCAACCATACGCTCAAAGCTTACCATCGATACACTATAAGGAAAGACCCGAAGACCTATGTACGAAATGACCAAACTCGACTGGGGAGTGATGGCGCTGTTCTTTGTCGTGATGATCGGGATCGGCCTGTTCACCTCCGTATTGATCAAAAACACGAAAGATTATTTCACCGGCGGCGGAAAGATGCCCTGGTGGCTCTTAGGGGTTTCGCACCACGTCTCCGGTTACAGCGCCGTGGCGTTCACCGCCTACGCGGCGATTGCCTACACCACCGGGTTTACCGTTTATATCTGGTGGGCGGTTCCCATTTCGCTGGCCTGTTTCGTCGGTATCTTCTGTATCGTCTCGCGCTGGTCACGCCTGCGTACCCGATACAACATCGAGTCCCCGCTGGAGTATCTGTCGACCCGCTACAACGTTCCCACGCAGCAGATTCTCGCCTGGTGGGGGGTTCTTTTGAAGATCCTCGATGTCGGCGCCAAATGGGTGGCGGTCGCCTTGGTGATCACGACCTTCGCGCCGAAGATATCGTTCACCAACGCCGTCTTTCTGTCTGTCGGTCTGGGACTGTTCTACAGCACCATTGGCGGGCTTTGGGCCGGAACCCTGACCGACTTCGCGATGTTCATCGTCCAGTTTGTCTCGGGAATCTCGATGCTGGTGGTGGTCTTGGCCCGGCTCGGCGGGGTCAGTGCCATCTGGACGATATGGGATCAGCCGGCTCTTGAAGGGCACCTCGCCCCGATGGCGGGAGAGTACGGCACCTGGTCCTGTATTATCGGCCTGTTCCTGATCAACCTCCTCGGTTACAACGGGGGAACCTGGAACTTGGCCCAGCGCTTTATCGCCGCTCCGCAGGGGTCCGACGCGAGAAAAGCGGCTCTTCTGTCCGCGGCGCTCTACCTGGTCTGGCCCTTGGTTCTCTTTTTTCCGATGTGGGCCTGTCCGCTGCTGCTTCCCGGCCTTCCGGAGGACCAACTCGAACAGAGCTACTCTCTGATGGTCATAAAATTTCTCCCGCCGGGGCTGACCGGATTGATGCTCGCCGCGCTGGTGTCACACACCCTGACGATGACCACCGCCGACGCCACGGCGATCACCTCGGTTTTGTTCCGCGATGTCTTCCCCAAGATCTTTCCTTCGGTAAAGTTCGCCCGCCCAAAACAGCAGCTTCTCATCGCCCGCATGGTGACTTTGGTCTTTATGCTTCTGACGACCGTCGTCGCTTTGGCGAACCAGAATTTCGGTGGAATCATTGGGATTGTTTTCGCATGGTTCAGCGCGCTGCTCGGTCCGGTCTCGATCGCGATGATCCTCGGCCTGATGCCCTGGTTTAGACACTGCGGTGTCGGGGCGACCCTTTCGTCTCTCGTCGCGGGGATTGGCATATTCATCGTCATGAAGTTCCTCCCCCAGGTCACGCCGGAAACGTTCCAAGGGTTCCCCTCTTGGTTTCCTACTGCCAAGGCGGTTGAGTTATCCCAATGTCTGTCGACGACCGGAATGGCGATTCTTATTCCGACCATCGTCTCGTTTGTCGTCTACGCCAGTGTCGGTCTGCTGTCGGCGATCTTCGGTCAAAAAGTCCCCGATCGGGTCAATAGTCTCCTCGAGGCGATCTCCACCGATGAGCCCCTTTCCCCCGAGTATATTGAGGAAAATTAGCCATGTATTTTGTCATTGACCGCTTGGCGGTGAACGTCTTCCCCACTCGGGAGGAGCTTGGAAAAGCCGCCGGCCGGGCCGCCGCCGAGGCGATTCGTCAGACGATCGCCCGCCGCGGCGAGGCGCGCGTTATCTTTGCCGCGGCCCCCTCGCAGAACGAAACACTCGAAACCCTCCGCCGCGAATCCGGTATCGACTGGACGAAGGTGACCGCGCTGCACATGGACGAGTACATTGGCCTGCCGGCCGGGTCGCCGGCGCGTTTCGCCAGCTATCTCAACGAGCATATCTTCCGTTACCTTCCCTTTAAAGAGGTCTTCCTCCTCGACGATCCGACCCTCCCGCTCGATCGGGACGCCGCTGTGGCGCGCTACAAAAAAATTATCGCCGACGGTCCGATCGATGTGGTCTGTATGGGGATCGGTGAAAACGGCCACATCGCCTTCAACGATCCGGCGGTCGCCCGATTCGACGATCCCGAGTCGGTGAAGATCGTCGATCTGGATGATATCTGCCGCACGCAGCAGGTCCACGACGGATGTTTCCCGACCCTGGACGATGTTCCGCGCCAGGCGATCACCCTGACCGTCCCGACTTTATTCAGCGGCGCGGCGCTTGTTTGCGCCGTCCCGGGGGCGACCAAGCGCGCGGCCGTCCGTCAGACCCTCACCGGTCCGGTCGACGAGACCTGTCCGGCGACGATTTTGCGGACGCACCCCAACGCGGCGCTGTTCGTCGACATCGATTCCTGCGACGTTTCCGCCGAGGAGTGCCGCGCAAGCTGATTTCGGCGCGAATCTAACAAATACCTGTAACATTCCAGATACCTTAGGAGAATAACGATGTCCATTTCGAAAACGGCTTTTACCCTTCTGCTGACCGTCTGCGCCCTTGGCGCGCTTTCGGCCGAGGAGTTTCGTATCGGTATCATCGGGACGACCACCTCGCACGTTCCCGCCGCGGTCGATGCGATCAACAGCGACAATCCCGCTTTTGAGGGGTTCCGCGTCACGGCGGCGTACCCCGGCGGGATCCCCGATAACCCGGACAGCTGGGGCCGTGTCGAAAAGTACGCCGACCACTGCCGTCAGGCCGGGTTGACGATCTACTCCACGATTGAGGAGATGCTTCCCAACGTCGACGGCGTGATGCTCGAGTCGGTCGACGGCCGTCCGCACCTGGAGCAGGCCAAGCCGGTCCTGGCCGCGGGAAAGCCGCTGTTCATTGACAAGCCGATTTCCGGCTGCCTCTTCGACTGCCTGGAGCTGTTCCGTCTGGCCGATGAGGCCGGGGTCGAGATCTTCTCGGCGTCGAGTCTTCGCTACGGTGTCGAGACGCAGCGTTTCCGCAGCGAAAAGCCGATGGGCGAGATTCTCGGTGTCGACGCCGCCAGCCCCTGTTCTTTGAATCCGCACCATCCCGACTTCTACTGGTACGGCGTTCACGGGGTGGAGATTCTCTTCACGCTGATGGGCCCGGGGTGCCAATCGGTCTCGCGGACTCAAACCGACGGTCAGGAAATGGCGGTCGGAACGTGGGAGGGGGGACGAATCGGGACCTTCCGCGGGATGCGTTCCGTCTACAACTACAACGCGACGGTCTTCTGTAAGGACGGGATCGGTTCGTGCGGTGACTACGACGGCTACGAACCGCTTTTCGTCGAGGTTTGCCGCTTCTTCGCCACCGGCAAATCCCCCGTTCCGGCCGAGGAGACCAAAGAAATGTTCGCCTTCATGTCGGCGGCCGATCAAAGCAAGGCCCTCGGCGGCCTGCCGGTTAAGCTCAGTGACTGTATCGAAAACGCGCTGTCTCAAAAGCGTGTCACGGTCGAGGTGGTCTTCGCCCAAGACGGCAGTTTCACCTGGGACGGTCAGCCCTCGTCGATCGAGGACGCCCAGGGACGTCTTCAGGCCGCCGGCGGCGATACCGTCACGCGCGTGATCGTCAACAACCGAGCCGGCGCGCCGGTGGAACGGGTTCAAGAGCTGATGGGGAAACTCGACGGCGCCTATTTCGCGAACTACCTGTACTAGAAACGGGCCCCCGGGTTGGGAATGGAGGGGAATTTGACGCAAGTTCCCCAAAGCCGGCGAAAACGGATGAAAACGGTTTTTCCGGGCGGTACATTCCTATTTGCGCGGACGGAGTTTTTCTCCGTCCGGGTTTTTCGGCAAAGCGCTCGGGCAAAATGGCGTGACATCATAAGGAGAGTTCAATGAATCGTCGTGATCTGCTCAAGTATGGGATCGGCGCGTTCGGTCTGGGTCTGCTTGGAAACCGCTCGCCGCTGCGCGCGGATTTCAACAAAGATATCCCTCTTTGCCTCCAGCTCTACACCGTCGGCGGTGTCTCGGACGATCCGGCCAAACGGTTTGCCGAGGTCGCCTCCTTCGGCTACAAAGGGGTCGAGTACGCCGGTTACGGCGGCCGCGGCGCCGAAGAGCTGCGCAAATTTCAAGATGACGCCGGGCTGTTCTGCACCGGGTCTCACTGCGGCCGTGACCAATTCGAGGATTCCGAGAATCTCAAGGCCCAGATCGAGTTCCTCAACACCATCGGGGCTAAGTTCCTCATCTGTACCTGGATGACGAATGACGGTGTCGACGGGTGGAAGCAAGCCGCCGAGAACCTCACCAAGGCCGCTGATATCGCCGAGAAATCGGGGATCATGGTCGCTTATCATGCCCATCCGCATGACTTCAACATCATTGACGAAGCCAACCAGCTCACCAGCTGGGAGGTCTTTGCCAACAATTCGGGCGAAAATGTCGTTCTTCAGATCGACCTCGGCCACTGCGTCAACGCCGGCGCCGATCCCTGCAAGATGATCAAGAAGTACCCGGGCCGCTCCAAGAGCGTTCACCTCCGAGAGTCCGACGGAAAGATTATCGGCGAGGGAGGTATCGATTGGGCCGAGGTGTTCCATCTTCTCGAGTCGATCGGCGGGGCGATGACCTACACCGTCGAGTACGATGCCGATATGGACCGCATGGAAGCTTCCCGCCTGTCGGCCGAGGCCTATTACAAGATTCACGGCTAGAATTCCCCCGGTCAGGGACCTTTTTCCGTCATCTTTAAAGGGATACGAACCCGGCGAGCGTCTTTTGCCCGTCGGGTTTGTGGTTTTGTATAAACATTGTCGATCGAGGACGCTTAAGGGACGTCTTCCGACCGCCGGCGCCTGTTTCGTGAACTGCCTGTACTAAGAAACAGTCCCCGGGTTTGAAACGGAAGGAATTTTTACGAAAGTTCCCCAAAAGCCGGTGAGAAACACTTGAAAACGGTTTTCCCGGGTGGTACATTCGTATATAAGCCGGGGGAGTATCTTTCCGTCCCGGTTTTTCGACAAAGCGGTCAAGTAAAAAAACGTGACATCATAAGGAGAATTCAATGAATCGTCGTGATGTGCTCAAGTATGGGATTGGCGCGTTCGGTCTGGGTCTGTTTGGAAATTGGTCCCCGCTGCGCGCGGATTTCAACAAAGATATCCCTCTTTGTCTCCAGCTCTACACCGTCGGCGGTGTCTCGGACGATCCGGCCAAACGGTTTGCCGAGGTCGCCTCCTTCGGCTACAAGGGGGTCGAATACGCCGGTTACGGCGGTTACAGCGCCGAAGATTTGCGCAAATTCCAAGATGACGCCGGGCTGTTCTGCTCCGGGACTCACTGCGGCCGTGACCAGGTCGAGGATTCCGAAAAACTCAAGGCCCATATCGAGTTCCTCAACACTATCGGGGCTAAGTTCCTCATCTGTGCCGGGATGACGAATGACGGTGTCGACGGATGGAAGAAAGCCGCCGAGAATTTCACCAAGGCCGCCGATATCGCCGAGAAATCGGGGATTATGGTCGGCTATCACGCCCACCCGCACGATTTCAACATCATTGACGAAGCCAACCAGCTCACCAGCTGGGAAGTCTTCGCCAACGCTTCGGGCGAAAATGTCGTCCTTCAGGTCGACCTCGGTCACTGCGTCAACGCCGGTGCCGATCCCTACAAGATGATCAAGAAGTACCCGGGCCGCTCCAAGAGCGTTCACCTCAAAGAGTCCGACGGAAAGATCATCGGCCAGGGACGGGTCGACTGGGTCGAGGCGTTCAATCTCCTCGAGTCGATCGGCGGGGCGATGACCTACACCATCGAGTACGAAGCCGATATGGACCGCATGGAAGCTTCCCGCCTGTCGGCCGAGGCCTATTACAAGATTCACGGCTAAAATACCCCCGGTCAGGGGCCTTTTTCCGTCATCCTTAAGGATATGCGAACCCGGCGAGGCGTTCTTTTGCCGGTCGGGTTCGTGGTTTTGTAAAATCATTCAAGTAGATCAGCACGCTATGAAACCAAACAAACTATCACGCCGAAGCTTTCTGGCCGCGGCCGCGGTTGCTTCGCCGATGTTCGTCACCGGCCGCGTTCTGGGCCGTGACGGGCTTTTTTCTCCGAGTGAGACGATCAACGTCGGTCTGATCGGTATGGGAACGCGCCGCAGCGAAATCGGAAATCGCCCCGGCGCGCGTTTTATCGGAATCTGCGATATCGATACCCGCCGGCTCCCCCCCAATGGCGAGAATGGTATTAAGACCTTCCAGTACTACGAAGAGATGTACCAGATGCCCGATCTGGACGTCGTTTCGATCGCCGCCCCGGACCATTGGCACACCCGAATGACGATCGACGCCTGCAAGGCGGGCAAAGATGTCTACTGTGAGAAGCCGCTCACCTTCTCGCTGATGGAGAGCCGGCAGATCGTCGCCGCGGCCCGAAAGTACGACCGCGTCGTCTCCAGCGGTTCCCAGCGCGTGATGGAAGATTACGGCCATTACATGGCCCCGATCATCATGTCGGGGGCGATCGGCGAGGTCAAAGAGATCTACGCCGGCTGCGCCGGTCCCCCGTCGGAGCGTACCTATGACCCCGAGCCGATTCCCCCCGAGCTCGACTGGGATCATTGGCTCGGTCAGGCGGCGTGGTTCCCCTACAGCAAGCGGGCGCTTCAGCCGATGACCTGGCGTTTCAACACCGCGTTCGGCACCGGTGGTCTGGGGGATTGGGGCGGTCACAATTTTGGCGGCGCTCTGTACTCCTGCGGTATGGATCATATCCCTCCCAAGAAGGTTTATCCGCCCAACAGCCCGAATAATCCGTTCAATGGTGTGATGATTGAAATGGAGAACGGCGTGAAGTTCCATCACGGCTCTCCCCGCGGGACGATCATGATCGTTGGAACCGAGGGGACCTTTGTTCACCAGCAGACCCCCGAGTTCAAGCCGCTTCACGCGGTCGACGTGCGCCGGTACCACAACGGTGCCACGAATATCTCCGACGATTTCCTCTACTGTGTTCGCAACCGCCTGCGTCCGTTCCAAGATGTCTTCTATGGGGCGAACGTCTCCGATTACGGTCACATGTGCATCATTTGCTACAAACTGGGCCGTGAGCTGGAGTGGGACAAAGAAAAGATGGAGTTCGTTGGGGACCGCGAGGCGACGGCGATGGTTTCTAAGGTTCAGCGCGCTCCCTATCAGATCGAGCTGTAAAGAATCCCCTTTGCCGAACGTGACTGACCCGAAAGATAATCAACCGAAGGAAACTTTAGACCGATGAAAAAATATTCACTGATTTTTGCCCTGGCTTTTATCTGCTGCGCCGCCGCGAGCGCGGCCGATTTTGGCGATCTTCTCGATCGGCTCAACTCGCGCGACTTCTCGGCCGAGCGCAAGACCCTCACCGGTGAGGGGGGGGTCTACGTTGGTGAGACCCTGAACCCGCACTCCGAGACGGTGATGTTCAAGGCGCGCGACGAGTTCCGCGAAAAAATGGCGGCTGCCCGTGAGGACGCCGCGCTCCAGGCCGATCTGAACGCCTTCATCCTCGAGGCGATGACCAAAGATGTCTCGCTCGAGACGAAGGTGTGGCTTCTCGATCAGATCGCCGTTCTCGGCACCAGCGCCGAGGTTCCCGCTTTGACCGAACTGATGACCGGCTCCGAACAGCGCCTGGTCGACGCTTCGGCCGCCGCTTTGGCCAAGATCCCCGGTGACGAAGCCCTCGCCGCCCTGAAGGCCAACGCCGAGAGCATTCCCGCCGCCGCCAGCGCCCTTCTTTCGCGCACCGCGCCGGTTCTCCCCCCCGACAGTGTCGAAGGCCAGTTCCCGCTGGGACTGGGCAAGGCGACCGACGAGCAGGTGAAACAGTGGCTGGAGGGTTACGACGGTTTCGATACCGAACTAAAGGTCAAGACTCTCGCCTCGCTGAAAGACCGTGACTCGAAAGAGTATCGTCCCTACGCTATCGAGGCGCTTGCCAGTGACGATCCCATCTTGAAGAGAGCCGGTTTCCTCGCTCTGGAGAAAATGGCCACGGCCGAGGATGTCGATTATTTTGTCAACGCTCTGGCCGACGAATCCTATCATGACCTGGCGATCCGCCTGGCCGGTTTTGTCGTCGCCCCCGGTTTTGACGAGGCGCTTATGAAGCGGCTTGACGCCACTACCGACGGCGCTGCCTATCGCGATTTGATCACGATCCTGGTCTCCCGTTCGGTCGATGTTCGCGAGGCGGTCTTTAAGCGGGCCGGCTCGGAAGATTGTGAGGATCGTCTCAGCTTCCTCACTCAGATCGCCCCGATTCTGACCGCCGCTGACGTCCAGCCGATGGTGAAGGTGACGCTGCTGATCCCCCGCGGCGCCGACCGTGACGCCGCCGAAAACCTCATCGCCGGCGTTCTCCACCAAGATGCCTCCCCGCTGATTGCCCTGTTGGGGAACGACTATCCGCCCAGCGCTCTTTACCCGATCATCTGCCGAACCGGCGGTGACGCGGCCAAGGCGCTGATTGAAGAGTCGATGAAGTCTTCCGATAGGGACAAAAGGGACGCGGCCTTCCGCGCTCTTCCGAACTGCGCCGACGCTCAATTCGCCTACCTGATGATGCAGTACCTCGAAGGCGGCAAGCTTTCCGCCTCTCAGCAGCAGGCGTTTTTGCGCGCGTACATCCGTGTCATTTCTCTTCCCGAAGACAAAGACGGCATCGAGATGGACCGCGATCAAAAGCTCGAACAGCTCAAGAAGGCCTACGCGATGGCGACCCGGCCGGACGAGAAAAAGCTGATTCTCGGTCGTCTGGCGGCCAACCGGACCGACAAATCGCTGGCGTTTGCCGTTGAGTGTGTCGCCGACCCCGACGTGGTCGAGGAGGCGTGTCAGGCGATTGCCGATCACGCGCACGATACCGCCCTGCGCAAGCAGTTCCCCGACCAGATGATGGAGGCGATCGACTTGGTTCTGGCCACCAGCAAAAACCAAGAGCTCATCGAGCGCGTCAAGATCTATAAGGGAAGAATGGAATAAGAGGTTTTCTTCCCCCAAACAAGACCTCGGTTTGGCGAAAACCGGGGTCTTGTTGATTATATGCCACGACTTTTTTCCTTCGAGTGTCCCCCTTTTGAAAGAGCTCCCTATGATGAAACGCCTCTTTGCCGCCGTTGTTGTTCTCGGTTTTCTCGCCGCGGTTCCCTCGCGCGCGGAGGTTCGAACCTGGCCCCTTCCCGAAGGAGAGACCCCGAACCCGAATTGGAAGGTTTCGATCGGCGGCACCGATGTTCAGCCGCTCAACGCTCGAACGGCCGATCCCCCTTTCCAAAAATATGACTACGGCGGAGACTACGGGATCGTCTCGGTCGATACCGACGAGGCGATCACCGTCACCGTCCGCCCCGATACACAAGTCGAGTCCCTGACGATTCGGCCCGCCTCGCTCGGTCTTGAAGCGGTCAAAACCGACGACGGCGCTTTCACCATCGCGATCGATCCGGCTCGGGTCACCATCCCGTGCCAGATGAGTATCGAAACTGACGGAAGAAAACATCCGCTGCTTGTGTTTGTCAATCCGTTGCAGACCGAGATTCCCGCCGCCGACGAAAATACCATCGTCTTCGGTCCGGGGAGTCATTTTCCCGAGGGTGGGCACCTGACGCTTTCCTCGAACCAAACGCTCTATTTGGCGGCGGGGGCCGTCGTCCACGCGACGGTGGAACTGAAGGGTGAAAATATCCGCATTTTTGGCCGCGGCGTTTTGGATTGTTCCGATTGGGAGTGGACAAAATGCCCGGGCGGCCTGGTTGTCGCGATTCGGGAATCGAAAAATGTCTCCCTCAGCGGAATCATCATCCGCGGGGCAGCGAGCTGGACGGTGGTTCCGACCAACAGCGATGACGTGACGATCGAAAACATCAAAATCTGCGGCGGACGCGTTCAGAACGACGATGGGATCAATCCGTGCAATTCCCGCCGCGTGACGATTCGCCGCTGCTTTATTCGCACCGACGATGACTGCATCGCTCTGAAAGGAATGAACGAAGAATACGGCAACTGCGAGGATGTCACCGTCGAACATGTGGTCTTTTGGTGCGACCGTGCCCGAATTGTCCTGATGGGACACGAAAGCCGGGCCCCCTACATGCGCCGGGTGACCTTCCGCGACTGCGATATCATCCACTCCCAAAATCGGAACTTCCTTCTCGAACCGGGAGAGAACATGCGGATGGAGAACCTTCTGTTTGAGAATCTCCGCTTCGAAGCCAACCCGAAGTTCGAGCTGACCGATTCCGACAATCGTCAGATCGACTTTAATAATCTCCGGTTCGATGTTGATACAGCCGATAAAGAGACCTGGCTGTTTGTGGGTCGGCCGGCCGTTAACCGATACATGAAAACCCAAGTTCCCGGTTATATCCGAGACGTGACGATTCGCGATATCACGGTGACCGGTCCGGTCGGTTACTATGGCATTCTCTTCAGCGGTGCCGACGAGGATCATACCACCGAGGGTGTTCTTATTGAAAATGTCGTCCTGTTTGGGGAAAAGCAAGGGAGTGATTCCCCCCGAATCCATCTTCAGCAGTTTCTCACGGGAGGGGAGATTCGCTGATTCTTTTTCCTTAAAAACGAGGGTCCTTTTATGAAAGCCGCCAATTTTTGCCTCAGTGGGTTCTTTGCGCTGGCTGCCGCGCTGTTTTTGACCACGGCCTCGGCCGAACAGGGCGATATGCCCGTTCTCCCCAATGGGGCCGCGGCCGTCCTAACCTCGGTCGTTCAGCTCCCCGCCGAGCTTCCCGCCTCGGCGTTCGGTGCGGGAGATTCCCGAACCTACTATGTTCGGGTTTCCGATCCCGAGCAGAAGTGGAGCGGAACCCTTCTTTGGCGTGACGAGGGGAGTACGCCGTTTATCCTCTACGGGCAGCCCGATTGTTTCATTGCCGAAATGGGGACCACCCGGAACAATCGGCCGTTGACCACCGAGATTCCGCACGGTGAAATGGCCAGCGATTCCTCGGTCCACGACCTGGTCCTGCGGATTAACAACCGGGCCAAGATGGAGTTTTTCCTCGACGGACGCTGTTACGATGAGGATTTCATGCTGGGCGATTTTTTCCCCAGCGACGCGCCGATTCAGGTCGGTTCGGCCGATTTCCCCTTCACCGGGCAAATTCTGGTGGTCGCCATTTGGGACCGAGCGCTCAGTGACGACGAAATCGCTTCCATCAGCGGCGATATGGCCGATCATCGATCCAGAACCGATCGGGGAACGGGGGAATCGCTCCAGTACTGGATGCCGCCGAACCACTACGGTGTCGGTGACTGCATGCCCTTTTACGCCGATGGGGTCTTTCACTTTATGTATCTTCTCGACAAGGGACATCACTCCGCGAAAAACGGCCTCGGGGCTCATCAGTGGATTCAGGCGACCTCGACCGACTTAGTTCACTGGGAGCACCAGGGGTTTGTCGTCGAGATCGATCAGCAGTTCGAGGGCTCCATCTGCACCGGGTCGGTCTTCTTCCACGACGGCAAGTACTATGCCTTCTACGCCAATCGCAGCGCGGTCTACCCCTCGGACGACGCCGATTCTCCGGTGATTAAGGGAATCTTGTGCCGCTCGGTCTCGGACGACGGCATTCACTTTGTCAAAGACAGCAAACCGATCTTCGAACTCCCGGAAGGGTACGGCGCGGGGACACGTGATCCGGTGGTCTTCCAGGATCCCGAGACAGAGCTTTTCCATCTCTACGCCACCACCTCGTTTAACGGTTACGGCTGCTGGGCGCATTTGGTTTCCGCCGACTTAGAAGATTGGACCTTACTCGATCCGGTCTATACCTACAAAGACGGTGAACCGGAGTGTCCCGATTGGTTCCGATGGGGAGATCGCTATTACACCATCGCCAATCACCTCAACGGTTACTGGCGATGGTCCTCCTCGCCGACCGGTCCGTGGGATATCCCGCCGTGCGAGAATGTCTTGATGCCGGGGATCATCAATGTCCCCAAGACCGCGCCATTCGGTCCCGATCGCCGGATCATCTGCGGCTGGACTCGGGAGCACGGCTTTGGCGGACACGCGGTCTTCCATGAGCTGGTCCGCCATGACGATGGAACCCTTGGGGAGAAGTTCGTCCCCGAGATGATTCCCGCCACCGGCTCGCCGCTGGCCCTGGACGCTCCCGGTACCCAAAACCAGGCGTCCTATACCGATCTTCCGGGAAACTATCGAATGAAAGCGGTGATCCAGTATGATCCGCAAAAAAGAGACACCCTCAGGAACGTGGTCTTTAATCTCGGCAGCAAGTCCCTGACCGTCTCGTTCTGCCGCCGCGCCATTACGCTGGGGGATTTCACCATCCAAAAGATCGACTTTAGCTCCGGGAGCATGTCGCTCGATTTGGTGATCTGCGGTGATCTGGCCGATCTGTGTGTCGATTCGGATCGTACCGTGACCGAGACGCTCGATCCCGCGACCACGCGGAATCTGACGATCGACAATCCCAACGCCGAAGAAGTGAATATCTCCGCGCTGGAAATCGCCCCGCTGGTGCCGCAGCACGAGGACTAAAACCTCTCCCCAAAAAAAGATTTCGCCGCCTGCCTTCACTCTTTTCGCCAGTGGGGCAGGCGGCGTTTTTTACACGGAAACAGCCGCGGAGGAAGGGGCTAACCGTTCCACCTCTTTCCGGTGACCTTGTCCCACTGGCCCTTCAGTTCATCGAACGAGCGAACGACCAGGTCGGCCTGAAGATATTCCCGCTCGTTGTGCCCGAAACTGAAGAACCCCACCGACTTCATCCCCGCGGCGCGGGCGGCCTGAATCCCGCTGAGCGAATCGTCGATGACGACGCATCGCGAAGGGGGGAGCTTCATGATTTCGGCCGTGGCCAAAAAGATATCGGGGGCCGGTTTCCCGTTTTTGACGTCGGTCCCGCTGACCCAGCCGGCCAGGAAGGGGACCAGCCCGAGTTTCTCGAGAATGAAATCGACGTTGAACTTCGGCCCGGACGAACCGACCGAAAGCCGATATCCCTGTCGGTCCAGCGCCCGCGCGAAGTCATACGCCCCGGGCATCGCCGGTATTTTCTTTTCGACGATCTGACGGTAGAGGAGCTCTTTGCGGTCGCCGAGCTCTTGAACCTCTTCCTCGGTTAAAGGGCGGTTCCAGCGGCTGCGCAAAATCGCCGGGGTCGTCTGGCCGACCGTCTCAAAAAACAGCTCGGGGGTGAAATCAAAGCCGTCTTCCCGGCCGATGATCTGCCAGGTCTCGAGGTGGACCGGATTGCTGTCGACCAGTACCCCGTCAACGTCGAAAATCACCCCGATCGGGTCATTGCTCATCATTCGTTTTCCTTAACTATTTCCAGACCTTTCGTCCCCGGCTGCTCGGGATATTCATCGCGTCGCGATATTTCGCCACGGTTCGGCGCGAGACTTCAATCCCCTCGGCCTTTAAATGCTTGAGGATATCCTCGTCACAAAGGGGAGCGTGTTTGTCTTCGCCGTCGATGAGGGCTCGGATTCTTTCTTTGACATTGTCTTGAACCATTCCCTCCTGATCCTCGGCCGCGGGGACCGCCCGGGTGAAGAACCGTTTGAAAGGGTACATCCCGCTGGGGCACGAAAGCCATTTATCGTCACAGGTGCGGGAGACCGTCGCGATATGGATCCCGAGGGTATCGGCGATCTGCTGCATCTTCAGCGGTCGAATCCGGCTGGGACCGAAGTCGAAGAAGTCGCTTTGATAGTCGACAATCGCCTGGGCCACCGCCAGAATGGTCCGGCGCCTCGCCGCGACGGCGTCGATGAACCATTGGGCGCTGCCGATATTGCGGCGCAGATAGGCCTTGGCCTCGGGGGTGATCTGTTTTTTGCGCAGTTCCGCCCGATACTGCGGGCTGATCCTCAGATCGAAGAGCGGGTTCTCTTCGGCCCTGGCCACCCAGCGTCCCTCGTCGTTTTTTTCGACGATGACATCGGGAATCACGTACTGTGTCGGATCACAGGAGAACTCGGAGGTCGGAAACGGATTGAGTGTCCTGATTTTTCGCAGTCCCGCTTCGACCTGTTCCAGGGAAAGGCCGCTTTTTTTCGCGATCTGCGGCAGGCGGTTGTTCTCTAGATCTTTGGTGTATTCGGTCAAAAGCAGTCTGGCCGCGGCGGTGTCGGGATCGTCCCCTTCGAGCTGCAGGAGGAGGGTTTCCGCGGTCGAAAAGGCGCCAACCCCTTTGGGATCGAGTTTGCGGACGATATCCAGCGCCTGATACGCCTCCAGACGCTGTTTGTCGCTCGGGTTTTCGGGAAGGACGAAATATTCGATCGGATTGGGATTCTCCCCCAGCGGAGAGATCAATCGGCCGCGGGAGTCGAGATTCCAGATAATCTTTTCGCAGTATTGGTGAACCTCCTCGGGGAGGTTATACCAGACCAGCTGCGAAAGAAGGTGGTCCTGAAGGGTTTCGCTTCGATTCGGGATATTAGCCAGGCGATCGTCGTATCGCGTCTGAGCCTCGTCGATCGCGCCGCGGGACAGACGCGGCCGTTCCTCGTCGATCGTATCGGGATATTCCTCCGCGAAGCTGCGCGCTCGTTCAAACTGAAGCGCTTCTTCCGAGACGGGAAGGGAAGGGGAGGGCTCTTGAGGAGGATCGGCGCTGCTGTAGCGCGAATCGGCTGTCTCGAGGATCGGATTGGAGAGTAGCTCGAGTTTGATGCGATCCTCCAGTTTTTGAATCGGGATCTGGAGCAGTTCCATCGATTGAATCTGCCGCTGGGAGAGGACTTGCCTCTGCTCCATTTTTTGCGACTGTTCGAAGGAAAGCCCCATTTTCATCGGACGAAAGCCCCTTGGTAAAAATACCGCGCCGTCAGGTCACGGCTTTTGTTAATGGTTAAACTTGTCAGTGGTTTTTGATTTCCCCGCGAAAGTTTTGGCGGCCGACCAAGGCGTCGCAGAGCATCTCTTTATTGGCGAATTCCAGAGTGCTCCCGGTGGTGATGCCGCGGGCCAGGCGGGTGATCTTGACGGGCAAGTCGGTCAGTTGGTTGCTGATCAGCAGTGCCGTCCCGTCCCCCTCCACCGTGGGGTTGGTCGCCATAATGATCTCGTCGACTCCCCCGGCGCGAACCCGCCGCACCAAAGCGTCGATCGTCAGTTGATCGGCCGTGATGCCGTCCAGCGGGGCGACCCGCCCCAAGAGAACGTGGTATACCCCCCGGAAGACCCCGGTCTGCTCAATCGAAATCAGGTCGCGGGGCTGTTCCACCACACAGATCACCGACGTGTCCCGATTGGGGTCGCGGCAGATATCACACAGCTCCTGCTCGGCCAAATTGAAACAGCATTTGCAGTAGCGGACCCGTTCCTTGACCAGACGGATCGAGTCGGCCAGGGCCAGCGCCTCGCCTCTGTCCGCCTTAAGAAGATGGTAGGTGATTCGCTCCGCCGATTTTTTGCCGATTCCCGGGAGTTTTTCAAACTCCTTCATCATTCTTTGTACCGATTCGGTCAGTTCGCTCATAGATTCCTCCTGAATTTTCAAGCGGTTCGCCGTAATTATAGCGTCCTTGCCGGGCAATACCACCGTGAATTTTTCCCGAGCGCTTTCTTTGCCGGACACCACCGGGGTGAGCCCCATGATGCTTGCTTTTTAAAAGGGAAATCGTTAAACTGTTTAGGGTAGTTATTCTGTTTTCAAAACCGTTTTTGTCCCATTGGGGGGAAGTCAATGAAGAGATTCGGTTTGTTCACCGTTGTCCTGGGTGGGTTTTTCTGCGTGATCTGCGCCCTTTGCGCCTCGCCGGTCGGCGCCCAAGAGGCCAAAATCGATCGCGGGGACGAGGCCGCGCTGGAATATTTCGCCATCGAGCGGTATATGAACACCGACCAAGAGGCCGAACGCGCCTGGTATTACCAGTGGGCAAAAACGAACACGGGATACAACGGTTCGTTCCAGTTTATGACCGAGCCGGTTCCCGAGCCGGTCGCCGAACAGGCGCTGAATATTGCCTCAACTATTTTGCCGACAGACCGCGATCCGCTCGATGTCGTCCTTCGCCGAACCCGTTCTTTACTCGACTACCTGGTCGAGAATTTTGATTTGCCCGAAGGGGCCCTGGTCGATGAACAGGCCCAACTGGACGAACTCGATCGTCTTGCCGCCGAGGTTCCTCCGGAAGACAACGCCAAGCGGCGTGAACTCTTCGGCCGGGTGATTCCCCTGCGCCGGAAGATTTCCCTGCAAAATCCCCTCCTGGATTTCGATGATATCCTCTTTATCAAGCGCCATCCCTGCCGTCCGCTGGAGACGACGGGGAACCACATGTGTGACCAGTTCTTTGGTTTTCACGCCCTTGCCGGCGGGGGGCTGTTTGTCTTAAAAGACGCCTTCACCGACCACCCCGAGGCGATCGACCTGCTGGCCGATCTGACGGTCCAGTCCGGTCGAAACGCCGGCCAGCGGCTTAACGCCGACTGGGGATATCTCTCTCCGGAACTGTCGTACGATACCGGTGAGATTCTCTTCGCCGCGGCCGATACCCGATCCGATCGTCACTCCTACCAGTGGACCCCCGAAAACAGTTTCCATCTGTTCCGCGTCAAGTACGACGCCGCCGCGCGGAGCGCCTCCGATTTAACTCAGCTCACCGACGGCCCGTTCGACGATTTCGACCCGTGCCTTCTTCCTTCGGGCCGAATCGCGTTCATTTCCAGCCGCCGGGGGGGGTACGGCCGCTGCCATCCCCGCATCGTCCCCAGCTATACGCTCCACTCCGTCAATCATGACGGCAGCGATATCGTGGCGCTGTCGAACCACGAGACGAACGAGTGGCAGCCCGACGTCGACTCCAACGGAATGATCATCTATACCCGCTGGGACTACGTCGACCGCGGCGCCAACAACGCGCACCATCCCTGGATCACCTCTCCCGACGGTCGGGATCCGCGCGCGATTTTGGGGAATTACAACACCACCGCGTTCAATCGGCCGGTCTTTGAGGGGGACCTCCATCAGGTTCCCGGGTCGGGGAATTTCACCTCCACCATCACCGCGCACCACGGCCAGAGCTACGGGAGCTTGGCGCTGATCGATCCGCGCGTGGAGGACGACAACGGCATGGGGCCGGTTCGCCGGATCACCCCCGATCAGCTCTTCCCCGAGTCGGAACTGATGCAGAACTACGCGCCGGCGCAGTACGCGACCTGCCACCCGCTGAGCGATTACTTCTATCTTTGCGTCTACGATCCGTACGGCCGCGACGATGTCGAACCGTCGGAAAACAACTACGGGATCTATCTGCTCGACGCTTTCGGCAACAGAACCCTTCTTTATCGCGACAGCGACATCTCCTGCCGCGACCCGATCCCGATCCGCAAGCGCGAGGTCCCGCCTATCGTCCCGCACAAGACTTTAGTCGGCAAACCTCTTGCTCCCGGCGAGACATTCATCGCGCCCGATCCCGAAACCCTTCCCAAGAAGGCGATCATGTCGGTCGTGAACGTCTACGATTCGATGTTCCCCGTCCCGGAAGGAACGAAGATCAAGAAGCTGCGTGTCGTCCAGCTTATCGCCAAGTCCACCTGGGAGGCCGATCATCCTAAAATCGGCTACGGGATGCAGAAGAACGCCCGCCAGGTTTTAGGGACCGTCCCCGTGGAGGAAGACGGAAGCGCCCGGTTCTACGTTCCGGTCAATATCCCGATCTACTTCCAGGCGCTGGATGAGAACGACGTCGCCGTCGAATCGATGCGCAGCGACACTTACGTCCACGAGGGAGAAGAACTGGTATGTCAGGGGTGTCACGAAAACCGGCACACCACGACGATCCAAGTTCCCCATCAGCAGAACTACACGGCGATGCGGCGGGCCCCCAGCGAGCTGACCCCCGATTATCCGGGGACCAAACCGATGAACTTCCCGGTTCTGATACAGACGATTCTCGATGAGAAGTGCGTCGATTGTCACGCCAAGAGCGACGACCCGAAGGCGATCGATCTTTCGCGCGGCCCGGAGGACAAACACTTCTTCAATTCCTACGAGAACCTGCGTCCCTACTGTTTCTTCTACGACCACTATCTCTGGACCGAGGCGTCGACCAAGCCGGGGGAATTCGGCGCGATGGCAAGCCCCCTGTACAAGATTATCACCGGCGATCACCACGGCTTGGAATTGACCAAAGAAGAACTGGCCCGTTTCGCCGTTTGGCTTGATAACAACGCCGATTTCTACGGTCTGTTCGAGAATTGTCCCGAGCAGAAGGAAGGGCAGCTTTTGGAACCGACCTTGGAGTAAGAAACGGTTTTGCCGCGTTGGCAGCCGGCTTCGGCAAGCATTCTTCAGCGGCTGAAGCCGGCTGGCTTGACAGACCGAAATAATGGCGTACACTATATCTGTTTTCGTTTCGGTAAAAGGTTTCTTTCCTCACATTTTCTTCGGTTATCGTATAAGGTCATAAGGAATATGGCAGAGCAGGCACAAGGCGGAAAACGCAGGGGGGCAGGGCGTCCCAAAGGGTCAGGAAAATTCGGAGAACCGACGCAGGCGGTTCGAATCCCGATTTCGATGAAAGAGCGCGTGATGCGTTTCATCGAGCAAAAGGGGCTTTGTTTTCCCCTTTACAGCGACCGGGTCCAGGCGGGTTTTCCCTCCCCGGCCGACGATACTCCCGCGGAGAATCTTGATCTCGGTTCTTACCTCATTCAAAATCCCGCCTCCACGTTTTTTGTCCGGGTTGCCGGTGAATCGATGATCGGCGCGGGGATTTTTCCCGATGATCTGCTGATCGTCGATCGCAGTGTAACGGCCGAAAACGGCGACGTCGTTGTCGTCGCGATGGATGGGGAGTTTACCGTCAAAAGGTTGTTCATCTCGCAGAAGCGCGTTGAGCTGCGTCCCGAAAACAAGCGGTTTCAGGTTCTCACCTATAAAGATGCCTCGCAGCTCAATATCTGGGGCGTGGTGAAAAACGTGATTCACCGCGTTTAATAAGTCACCTTAAAGCGGAAAAAACCGGCCGCCGATTCACTTTCGAATATCCCCGACGAAACGGGGGCTTTCGGGTGAATCGGCGGCCGGTTTGCTTGTTTGACGACAGCGCCGTTTCGGCAGAAGGAAAACCTACTTCTCCAGCTCTTGAATACGCGCGGAGATCTCTTTTTTGCCGGCGCGGGACAGCTCGACGATTTTGACTTTCATCGGCTGGCGGGGACGAGCGTAACCTTTTTCCCAGTTGACGATCGTCTTGAGACTGACACCGAGCAGCTTGGCGAAATCGGTCTGGTTGACACGGATCTTTTGACGAATCCGGCGAATTCGCTTGCCGTCGACCCGGTAGATTTTGGCCGGTTCGGCCGCTTCATCTTTGGCGGGCTGATCGATCGGTTTGCCGGCGGCCAGAAGACGGACCTGGGTTTTGAGTGTCCGCACTTGAAGGTGGAGCTTTTTAATACGCTCCTTCAACGGTTTGACGGCTTCCTTCGCCTCTTTCCTGGCGAGACGGCGAATTTCCACATTGAGAATCTGCTGAATGTTTGACATAGAAATGGACCGTTCTTTTGTATTTTGAAACTTGCTGGAGTATCGCCGCAAAATATGGGCTTGCGAAAGACCTTCCACCTGATAACGACATAAAGGTAATTATACTAAGAAAAATAATTATTGGAAGGTACAAACTCATAGTATCGTTGAATTTTTTCAACGGTTTATTTCGTGGCATATTGTCCTGGTTCATTCATCACCGTCCTCTTGTGTGGTTATTCGCTCTATGGGCTCTTTAAAAAAACGAGTTCGTCGATCCTCCGATCACTCCCCCTTTTTTGCCGGCCAAAGCGGTTATTTCGGGGGGGTTGACACTGTTATCCCCCGTGGGAAAATGTTATTCGGCGGTTTTTCGAAACTGTCCCCAGAGGTTGTATAATATAGGTCCCCAGGGATTCAACATGGATACTCACCATTGTTGGCGTGCTCCACTACAGTCGCTCTCCGTCCTTGCGGTTTTGCTGGCCCTGACGCTTGTTTTTGGGGGCGCGCGAGTCGCCGGCGCCCAGGATTCCGGAGGAGGCCAATCTCCCGGGGCCCCGGCGGCAGTTCCTAAGGCGCAGGAAGACGACGATCGGGCTTCTTCATCCGGCAACGTTCCGATGCGCTGGCTCCCCAATCAAAAGATTCTCCGCGGGGCTCCTCCGACGCGAATATCTCTCGAGAGTATCATCGAACGATTTGTCAGCGAAGGGGCCTTTGCCGATCCGGCCGAGGTCACCATCGAAGTCGATCCCTCTTCCTCGTTAGTTCCTGGTGCCGTTGATCCTATCATTCAAGACCACGATTTAATTCTTCAGTGGGACAGTGACGCTGTCGGCAAGGCCGACATTATCCTTCGCTTTTCCTCCCCCAACAGTCCTCCCACCTTTTTACAGTTCACCGCCGAGCCGTGGGCGCCTAATTGGTGGGCTCTCATGGCCCTTGTCGTCGGCGGTATCGGACTGTTTATATTCGGCATACGCAATATGTCCGATGGTATTCAGCTCATCGCCGGGTCGTCGCTGCGCCGAATGATCGCGGTCTTTACCGAGCATCGTGTTTTCGCCTTTGCCGTCGGTATCATCACAACGATGCTTCTCCAGTCCAGCACCGTGGTCACCGTGATGGTGATCGGCTTTGTGAACAGCCAGATCATGACCCTGGCGCAGGGGATCGGAGTGATTCTCGGCGCCAATATCGGTACGACGGCAACCGGCTGGATCTTGACCTTAGACATCGGAAAGTTCGGCCTGCCGATCGCCGGGGTCAGTATCTTTTTCTTCCTCTTCTGCAAGCGTGAAAAAATCCGTTTCCTCGCTCAGGCGGCCATGGGGCTCGGTCTGGTCTTCTACGGCCTGCAGGTGATGACCAACGGCCTGGCGGAGCTTCAGGAACTTCCCGAGTTTTCGATCTGGATCAAAATGTTTTCGGCCGATACATTCCTCGGCTCGGTGAAATGCGCCTTGGTCGGCTGTATCCTGACGATCATTATGCAGTCCTCCGCGGCGACCATCGGTGTGACGATGTCTCTGGTGGTGATTGGCGCGATCGAGTTTCCGACCGCGGCGGCTTTGGTTCTGGGTGAAAACATCGGCACGACCCTCACCGCGCAGGTGGTGGCGATTGGGTCTTCAACCAACGCCAAGCGCGCCGCGGCGTTCCACGCGATATTCAACATCACCGGCGTGGTTTGGGTCCTGCTGGTCTTCTCCTCGTTTTTTCTCCCGCTGGTTACAAAAATCGCCGGCGTGAACGGCAGTGAAAATGTCGTCCGCGGGGTGGCGGCCACCCATACCCTGTTCAACGTTACCAACGCCCTGATATTCCTCCCGTTCTCCAAAAAGATCGCCCGATTCCTCACTTGGGCGATTCCCGAACGGGTTGGTCCGCGCGAACGTTCCTGCACCGGTCTGGTTCTCCGTTCGATGGAAACCCCCGCCTTCGCGATCTCGCGCGTCAATTCCGAGATTCAGCGCATGGCCTCCGGTTGCCGTGAACTGGGACAGTGGGTTCAGACGTTGGTCAACGAAGGGCTCGAGAACGACAAGCTGGCCAACGAGGCATTCGCCCGTGAGAAATGGCTCGACCAAATGCAGGATGAGGTGATCGACTTCACTTCCGAAATGCTCTCACGAAACCTCAGCACCGACGATGCCGAGCTGGCCAGAGAACAGATCCGGATTGCCGATGAGATCGAGTCGGTCAGCGACTATTTCATCGCGCTTTTGAAATCCGACCTCAAGCTCAAAGAGGAAAACCTGACCATCCCCGAACTGATCGTCAGTGAGTTTGATCAGTTCCACCATGAGACACTTGATCTGTTCGACCGGGCGATGAGCTATTACAACGATTCGATGAAAAATATCCGTTATAATACTCAGGAATTCTACCTTTCATCGCGCGAAATGGTTGAACGGATCAAGAACCTTCGTGATCGGTTTTACCAGTTGATCTCCGAAGAGAAAATCGACACCCATGTTGTGGTAGCGGTCAACGCGCAGTTCAACTCCTATCGGCGAATTTGGGAGCACCTGCGCAATATTGTCCAGGCCCTTGAGCCGCGTCACCGAAAAGATTTTTAAAAACCTCCCCCTATGGAGATCCTCCCGCCGTCGTTCCATCGCCGTGTCCGATACGATCGGGTTTACGTGGCCGGCTCCCCCAACGGTCGGGGACTCTTCACGTCGGTAGCGCTGGGCGGCAACCGAGCCGTCGGCCGTGTTCACGGCCAAAAAAAGCCCTCCGGCTGGCGTTCCGAGTACTGTATGGAATTTGCCGACGGCGCTATCGAACCCGATCCCCCTTATCGATTCATCAATCACTCCTGTGACCCGAACTGTATTCTCATCGAGTGGGAACTCTCGCGCGGGGACGAAACGCAAGGGGAGGGGGGCACGAACGAACCGATCTACGAGATGTGGCTTCACACCTTGCGTCCGGTCAAAAAGGGGGAAGAGCTGACGATCGACTACGGCTGGGAGGCCGAGGCCAGCATCCGGTGCAACTGCCGATCGCCAAAATGCCGGGGGTGGATCTGCCGAATCGACGACCTTCCCCGCTGCTTGGAAATGCACAAAAACGACACACCCGGCGGCCGGTAGCGCCAGCGCCGGGCGAATACCGTTAACCTTTTTTCGCGGCCAAAAGCGCCAGCGCGACCAGCGTTCGAACCGCGGCTTCCATTCCTTCGACCGACAGCCACTCCGTCGTACTGTGATAATTCGCCCCGCCGGTGAAGAGATTCGGTGTCGGCAGTCCCTTTTCGGTCAGAACCGACCCATCGGTTCCGCCGCGGACAGGTACCCAAACCGGGTCGATGCCGGCCTTGCGGACGGCCTCTTCGAGTGTTTTGAGAATCTCGGGACGCTCATCGAGCTTTTCACGCATATTTCGGTACTGAACCTCGTACCGGAGAGTGATCTTGGCCTTCGGGTTTTCGTCGCGGACACGGTTCACGGTATTGATCAGCGCCGCGCGAACCTTCTCCATCCCCTCGTCGTCGAAGGATCGGAGAATGATCTGCGCCGAGGCCTCGGCGATGGTCGCCGTACTTTCGTAGACGTTGATGTACGGCTGCCGATCACAGGAGTTCTCCGCCGCTAATTCTTTGGGAATCCCGCAGAGGATATCGGCAAGGATCGTCACGGCGTTGACCATAACGTCCTTCGCCGCGCCCGGATGGATATCGACCCCTTCGACGGTGAGGACGGCGCGTTCGGCCGAAAAAGTCTCGCGGTTAATCGTTCCGGTCCTCTCGCCGTCGACGGTCAGCGCCCAGTCGGCGCCGAACTGTTCCGGGTCGAGGAAGAGTACTCCCTCGCCGATCTCCTCATCGGTGGTAAAGGCAATCCGAATTTTCCCGTGCTCCAGCGACTTGTCGGAAAGAAGCTGTTCGGCCGCGGTGATGATCGCCGCGATCCCCGCTTTGTCGTCGGCCCCCAGAAGGGTCGTCCCGTCGGTGACGACGATTTTTGTGCCGATGTTTTCCCGCAAATAGGACGATTCCGGGATCTGTGTTCCGCTCTCCAGCGTGATCGGCCCGCCTTGGCAGGTAAGCACCTTAGCGCCCGCGCAGCGTCCCGGTGTTCCCGGGGCGGTATCCATGTGGGCGATCCAGCCGATCACCGGGACATCGTCAAAGCCGGCACTGGCGGGCAAGGTCGCCGTGACGACACTCTCCGGCGAAACCTCAACCTCTTCGAGTCCCAGCGCGGTGAGTTCGTCGGCTAAAAGCCGGGCCAATTCCCTTTGCCCCTCGCTGCTGGGATGGGTTTTCGACTCCGGGTCGGAGGTGGTATCGACCTGGATATAGCGAAGAAAACGTTCAAGGGCGGGTGACGACATAGAGCAAAAGACCTCGACCTGTCAAAAAACAACCTTTAGAACGACTCGTCCGGACCGGGGAAGGAACCGGAGCGCACGTCGGCGATGTACCGCCGAGCGGCATCGGTGATCACCTCTCCCAAATGGGCATAGCGCCGGGCGTGTTTGGGAAGATGAGCCCCCGGGTCGGTAAAACCGAGCATATCGTGGAAGACCAGAACCTGGCCGTCACAGCCGCTCCCCGACCCGATCCCGATGGTGGGAACCGTTGCCTCGCGAGTGATCTCCGCGGCCAGATCGGCGGTGACGCACTCCAAGACAATGGCCATCACCCCCGAGTCGGCTACCGCGCGAACGTCGCGCCGAAGCGTTTCGGTGTTGCGCTGAATTTTGTATCCCCCCAGCCGGCGAATATCCTGCGGCAGCAGTCCGCAGTGCCCCATCACGGGGATCCCCGCCTCCAGCAGCGCCCGAATAACCGGGACGCGGTTCTCCCCCCCCTCGACTTTCACTCCCGTGGCGCGGGTACGCTTAATGATTTGGACCGAGGCGTTTAAGGCCGACTCCACCCCGAGCTGAACGACCGGGAAGGGGAGATCGGCGATGACGATCGCGCGGTCGGCCGCTCGGGCGACCATTTCGGTGTGGTAGATCATCTCCTCCAAGGTCACGGGGAGGGTATTCTCTTTCCCCTGAACGACCATTCCCAGCGAGTCTCCCACGAGGAGAACGTCGACTCCCGCTTGATCGAGCAATCGGGCCGACGTGTAATCGTAGACGGTCATCATCGAGATTTTGGTTCCCTCGGCGCGCATTTTCGCTAAGCAAGCCGGGGTGAGCTTTGTCGGGTGAGCTTGATGGGACATCATTCTCCTGCTCCTGGTGATACGTTTTCGGAGAAAAAACTACCGGCCTTCTATTATACCACCGTTTCCCCCGGGGGATACATTCCGCCAAGGCGCGTCCTCATTTTGGACGAAATGCTCCTGGGAACTGGATTTTGACCAGCCCGGCCGGTACAATGAAAGGTTAATCAAGAAAGGGGGGGACCGGTCCCAAGGGCCGTCTTCCCCCAGAGGAAAGATTTCAGAAACTCGAAGGAGGAACACCGATGATGCAATCGCGCCTTATTCTGGGAGCCGTTCTCTGCCTGGGGCTCACCGCGTCCCTTTGGGCGGAAGATGCCGCCAATCACCCGATCACCTGGGACGAAAACGCCACGGCCGAGTCGCTCGGTCTGGAGCCGTTTGCCACCCCCGACGACTTTTATCCCCTCTACACGTGGGATCGAATCGGCTGGTGCGCTCAGTTCGGCCAGACCGAGGACGAGGGACTCAAAGGGATCGCCGATTGCGCGTTCTCGATGCCCGCGTTCATCGGCGAAAGGAATATGGAGAGCTGCAAAAACCTCGGTTTTCGCTATGTCCTCCTCGATCTTGGGATGAGAGGCGATTTTACGACGATCACCGACGAAGAGGCCGATGAGTTTATCAACCAGATGGTCGCTTCCACCAAGGACGATCCGACGGTTCTCGGCTATTACGTCACCGACGAGCCGGGCGCGAAAAAATTCCCCGGTCTGGCGAAGATTGTCGCGGCGATCAAAAAACACGCCCCCGGAAAGCTCGCCTATATTAACCTCTTCCCGAGCTACGCCTCGACGATCGGCGCCAACGTCGACTCGCAGCTGCAGACCTACACCTTCACCGAGTATCTTGAGCGGTACGTCCAAGAGGTGAAGCCCCAGTTCCTCAGCTATGACAACTACCAGGTGGAATACTCCGAGGATATGACCAAAGAGGACCGCGCCAATGTCTATTGGCGCGATATCATCGAGATACGGCGCGTCGCGCTGAAATACAATCTCCCCTGGTGGAACATCGTCAGCTCCCTGGCGATCCGCGAGGTCTCTTCTCCTCCGTCGGTCTCCCGCATCGCTTTCCAGGCCTACACCTCTCTGGCCGCCGGCGCCAATGGTCTGGGCTGGTTCCTCTTCTATTCCGTGGGCGACTCCAACAGCGAGTTTGACTTCGGTCCGATCGACAAGATTCACGAAAGGACGATCACCTGGAATTTCCTGCGCGACGTCAACGAGCAAACGATTGTTTTAGGGAAGATCCTCAACAAGTTCCGCTCCACGAACATCTGGTTCTCCCAGCCGAGTGACCTTCTCCCCGCGAATCCGGAGGATCTTCTCAACGGGGTGAATATCGCCTACCAGGAGGAGATCACCGACGTGGCCGGCACCCCCTCGGTGATGGTCGGTGAGTTTAAGGCCAAGGAAGGAAACCAAAAGGCCGTGATGGTGGTGAACCTCGACTTCGGCCGCAGTATCACCGCCTCGCTTGATCTCAAGGAAGCCGGAACGATCCAGGCGGTTAATCCCCTGACCGGTTCGACCTACGCCCCGCGCCAGCGTGAGTGGATCCTCCCCGGCCATGGGATGCTCTTCCTGATCGACTAACAAAACACTCTAAGGGCAATAGAACGATGCGACGCGATAAGATGATGTTGGCTTTGCTGCCAGCTTTGTGTCTGGTGTTTTCCGCCGTCCTTTCGGCGGAAGACGCCGCGGGCACGCTCCCGGTCACCTGGGACGAAAACGCCACGGCCGAATCCCTCGGTTTGGAACCGCTGGTCCTCCCCGACGACTTTTATCCCCTCTATCCTTGGGATCGAATCAGCTGGTGCGCCCCGTTCGGTCAAACCGAGGACGAGGGGCTGAAGATGATCGCCGAGTGCGCCTTCCCGATGTCGGCGTTCGTCGGCGAAAGGAATATGGAAACCTGCAAGAACTTAGGTTTTCGCTATATCCTCCTCGATCTTGGGGCAGGATGTGACCTTACGAAGATCTCCGATGAGCAGGCCGATGAATTAGTCCGCAAAATGGTCGCTTCCACCAAAGATGATCCGACGGTTCTCGGTTATTCCATTATCGACGAACCGAATGTTCATCAATTCCCCGGTTTGGCGAAGATTGTCGCGGCGGTCAAAAAACACGCTCCCGGAAAGCTGGCCTACATCAATCTCTTTCCGGACTGCGGCACACGGCTTCCTCCCGAGGTGGAATCCCATACACAGGCCCACTCCTATACCGAGTATCTGGAGCGGTACGTCCAAGAGGTAAAACCCCAATTCCTCAGTTACGACAACTACCAGGTGGAATACTCCGAGGATATGTCCAATCCCGACCGTGCCGCGAACTATTGGGAGAGTATGTTTGAGATCCGTCGGATCGCTCAAAAGTATAACCTCCCCTGGTGGAACATCGTCGGCTCCGTGGCGATTCGCGAGACATCCTCTCCTCCTTCGGTCTCCCGCATCGCCTTCCAGGCCTACACCTCCCTGGCCGCCGGCGCCAACGGTCTGGGCTGGTTCCTCTTCTATTCCGTGGGCGACTCCTACAATGAGTTTGACTTCGGTCCGATCGACAAAATTCACGAAAGGACGATCACCTGGAATTTTCTGCGCGACGTCAACGAGCAGACGTTTGTTTTAGGGAAGATTCTCAACCGCTTCGGCTCCACCAACGTCTGGTTCAGCCAACCGACCGACAAGCTCCCGGGCAACCCCGGCGATCTGCTCAACGGGGTGAATATCGCCTACCAGGAGGAGATCACCGACGTGGCCGGTACCCCCTCGGTGATGGTCGGTGAGTTTAAGGCCAAGGAAGGAACCCAAAAGGCGGTGATGGTGGTGAATCTCGACTTTGGTCGGAGTATTACCGCGTCACTCGATCTTAAAGAGCCCGGAACGATCCAGGCGGTCAATCCGCTGACCGGAACATCTTATACCCCGCGCCAGCGGGAATGGATCCTTCCGGCTCACGGCCTGCTGTTTTTGATCGACTAACAAAACCAACAAGGGCAATAGAACGATGCGATACAACAAAATGGTATTGGCTCTGCCGCTGGCTTTTGGTTTGGCGTTTTGCGCCGCGCTTTGGGCGGAAGACCCCGCCAATCCCCCGATCACCTGGGATGAAAACGCCACGGCCGAGTCCCTCGGTTTAGAGCCGCTGACGCTCCCCGACGATTTCTACCTGGTCTACCCTTGGGATCAAGTCGATGTTACTTCCTGGTCGAATCATTACAAGGATGATCCGGCCAAAAGCTTTGCGCGAATGGCCCAGAGCGCTTTTTCGGTTCCCGCGTTTGTCACCCAGGAAGATATCCCCGCCACCAAAGAAGCCGGGTTCCACTGTCTGCTTGTGTCGATGGGAACGGGGGACATCGATTTGATCAACGGCACCGAAGAGGAAGTTGACGCGTTTGTGAAACAGCGCGTCGCCTCAACGAAGGACGACCCCGATGTTCTTGGCTACTACATCATCGACGAACCGGGCGCGAAGAAATTCCCGGTTCTCGGCATGTTTGTCGCGGCGGTCAAAAAGTACGCTCCCGGGAAGCTCGCCTACATCAACCTCTTCCCGAGTTACGCCTCGACGATCGGCGCCGATGTTGATTCGCAGATGCAGACCTACACCTTCACCGAGTATTTGGAGCGGTACGTCCAAGAGGTGAAGCCCCAGTTTATCAGTTATGATAACTATATGGTCGAATACTCCGAGGATATGACCGATAAAGGCCGTGCCGCTATCTACTGGCGCGATCTTCTGGAGGTTCGCCGTGTCGCGCAAAAGTACGGTCTGCCTTGGTGGAATATCGTCAGTTCCATGGCGATTCGCGAGAATTCCTCTCCTCCCAACATGTCTCGTATGGCGCTGCAGGCCTATACTTCCCTGGCCGCCGGCGCCAACGCGCTGGGGTGGTTCCTCTTCTTCGGCCTCACCTACGGTCCGACCGATCAGCAAGATGAAAACACCCTCACCTGGCAGATTCAGCGTGACGTCAACGAGCAGACGGTCACTTTGGGGAAAATTCTCAACCGCTTTCGCTCCACGAATGTCTGGTTCAGCGAACCGACCGGCAATCTCCCGGGCAACCCCGGCGATCTGCTGCGCGGGGTGAACCTCTCTTACCAGGAGGAGATCAAAGATAAAGTCGGCACCCCCGCGGTGATGGTTGGTGAATTTCGGGCCAAAGCCGCGGCGCAAAAAGCCGTCATGCTGGTGAACCTCGACGTTGGCCGCAGCATCACCGCGTCGCTCGATTTGAAAGAAGCCGGGACGATCCAGGTGGTCAACCCGGTGACCGGGACGGCCCACGCGCCGCGTCAGCGTGAGTGGATTCTCCCCGGCCACGGTCTGCTGTTCCTGATCGACTAGGCATTAACATTTTACAAATCACCCATAACTACAAGAAACAAAAGGACAATATCATGCGAAATCATTGGATCACCCTGGCAGCACTGCCGGTTCTTTGTCTGGCCTATTCCGCCGCGCTTTCGGCGGACGATTCCGCGGCTCCCCCGATCACCTGGGACGAAAACGCCACGGCCGAATCGCTCGGTTTACAGCCGCTTGTCCTCCCTGAGGACTTCTATCCCCTCTATCCGTGGGGAGGACATTCCTACGGCAGCGAGTCGGTCGGCGACTTTGACAAGATCGTCGATTGCGGCTTCTCGATGCCGACGTTCGTTTCCGAAAGCGATCTTCCCGCCGCCAGGCGGGCCGGCCTGCACTCGTTCATCCTCTCGATGGGGACGGGGAATATCGATCTGCTCGACGCCAACGCCGATGAGGTCGACGCGTTCGTGAAAGAGCATGTCGCCTCCACGAAGGACGACCCGGAGGTAATGGGCTACTACCTCATCGACGAGCCGGGCGCGAAAAAATTCCCTGCCCTCGGCATGTTCGTCGCGGCAATCAAAAAATACGCCCCCGGAAAGCTCGCCTACATCAACCTCTTCCCCAGTTACGCGACGACCATCGGCGCCGACCGCGACTCGCAGATGCAGACCTACACCTTTACCGAGTATCTCGAGCGGTATGTCCAGGAGGCCAAGCCCCAATTCCTCAGCTACGACAACTACATGGTGGAATATTCCGAGGATTTGACCGATAAAGACCGGACCAACATCTACTGGCGCGATCTTTTGGAAATCCGCCGGATCGCTCAAAAATACAATCTCCCCTGGTGGAACATCGTCAGTTCTTTGGCGATTCGCGATGAGTCCTCCGCGCCGAACATGGCGCGCATGGCTTTCCAGGCCTACACCTCCCTGGCCGCCGGCGCCAACGGTCTGGGGTGGTACCTCTTCTTCACGCCGCAGGCCTATCACGGTTACGGCCCGATCAGTGTTGCCGGCGAGAAGACCCCCACCTTCCAAATGCAGCGCACCGTCAACGAGCAGACACTTGTTTTAGGGAAGATGCTCAACAAGTTTCGCTCCACCGCTGTGTGGTTCAGCCAGCCGACCGACGAGCTCCCGGGTAACCCCGGCGATCTGCTTGCCGGGGTGAACCTCTCCTACCAGGAGGAGATCAAAGATAAAGTCGGCACCCCCGCGGTGATGGTTGGGGAATTCCAGGCCAAGGAAGGGGCTCAAAAAGCCGTGATGCTGGTGAACCTCGACTTTGGCCGCAGTATCATCGCCTCGCTGGACCTTAAGGAAGCCGGAACGATCCAAGTGGTCAACCCGGTGACCGGAACGGCCCACGCCCCGCGTCAGCGCGAGTGGATTCTCCCCGGCCACGGGCTGCTCTTCCTGATCGACTAGGCCGTTTGGTTTTTGACAAATCACGATTCCGCTGTATGGAATAAAAGGAAGATATCATGCGAAATCATTGGGTCCCCCTGGCCGTCCTGCCGGCCCTTTGTCTGGCGTTTTCCGCCGCGCTTTCGGCGGACGATTCCGCGGCTCCCCCGATCACCTGGGACGAAAACGCCACGGCCGAATCCCTCGGCTTAGAACCTCTGATCCTTCCCGAGGACTTCTTTCCCCTCTATCCCTGGGGAGCGGGGGTCAGCGACCTTGAAACGATGGCCGGATGCGGTTTCCCGATACCGGCGTTCCTTAACGAGAAAAATCTTCCCGCCGCTAAACAGGCAGGGTTCCACCGCTTTTTTGTCATGATGGGGACGGGGAAGATCGATCTGCTTGACGCCAAGGAAGAAGAGATCGACGCCTTTGTGAAGGAAAAAGTCGCCGGTACCAAGGACGACCCCGAGGTCCTCGGCTACTACATCATCGACGAGCCGGGCGCGAAAAAATTCCCGGCTCTCGGTATGTTTGTCGCGGCGGTCAAGAAGTACGCTCCCGGAAAGCTGGCCTACATCAATCTCTTCCCGAGTTACGCGACGACCATCGGCGCCGACCGCGACTCGCAGATGCAGACCTACACCTTCACCGAGTATCTGGAGCGGTACGTCCAGGAGGCCAAGCCCCAGTTCCTCTGCTATGACAACTATATGGTAGAGTACTCCGAGGATATGACCAATCAAGACCGGGCCGACATCTACTGGCGCGATCTTCTCGAAATCCGCCGGGTCGCTCAAAAGTATGAGCTTCCCTGGTGGAACATCGTCAGTTGTCTGGCGATCCGCGATGAATCCTCCCCGCCGAACATGGCGCGCATGGCGCTTCAGGCCTATACCTCCCTGGCCGCCGGCGCCAACGGCCTGGGGTGGTATCGCTTCCTCACGCCGAAGACCCATTTCGGCTACGGCCCGATCAGCGTCTCGGGTGAAAGAACCGTCACCTGGCAGTACCTGCGCGAGATCAACGAGCAGACGCTCACGCTGGGGAAGATTCTCAACAAGTTTCGCTCCGCCGCTGTGTGGTTCAGCCAGCCGACCGACCTTCTCCCGGCCAACCCCGGCGATCTGCTTGCCGGGGTGAACCTCTCCTATCAGGAGGAGATCAAAGATATCGCCGGCACCCCCTCGGTAATGGTCGGGGAATTTCGGGCCAAGGAAGGAACGCAAAAGGCCGTGATGCTGGTGAACCTTGACTTTGGCCGCAGCGTCACCGCGTCGCTCGATCTTAAAGAACCCGGGACGATCCAAGTGGTCAACCCGGTGACCGGCACGGCCCACGCGCCGCGCCAGAGGGAGTGGATCCTCCCCGGCCACGGGCTGCTGTTCCTGATCGACTAAACCGAACACCAACCCCACCATAGATTCAAATAACGAAAGGACGTCCATGCGAAACAACCTTGTTTCCTCAGCGCTTCTGTCACTTCTGTTTCTGGCGTTTTCCGCCGCGCTTTGGGCGGAAGACGCCGGTACATACCCAATCACCTGGGACGAAAACGCCACGGCCGAGTCCCTCGGGTTAGAACCGCTGGTCCTCCCCGACGACCTCTACCCGGTCTACCCGTGGGACCAGGTCTACTGGTCGAAGAACTTCATGAACGATCCGGCCAAGGGGTATGTTCGGATGGCCGAATGCGATTTTTCGGTCCCGGCGTTCGTCGAGGAAAAAGATCTCCCGGATGCCAAGCGGGCCGGGTTCCGCAACATTCTTCTGGCGATGGGAACGGGGAAGATCGACCTGCTCGACGCCAAACAAGAAGAGATCGACGCCTTTGTGAAAGAGCACGTCGCCGGCACGAAGGACGACCCCGAGATCTTCGGCTACTATATCACCGACGAGCCGGGCGCGAAAAAATACCCCGCTCTGGCGATGTTCGTCGCGGCGGTCAAAAAGTACGCTCCCGGAAAGCTGGCCTATATCAACCTCTTCCCGAGCTACGCGACGACGATCGGTGCCGACGTTGACTCTCAGATGCAGACGTATACGTTCACCGAGTACCTCGAGCGGTACGTTCAAGAGGTAAAGCCCCAGTTTATCAGTTATGACAACTACATGGTGGAATACTCCGAGGATATGACCGATCAAGAGCGTGCCGACATCTACTGGCGCGATCTTCTGGAGGTTCGTCGTGTCGCGCAAAAGTATGGACTTCCCTGGTGGAACATTGTCAGTTCTTTAGCGATTCGTCCCCAGTCCTCCCCGCCCAATATGGCGCGCATGGCGCTGCAGGCCTATACTTCCCTGGCCGCCGGGGCCAATGGTTTGGGATGGTTCCTCTTTTTCTCGCCGGGGCAGCATATCTACGGCCCGATAAATATGTCTGACGAAAAGTCCCCCACTTTCCAAATGCAGCGCACCGTCAACGAGCAGACGGTGGTTTTGGGGAAGATTCTCAACCGCTTCCGTTCCACCAGTGTCTGGTTCAGCCAGCCGACAGACGAACTGCCCGGCAACCCCGGCGATCTGCTGCGCGGCGTGAACATCTCCTATCAGGAGGAGATCAAAGATAAGGCCGGCACCCCCTCGGTGATGGTCGGGGAATTTCGGGCCAAAGAGGGGACGCAAAAGGCCGTGATGCTGGTGAACCTCGATTTTGGCCGCAGCATCATCGCCTCGCTCGATCTGAAGGAAGCCGCAGCGGTCCGGGTGGTCAATCCGGTAACCGGTACGGCCCACGCCCCGCGCCAGAGGGAGTGGATTCTCCCCGGTCATGGGCTGCTCTTCCTGATCGACTAGGCCTGACAGGCCGGGTCCCAGGCACCTTCCAAATGCCGGGAAACATTTAGGCGGTGTTTTTGACACCGCCTTTTTTTTATCGCGATTCCTTACGAAGTAAGTTTGATCACCACGGCGGCCAAGACGTAAAACAAAGCCAAAAGAAGCGTGTTTTTCGCCGCCTGTTCAAGGATCTTATTGAGTTGTTTCCCTTCAAAAATGGCGATCATCTTTCTCCAAGTCAGCAAGTGAATCACCAGCCAAAAACCGGGGAAGGGGAGCAGCCAAAGCCACGTTTGCGGATCACCGCCGGCGAGGCAGCGGCAGCACAGCGCGAAGAACAGCGCCGAGAGCAGACCGATCACCAGGAAAAAATAGCGGCCGAACCTCTCGCCGAACAGGGCGATGAGGGTGAACTTTCGATTCTCGCGGTCCTGAACTCGATCGCGGTAGTTATTGGCGGTCAGTACCGTATCGGAGGCAAAGCCGAACGACAATCCCGCCCAAAACGACGCCCAGCTCAGATGCCCGGTCTGGACGTAGTAGGTTCCGCCCACGGCGGCTAAACCGAAGAAAAGAACCACGGCGACATCCCCCAGACCGATATAGGCCAGCGGATAGGGCCCCGCGCTGTAGAGAAAGACCGCCAGGGCGCACACGGCGCCCAGCGCGATGAGTTTTATTCCCCCATAGGCCACCAGTCCCAAACCAAAGCCGCAGGCGATCGCCAGCGAAACGCAGGCGCCGATCAGCATTGCTTTGGGGGAAAGAATCCCAAGGGCGACCATACGATCGGGACCAAGCCGTCCTTCCCTGTCCGCCCCTTTTTTAAAGTCGGCCCAGTCGTTGGCCAGGTTCGCGGCGATCTGAGCGAAAACGGCGAAGATCAGCGCCAAGAGAAAGGGAACCGCGGCGAAGGATCCTTCGATCCAGGCCAGCGCCGCGGCGATCACTACCGGCGATGCCGATTCGGGGAGGGTTTTGGGGCGTGCCGCCAAAACCCATGGGGCGAATTTCATAGGTCGTTATAATGCGAAATCAGCGTTCCTGGCGGAAGGGGAGTTCGACCGTGAACCTCGCGCCGCCCAGGGGCGAATCGCTCACGACGATTTTTCCGTCATGTTCTTTGATAATCTTCGCGGAGACAGGCAGCCCCAGCCCGGTCCCGCCGCTTTTGCACCGGGAGAAGAAGGGGCGGAAGACGTCTTCACGATCCGTTTTGGGAATCCCCGGGCCGTTATCGTCGACGATGATCGAAACCACCTTTCGTTCCGGATCAAAGTCGGAGCGAATTTCGACGCGGGCATTGCTCTTGTGATCGTCGTCAAAATCTTCCGGGTTCGGGGCCGGGTTAGGGAGGGTCTGCTCCTGAGAGGGAGTGTCGTCGATTCCGGTCAGGAGATCCTCGGGGCGAAGTTCCACGACCGGCTGATCATTTTCCGGCGGAATCGGATTATTGGGGAGCAGCGCCGCGTCCAGAGCGTTGCCGGCTAAGTTCATCACGGCACGATGGATCTGCTCGGTATCGTAAAAGAACTTCGGGATCGTCTCGCGGGGGATGAACTTCACATCGACCCCCAGGTCCATCGCGCGCCCCTGGATCAGTTCGAAGACGTCGAGCAGCGTTTGATTGATATCGGCGCGCGTCAGAACCGGAACCCGCTCCCGGCTGAAGGTGAGCATATCGAGGATAAGATCCGAAATTTTATTCTGATTCTTATCGACGACCCCCCATCCCTTCGAGACCATCTCTTCGTCGTGGTTCGTCAGCCCGCGCTCGATCAGATAACTTCCGCCGCGGATCCCTTGAAGGATATTTTTGATATGGTGGGACAAAACCGCGACGGTCTGTCCGATCGCCGCCAGCCGCTCGGCCTGAAGGGCGGCGATGTAGTTTTGCGTATCCTCGACGGCCAGCGCGGTCTGGTGCGCGATGGCGCACACGAGTTTCAAATGATCTTTCGTCAGACGCAGCGCGCCGCTGTTTCCATCCGCCGAACCGGAGGGCTGGTCGTCGGGGGGAGAGACGATGTCCAGATAGATCACGCCGATCGAGCCGTAACGGCCGATCATCGGAACACAGATCGCCTCGCGGACACCGGGGATGGAGACCCCCTGGCCGTAGTCGCGGTCGTTCAGGAGAATCCCCTCTTTATTGGTAAGGACGTAGTCGCTGAACCGTTTGGAAATCGAGGTAATGCGGGGAAACTTTTTCGATTTTTGACGGCAGACGCGCAGTTTGGTTTCGTGAGTCTCCGGATCGATCAGAAGGATAGAAGAACGGTCGATGTCGACCCACTCGATGATCAGCCCCAGGATACGTTCCAGAAGCTCGCGAATATCGCGCACCTGCGAGACGGCCAGGGTCGTGCGGTAGATCATATTCAAATGAGCGTTGACCTCTTTGAACCACCCCGATTGATCGGTGTTCGTCCGGGCGGTGGCCCCCGCGGGGAAGGACGGTTTTTCCCCGGCGCTGAAGAATTCGTCGTTGCGGTAGTGCTCGACGATTTGGGACTCTTCCGAAATATCCTTGAGGACGGGACTTAAGCAGATCGATGGGGCTTCGATAACATCGTCCTCGGTCTCGGTATAGCTCAATAAAGTCTGTCCGATCTGAATATGGTCCCCCAGCTGGAGCACGAGACGCTCGATCTTTTGGGCGTTGACGAACGTCCCATTGAGACTCCCCAAATCGGTGAGGATCAGCTCCCCGTTTTCCATCTGAATCGAGGCATGGCGGCGAGAGGCCTCTTTGTCGTTGACCCGCAGCGCGCAGTCCGCCCCCCGGCCGATGATCACAAGGGATTTCCCGTCCCAGTCAAAACGGGTTCCGGTGTCGTTCCCTTTGATGATGGTAAAACGCTTCACGTTATGGCCTTTTGATAGACACCCTGTTAGGCAAATACTCTCCCTAAGTATACACCACCGCCGGGCCGGTGCCACTACAGCGAAGCGTGAAAAACTCAAGCGCCAGGGTCAGCATCTCGGCACTTAGCCCGACGGTCTTCCCCCGCCGGTACGACAGCCCCAGCATCCGGCACAGCGAGGCGGCCTCGATATCCAGATCGAAAGCGATCTCCATATTCTCGAAGAAAAACCCGACGGGGATCACCAAAACATCCCTGACCGTGCCGGCGATTCTTTTCAGCGCCTCGTCGATGGTCGGTCCCGTCCAGGGGCGCGCCGGCGAGCCGCCTCCGCTTTGAAAGACCAGCGCCCAGTCGCCGGGGGACGCTTGCTCAAGCTCGTCGCCGCCGCGCTGCTGCCCTAGGCCGACGTTTTTTGCGGTCGAGCAGCACAAATCCAGCAAACTCTCCCGATACCCGACCGCGCGCGATTCCTCCTCGGGAAGGGCGTGCGCCGAGAAGAGAACCATCGGATGGGCGCTTTCCAGCAGGGCGTGCGCGCGGGCCTCCAAGACGGTATCGGCCGCGGCCCGGCGAAACAGTTCCGTGTGGTGGAACGGTTCGCTGTAGAGAAACCTCCAGCGCGGCACGGTCCCCAGACGCTCGGCGATTTGGTTTTCCACCTTTTCGCGGACGCTTTCCACCGCCTGACGATATCGCATTTGGCAGGTTGGCCCGGGGAAGGCGCTAGCCGAAAAGACCCGTATCTGCGTCTGCGACCTATCGCCGGCAAGATTCGCCCGAGCGATTTTTTCCGCCGTCGAGGCAAGCACATCCTCCAGAAGAGGGGGGGCGAAAAGATTGGCTTGAAGAATCTCCGACCCGGGGGCGCGCCGGGACAGCTCCGGCCGAAGCGCGGCGATAAAAGCGCGTACCTGGGCATTGAGGGGGCTGATTCCCCCGAGCTGCCGGTAGCGCCGAACCACCGCCTCACGCCGCTGAGGGGGGATCGGTTTTCCGGCCAGGATACGATCGAGAAACGGCTCGACTTCCTCGAGCGACTCCGGACCGCCATAACTGAGCACTATATCGAACGGTCCCATCACCTGATCTGCTTTCTTATGGGATAACGGCGTATTGGGGAGGGGATAATCTCCCTCGGGCGCTTTAGAAGGGGAATAATCTCGCCTTTCCGAACGAATCGGCTAAATCGAGCTTCGCGGGATCGAACCCGAGATGGGCGGCCCCTTCACTGGTGATCATTCTTCCGCGGCTGGTTCGCACGATCAGCTCTCGGCGCAGAAGGAACGGCTCCACCTCGTCGACGATCGTGTCGGGGGCAATATTCATTGTGTGGGCGACCGAATCGACCCCCACCGGCCCGCCGTTAAAGACGCGGCAGATCGTCTCCATATAGCTGCGGTCCAGTTTATCGAGCCCCAGCGAGTCGATCCCCTGCATCGCCAGCGCGTCGAGCGCCACCGTCGGCGTGATGGTCCCGTCGGCCTTGGCGTCGGCAAAGTCGCGAACCCATCGGAGGCGGTTATTCGCCAGCCGCGGCGTTCCGCGACTGCGCAGAGCGATTTCTTCGGCGGCGGAGTCGTCGATCGTGACGCGGAGCTTTTCGGCGTTGCGCAGAACGATTTTGGTCAGTTCGTCGATCGAGTAGAAATCGAGGTGCTCGCGCATCTGAAAACGATCGCGCAGCGGCGCGGAAATCAACCCGGTTCGCGTCGTGGCGCCGATCAGCGTAAATGGCTTGAGCGGTATATTGAGTGTTCGAGCGTTGATCCCCTCGCCGTAGGTAAAATCAATACGAAAATCCTCCATCGCCGGGTAGAGAAATTCCTCGACCGTCTTTTGCAGCCGGTGGATTTCGTCGATGAACAGAACCGACCTTTCTTCGGCGTTGGTCAGATAGGGGATGATATCTTTGGGGGCCTTTAAGGTCGCGCCGTTGGCGACCTGCATCTGGACATCCAGCTCGTTCGGGATACAGGTCGCGAAAGTGGTCTTTCCCAGCCCCGGGGGACCGTCGAAAAGGATATGGCCGAGCGGTTCGTTCCGTTTGCGGGCGGCCTGGATCGCGATCATAATCCGTTCGTAGACATCCCTCTGGCCGATCATTTCCGACATCCGTTTGGGGCGCAGAAGGAGATCTTCCTCGCGGGTATTGATCCCAAAGCGGTCGGAGTATTCCCCTCCCGCCAGGTTGTCGCTGGGGCTTTCCTGGCCGGACGTCTCGCCGTCAAAGCGATCGTCGTCTTCGAAATCGTCGCCTTTCGGTGATATGATCGGTTTTCTGGTCATCGTGAACTTTCCGCGCGGGCTTTATTTTTTCGACTTCTTATCGTAATCGTAAACCGCCACAATCAGCTCGTTGAAATCTTTGAATTTCTTTTTGCTGTTTTTGAGCACCTCGTCGATCTTGCGGCGGGCATCGGTCTCGCTGTGCCCCAGCCCAACGAGCATATTGAACGCCTCGGTGACACAGTCGACCGATTGCTCCTTCCCCTGACCGGGGACGGTATGGTCGACCAAAAGAGCGAACTTGGGGACCTTTCGCCGAAGTTTGGCGATGATCCGTTCGGCCGTCGCCCCTCCCAATCCGGGGAGCCCGGAGAGGAACTTGACGTTCTGTTCCTCAATCGCCGAGGCGATTTCGGCGACGGGACGGACCATCGCGCGGAGCGCCTTTTTCGTGCCGAGCCCATCGACGCTGCACAGCAGCTCGTAGAAATCACGCTCGGCCTCGGCCTTAAAACCGACCAGACGCGGGATCAACCTTCCCCCGCTGGTCGGATTTCCATCAATGTAATCGATGGTGTACAGCGTGATCTCTTTATTCAGCTCGTTTTGAAGCTTCAGCCGGGAGTACTCCGAGATCTGAACCTCATATTCAAAGGGGCCGCAGGCCACCGACGCGCAGGTCTGTGAAAGGGCGGTCAATCGTCCGGTGATTTTATTGATCATGATTCATTCCTCCATGCCTTGAGTTATTGTAGCGGAGAAATCGACATTTCTAAAGGCGAATTCCGCTTTAGCTGCGTCCGGATGGAGAAGCCGAAAAAACCGCTCGGCCGTCTGCACGATCCTCGGTCCCGGGATCGTGGCGTAGTCGTCGGTGATGACATAAACCTTCTCCTCGGCGACCGCCGGAAGAAAGGCAGCGAGTTTCTTCCAATCGTCGATCGAACCGGCCGCGCGGCTGGCGAACGACAGGTCAATGATGATATCGGGCCGCAGCCGCAGCAAGATTTCGATCGTGACGGTCGGGAAGGCGGCCGGCGACGATTCCAAGACGTTTCGGCCGCCGGCGATCTCCAGGAGCTCTTGAAAATAGGGGGATCTCCCCGCCGCGTAAAACTCGGACAGTTCCCCTTTGGGCCGGTCGATGGCAATGAGAACCGACGGTTTCTCCAGCGGTTCGGCCGCGCGGGCGATCTGGTCCAGGCGCCGGCGCAGCAGCGCGGATTGTTCTTCCCCAAGCGACTGGCGGTCAAACGCCCGGCCCAGAATCCGGATCGAATCAACAACTCCGTCGACGCTCGTATGATCGACCGTCACGGTAGGAATATGAAAGACGGCCAGCCGCTGGGCCAATTCCTGATGTTCTTTCAGAAGAACCACATGCGTGGGACGCAGCGAAACGATTTTCTCGATATTCGGGTTATAGAGCCCCCCGATTCGCGGAAGCGTTTTAACCGATTCCGGATAATTGCAGTAGTCCGAAACGGCGACCAGCTCCTCTTCCAGCCCGAGCAGACAGAGCGTTTCGGTGACACTCGGTGTGGTCGAAATCAGGCGCCGCGCCGGCTCCTGCGCCGACAGGGCGCAAAGCAGCGCGAGAATCGCGGCGACGGCGGCCGCCACCACCCGGAAAGGCGCAGCCCTATTGCTCATCGGCTCTCTCCCGGATTTTTCGGTGCGGGGGCGCAAATTTCATCGGCCGCCGCCTTCAGCCGCCGGGCCGCCTCGGTGATATCGTCGGCCCGGAAAATCGCCGAGACGACGGCGACCCCCGCGATGCCGCAGCCGCGCAGCTGCGGCAGGTTCTCTTCGGTAATACCGCCAATGGCGACCGCCGGCAGGGGAACCACGGCGGTGATCGATCGCAGCTGCCGCGGGGGGACCGATTGGGCGTCGGCTTTTGTCGCGGTTGGGAAGACCGCGCCGATACCGAGGTAATCGGCCCCAAGACGCGCCGCTTCCATCGCCTCGTCAACCGTGTGAACCGAGATCCCCAAAATCTTCCCCGGCCCGAGCTTTTCGCGCGCCATGGCGCTGAGCCCATCACCTTGGCCCAGGTGAACCCCCGCGGCCCCCGAGCGCCGGGCGATATCGATCCGGTCGTTGATGATCAGCGGCACGTGGTACCGCGCGCAGATCGCGGCAAACGCGCGCGCTTTTTCCAGCAGTGCCTCCTCGCCGAGCTGTTTTTCCCGCAGCTGAACGGCCGTGGCCCCCCCGACAAGAGCTTTTTCCAAAGCGCGCGCGTCGGTGGTTCCCGAGCAAGTGACGGCGTAAAGACGCAAAACGGCCGGATCAATCATTCGTTATTCACTCCTTGACATCCCTTATTCGCGCGCCGCGGTCAAGGTCTTCACCCGAGAGGGTATACAGCGCGTCGAGGTACGCCGTGCGCATCGACGCCGGGCCGACGGACGGCCCAAGGAGCGCCCGGGCCCTTTCTCCCGCCAAACCGCAAAGGGCAAACGCCGCGGCGAACGCTTCGAGGGGGTCTTGGGGCGCGGCGGCGGCAAACGCGGCGCTCACCGCCGAGAGGATACAGCCGGTTCCGCAGATACGGGGAAGGAGGGGATCGCCGTTTTCGACCAGGACAAGGCGCTCGCCGGAGGTCACGCGATCGACCGGACCCGAGACGCCGACACAGAGGGAGTATTTCTTCGCCAGTTCGGCGGCCAGCGCGCTGTTGGCGTCAAACATCGCGCGACTGTCATCATGCGCGCCGACATCGACCCCGCGGATCGTCGAGCTCTTCCCCGCCAGCGCCTGGATCTCCGAGATATTCCCCCGAAGAAAACCGATAGCGCCCGAGTCCAAAAGCTCTCCGGCGGTTTTGGTTCGTATTTCCGAGGCCCCCGCGCCGACCGGGTCGAGAAGAACGGGAATACCGCGTTGTTTTGCCCACCGCGCGGCGCGAAACATCAGTTCGGCACTCGATTCGGTGACGGTGCCGATATTTAAACAAAGCGCGTCGGCGCAGGCGATAAGATCACACGCGTCTTGGGGCGAGTCGGTCATCACCGGCGACGCGCCAACGGCCAACAGGGCGTTGGCGCAGTCGTTGACGGTGACAAAATTGGTGATACAAACGACAAGCGGACGGCGCCGGCGCACACTCTCCAGACAGGTGCCTAAATGAAGATCCATCTCTTGCCGCCCCCGCCGATTCCCCGCATCTATTTAGGTTCCGCTTAAAATCACTGCTCGTCGATGATCACCTTGCGGCCGTTGAGGTGAACCCGTTCCTCGGCCAGAAGCTGGATCGCCTCCGGGTAGGCGACGCACTCCGCGTCGTAGAAAACGCGGTCATTGAGGGTCTGCGGGGTATCGCTCGAGAAGACCGGGACGACTTTCTGCAAAATGACCGGGCCGTCGTCATAGTCATTATTGACGAAGTGGACGGTACACCCGCTGACCTTCACGCCGTATCTGAGCGCTTCTTCGTGAACGCGGTGGCCATACATCCCTTTCCCGCAGAACGACGGGATCAGCGACGGATGGATATTGACGACGCGTCCCTCGTATTCTTCGGGAATCGTCAGCAGCCGGAGGTAGCCCGCCATAATGACGTAGCGAACTTTCATTTCGGTGCAGTGTTGAAAGACCTCGCGGCTGAACGCCTCGTCCGTATCGAACGACGAACGCTCGATAACCTTGATCGGGATATTCGCCATTTCGGCGTACTGAAGACCGAAGGCGCGGGAGGTACTGGCGATCACCAGACGGATCTCCGCGTCGAGTTCTCCGGCCCGGATTTTCTCGATGAGGTTCTTCAGTGACCGCCCGGTTCCGGAGATCAGCACCGCAATCGGGAGGGGCTTCTTCGCGCTGGTAGACATATCCTGTTCCTTGGTTTGTTACGGTTTTGTTTCCAGTTGGTAAGACGAACGACCACGTACTATTATAGCGGCTTAGTTCTTCACTGTCGCCACATAGACCGTTACCGGCTCCCCGTCGATTTTCCCCTCCGAACCGGCGACCCCGTCGAGTTTTCCGCAAACGGTCTCCACGGCCAAGGTTTCGGCTTGGATGGTTTCGGCGAAAGCGCGGTAAGCTTCCAGCACGGCCGCCGAGGCGGTTTCGATACCGACGCGGATGCGGTCGGTATACTCGCACTGAAGCTCCTTTCGGCGGTCCTGGATCATTCGGACCAGCTCGCGGGCACGCCCCTCGGTAAGAAGCTCTTCGGTCAGCTCGGTCGACAGAACCACCACGCCGACGGTTCCCTGCGCGGCGGCAAAGCCCTCTTTGGCGGTGAGGCGAATCTGGACCTCTTCCGACGACAGCTCCACGCAGGTCCCGTCGATATCGAGGGTAATCTTCCCATCGCGGTTCATTTCGGCCAGAAGGGCCGCGCCGTCCGACTTGCCCAGCGCCGCCTTGACGGCCGGCAGCATCCGCCCGAGTTTCGGTCCGAGCTTTTTAAAGTCGGGGACGACGCTGTAGCTGATGTAGCGATCGGCGCTGTCGATGAACTCGATCGATTTGACGTTGAGCTCTTCTTTCATCAGCTCGACCTGGTCGAGCAGCTCCTGCTTTTGGGCGGGATTGGCCAAGACGACCTCGATCCCCGCCAGCGGCTGACGAACCTTCAGTCGGGCACCCATCCGGGCGTTGCGCCCCAGCGAGACGATTTCGCGCACCGCGGCCATCCGCTGCGACAAAGCCGTGTCGATCAGCGACTCGTCGGCCACCGGGTAGCCGCACAGGTGGACCGATTCGCGAACGGCGCCGCCGAACCGGCCGGTCAAAGCCAGGTAGATCCGCTCGGCAATGAACGGAACGAACGGCGCGATCAGCTTCGAGCAGGTGAGCAGGACCTCGTACAAGGTCCAGTAGGCGTCGAACTTCTCCGCCGACTGGCCGCTGGCCCAGAATCGGTCGCGGCTGCGGCGGACATACCAGTTCGACAGCGAATCGACCAGGGCGTTGATCTTGCCGCAGGCGGCGAAGTGATCGAAGGCGTCGAGGCGTTCGGTGACGAACTTGATGGTGGAATTCAGCTCCGAGATAATCCAGCGATCGAGTTCCCCCCGCTGCGCCACCGGGCGATACCCCTCGGCGCCGCGCAGTGTCTCGGCGGTCAGCTGGCCGTCGGCGATCGTTTCATCGTCGATGAGCTTTTCGGGAACGAACCCGTCGATCTTGCTGTAGACGTCGTAGAACGAGCAGACATTCCACAGCCGAATGAGGAATTCCGGCATCGAATCTTTAATCGCCGATTCGCTGTAGCGGATACTGGTCCACGGGGTCTGATTGGCGTAGAAGTACCAGCGCAGGGCGTCGGCGCCGTATTTGTCGAAGATCTCTTTCGGCTCGCGGTAGTTGCGCAGCGACTTGGACATCTTCTGCCCGTCTTCACCGAGCATCAGGCCGAGGACGATGCAGTTCTTAAACGGGTGAGGGAAGGGGTTCGTCTCGCCGAAGAGCAGCGTACTGATCGCCAGCTGCGAGTAGAACCACCCGCGGGTCTGGTCGATCGCCTCCGAGATAAAATCGGCGGGGAAGTTCCGCTTGAACTCCTCTTGCGAGCCGGCCTTATGCGGGTAACCAAGCTGGGCGAACGGCATCGACCCGGAATCGAACCAGCAGTCGATCACCTCCGGCACGCGGCGCATCTTCGCCCCCGGCGCCTTGGGCGAGTCGTAGACGACCGCGTCGATGTACGGTTTGTGGACCTTCAGGTGTTCCCAGAGCTCCTCATCGCGGTCGGTCCACTTATCGCCGGCCTCTTGGCACGCCTTATCGCGGGCTTTCTGCCAGACGTGCGTTCCGGCGACCCCCGGTTTGGCCAGAAGCTCGTCGTAACTGCCGATCGCCTCCATATAGCCGGTCTTTTCGCAGATCCAGATCGGCAGCGGCGTCCCCCAGAAGCGCTCGCGCGACAGGGCCCAGTCGACGTTCGTCGCCAGGAAGTTCCCGAAGCGGCCGTCGCGGATATGCTCCGGCATCCAGCCGATCTTCGCGTTGTTTTCGAGCATCTTCTCTTTAAAGCGGGTGGTCCGAATGAACCAGCTCTTGCGCGGATACTGAATCAGCGGATCGTTCGAAGCGCGCCAGCAGAAGGGGTAGTCGTGCGGGTACTGCTCTTGATGGAAGAGAATACCGCGGCCCTTGAGCTCTTGAATAATCTCTTTATCGCAATCTTTGACCCAGCGGCCCTGATATTTGGGGACGACGTCGGTGAACGTCCCGTTGGGGGCGACGGCGCAGATCATTTCGGGGCCCTGTCCCTCGGCGAAGCGGGCCTGCTCGGCGACCAAAAAGTCGAAGTCGACCTCACCGAAGGCGGGCGCCTCGTGGACCAGGCCGGTCCCCGATTCGGTCGTGACAAAGTCGGCGGCGCCGACGCGCCAGCCGAGATGCTCGGTCGAACCGTCTTTGAGTGTCCCCGTCTTTTCGCCCAGGGTCTTGTAGTAGCAGTCAAACGGCGGGATGTAGCGCAGGCCGACCAAATCTTTCCCCGAAAAGGTGGCCAGTACGCGCGCTTTCATCTTGACCTTGGCGGCGACCGTATCGGCCAGGGCGGCGGCGACGATCACCTTGCGCGGGGCCGGTTCGCCCCCCTTCGCCTTCGGATCGGTCAGTTCAATCACGGCGTAGTCCAGATCGGGGTGAACCGCCGCGAACTGGTTGCTCGGCAGGGTCCACGGGGTCGTGGTCCAGACCAGCAGATCGACATCTTTAAGCGTCCCGTCGGCGAAGCGCTTATCGGCGGGGTCTTCCACAAGCGGGAAACGAACAAAGACCGACGGGTCGGCGACTTTGCGGTACCCCTGGCCGACCTCACCGCTGGAAAGCGCGGTTCCCCCCTGAGCCCACCACCAGACGATCTTGTATCCCTGATAGAGAAGCCCGCGGTCGAACAGACTTTTCAGCGCCCACCAGACCGACTCGACGTACGACTTGTGGAAGGTGACGTAGGCCTTATCGAGGTTGATCCAAAAACCGATCCGCTCGGTTAAATCTTCCCACTCGTGGGTATAGCGAAAGACGTTCTCGATGCAGCGGTGAACGAACGGCTCGATCCCGAACGCCTCGATCTCCTCTTTCGAGTGGATTCCCATCTCTTTGCAGACCTCGACCTCGACCGGCAGGCCGTGCGTGTCCCAGCCGGCCTTGCGCTCGCACAGGAACCCCTTCATCGTCTTATAGCGGGGATAGAGGTCTTTGATCGCGCGGGTGAGGCAGTGCCCCGGATGCGGGTGCCCGTTGGCGGTCGGGGGGCCTTCGTAGAAGACGAATTCACCGCAATTCTTAGCCCGGCGCTCGGCCTGCAGTTTTTCGTAGATATCAAGCTCGCGCCAACGCCGAACGAGTTTTTCTTCGTTTCCGGGGAAATCGGGCCCCGACTGGGCCGCAAGGGATTCACTGGTATTTTCTGACATTGCTGCTGTACCGGGCTGCTTTTTACGCCTCGGACGGACTTTTTTGTCCGTGGAGGAACTTTAGCGGAAAAACTTCAGGTCGTCACCGTACTTATTCCAAGCCAAAGGCCCACCCTCTCGCTTGGGACAAAACCCCTTACTTTTGGGTCTTGGCACGAACCAGAACGATCGCTTCGCGCTCCTTCTCGGCAAACGAGATCACCTTATGCAGGCGGGCGGCGCGAATGGCGTCAAAATTCTCGGGGTGGACCTCACACACGGCGAAACGGCGTTTTTCTTTCTCGGCCGTGCGGTGAAGAACCAAAAGGGCGTGCATCAGCGGACCGGGAAGGTAGGCATCCCCTCCTAAGTTGAGAACAAGACGCTTTTCTCTCATCGATTCGATGAGCTGACGCATCTCTTCGGTCCAGCGCTGAAAGGCCTCAATACGGTTGAGCACGGCACTGCTGGCATCCGAGACGACGATGTCTCCGACACGGCGGATCGTGATCAGCCGTACCGCGGAACCCGGGCCACCTGGCTGACTCATGGCTTTTACTCTCCCACAAAATCGCTATAGTTACGGGCGTTTTCTAAACGAATAAAAAACCCCGCCGCTATTGTATAAAAAAGGGCCGTCTTGTCAATCGAAAAGAGCGCTCACCCTGGGGAAAGGGATTCCTCCGGGGTGACCTGCAAAAAGTGTTCGCCTTATCGGCAACATTAATTCTTACCGGCTCAGAGCTTATCGGCCGGCTCGGCCAGCTGCGAGAGCATCTGGAGCATCGCGTTGAGATGGACGATCCGCGGCCCGAAGCGGTCCAGGAAGTCGCTTAGCTGGAACTCGTTTTCCGCGATTTCTTCGTTCTCACCGATTTCTTCCGAGAGGGTATTGATGAACTCGCTGTGGATATCACTTAGCTTTTCGGTCGCCTTCCGGCAGAGGATCGCCAATCTCGGATTGGATCGCCGCCACTGGGCTAGCTCGTTCTGGCGCTGGCGCGCGGCGCCGGTGAGGGCTTCGGCGATTTCCTCGAGCAGCTCGTTTTGCCGGTTCTGGGCAGTGATCAGGCGGTCTTGTCCCTGGATCAATATCCGCAGGAGCATCGCCGCCTCGCTGGTGGAGGGAAGGGTGTTCCGGGTACGCTGATCATTTTGAGCGCGGCCCGGGGCAAGGCCCTGCGTTACGTCGATGGGTTGAGAGATCTGGGGAGAGGCATTTTTGACGGTGAAACAGTATTTATCGCTCATAGCTCAGTAGTTCGTCTTCTGTTGGTTGGGAACTCTCGGCTCCGGTACCATTCGGCGCCGCGGTTGGGAGGGCTGTCGGGGCACCAAGGGTACCCGTGCCCGACGAACCTTAGTTAGCCTCTATAGTAAACCACCTTTTAAGTTTTGTCGAGCATTTCGAGCATTTTTTCATGAGGAATCTTCCCCAGAGGTATTATTTCAGAGAATTGGCAACACCGAAAAATCGCTCAAATCCGTTAAAATTCCCCTGATCCGCGCCGATTATCCTCTTTGTGTTTCTTTTAAAGCCCCCGGCCGTTTTGCCCGATTGACTCCCCTAGCGGGGAGCAACTCCCCGGTGCCGGGAAAACAGATCGATCACGCAGTGGAAAGTCATCATCGATGGCGGAAACAAGCCAGCTGACAGAGGAAAACGCCAGACTCGGATTCATTTCGGTCCTGGGAAGCGTTAAGACCGGTCTGGTGGGGGGGCTGCTGATCATCGACCGGCTCGGGCATCCGAAGGAGTTTCACTGTACCGTCCCGGTCTGCCCCAATCCGGCGCAGGAGATCCTCTACGGCGCCTCGCTCCAGGCGTTTCTCTACGGCCGACAGATCGCCGACGCGCTTTTGCGCAAGACATCTCTCGACTGTTTCGCCATTATGACGAATTCCCCCTATGTCCTGTCGCTGCAGACGGTCACCCCAAAGCCGGTGATGATGCTTTTCCCCTCCGGTTCCCCGATCGCCGAGGGGTTTAGCGCCTGCGATCCGGAGACTCTCAAGGGGCTTCGAACCGACGACTGGGTCGAGCTTCCCCCCGACGCACTCCACACCGATCGCCTGGCGGTCCTCAAGACGATCTGGGGCGATCCCGACCGCAGGGGGCGGATCAAGACGGGGCTGGAGATGTACGTCGGCAACGTCGATCTGGCCGAGCCGTTCGATCGGATCACCATGGCTATCCAAGAGTCACAGAAGTAGTTAAAGAAGCTCTCCGGTAAAGTGACCGTACCTGTAACGACATTCCCGACCGAAAGTGAAACTCCTCCCATTGTGGTCCACTCGATCCGCGGCGGTCTCGACCATTTTCCCCGCCCGAGAATCAGCTCCCTGATCGTCCGCAAGCACCGCCGCCCCCGTGTTCGCAGTTTTCTGTTCACCGACGACTCGCAAGTCCAGCGGCACGACGACCCTCAAGAGCCGCTCGACGCGCCGGAAGATAACTTCGGGGGCGCGGAAGAATCCTTCGCGCCGAGAAAATGCCCCATCGAGGCCGACCTTTCCGCCGAGGCGGCGTCGCGAACCCGTATCCGCGTCCCCGAGGACGCGATTCGGCTGGAGGATCGCCTTCAGTATCTCCTTCAGCCGCCGATCGAAAATCTGATCAAGAACAAGCAGCTCGAGATGCCGTTCGCGCCGTTCCCCTATCAAAAACAGGGGATCGCCTTTTTATACAGCGCGCATTTCGCCATTTTGGCCGACGAGATGGGGCTGGGGAAGACGATGCAGTCGATCATGTCGATTCGTCTTCTGCTGCGCCGCGGCGAGATCAGCCGTGTTTTGCTTGTCTGTCCGAAACCGCTGGTCAGCAACTGGAAGCGGGAATTCGCGCTTTGGGCCCCCGAGATCCCGGTCGAGGTGATCGAGGGGAAGGAATCGCGCCGCCGCTGGTACTGGCAGCAGTCGCACGCCCCGGTTCGGATCGCCAATTACGAAATCCTCGGCCGCGATCGGGAATTCTACGAGTACGCCGCCGACGGCGGTCAGCCGAAAAAATTCGATCTCGTCGTCCTCGACGAGTCACAGCGGATCAAAAACCGCCACAGCGCCACCTTCGACGCGGCCGCGGCGATCCCCCGCCGGCGCAACTGGGCTTTGACCGGAACACCGGTGGAGAACTCCTCGGAGGATCTGGTCAGTATCTTCGAATTTCTCGCCCCGGGGACCTCCATTTCGGGGCTTTCCCCCCGAGCGATGAGTGAGGCGGTCGGAGAGCATATCCTTCGAAGAACAAAATCACAGGTCCTCAAAGACCTTCCCCCGAAACTCTATCGTGACGCCAGTATTGACCTCCTTCCCGAACAGGCCGAATCGTACCGCCTTGCGGTGGAGGCGGGGGAGATTCGCCTCAACAGCTTGGGCGATTCGGTGACGATGCACCACGCCTTCGAGCTGATCACTCGGCTCAAGCAGATCTGCAATTTCGATCCCGCCACCGGCGAAAGCGCCAAACTCGAGCGTCTCCTCGCCGATATCGAGGAGGTGGCCGCCTCGGGGCAAAAGGCGATTGTCTTCAGTCAGTGGGTCGAGTCGCTGCGCCGCATACGGGTCGCGATGGAGCCGTTCGGCCCGCTGGAGTATCACGGCCAGATCCCCAACGGCGAGCGGGACGCGGTCCTGCGGCAGTTCCGGGAAGACCCCGACAAGCATGTCATTTTAATGAGTTACGGCGCCGGCAGCGTCGGGCTGAATCTTCAGTTCGCCGGTTATGTTTTCCTCTTCGATCGATGGTGGAATCCGGCGATCGAGGACCAGGCGATCAACCGCGCGCACCGTATCGGCGCCGCCGGTCCGGTGACGGTCTCCCGCTTTTGCACCGTCGGGACAATCGAAGAAAAGATCGATCGGATTCTTCAGACCAAGCGGCTCCTTTCCGAGACGATCCTCTCCGGCGCGGTCGGGGCCGAATCGAAGATGGGACTCAGCCAGGAAGAGATCTTTGGGCTGTTCAACCTCAAAATCAAGAAAAAGAAGAAGTAAACGGCCGAATCGTCTTTCGTTTGACGGCCCCCCGGTTTCTAGGTAGAATTACAACCGTAGGACAACACCGCGCGGCGGCGCCTTCGGGCGGCCGCCGGCGGGGAGTACATCCCATCAAGACATTTTAACGAAAGGTTTTTGTTATGTTCCGCGGAAACGCCATCATCGGCCAAAGTGGTGGGCCGACATCGGTGATCAACGCCTCGCTTTGCGGTGTGATTCAGGGCTGTCTGGAGCTTGGCAAGTCGAACGAGGAAAGCCAGATCGACCGCGTCCTGGGGATGCAGCACGGGATCGAAGGGTTCATGCAAGAGAAGATCATCGACCTGGGGAGCCGCCCGAAGGAACTGATCGAGAACCTCAAAAAGACGCCGGCCAGCGCCCTGGGAAGCTGCCGTCATAAGATGCAGCAGGAAGATTTCGCCCCCGTGCTCGATCTTCTGCGCAAGAACAACATCCGCTACTACTTCCTCATCGGCGGCAACGACACGATGGACACGATCCACCGCGTCGAGGAGTACTGCCGTCAGCAGGGTTACGAACTGCGCGGCATCGGCGTTCCGAAGACGGTCGACAACGACCTGTTCGCCACCGACCACACCCCCGGTTTCCCGTCGGCGGCCCGCTACGTGGCGCTGTCGGTCCTCCAGGCCGGTATCCTGGCCCGCGATATGAAGAAAGTCGACCAGTACGTCATCTTCCAGACGGTCGGCCGCAGCGCCGGCTGGCTCCCCGCCGCGGCCGCCTGCGCCAAGACCTCGGAAGATTCCGCTCCGCACATTATCTTGGTCCCTGAACGTCCGTTCATCCGCGAGCAGTTCCTCAAAGAGGTCAAAGAGGCCTACGACAAGTACGGCTGGGTCAGTATCGTCTGCGGTGAAGGGGTCTGCTATCCCGACGGCAGTCCGGTCAGCGCCTCGCAGACCTCCGACAAGTTCAAGAACAAAGAGTTCGGCGCCATGGGCGGCACCAGCGCCGCGATGGTTCTGCACCAGATGATCCACCAGGAATTCGGCTGGCGCGGTGAGTTCCAGGTGACCGAATCCCTGCAGATGTCCGCCGCCGACCGTACGACCGAGCGCGACGTGACCGAGGCGTGGCAGTGCGGCCACCGTGCCGTCGAGCTGGCGATCGAAGGGAAAAGCGGCGTGATGGTGACGATGGAGCGTGTCTCGAACCATCCCTACGAGATCACCTTCGGCACTGCCCCGCTTTCGGAGGTCGCCAACGGTGAAAAGCCGATGCCCGATGACTTCATTTGCGCCGATCGTCTCTACGTGACCGACAAGTGCCTGGAATACCTCCGTCCGCTGGTCGGTGATCTTCCGCAGTACGCCCGCCTGTTCTAACGGCAGAAAGCGAACCGCCTGTTTGAAGAAAAAAGCGCGTCCCTCGCCTCTCGGCGGCAGGGGCGCGCTTATTATTACCTCTGCGGCAGGCAATGAAATTTAAATTTCAGGGAACCGGAATTCATCACGATAGGTTCGCTTCAGCAGGGCGTTCGCCCTTTCGGCGTCCTCGCCGAGGAACCGGCCGTCCTCGATTTCCAGTACCGAGCTGAGCTTAAAGCCGAGCTGCTCCATCGAGGTATCGTAAGTGGCCAGCAATGCCTCACAACCGGCGATGACGTCGTTCCAAACTCCCGCCGGATCGCCGACTTCGGCCATCTGGCTCTTGTCCAGTTCGTGCCCCGTCCGGGTGGCGATATCGACTAAGTTGCACCAGCCGCACGAATCGTTCCCGGTCTTCGCGTCGGCGTGAAGCAGTGAGCTGTCATGGGCCAAAACCGCGTCGATGAAGTTCCTGGCGTGTTCGGCCTGGCCCCCGGTTCCCTTGAAGCGGCGTATCTCTTTCCCCTCGTTGTCGTAGACGATCGCGCCGGCCCGCCGTCCTTCCAGACGTCCCCCCTGACCGTAGAGAATATACCCCGACCCCGGCCCGGTGAACGGTCCGGGGTCCGTCGGATCATCTTTGGTCTGAAGATTCGACAGTCCCAGCACGATCGGCACACTGCCGGTATCGTACCAGGCGAAGCAGACATTGGGGGTTTCGGCGGCGTCATTGTAGATGACGCGCGCCCCGCCGGCCATCACCCGTTTGGGGAGGGCAACCCGGTCGAGAAGAGCGACGTTTCGCACATCGTCGAGGATATGGATCCCCCACGCCCCGACCTCGCCGTTGCCGGTATTCCAATCCCAATGCCAGTCGTACTGGAGCTTCTCGCGATAGATCGGCACATCGGCGGCCGGACCGAGCCAGACATCCTTGTTGACCTCCGGCGGGAATTCCAGCGGGGTCGCCCGTTTTCCGACCGAGGGGCGCACATCATAGCGGTTGACGCGGCAGCAAAGCAGTTCCCCGATCCCCTTTTCCTCATGAAGGAACCGCTTGATTTGCGCCTGCATCGGGTCGGAGCGCTGCTGCATCCCGACCTGGCAGATCCGGTCGTACACGCGGGCCGCCTTGACGACCTGGGCCCCCTCCCACTGGTTGTGCGCCAGCGGCTTTTCAACATAAACGTCTTTGCCGGAGCGCATCGCCAGCACCGCCGCTAAGCAGTGCCAATGGTTGCAGACCGCCGCCGCGACGGCGTCGACGCCGTCTGAAACGATAAGCTCGCGCGGATCGGTAAACTTTCTGGGGACATTGAACTTCTCAGCCGTCTCGTCCAATCGGGAAGAATCGGGATCGCAGACCGCGGCGATCTCGACCTCGGGAATCGCCGAGAACTCCTTTAAAAGCTGATTGCCCCGAATCCCGCAGCCGAGCATCCCGAGCCGCACCTTGCCGCAGCTGTTTGTGTCGGCGCTGATATACGGGGCGGGGAAGGGGAGCGCCCCGGCGGCCAAGGAGACGGCGAGAAAACGGCGGCGTGAGATTTTCATAAAGACCCTTTCGTTTTGATCCTCCGGCAGGGAATATCTTAAATCACTTATTTAATCAAAAGCATAGCACAGCGGCCCGCGGAAAAAAAGAGCAGTGCCCCCTTCGGTTGAAATGTGCCGCCCCCATCGCGTATAATCGCGTCATGAAACTCCCGTGCCGGGAAACCACGTTAAAGGCAATCCCTAAAAGATTATTTTCCGCAATCGCTCTATGACCAAACATACTGCCATACTGTTGCCCCTTTTCCTCCTCGTCTGCGCGGCTGCCGCCGCCGAGCCGGTGATTGACGACTCCCCGACCCGGGTCCAGACGACCCTCTCCCCGGGCCTTGTCCCGGTCGGGACGCTGGTTCCCAAGTCGGTCAATGAAATCTCCACCAGCCGATGGACCATCGGCTGCGAGGTCCTCGACCGCGAGTACGCCAGCTACGACTCGTACAAAGAATACCTCGCCCCGCTGGGGATCTGCCGCATCCGTCTGCAGGGGGGCTGGGCCCGAACCGAGAAAGAGCCGGGGATCTACGATTTCGCCTGGCTCGACTACATCATCGACGACGCGCGAAGCCGCGGCCTGGAGATCTGGTTCGAGACCAGCTACGGCAACCCGATCTACCCCGGCGGCGGGGGCCGATCGCTGGCCGGCGGCATCCCGACCTCCGAAGAGGGACTGGCCGCCTGGGACAAGTGGGTCACCCTCACGGCGCGCCGCTATAAAGACAAGATCCACGAGTGGTGTGTCTGGAACGAGCCGAACTTTGGGCTGAACCCACCCGAGACGTTCTTCGCCTTCACCGTCCGAACCGCCGAGGTCATCAAGCGCGAGATACCAGACGCCGAGGTCTCCGCCCTGGCGCTGATGCAAAGCGACTACGACAAAGTCGGGCCGTTCTTGGAATACCTCAAGCAGCGCGACAAACTCGATCTGATCAGCGCGATCGTCTATCACCACTACACCCCCAACCCCGACACGGCCTACCCGCCGGTGGAGAAGATGCGGGAAGTGATTCGCTCCTATTCGCCGACGATCCGTCTGTGGCAGGGGGAGTCGGGGACGATGTCGCAGTGGGGACCGATCGGCGCGCTGAACCGCTATCCCTGGACCGAATTGACGCAGGCCAAGTGGGACACCCGCCGGATGCTCGGCGACTTCGGCCACGGCGCCGATTCGGGCGTATTCACGATCGCCGACTTCGAGTACCGAACCACCTCCTGGCTCAACGGAATCAACACCAAAGGGCTGATCAAAACCGACCGCGCCTCCAAGGGGTTCAAAGTCCTCAAGGTGAAGACCGCCTACTACGCCGTCCAGAATGTGGTCTCGGTCTTTAACGACAACCTCCAGCTGCTCGACGATGCCGATCCCGAGGTGCAGTGCGAAAAGCAGGTCTACGCGCGAACCGCCCGCTTTGTCGACAACCTTCGGCCGCTGATCTTCTTCTGGGATATGTCCTCGGTCCCGGCCGACACGAACCAGACGACCCCCGCGACGATCACCGCCAAAGGGATGACGTTTGACGACCCGGTCTGGGTCGATCTGATCACCGGCGACGCCTACGCCATCGCGCCGGATAGTTACCAGACCACCGGCGGCGAGACCCCCTCGACGATCTTTCACGATATCCCGGTCTACGACGCGCCGGTGTTCATCACCGACCGCTCGAACCTCGATCTTGAAAAGAGCGAGTACGTGAAGTTCCTCGAGGCCGAAGCGGCGAAGAAATAACCCCGTCCGAAACCGGCCCACAAAAAAACGCGCGCCCCCAAAATACCAGGGGCGCGCGTTTTTTATCCGCGTTCACGCTTGAAAAAGCGTTTTCTCACACTTCCGGGAACTCAAACCCGCTGCGGAAGGTCCGCTTCAGCAGGGCGTTGGCCTGATCGGCGTCCTCGCCGAGGAACTTGCCGTCCTCGATTTCGAGCATCGGGCTGAGTTTGAAGCCGAGCTCCTCCATCGTGGTGTCGTAGGTGGCAAGCAGCTCTTCGTGACCGGCGATCACCTCGTTCCAGATCCCGACCGATTCGGGAACCGCCTTGGTCTGGCTCTTGTCGTAGGGGTGACCGATCCGAGAGGCGATGTTCGTCACATTGCACCAGCCGCACGAATCGTTCCCGACCTCGGCCTCGGCGTTGAGGATCGAGCGGTCGTGGGCGACCACCGCGTCGAGGAAGTTGCGCATGTGCTCGGCCTGCCCGCCGGTCCCCTTGAAGCGGCGAATCTCGTTGCCGTCGGCGTCGTAGGCGACCGAGCCGCCGCGCCGTCCTTCCAGGCGTCCCCCCTCGCCGTAGACGATATGCCCCGAACCCGGCCCGGGGTGCGCCCCGGCGCTCTTCGGGTTATCGTTGGCCTGAAGGTTCGACATCCCGAAGACGACCGGCATCACGTCGGTATCGTAATAGACGAAGTTCATATTGGGGGTCTGTCCGGCGTCGTCGTAAATCACGCGCGCCCCGCCGGCCATCACCCGCTTGGGAAGAGCGACCTGGTCGCGCAGAACGACGTTGCGGACATCGTCGAGGACGTGGATCCCCCAGTTCCCCATCTCGCCGTTGCCGGTATTCCAGTCCCAATGCCAGTCGTACTGGAGTTTCTCGCGGTAGATCGGCTCATCGGCGGCGGGGCCGAGCCAGACGTCCTTATTGACCGTTTCCGGGAATTCCAGCGGGGTCGAGCGCTTGCCGATCGAGACACGGACCGAATAGTGATTGACGCGGCAGCACAGCAGCTCACCGATCGCCTTTTCCTCGTGGAGGAACTTCTTCACCTCGGCCTGCATCGGGTCGGATCGCTGCTGCATCCCGACCTGGCAGATCCGGTCGTACTTGCGGGCCGCCTTGACGACCTGAGCCCCCTCCCACTGATTGTGCGCCAGCGGCTTTTCAACATAGACGTCCTTGCCGGCCTGCATCGCCAGCACCGCCGCTAAGCAGTGCCAATGGTTGCAGACGGCCGCCACGACGACATCGATATCGTTCAGCTCGATCAGTTCACGCGGGTCGGAGAATTTCCGGGCGATGTTATGTTTTCCGGCAACCTCATCCAGACGGGCGGAATCGGGGTCGCAGATAGCGGTGACCTCGGCTTCGGGAATCGACGAGAAGGTCCCCAGCAGATCGCGGGCACGCACCCCGCAGCCGAGAATCCCGACGCGGATTTTCTCGGATGGGTTCGGATCGGCACTGATAAACGGCGCGGGGAAGGCCAGCGACCCGGCGGCCAGGGAAGCGGCGAGAAAACGACGGCGAGAGATTTTCATTACAGACCCTTTCGTTGTGGACCCACGGGGGGCGGCTTAAATAACACGTTTCACCGAAAGCATAGCACAACGGCTTGCGGAAATAAAGAGGAATAGCCCCCTTTTGGGTTGAAAAGTGCCCCCCTTAGCGCTTATAATTTAGTTAAGCCGCACGGTGAGAAAACGCCCTGCGCGGCGCAGCCATTCCCCCCAAAAAAGGCAACACCTAAGATTATCTTTCCGCAAACGCTCTATGACCAAACATACCGCCATCCTGTTCTCCCTTTGTCTCCTTTTTTGCGCTCTGGCCGCCGCCGAGCCGGTGATTGACGACTCCCCGACCCGGGTTCAGACCACCCTCTCCCCGGGGCTTGTCCCGGTCGGGACGCTGGTTCCCAAATCGGTCAATGAAATCTCCACCAGCCGATGGACGATCGGCTGCGAGGTCCTAGACCGCGAGTACGCCAGTTACGACTCGTATAAAGAATACCTCGCTCCGCTGGGGATCCGCCGCATCCGCCTTCAGGGGGGCTGGGCCCGAACCGAAAAAGAACCGGGGATCTACGATTTCGCCTGGCTCGACTACATCATCGACGACGCTCGAAGCCGCGGCCTGGAGATCTGGTTCGAGACCAGCTACGGCAACCCGATCTACCCCGGCGGCGGGGGCCGTTCTCTGGCCGGCGGCATCCCGACCTCCGAAGAGGGGCTGGCCGCCTGGGACAAGTGGGTCACGCTTACGGCGCGGCGCTACAAAGATAAAATCCGCCAGTGGTGTGTCTGGAACGAGCCGAACTTCGGGCTGAACCCACCCGAGACGTTCTTCGCCTTCACCGTCCGAACCGCCGAGATCATCAAGCGGGAGATTCCCGACGCCGAAGTCTCCGCCCTGGCGCTGATGCAAAGCGACTACGGCCAGGTGGGGCCGTTTTTAGAGTACCTCAAGCAGCGCGACAAACTCGATCTGATCAGCGCGATCGTCTATCACCACTACACCCCCAACCCCGACACGGCCTACCCGCCGGTGGAGAAGATGCGGGAAGTGATTCGCTCCTATTCCCCGACGATTCGTCTGTGGCAGGGGGAATCGGGGACGATGTCGCAGTGGGGGCCGGTCGGCGCGCTGAACCGCTATCCCTGGACCGAGCTGACGCAGGCCAAGTGGGACATCCGCCGGATGCTCGGCGACTTTGGTCACGACGCCGATTCCGGGGTCTTTTCGATCGCCGACTACGAGTATCGGACCACCCCCTGGCTCAATGGGGTGGCGCCCTACGGTCTGATCAAGACCGACCGCGCCTCCAGGGGATTCAAAGTCCTCAAGGTGAAGACCGCCTACTACGCCGTGCAGAACGTCGTCTCGGTCTTTAACGACAACCTCCAGCTGCTCGACGATGCCGATCCCGAGGTTCAGTGCGAAAAGCAGGTCTACGCGCGAACTGCCCGTTTTGTCGACAGCGGCCGTCCGCTGATCTTCTTCTGGGATATGTCCTCAGTACCGTCAAACACGAACGAAACCACTCCCGCGGCGATCACCGCCAATGGGATGACGTTCGACGACCCGGTCTGGGTCGATCTGATCACCGGCGACGCCTACGCCATCGCGCCGGAGATGTTTGAAACCACCGGCGGGGAGAACCCCTCGACGATCTTTCACGATATCCCGGTCTATGACGCGCCGGTGTTCATCACCGACCGCGCCAACCTCGATCTCGAAAAGAGTGAGTACGTGAAGTTCCTCGAAGCCGAAAAGGCGAAGAATAAGTAAACGCTCTGAAGAAGAACGCACCCAAAGAATATATCCCCCAAAGAAAGGAATCCTCGATGAAGCGCCCGATTTTGCTCGGCGTTGTTTGGCCGCTCGTTACCGCAGCCGCCGCGTTATTTGCCGCGCCGGTCCCCACCTTTATCTACGACGGGCAGCCGGCCGATCTTGGCTCTTTCACGCACGACAGTGAAGAAGGCCAGGGGACCGCCGAATTCACCTCGGTTCTGGAGCGCTTCACCGCCCCCGACGGCCGGTTCCATGTGGAACTGCTGCGCAAAAGCTACAAGCGCTTCCCGGTCGAGGAATATTCCGTCACCCTAAAGAACCTCTCCTCCGATCAGCCGACCGCGATCATCGAGAACTTTAAATCGTTCGACGAAACCGTCCCGCTTCCGGCCGCCGATCAGAGCGTTGAGCTGAATATCCTCCGCGGCTCGGCCTGCTCGCCGGAAGATTTCACGCCGATCTTCTCGACCCTGGCCAAGGGGGAAACCCGTCCATTCCGAACCCCCAGCGGCCGCTCCTCGAACGACTATATCCCCTTCCTGGAGGCGAGCTTCGACGCCGACAACGGTCTGATCGCCGCCGTCGGCTGGACCGGTGCCTGGGCGGCCGATATCGAGAACACCGGCGACGCCCTTCACATCACCGCCGGCATGGACAAGACCCGCTTTTATCTCAAACCGGGCGAGACGATCCGTCAGCCGTCAATCACCCTCTTCACCCGCCAGAAAACATGCCGCCGCGCATTCAAGACAGTGGTTCACCGCTTTATGCTCGACTGCAAGGCGCCGCGCCGAAGCGACGGCACGCTTCATCCGCCCGTTTTATCGAACGGTTCCGGGGGAGGGAACAAGACCCCCGAGATGATGCTCGATATCCTCAACTACGGTCTGGAAAGTCAGCTCCCCTTCGATACCTATTGGGTCGACGCCGGCTGGTACGGCCCGGCGCACTACGTTGATCCGCTCCCGAACTGCAGCGCCGACTGGTGGAATAACGTGGGGGATTGGACGTTCAACACCACGACCAACCCCGCGGGGAATTTTCATAAAATCAGCGACGCTATCCACCGGGCGAATATGCGGTTTTTGCTCTGGTTCGAGCCGGAGCGCGTTGCCGAGGCCCCGATCCGTCAGGAACATCCCGAGTATATCCACGGCGATCTGCTCGATTACGGGCAGGACGCGGCCCTTGGGTGGATTGAAAAGGTCATCTTCGATCTGATCGAGGACAACAAAATCGATATCTACCGCCAGGATTTCAACATCGAACCCGGCCCGGTTTGGGCTAAGATGGATGAAAGCGACCCCGACCGTGTCGGAATCGCCGAGGCGCGGCACGTTACCGGTCTTTATAAGTTCCTCGACGATATGCGCGCCCGCTTCCCCGATATCGCGCAGGAGAACTGCGCCAGCGGGGGCCGCCGGATCGATATCGAGATGATCTCCCGGGCCTTCTCCTACTGCCGCAGCGACTACCCGATCGGCATCAAACCCGGGGACACGGCTCTTGTGATGAGTCAAAACGCCACCCTCAACACGATCCCCTTCCTCCCGTTCCAGGGGAACGAGACCAACTGCGCGCCGTTCCACGACGACTACGCGATGGCCAGCTGTTTCGCCGCCGGGACGGTCTTCACGCCGAGTGAATTCGACGCCGGCGTCGTCGCCCGTCCGTTCACCGATCAGGAAACCGTCTGGTTCAAAAAATCGTTCGACCTGGCCAGGCGTATCGTCGATCTGTCGTCGGCTGACTTCTACCCGCTGGTAGATGAAACCCCGGCCGGCGACGATTGCTGGGCCGCCTGGCAGTTCTTCGGCCCCGACGCCGGTTACGCCATCGCTTTTCGCCGCGCGGCCGCCCCCGACAATGACCGTACCTTCGAGCTGACGGGGATCGACCCCGACGCCCAATACGAGGTCGATCTTTACGACGGCACCTTTGACGTGATAAAGAAGTGCGTCTCGGGCAAAGAGCTCACCGCCTGGAAAGTTTCCATCCCGAAGCGGTCGTTCCGGCTGATTTTCTATAATAAGAAGTAGTTTTACCCCCAAACGATATTCCAAGCACCTATCCAGAAAGAAGCGTATCTATGAAGCACTTGACCTTGCTGGGACTTGTTTCCGCGTTCCTCTGCCTGGCCGCGGTGGCCCTCGCGGCGCCGGTTCCCTCCTTTATCTACGACGGACAGCCGGCCGATTTGGACATCTACAGCCGAAGCAGTGAAGGAGATCAGAACACCGACGAATATTTCTCGGTGATCGATCGGTTCACCACTCCCGACGGCCGGCTTCAGGTGGAAATGTACCGTAAACACTACAAGCGTTTCCCGGTCGTGGAATACTCCGTCACCTTAAAGAACCTTTCCGACGACCAGCCGACCGCGATCATCGAGAACTTTAAGTCGTATGACGGGACCGTCGAGCTGCCGGCCTTCGGGCAAAGCGTCGAGCTGAACATCATCCGCGGCTCGGTCTGCGCTCCCGAGGACTTCGCGCGGGAGTTCTCCACCCTGGCCAAAGGGGAAAGCCGCGCGTTCCGTACCCCCAGCGGGCGCTCCTCAAACGACTGCATGCCGTTTCTGGAGACGAGCTTCGACGCCTACAACGGCCTGATCGTCGCCGTCGGCTGGACCGGTGCCTGGGCGGCCGATATCGAGAATACCGGCGATGCCCTTCACATCACCGCCGGTATGGACAAGACCCGCTTTTATCTCAAACCGGGCGAGACAATCCGCCAGCCGTCGATCACCCTCTTCACCCGTGAGGGAATCGGCCGCCGCGCGTTCAAGACGGTGGTTCACCGCTTTATGCTCGACTGTAAAGTGCCGCGCCGCGCCGACGGTACGCTCCACCAGCCCATTTTGCCAATCACCGCCGGGGGAGGGAACAAGACCCCCGAGATGATGCTCGACATCATTAACTACGCCCTGGAGAACAAGATCCCCTTCGATACCTTCTGGATCGACGCCGGCTGGTATGGTCCGGCCCGCCAGCTCGACCCGCTCCCGAACTGCAGTACCGACTGGTATCAGTACGTGGGCGATTGGACGTTCAACACCACGACGAACCCCGCGGGGAATTTCCGCAAGATCTCCGACGCCGTCCATCGGGCGAATATGCGGTTTTTGGTCTGGTTCGAGCCGGAGCGCGTCGCCGAGGCCCCGATCCGTCAGGAACACCCCGAGTACATCCATGATAATCTGCTCGATTACGGGCAGGACGCGGCCCTTGAGTGGATCCAAAACGCGGTCTACAGCGTCATTGAAGACAGCAAGATCGATATCTACCGTCAAGACTTCAACATGGAGCCCGGTCCGGTCTGGGCCAAGATGGACGAAAGCGATCCTGACCGCGTCGGAATCGCCGAGGCGCGGCACGTCGCCGGCCTTTATAAGTTCCTCGACGATATGCGCGCCCGCTTCCCCGACATCATGCAGGAGAACTGCGCCAGCGGCGGCCGCCGGATCGATATCGAGATGATCTCCCGGGCCTTCTCCTACTGCCGCAGCGACTACCCGATCGGGCCCAAGCCGGGCGATACGGCGTTTGTGATGAGCCAAAACGCCACCCTCAACACGACCCCCTATCTCCCGTTCCAGGGGAGCGAAACCGACTGTGTCTCGATCCACGACGACTACGCGATGGCCAGCTGTTTCGCCGCCGGGACGGTCTTCACGCCGACCGACTTCGACGGTGCCATCGTCGCCCGACCGTTCACCGATCAGGAAACCGTTTGGTTCCAAAAAGCGTTCGGCTTAGCCAAACGGATCAAAGATCTTTCGACCGAGGATTTCTATCCGCTGGTCGACGAAACCACGGCCGATGACGATTGCTGGGCCGCCTGGCAGTTCTTCGGCGCCGACGCCGGCTGCGCCATCGCCTTCCGCCGTCCGGCCGCCGCGGAGAATGACAAGATCTTTGAGCTGACGGGGATCGACCCCGAGGCCCAATACGACGTGGAGCTGTTCGACGGAACCTTCGACGCGATCAACAAAAGCGCCTCCGGCAAAGAGCTCGCCGCCTGGAAGGTCTCCATCCCGAAGCGCTCCTTCCAGCTGATCTTCTATAAGAAGAAATAGCGCTGTAGTTTTTCGGCTCTTTGGCTTTCCCAACGGGGGAGCCAAAGAGCCGTTGATTCAAAATAAGAACATTTCGTGGTTATCACTATAGGGCATTTCCTATGTTCTCCCTCTCGATGCTTTCGAAAACGTGTCGGTTTCTTCTTCTGTCTTCCGCGCTGCTGACGGCCGTGAACCTTTCCTCGGCGGTTCAAAGCCAGGAACGGTCCTCCTCGGCGGGGAAGATTATTCTCCTTAGGAATGACAAACAGCAAACCGAAGAGCCGATCAGGGCCGAGGGAATCCTCGCCGATGAACCGGTCCCCGAGATCGACATCGCGATCCCCGACGCGATCAAAAACCGGGAAGAAACGAATGTCTCCCATCCCAACAAAAAACCAATCCCTCCGAAGAAACCCAAAAGCGCGAACAGTGGGAAACCCCCTAAATCCCCGGACGTTCCGTCCATTCCGCCGACTCCGCCCAAAGCCGAACCCAAACCGCCCCGTCCCAAAAACAACGTCGACAAGGACCTCAATGCCCAGCGCCCGCGGCTGCTGGCGATCACCGCCCGCATGAAAGACAGACCGGTCGATTTTCTTCTTCTGGGCGATTCTTTCATCCAAGACTGGGCGGCCGAAGGTGAAAACGCCGCGGACTATTACTTCCAGGGTCGGTCCGTGCTGAATATAGGGTTCGAACGCGATACCCCCGAGCATCTTCTGCGCCGCTTAGAGCTTCTTCCGATGGAGAAGATCCACCCCAAGGGGGCGATGCTCCTGATCGGGAACAACGCGCTGCTTCCCCCTCGGGACATAACCGCTGAGCAGCTGGCCGACGGGATCGGCCAGTGTGTCTCGGCCCTGCGGGAGCGTTATCCCAAGATGCCGATTATTCTCCTGTTTTTGTTCCGCCCGCTGACCAGCGACAACGCTCCTTTCGGAAGCGACTACGACCGATACGGAAAGGCCGTCGATGAGGTAAACGCCCTTCTGCCGCAGATAACCGGGGACGATCCGCTTGTGACCTTGTTCGATCTGAACCCCGTTTGGCAAACCTCCGGGGTCGACGACAGCGCCGAGCTTTTCGGCGACTTTATCCACCCGACCGAGAAGTGCTATATGCTCTGGGGAGCGGTGATCGAACCGCTGGTCGCCGAGATTCTCGGCGATACCCCCAAGCAAATCCCCACCGATGAGCCGCAGGACGAGGACTTCGAGGAGGACTTGCCCTAAAAACCGTCTCGCGCCGGTGGTAAGGTGTTTTTTAAAGGAATCAATGATGAAAAAGAAAATAACGGCGGCTGTGAACGTTTTGGCGGTGATTCTCCTTTTCGGCGCGGGGAATCTCCCCGCCGACGAGCAGGCCGCGCCGAGCCCGGCGCTTCCCGATCAGGTGGCAAGCGACCTGACCACCGAAGGCCCGATCGGGACGATTCATCGAACCCGCTATATCCGAACCGACCGCGCGTACAGCGCGGCGGTCTTGACCCATTTTTACCGGGGAACCGGCTTGGTTCGGGAGGAATACCTGACCCTCCAGCCGAGTTCCGATATTTACATCACTCCCCGCCGCCGTGTTTCGGAAGACAACGGCAAAACGTGGTCGAGCTGGGAAGTGCTCCCGGAAGAGGAAATGGTTCAAAACGGCTGTTACAAAGCAGACTATATCGTGACCGCCCCACAGCCCAATCCCGCCTGCCGCAAGGTGGTTCGAATCGTCCTGCAGCGGATTTTCGATAAAGACATCCGCCAAAAACAGCCGTCCTATCCCCGGTACTGGGACCATTCGGTCATTGAGCTTTCCGACGACGACGGAAAAACGTTCACTTCCCAGCATCTGATTTCGTACGAGCCGGGAGACGATTTTGATCCGTCCGACTGGCTCAAAGCCGGATATCTTGGGAACAACACGTCGTACAGCGGCTACAGTTTTCTCACCGAGCCGAACGGCGATATTCTCTTCAGCGCGATTTCCTCGGTTCCGCTGGAAGAAGAAAACACGACCGTCGGGGGAGTCCGCTTTTTTCGCGGCCGCTGGAACGAGGAAAAACAGCTCTTCGACTGGGAAAACCCCTCGTCGTTTGGTGTTTCGACCAATATTTCCGGCCGCGGGCTGATCGAGCCGTTTTTGGTTCGCCTTTGCGACGGCACGCTTTATATCGATATGCGCGGTTCCACCGACAATCAGCCCAAGGGGGTCGAGGGCCTGGCCGAGCCGCGCCACTGGTACAGCGTCTCGCGCGACAACGGCGATACGTGGGAAAAAGTCACCGACCTGAAATTCGACACCGGCGAGTCGTTCTGGTCGCCCAGTTCCTTCGCCAAACTGATCCGCTCCTCCAAGACGGGAAAACTCTACTGGGTCGGGAACATCAGCCCCGATATCCGGCCCAGCGGCAACATGCCCCGTTTTCCGCTTTATATCGCGCAGTTCGACGAGGAGAAGATCGCGCTGAAAAAAGATACCCTCACCCTCATCGACACGCAGTCCGAGGAAGATCTTTCGCCCGACGTTCAGTTCTCCAATTTCTCGCTGGTCGAGAATCGGGAAACCGGCGCGCTGGAAATCTTCCTCACCCGCTACGGCGAACGGGGGGTAATCTCCGAGCCGGCCTACTTCGAGGCGGATGTGTTCAAGTACGAGATCACGCTGAAATAACGATTCTCTCGAACCGAACGACGCGCGAATACAAATCACCCCTTTATTTCAAGGAGTCTTCCCATGCGAAAGCGAATTCCCCTGTTGATTACCGCCGCCGGCGCGCTGCTGCTTCTCTTCGCCTTGGGGGAGAGCTTCGGCTGGTGGACGCTCCCCCAACACAAGACAAAGGTCACCATCACCCCGTCGGAGGTCGACCTTGGTCAGCTGGAGCTCAGCGAGGACAACACCGAACAGTACGCCACCTTTACGATCACCAACAACTACAGTAAGAAGATCTCCATCGTCGGACAGCAGAGAACCTGCTCCTGCGCCAGCTGCATGAATATTCCGCTCGATATCGAGCCGAAGCAAAGCGCCGAACTGAAGGTGAAGGCCTACCTGTCGAGGTATTACCCCGAGTTCGAACAGTCGATTACCTTCTCGATTTCGACCCCCAAATACTTGGTGCAGATCCCGGTCTGCGTCAAAGCGACGATCCTCAATCCCTTGCCCCGTCCCGAAAAAGGCGATCAGGTCCAGGAGGAATCCTGCCCGGTCGATCCGCCCGGTCAAGACGAAGCGGCAAGCGCCGATCAGCCCCAGGATGAAGCCGCGCCTGCCGAACAACCCGTTCAAGAAGAGGTGACCCCGGCCGAGCAGCCGAGCCAGGAAGAACCCGCTGCGGCTGAACAACCCAGCCAGGAGGAGGCCCCGGCCGAACCGGCCGCGGAATGACGGCAGCCAAGCGCACATAATTCAGCCGCAAAAAAAGCGGGAGGTCACACTCCCGCTTTTTTTTATCTTCCGGCGCGCCGTACCGCTTACAGGTTCTCGCAGACAAGGTCGCCGACCTCGGTGGTGCTGTAACCCATCTTGCCGGCGGCCTGCGACTTCATCTTCGTGCCGGTGACGGTCATGATCGAATTGAGCACGCGGTCGGCGGCCTTCTCGTAACCCTCCTGGCGGAGCATCATCGAGACGGCGTTGATCGCGGCGATCGGGTTGATGACGTTCATGCCGGTGTACTTCGGCGCGCTTCCGCCCATCGGCTCGTACATGCTGGTCCCGCCCGGTTCCGGGTTGATGTTGCCGCCGGCGGCCACGCCCATCCCTCCCTGGAGAATACCGGCCAGGTCGGTGATGATATCGCCGAACATATTCGTCGTGACGATCACGTCGTAATGTTCCGGGTTCTTGACCATCCACATGCAGCAGGCGTCGACATGGTTGTAGTCGAGCTTGATATCGGGATATTCGGCGCCGACCTCCTCGAAGGTCCGCATCCACAGATCATGCCCGTACGAAAGCACATTGGTCTTCGCCACCAAGGTGACCATCTTCCCCTTCGGGTTGTTCCGCTTGCGGCAGTACTCGAAGGCCCAGCGGATGCAGCGCTCGGTCCCCTTGCGGGTGTAGACGGCGACCTGAGTGGCGACCTCGTCGGGGGTCCCTTTCTTCATCCAGCCGCCGGTCCCGACGTACATATCCTCGGTGTTCTCGCGGACGACGACAAAGTCGAGGTCTTCCGGCTTCTTGTTGGCCAGCGGGGTCTCCACGCCGGGGAAGAGCTTCACCGGACGGAGGTTAATATACTGATCGAAGGCGAAACGAAGACGCAGCAAAAGTCCCTGCTCAAGGATACCCGGTTTGACGTCGGGATGCCCGACCGCGCCGAGGAGAATGGAGCTGAATTTGCCCAGCTGCTCGATCTCATCGTCGGTAATGATGACGCCGCTCTTCAGGTAGCGTTCCCCGCCCAGATCGAAGGGGGTCAGTTCGAGATTGATGTTTTCGAGCTTGGCGACCTCTTTGAGAACCTTCACCCCTTCGGCGGTCACTTCCGGGCCGGTTCCATCACCGCCGATCACGGCGACTTTCAGCAGATCTTTCATCGTTTCTCCCTTTATTTTTCTCGTTGGACTTACTTAGAATCGCCCCCCCGGCGGGGAGGGTAACTCGCCTGCGCCGATTATCTTCCCAATACAGTTTACGGGCAAGGGGGGACGACAGCCGCCAGGCGATTGGCCAGCGATATATTTCCCTCCCATCCGCTCTCGACAAAGGGGACAGCCAGGGCGATCGCCAGATCGACACAGAAGGTCTCGTCGGTAAGATCCCCGCGCAGGACGGGCACCGCTTTCGCGCCGCTTTTTTTCGCCTTAAGCTCGGCGACGGCGGCCGCCGCTTCGGTGACCGTCCCGATTTTCGCCGGCGTGATAAAGCGCGCATTGCCGCCGACGGCGGTTTCTTCCCCAAAGGGGAGCAGGCGCGGCACTTCTGATGCCAAAGCCCCGCCGAGCCAGCGGTAAAGCGCAAGGCGCATCCCCTTCGCGGCGGCGGCGGCCGCCGCCGCGCTGACGGCGAACATCAGCTCCGGCGGGAGTACCGAGCGGTCGGCCGTCCCGTCGAGTTCGATCAAAAGCGCGTCGAGCGCCGATTGCTCTCGCACATCGAAGCCGAACAGCTCGTCGGCCAGACGCTCATTGACCAGATCGACCAGTCCCGCGGGGTCCCGCTCAACCGAAACCGCCGCGCCGGCCGTCACGCCCGACTGGAGAATTATCTCCACCGCCAGGGCCTCGCCGCGGGCGGCGACACACCGGCGGGCGCGCAGATCGCCGATCCGAAACTCGGCGGGGAACATGTGGCTCATCGAAGAATCGCTCATCGAAAAATCACCGATCGTAAAAGGGAAGGGGGGTTATTTTTTATCCTGAAGCTGGTTGAGTTTATTATAGAGCGTCTTCAAGCTGATTCCCAGCTCCTCGGCCGCCTTGGCTTTGTTCCCTTCGTTTCGGTTGACCGCCTGGATAATCGCCTCCCGCTCCAGGTCGCGCAGCGTCTTGCCGGCGTCGAAGGCCATCAGTTCCTCCAGCCCGCCGCCGGCGTTTGCCCCGCGAGGCGGCTGGCCCGAACCGAAGAACTGACTCGGGAGGGCGTCCTTACCGATCGGGAGCGACCCGGCCAAGATCATCGAATGTTCCACGACGTTGGCCAGCTGGCGGACATTCCCCGGCCAATCGTAGCGGCGCAGCAGCTCCATCGCCTCGGGGGTATAGATCTCGGCCCCTTCGGGGATCACCAGCCGCGCGTTTCGGCGGGCCAGATGGTCGATCAGCAAAGGAAGATCCTCCACCCGCTCGCGCAGCGGCGGCAATTTGATAATAAACGTATTGATTCGGAACCAGAGGTCCTCGCGGAAGTCTCCCCGCTCGACCATCTCTTCCAAGTTGCGAAGCGTGGCGCAGATCACCCGAACATCGCAGATGGTCGCGGCGTTTTCGCCGATTTTTCTCACCTCGCCGCTTTCCAGGAAACGCAGCAGCTTCGACTGCACCTGCTTGGGCAGCTCGCCGATTTCATCGAGAAAGAGGGTTCCGTTATTGGCGACTTCCAGCAGTCCGATGCGATGGTTGTCGGCGCCGGTGAAACTCCCTTTTTTGTGGCCGAACAGCTCGCTTTCGATCAGGTTTTCGGGGAGGGCGCCGCAGTTGACGGCGACAAACGGCTTATTGGCGCGATGGCTCTGCTCGTGGATCTGGCGGGCGACCAATTCTTTGCCGGTCCCCGTCTCCCCGAGGATGACGACCCCCGAGTCGGTCGGGGCGATCCGCTCGATCAGCCGGTGAACCTGCTGCATTCCGGGCGAGTTGCCGACGAGGCGGCGCTTCCCCTCGATCCGCTCCAGCTGATTGGTGGCGGCCCGCAGCTTATTGTTGATCTCTTTCTTCTCGGCGATCTTCTGGAGAACCTTATCGATATCGGCCAGCAGGCACGGTTTGCTCAGATAGTCGAAGATCCCCTCGCGCAGGGCGGCCACGGCGGTATCGAGCGAGCCCTTGCCGGTGAGGATCACCGCCTCGGCCTCGGGGTTGAGCTCGTGTGCCTTGGCGACGACCTCCAGCCCCCCGGCGCCCGGCATATCAAGATCAAGGAGGAGGACGTCGAATTTATTGTCTTTCAGCAGCCGGATCGCCTCCAGCCCGTTGCCGCAGACGGTGACCCGGTACCCCATCGAGGGGAGTTCCAGGGCGATCACCTTCTGCAGCGAGACCTCATCGTCGGCGAACAGGACGCTCAATCCCGCTTTGGAACCTTGCTTAGCCATAGTACCTTGTATCTAATACAGCGTTCGAAAACGTTTTTTCTCTTTGTGGGTTATGGGAATTTTAGTCGCCCCGGCGGCCCTACGCGGCGGGGAGCTCGACGATAAAGGTCGACCCCTTGCCGAGCCCGGCGCTTTTGGCGGTGATCCGGCCGTTGTGGGCGGTCACGATCCGGTAGGCGATCGCCAGCCCCAGCCCGGTCCCGCTCCCCGGCTCTTTTTTGGTGTAGAACGGCTCGAAGATCTTTTGGAGGGTCTCCGGTTCCATCCCGTCGCCGTTGTCCTCCACGGCGAGGGTAACGGTATCGCGCCTGTTTTTCACGATGGTGACACGGACCGTATCGTCGTCTTTGGTCGCGTCGAAGCTGTTGGTCACCAAATTGACGACGACCTGCTTGATCTCCTGCGGGTTCACCCAGGCGATGGTCGGGCCGTCGGCGACGATCTCGACGTTCCGATGCCGGTAGCGCGGCTGGGTCTTGAGCATTTCGACCATACTGCCGACCACCTCGGTCAGGTCGGTGGCGGTCTTCTCGCCGCTCCCCATCCGCGAGAAGTCGAGCAGTTTCGAGGTGATGCTCTTGCAGCGGAACGCCTCCTCTTTGATCAGCTCGACATATTTTTCGACGATCGTCAGCTCGTTTCGGCGCGCCTGAGGATCCAAACTCGGATCGGCGACGGTCCGCAGGCGGCGCGGGAGCGATTCGGCCGACATCGCGATCGAAGCCAACGGATTATTGATCTCGTGGGCGACCCCCGCGGCCAGGAACCCGACGCTCGCCAGCCGCTCGGTCCGGATAATCTCCTCGGTGCGCTGATGCACCTGCTCATCGAGGTCGTCGCGGATGCCGCGGAACCGCTCGGTCATCTGGTTGAGCGCCTCGGCAAGCTCCAAAAACTCATCCTGCGAGTCGATCCGAATCCGATAGTTAAAGTCCCCCGAGGCGACCCGCCGCGAACCGGCCAGAAGAATCCGCAGCGGCTTAAAGATCCAGATATAAACCAGCCGCAGGAAGACAATAATCAGGACGATCGCGGCGATGAGCACGGCGATCGCGATCTGCCGAACGATTCGATAGCGGACCCGCACGGCGTCCGAAAAACCGGTCAGCTGCTGATGCAGACGGGTCGGGAGCTGTTCGGTGATCTTCTGGATCTCGCTTAACTGGGCGTCGATCTGATCGATAATATCATCGTCGCTGGTCCAGCGAATATCGTTGATCAGAGGGTGCAGCACCTCCAGCCGCTGGCGGATATCCTGGATCTGCTCCAGCTCGCCGAGGGTTTCGTCGCCGCCGGTGATCCGATTGAGCCGTTCACTCTTGGGACGAGCCCGGCAAAGCGCCTCGTAATGGTCGAGCGAGGCGATATACTCGGCCTCTTTTTGGAGGAGCAGCGAGTACGAGTTAAAGTCCCGCTGCTGCGAAAAATCGAATAGTTCAAGGCGGCGAACGATCTCTTGACTGGCGTTGACTTCCAGACGGCTTTTCACGCGCTGCTCGGCCTGGCGGCTGCCTTTCACGCCGCTGAGCATCAGGCGCATCTCCGAGATAGAAAGCGACAGCTTCCCGGCAGCCGGCAGCTCTTTGGCACGGCGGCTGATATCGAAGACGACGCGGCGAAAGTGCGTCACGGTAAAGATAGTGTTCACCGCCAGCAGGAGGAGGAGGAAAAAGAGTATCCCCGCTCCCAGCCGAATTTTCGGTCTGAGCGAATGGTGAACAACGGGCAATGCGGTCAATGAAACCTCACCTTCCTTGTGGTACGAGGGGGAGAGTACCTTTTTTCCCCGAGCGGCGCAAGGTGAATTGCGAACCCGGTTGTGGTGAATTAGTAAAGATAGGGACTCGCGATAAGCCGGCCGAAAAGCTCTTCTCTAATCAACACAAGTCGATTAAAATACCCAAAAGGGACGGCAGCATCGGCAAAACGGACGTTTTTTCACCGGTTATGGCAAACAAATTCACCCAAGGAATCTCCGATATCGGGCGTGAGGTCCGGCAAATCGCGCGTTTTTGCATGCGCGGCGCGGTGATTTTGACGGCCAAGTTCATTTCGGGGGCGTCGGTCCGCTGGGTCGACTGTCAGCCGGAGATTTGCCAGCGGATCTACTTCGCCAACCACACCAGCCATCTCGACCCGATCGTCATCTGGTCGATGCTCCCCGAGAACGTCCGCGACAAAACCCGTTTGGTCGCCGCCAAAGACTACTGGTCCGCCGGGCCGATCCGCCGCGCGCTGGCCCGGTTATTCAACGCCGTTTTGATCGACCGCCGCCATATTTCGATCAAGAACACCCCGGTGATGATTCTTCTGGAAGAGATGGGGAACGACTATTCCATCGTCATTTTTCCCGAGGGGGGGCGCGGCAACGGCGAGCAGATCAACGAGTTTAAAAGCGGCATCTATTATATGGCCAAAAAGCGCCCCGAGATCGAGCTGGTCCCCGTCTACCTCGACAATATGAACCGCATCCTCCCCCGCGGAATGGTCCTTCCGGTCCCGATGCTCTCGCGTGTGGTTTTCGGTCCCCCGATCTGGATCGAGCGCGGCGAGCGCAAAGAGGCGTTCCTCCAGCGCTGCCGCGAGGCGGTTCTGAAGCTCAAAGACTGCTGAACATCCTTTTTTCCGACAGGAAGTATTGATAAGTTATGGACATGAACAAACGCCTCGAATTCGCCGTCAAAATCGCCAAAGAAGCGGGCAATTTCACGCTCGAGTATTACGACCGCCCCGGTCTGCGGGTCGACCGCAAGGGGGACGGCACCCCGGTAACCGACGCCGACCGCGGTGCCGAGAAGCTGCTTCGCCAACGTATTGCCGAGGCGTTTCCCGACGACGCGATCCTGGGGGAAGAGTTCCCCTCCGTGCCGGGAACCAGCGGGCTGCGCTGGATCCTCGACCCGATCGACGGAACCAAGTCGTTCATTCACGGCGTCCCGTTCTACTCGACGCTGATCGGGGTCGAGAAATACGACACGGCCGATCCGGACAACCACAAAAAAAGCGAAATGCTCGCCGGCGTCATCTGGCTGCCGGCCTTACAGCGCGGCGTCTGGGCCCAAAAGGGATTCGGCGCCTTTGAGGAGCGCCCGGGGTTCGATTCCCCGCTTCCGGCCAAGGTTTCGTCGATCACCACGCTGGAGGAGGCCTGTTTTCTGACCAGCGAGGTGAAGACTTTCACCGAAACCTCTCGCGCCGCGGTCTACACCGAACTGGAAAACAGCTGCCGCTTAACCCGCACCTGGGGAGACGCCTACGGCTACTACCTAGTCGCGACCGGCCGCGCCGATTTGATGGTCGATCCCGAGATGTCCCCCTGGGACTGTGGTCCCCTGGTGACGATCCTCGCCGAAGCCGGCGGCAAGTTTGTCGACTGGCGCGGCAGCGAAACGATCTACGGCGGCGATGGGGTCGCCGGCAACCGGGAATTAGTCAAACAGGCCTTCGATATCATCGTCGTCTTTGACGTCCGGGATCTGATGTGATGAGCGAGCGCTTTTACCTCCCCGATCTTGCGCCCGGCCGCCCCGCCGTTTTGACCGGTCCCGAGGCGGCGCACCTCGGCCGGGTGATGCGGGCGAAAGTCGGCGATGTTGTCTATCTGTTCAGCGGGGACGGCTGGGAGTACCGCGCCCGGGTTGAGGCGATCGCCCATTCAAAAATCGATCTGGCCGTCCTGGACCGCCAACACGACGACCGGGAGCCCGACTTAGACCTGACGATGGCCGTCGCCCTCCCCAAGGGGGACCGTCAGAAATGGCTGATCGAAAAGCTGACCGAACTCGGTGTGCGGCGCTACATTCCCCTCAGTGTCCAGCGCGAGGATATCAAGGTCGACGACAAGGTCCTCGAGCGGCTGCGCCGCCAGGTGATCGAGGCCTCCAAGCAGTGCGGCCGATGCCGATTGATGGAAATCGCCCCGGCGATGACCCGCGAGAAGATCGTCGCCGCGTTTCCGCCGGCGGAACTGAACATCCTTTGTCATCCGATCTCCGACGGCCAATTCGGCCAGGTCAGCTTTGCCCAACTGGCGGCGGGTTTTCCCTCCGTGCCGAAAAGCGCCCTGGTCCTGATCGGCCCGGTCGGCGGTTTCACCGACGACGAGGTTCGCCGGGCGGTCGACGACCGCTGGCCGATCCTCGATCTGGGCCGCCAGGTCTACCGGGTCGAGACCGCCGCGATCTGCGCCGCATCCCTTTTTCTTCACCTGTAAGCCCCAAGCGAAAAACCACCAGCAAGCAAAAAAGGCCCCCCATGTTTCGCGAAAATAAACTCAAGCAAAAGCTCCTTCGCGGTGAAACCGCCTTCGGCCTGTTCGCCACCGAGCTGTTTACCCCCAACTGGGCACCGGTTCTCGACAGCGTCGGGTACGACTTTATCATCTTCGACCTGGAGCACGGCCGATTCTCGATCAGCGACTTAAGCGTTCTTCTTCCGTCGTTTCGCCGCAGCGCCTGCACCCCCGTTCTCCGCGTCCCGGCTCCCATCCGCCCGTATGTTCAAATACCGCTCGATATGGGAATCTCAAGTTTCGTCCTGCCGATGGTCGAGTCTCCTGAGCAGATCCTCGAAATGCGGGCGTTTATGCACTATCCCCCCAAGGGGCGCCGGGGAGTGGCGTTCGGCCGTCCGCATACCGATATGCTCTCGGCGATCGACCGCGACGCGACAACCGCCGAGGCGAACGACAAGACCTTGCTGATCATCCAGATCGAGTCCGCCAAGGGGCTGGCCAATCTCGACCGTATCTTGGCCGCCGGCGGGATCGACGTGGTCTTTATCGGCAACGCCGATCTGTCCCTTTCGATGGGGGTGCCGAACGACACCTCGCCGGGAACCGAGCTGGACACGGCAATGCGCACGATCCTCGACAAGGCGCGGCAAGCGGGGATCCCCGGCGGCGGCAACCTGCCCAACAGTTCGGCCGCCGAGCGTTTCGCGGCGATGGGGATGCGCTTCATCACCCTTTCGACCGACGTGGAGCTCCTCCAGGCCGGGCTAAAGAGCGTCAAAGATTAAAACCGCGCGGCTGCTACTGTTTCTTCTCCGCGCCGCCGCGGGTAAAGAGAATCGTCAGCAAAAAGCCGGTCACAAAGATCACCGCCGTCCCGACGACCGGGATCAGGAACTCATGTAAGGGACAGCGCCAGGCGGCCCATTGTTCGGGGAAGGCGTTCCAGGAGGGGAGCGATAAGCTCATCCAGGCGATCACCAGCAGCCCGAGGACGGTACCCAGCGCGGCGGGGACATTCCTGGCCCGCCGCGAGAAGAACCCGAGGAGGAACAGCCCCAAAATACCGCCGCTGAAGATTCCCTGAATCCCCCACCAGGCGTCGAGCATCTGTTTGGCGCGGGTAAAGAGCAGCCCCCCGCCGATCCCCAGCGCCCCCCAGATAATCGTGCTGGTGTACAAAACGGCCATCTCTTCTTTCGCCCCGGCCTTCGGCCGCCAGAACCGCTTGTAGAAGTCGGTCAGCGTCAGCGTCGCGCAGCCGTTTAAGCTGGTGCTGATAGTGCTCATCGCCGCCGAGAAGATCGCCGCGATCAGCAGCCCGGTCAGCCCTGCCGGAAGCTGGTGGATGATAAAGTACGGGTAGAATCGATCGCCGTGAGCGATCGGCTCCGCGTTCATATCGGCGAGCATATCACCGGAAAGCAGTTCCGGCCGGGCGGTATAGAACGAGTACAGCGCCGTCCCGATAAAGAAGAAAAAGGCTGAGACGATAATATACAGCCAGGCATTGAGCCAGACCGAGCGGCGGGCGTCCTTCTCGCAGCGGGCGGTCTGATACCGCTGGACAAAGTTCTGATCGATCCCGAAGTTCTGCAGATTAATCGCGATGCCATAAATCAGCACGACCCAAAAAGTCGGCTGCGACAGCGAACCGCCGAAGCTCCCCAAACTGAACTTATTGTGCTGGGCGGCAATCTTAAAGACCTCCTCCGGGCCGCCGGGGGTGCCGAACAGCAGTATGGCCGCGCAAATCACGGTCCCGAGAATCAAAATCAGCGACTGCAGCGCGTCGGTCCAGACAATTCCCTCGATCCCCCCGAGCATCGAGTAGACGGTAGTGAGAATGCCGGTGATCAGAATGATGGTGACCACATCCCAGCCGAGCAGGATATTCAGCGGCAGGGCCAGCAGGAACATCACCGCTCCCATCCGGGCGATCTGCGTGATCATATAGCAGACGGTCGCGTAGATCCGCGCCCACGTCCCGAAGCGCGACTCCAGGTGGGCGTAGGTGGAGATATGCCCCAGCGAACGATAGAACGGAACGAAGTACCGCACAGCCACCCACGAGGCGGGGATCAGCGTCAGCGACAGCACGTAGGAGTTCCAGTTCGAGGCGAACGCCTTCCCCGGTATCGCCAGAAAACTGATGCTGCTGACAAAGGTTCCGAAGATCGACAGTCCGACGACCACCATCGGGACCCGTCCCCCCGCGCGGGTAAACCCATCGGCCGTTCGGCTGCGCCGCACAAACCACGACCCGAACAGAACGGTTCCGGCGACATAGACGGCGATGACGACGATATCGAGCAGAGGCAGTCGCATAGGGACGGTATTCCTTAGGAGTGTTGTCGGGAGGCACTTTGAGGCATAAACGACGCTTTACGGCATACGGCTGAAGACAAACTCCAGCGCGTCGAGCGAGTCTTCCAGCCCGGTGGCGTGTACCCCCTCCGGGTCGAAGCGCATCCAGGTGTTCGGCTGGAGTTTCTCGACGATCCCCAACAGCCGCATCACCGACTGGGGAGGAACGGCGTCATCCTGACCTCCGGCGGTCACCGCGATCGGCATGGTGAACCGCTCGGGGAAATACTCGGCGCTGCGGTTTTTGTATTCCAGCGGGATCTGCTGTTTCGTCCCGCCGAACGACTCGGCGATCGCGTCCTGGAAGTTCTCGTACTCCAGGTGATTGGCCGTCGGGTTATAGGCGACGCCCCCATCGACCAGCTCGGGGTGCAGGGCGGTAAAGGTCAAAACCGAGCTTCCCCCCATCGACCCGCCGACAAAGACCGTCCGGCCGATGTTGTACTGTTCTTTGACCAGCGCCAGAAGCTGGAGCATATCGGCCTCGGCGGCCGGCCCCATCCAGGAGGTCTTGGCCCGGTAGTCGGGGCTGATCAGGACCGCGCCGTACTTTTGCGCGATCATCCTCGGCGCGGCGCACTCACCCCGCTGCTGGAAGACCTGCGTTCGATCGCTCCCGTGGCCGTGCAGGATGACGATCAAATCGGCGCGCTTGGCCGGGTCGAACCCCTCCGGCAGTATCTCGATATAGCGCTGCGCCGTCCCGTCAAACGAGGCGGTAAACTCTTTGTCGGCCCAGGTCTGGCCGCTTTCCAGCCGGCCGCTTGTTTGCTGCGGCTCTTGCGCGCACAGCCAAGCGCACAGGCAAACCAAAGCCATCGCGGTAAAGGTGATATTTTTGCTCATTTCCGATCCGTTCCTTATGTTTATAATCTGTTCATATTCTGTTCGTAATCTGTTCGTAATCTGTTCATAACCATCGCGCCGGCTCACGCTCACGGCAAACGGCTATAGACGAACTCCAGCGCTTCCAAAGCGGTCTCCAGGCGTGTGGCATGCCCCCCTTGCGGGTCGAAGTTGATCCAGGTGTTCGGCTGGAGCTTTTCGACGATCCCAACCAGCCGCATCGCCGACTCGGGGGGAACAATGGTATCGTCGCCGCTGACGGTCACCGCCAGCGGCATGGTGAACCGCTCGGGGAAATACTCGGCGCTGCGGTTTTTGTACTCCAGCGGAATCTCTTGTTTGGTTCCGCCGAACGACAGGGCAATCGCCTCATGGAAGGTCTCGTACTCCAGGTGGTTGGCCGTCGGGTTATAGGCCACGGCCGCGTCGACCAGCTCGGGGTGCAGGGCGGTAAAGGTCAGAACCGAGCTTCCCCCCATCGACCCGCCGACCAGGATCGTCCGGCCGATGTTGTATTGCTCCTTCATCAGCGCCAGAAGCTGGAGCGTATCTTGCTCGGCGGCCGGCCCCATCCACGATTTCTTAGCGCGGTAGTCGGGGCTGATCACGATGGCGCCGCGCTTTTGCGCGGCCATTCTCGGCGCGGGGCACTCGCCCCCGTCGGCCAGCACCTGATGTCGGTCGCTCCCGTGGCCGTGCAGCCAGACAATCAGATCGGCCTTCCTAGCCGGGTCGAACCCCTCCGGCAGTATCTCGATATAGCGCTGGGTCGTCCCGTCGTACGAGGCGGTGAATTCTTTGTCGGCCCAGGTCTGGCCGCTTTCCAGCCGGCCGGCGGCCGGTTCCTGCGCGACCATCATCACGCAGGAGCAAACCCAAACCGCCGCGGCGAAGAAAACTTTCCTCATCATTCCAGATCCGGCCCGTCGATCCGCTCGCCGGCCTGCTGAAGCGCCTGTTTTTCCGGGTTAAAGGTCCCGTAGAACAGGGCGTTGGCCCCATCGATCCAGCTGCAAAGCCGCTGCCACTCCTCGTCGGAGAGGACGCAGTCGTAATGCCCGGCGTCGAGGATCTCGGTCAGGCGGCTGGCGTAGACGCCGAATTCCTTCGGTTCGGTCATCGGCTCTTTGTTATTGTCGGGCAGGCCCCAGGCGGAATAGCTGACAAACGGGATCAGCGCGTTGTACGACTTGGTGTACGTCCCGTCGGGCGCGCCGGTGAGGTTGATATTCCCTTCGGCCTTCTCGTCGTTGTGGCACGACACGCACTTCGCGTCGAGCACCGGCTGCACCAAAATCGGGTACGACAGCGGCTTGGAGCCGTCCGGGTCGGGAGTAATCGGGGAGGGGACCTCCTGACGCGAGGCGATCGTCGCCTGGCGGGTGGTCGCCTCCAGGCGGTTTTCGTGGCAGCCGGTGCAGCTTTGCGTCTCGCCCGGCTGGGCGTAGATCAAAGATCGCATCCCCTCGACCATTCGTCCCTTCTCGTCGAGCAGCTGCATCAAAAACGGTATCTTCGCGGGGACCTCGAAGTAGGCCGAGCCGTCCTCGGCGACCGGAACGGTCCCCAGGATCTGTTTTCCGGGGGAAGCGTTCGCCGCCCCCACCATCGGGGTATTGGCGTTGGGGGTCGTCTTGGGAAGAACCTGCACCAGGCGCAGCGAGGTGATCTTCGTCCCTTCCGGCAGCGACCACGGCCAGCTCTCGTAGACATTCTGGACAAAGAACCGCCCCGGCTTCAGCGAGCCGTCCTCGTTGGTCGGCTCCGGCAGGGTCGAGACATACGCCGGAGGCGCTTCTCTGGCGGCCAGCGGCATCGCCCAGACCGACGAGATATTCGGGTCGCGGTACAGCAGCTCGCGGGTCCCGAAGGCGTCGCACCAATACAGCCCGAACTGGTTCGGGAGATTCGGCCCCGCCTCACCGGTGAGATGATCGAAGCTGTACGACGCCAGGAAGTATTTCTCGCTCAGCGGCCACGGCGACTTAAAGCAGTGGACCGGCCAGCGCTTGCTCTCTTCGCATTCGCTCAGCCGCTCGGCCGGGTATTCGGGGGAGTTCGCGTTCCAGCATCCCTGCGGGACGAAGTCGAAGTCTTTCGCGTCCGGCTGCTCGGGAACCCACGGCAGCGGCGTCTCGGCCTCGGGGAAGAGGACCTCCGGGGTCAGCCGCGTGACCGGCTCCGGCCCGTCGACCCCCAGCGAGTTATCGAGAAGCACGACGCTTCCGGCGCTCATCCCATGGTGCGGGCACCCCAGCGCCATGATCTTGGACGAGCCGGGGACTTGCTTGGTCTCCCAGTAGCCGCAGGGGCTGTAGGTATTGTTTCCGTAGTAAATGCGCACGTCGGTTCCGTCGGGACGCATCGTCCAAAGGTGCTGATAGAACACGGCGTTGCGGTCGACGTAGTCCCAGCGGGTATACAGAACCCGGCCGTCGGCGGTCACCGTCGGGTTCCATTCCTGCGTCTCGTGGTACGAGATCGGGCGCTCATCGGTTCCGTCGGGTTTCATGCGGGCGATGGTATAGACAAAGCACGGGCCGCGGCCGCAGCGGTGGTATCCCCCGCGCATGGTCGAGGAGCAGATGATATCGCCGTCGGGAAGATACGTCGGCGCGAAATGGTCGTAGGGAGAATCGGTCAGCTGCTTTAAGCCGGTTCCGTCGCAGCCGATCGTGTAGAGCTGGTAGTGCCGCGCCAGGGCCGCCTCATCGCCCCATTTGACCGGATTGCTCTCGACCGGGCAGTAGGCGAAGAGGATCGTCTTGCCGTCGTACGACAGCGTCGGGTGCATATAGTTCCCCGGAGGAAGCCCGGTATCGACCCGGCGGGCTTCGGCGCTGAGGCCGGGATGATCGAGAATATAAAGCCCGCCGCCGCTTCGGGCGCAGTAGCCGTACGGCTGCGTGAGCTGATGGCTCATCACGCTAGGGACATGCTTGACAAAGACCAGCGGCGACTTCGGAAAGAGCGCATTGGCCAAGGCCGCCTCGCGCCGCAGGTTGTGCAGATCCATCCACAGCTCGGCGGCGCGCTTTTGATCGCCGCTTTCCTTCACCGGGGCAAACGCCCCTTCGATTGTCGCGAACTTCTCATTCATCGTGGTCAAAAGCGCCTCGTCGGCCGGCTCCTCGCCGGCCTCGGCCAGGTCGTCGAGCTGAGCGCGAACCTGCGGGAGCCGTTTTTCCAGCGCGTCGATATAGGTGCGCGGCTCATTGACGGTCCCGATCCCATCCTGCATTTTCCAGTCCCAAACAACCAGTTCCCGAGCCATCGCGCGGGGAAGGTCGGGGAAGCAGGCGACATGATCTTGGACTTGAGCGTCGATTTCGGCGCGCTCTTGCTCGGTGATGCCGTCCAGGCCGACGATCGTCTCGGCCGGCCTGTTCGGCTGCGGGCGGCGGACCGGATCGAGCGAAAGCGCCACGGGGGCCTGACCCTCGGCGGTTAAGGTCAGGTTCTCTACCCGGATCATCACGCTTTTCGAGCAGCGCGAGTGAATCGTCAGCGAAAACATCCCCTGCTGGGAGGCGATCGTCTCTTCGAGCGCCGACGCCGCGGCGTCGGAGGACTTATCTTTCGCGTACACCTCCAGCTGGCGTTTTCCCGAGGTCATCGCCGAGAAACTGCTCAGTTCCGCGTCGTCACTGGAAATAACGCAGCGCAGCTCCCCGGCCGCCTGAAGCGGAACCCGCAGGGAAGCGCTCTGGCCGGGCGCCACTTGAACCAGCGCGCGCCAGTCGTTGGTTCGCGAAACCCCCGCGTTGTCATGACCGAGCAGCAGAACACAGGTCCGCTCGTTCGGCGCGCCGGATCCGGAGACCAGATCGGTCGATTCCGGATCGACGAAATACCACGTTCCGCTCACCGAACCGAGGCAGGGGAGGACGGTTTTGTCCCCCAGCCGGACCGTGAGTTTCTGCTGCGCTTGACCGACCGCTGCGCAGGCAAGGACCAAGACCAGCGCCACGGCGGCGGTGAACAGACGGAAATGAATCATTGAGAACAATCGGGGTTTTTTCATCGCGATACTCTTTATGGGTGGATATTGGCTTCGTGCCGATGTGTACAACAGCGACCTCTGATTTTACCCGAACCCTTGAGGCGAAACAAGTTGACTCCCCCTCTTCTTTCGGGGGCGGCCCGCCCCGGGGCCGGCCGGAGGGGAAAACGCCGAAAAAACCTTGACATAGCCAGCCCAAGCGGGTATCTTTCAGGTAGTATAACGCGGGCTCCCGCGAGGAACAAACCGCTCGCGCGCGTGAAAGAAAGGAATTCATCGAACAATGCCGATCAGCAAACTTTACACCTCCGCCGGACCGATCACACGCCTCGGGTTCGGAATGATGCGTCTCCCCGTCAAAGAAGACCAATCGATCGACCGCGATCTTCTCGCCAAAATGGTCGGCGCCGCCCGTGAGGCCGGCGTCAACTACTTCGATACCGCCTATCCCTATATGGACGGCGCCTCGGAGATCGTCACCGGCGAGCTTCTGGCCAATTATCCCCGCGAGTCGTTCTATCTGGCCGATAAGCTCCCGGTTTGGGATATCCACTCGGCCGACGACGTGGAACGGATCTTCAACGAGCAGCTTAAAAAGTGCGGCGTCGAGTACTTCGACTTCTATCTTCTCCACAACATGACCGCCAGCAAGCTGCCGTCGGTCGAGAAGTACAAGATGATCGACGCCCTCGACCGCCAGAAAAAAGCCGGCAAAATCCGTCATTTCGGCTTCTCGTTCCACGACACCCCCGAGGCACTGGAGAAGATGCTCGGCTATTACGACTGGGAGTTCACCCAAATCCAGCTCAACTACCTCGACTGGGATCTCCTTGATGCCAAGCGTCAGTACGAGATCCTCACCGAGCGCGATATCCCCGTGGCGGTGATGGAGCCGGTGCGCGGCGGGGCGCTGGCGACTCTTTCTCCCGCGGCGCTCGATTACTTAAAATCGGTCGACCCGGCCGCCAGCGCGGCGTCGTGGGCGCTGCGTTTCGCCGCCTCGCTGCCGAACGTCTACGTCGTCTTAAGCGGCATGAGCACCCTGGAGCAGGTCGAGGACAACCTCAAGACCTTCTCCCCCTTCGTCCCGCTGAGCGAGCAAGACTACAAGACCATCGCCAAGACACTGGAGATCTACAACGCCTCCGGCTCGATCCCCTGTACCGCTTGCCGCTACTGCATGGACTGCCCCGCCGGGGTCGACATCCCCAAAAACTTCGGGGTCTACAACCGCCTCCTGGCGACCAAGAACGAGGTCGAGTTCCTCAACAGCTACAATACCCTCGGCGCCGAACACCAGGCGGCCAACTGCGTCGGCTGCGGCCAGTGCCTCGACAAGTGCCCGCAGAAGATCGCCATCCCCGAGCTGATGCCGAAGATCGCCGAACGGTACAACACCATCGAAAAACCGAGCTGGTTCTTCTAAATGGGGAAGATTCTCGATGGAGAAGATTCTCGAGTCGACCGACCGGCTAAAGCTCCAAGGCGGGGGGAAACTCTGTATCGCGGGCTCCTACACGGCGATCGGCGCACGGGCTTTTGAAAACCGCGTCGATATCGAGCGGGTTCAGATCCTCGATTCCATTGAAAGCGTGGGAGACGGCGCTTTCGCCGGCTGCGGGCGTCTAAAAGAGATCCTTCTCCCCAAGGGGCTCAAGCGTATCGGCTCTCGGGCGTTTGACGGCTGCTCGGCGATGAAGAGAATCGCCATCCCCGATACGGTCGAGCAGATCGGCGATCACGCCCTGGCCGGATGCGTATCGCTGATCAGTGTCGAGTTCCCCGAACAGCTGCGCCGCCTCGGGGCGTGGAGCTTCGAGAATTTCGGCTCGCTGATTGGGGTCAATCTTCCCGCCTGCCTCCACGAGATTCCCGAGCGCGCTTTTTTCGGCTGCGGGTCGCTCTATCAGGTCACCCTCCCCCAAAATGCCCCCTCCGGCAAAAAAGGGGATTCCGGCGGTATCGCGATCGGCCGATCCGCCTTCGAGCGCTGCCGCTGCCTGCGCTGCCTGAGGATCGGCCCGGCGGCGCGCCGCCTGGACGATCGGGCGCTGGCCGAGTGCTCCTCGCTGGCCGAACTGCCGGCCTTTGCCGACGGCGCGTACCTTGGCGATCACGTTCTGGCCGGCTGCCGCGCCTGCCGGACGCTGGCCATCCCCCCCTCGAAGCAGCTGCGGCTCGCCCCCGAGGCGCTGGCCGACAGTTTTATTTCGGAGCTGTTGGTTCCCAACGGCGTCATTAAGATCGACGAGGTCTATCTGCGCGCGCCGCGGCTGAAGCGCTTCACGGTCGCGCGCGGCAACCGCTCCCGAAGCGCCGTCGAGGGGCTGTTCTGCTCCAAAGACGGCCGGGTCCTCTATCAGTGCCCCCCGGGGCTGGAGCGCCTCGCCTTGCCCGAGAGTATCGAAAAAATCGCCCCCGGCGCCTTCGCCGGCTGCGTGAAACTGGCGCGGCTGAAGATCCACGATCGAGTCAAAGAGCTCCCCCCGGGTGTTTTCGCCGGCTGTACCGCTCTAAAGAGCGTGGAGCTCCCCGAGACGATCACCGAAATCCCCCGCCGTGCGTTCGAGGGGTGCGCCTCTCTGCGGGAATTCGTCCTGCCCGAGTCGATCACCGCGATCGGCCCGCGCGCCTTCGCCGAGTGTACGGCGCTGAAACGTATCATACTCCCGGCGGCCATCACCGAAATCGCTACTCAGACCTTCGCCGACTGCGCGGCGCTGCAGAGAATCGTGATCCCCCCATCGGTCAAGCGTATCGCCCCCGGGGCGTTCGCCCGCTGTTCGGCCTTGGGGCGCGCCGCCATCCCCCCCGGCACCGACGAACTGGCCGGCGGCGCGTTCACCGCCTGTGAGCAGTTAAAAATCATCGCCCCCACCGACTCACCCGCCTGGCGGTACGCCGAAAAGAAAAAAATCCGCCGGGAAATGGTGATTCGGTGACAGAAACGGGGGAGGAATTGCTTGATATGGATCTAATGGGGCAGGGGGGGATTCCTCCCGCCGAGCCATAGTTTCTAATTTTTCTTCCAAAATCTTCGTTTTTTTAACGGCCTATAAAAGAGCGTTCCGCCGGGAAATTTGTCCATCCGAAAACCCGCCAAACGCTGAACAGGTACGCTCCGCCGCGCTTTACCCCCCCGCGCCGCCGGGTGAGTTGGACAGATACTGTCCACTTCCCCGACCCGGGGGCAAAAAAACCGCCCGGGGGAACTTTGCCGGGAATATATTTGCCTATTGATTATCTTGTTCCCTATAATAATAATGTGGGGGGATAGTGTTTTTAAAGGGACGCCGCGCTTTTTGCCCCCGGCGGCCATTCTTCGTGACCGGTGAAAGCGGCTATGGATATTTTCAAACTGCACAGCGATATCATCAGCGACTACGCCTCGTTCGTTAAGGGGTTCATCAACATCGCCGACGAACAGATTAACAAGAAAGTCCAGAAAGAACTCAACAGTGGGGCGCTTTGGCCCGCGCCGCTGCTGCAGCTCTCCCCGGCGTTCGAGTCGGGGACGAGTATCGCCGAGTTTGTGAAACATGGGGTTCTCCACCCCAAGTGCGCCGAGCTGTTCTGTCTGGGGAAGGGAACCGACCGCCGGCCGCTGCCGCTGTACCGGCACCAGGCCGAGGCGATTCGCGCCGCCTCCCGCGGCGAGAATTATGTCCTGACGACCGGCACCGGCAGCGGCAAGAGCTTGTCGTTCATCATTCCGATCACCAGCGCGATTCTCCGCGCCAAAGACAGCGGCCATGACCGCGGTATCAAGGCGGTGATCGTCTATCCGATGAACGCCCTGGCAAACAGCCAGACCGAGGAGCTTCGGAAGTTCCTCGAGGGCTCTGATGTCAGCTACCAGCGCTACACCGGCCAGGAGGACGAGGCGACGCGTCGGGAGATTCGAAACAATCCCCCCGACATCATCCTGACGAACTATATGATGCTCGAACTGCTGCTGACCCGCGGCAGCGAGAGAAAAATCGTCGAGGCGTTTAAAGGGCTGCGTTTCCTGGTCTTCGACGAACTGCACACCTACCGGGGCCGCCAGGGGGCCGACGTGGCGATGCTCATCCGCCGCACCCGCCAGGTCAGCGGCAATCAAGAGTTAATCTGCGTCGGAACCTCGGCGACCCTCTCCTCGGCCAAATCGCCGGAAGAGCAAAAGAGCAAGGTGGCCGAGGCGGCCGGGGAGCTCTTCGGCGCGCCGGTAAAGGAAGATAACGTCATTAGCGAGACCCTGCGCCGCGCCACCGAGGGTGATTTCAAACAGCGTCCCGATGACCTTAAGAGAGAAACCGAAGCCGCCGCCGCGGCGAACCTCTCCGAGCAAAAGTATTTCACGACCATCGACCAATTAAGAACAAGCCCCCTGGCCGCCTGGGTCGAGGATACCTTCGGCATCTTCAAAAATAACGACAATCCCCCCCAATATATCCGCCGTCCCCCGATCACGCTGGTTGACGCGGCCGAAAAGCTCCATACGCTCACCGGGTTGGGGCAAGAGCTATGTGTCCAAGCGATACAGCGTCTTTTGCTCGACGCGCAGATCCGCTCCCCCGAGACCGACCGTCCTTTCTTCGCCTTCCGGCTGCACCAGTTCATCAGCCGCGGCGACTGCGTCTACGCGACCCTGGAGGAAAATGACCAGCGCGAGATTCTCACGCGCAAGCAGCGCCACGTCCCGGACCACCCCGAGCGGCCCCTTTACCCGGTCTTCTTCTGCCGCGGCTGCGGTCAGTCGTACTACTCGGTGAAGATGATCACCCGCGGCGGGAACGTCGAACGGTTCGTCCCTTGGGACGACCCCTTCGGTATCAAAGACCTCGCCGACGGGGAGTTTCCCGGATACCTCACCCCCGTTGAGGAGGGGGAAAACGCCTGGCCCGAAAACGATAACGAGCAGGCCCTGGCCGAGCGCCTCCCCGACGAGTTTCTCGACGCGAACAACCATCCAAAACGCGATCTCGATAACGAGCGCAAGATCCCCCGCAATTACCGCGTCGCCCCCGACGGCGCCCTGGCCGGCGACGGAACAGCGGGAATGAATCTGACCTTCATCCGATCGCCGTTTCGTTTCTGCCCCCACTGCCTCACGGCGCCCAGAAGCAACCCCACCCGCCGGGGCGATTACGGCTATCTCGGTTCGCTGGCGACCGAGGGACGCAGCAGCGCCACGACGATCCTCTCGATCGCGGCGGTGCGCCGGATCACTGAACGGACCGCCGGCGACCCGGCCGCTAAAAAGGACAACAAGCTCCTGAGCTTCTCCGACAACCGGCAGGACGCCTCCCTGCAGTCCGGCCACCTCAACGACTTTGTCCGCATCGCCCTGCTGCGCCGCGCCCTTTACGCCGTCTTGGACGACGCCGCGGATAAAGGGGTCACCTCCAGCGAGCTGCCGAAGCTGGTGACCGAAAAGCTCCGTCTTCAGCCCCAGCGCTACCTTAAGCACAAGGGCGACGATCTTCGCGGATCGGCGCTGGAGGCGGTCAAAACCATTCTGCGCGAGTTGGTCGAGTACCGTCTCTTCTGCGATCTGCGCCGCGGATGGCGTTTGAATATGCCGAATCTCGAGCAGACCGGCCAGATGCGGATCGTCTATCCCTATCTCGACGAGGCCTCCGGCGGCACCTCCGGCGAAGCCGACAGCGACGACCCCTGGGCCAGCGCCCCCGCGCCGCTGGCCGGAGCCACCCCGGCGCTGCGCAAAGAGCTAATGGAAGTTCTCCTCACCGAGATGCGCCGCTTCCTGGCAATCGACGCTCTTTGCCTCGACGGAGATTCGCAGTCCTCCTTCCATCGGCGGGTCACCAACAATCTTTCCGCCGATTGGGGATTTGACGAGAACGAAAACGCCACCTCCATCACCCACGCGCGCTGGTTCTACCCCTGCGCCAGAGGGACCGCCCGTGACGACGAGAAGTCCCGCCGGTTTGTCTCCGCCCGCTCCCTGTTCGGCCGGTACCTCAGGCGGAAGCTCAAAGACCCGCAGGGGCACACCCCCAGCGAACCCGAGGTTCAAGAGTGTATCCAAGCGCTCTTTAAGATTTTAACGTCGTATGGAATTCTCACCCGCCAAGAGGAGGCCCCCGACGATATCCCCGAGCGCGGCTATCGAATCAAACCCGACGCGATGCTCTGGTGCAAGGGAAGCGGCCGGGCCGAGCCCGATAAACTGCGGCTTCTCACGGTTTCGGCCAAAACCGAAAACAGCGACTGGGTGAACATCTTCTTTCGCGATTTCTACGCCGCCGGCGGTGCCGATCTGCTCGATATCAAGGCCCGGCCGCACACCGCGCAGGTTTCCTACGAAGAGCGCAAAAAGCGGGAGGACGATTTCCGAAGCGCGGAATTGCCGATCCTCTACTGTTCCCCGACAATGGAACTGGGGATCGATATCGCCTCGCTGAGTATGGTCCACATGCGCAACGTCCCCCCGACCCCGGCCAGTTACGCCCAGCGGGGGGGGCGCGCGGGCCGAAGCGGCCAGCCGGCGCTGATCTTCACTTACTGCTCGAACATCGGCCAGCACGATCGCTATTATTTCGCTCACCGAGACGAGATGGTCACCGGCGCGGTTCTCACCCCGCCGATCGATTTGACGAACGAGGATCTGATCCGCTCGCACGTCCACGCCATTTGGCTTCAGGAGGCGGCCCGCGCGGGGCTGTCCCTCGGCAGTTCGATGGACAAGGTCCTCGATGTCGGCAAAAAAGAGGATCGCTCCCCCGAGTGCCCGATCGACAAAGCGATCGTCAAGCTGCTGGAAGATAAAAATCTGCGCCTGCGGGCCAAACGGACCGCCGGCGAGGTTCTTGACGATCAATTCCGCAAGTGGGACGACGCCAAGCGGCAGGCCGAGGCGAAGGGAGAAACCTTCGGCGATTTTCCCGACTGGTACAACGGCACCTGGCTCGACGAGGTATTGGACAAGCTCCTCGTGTCGTTTGACAACGCCTGCGCGCGGTGGCGTTCCCTTTACAAAGCCGCCATACTCCAGCGGGCGATTCAGAACGATCGCGAGGATCCCCGCAGCGGGTTGCAGCCAAACCAGCGGCGCGACGCCAACGCTCTTCGCCGCCAAGCCGAGTACGAGCGGGATATTCTGCTCAACGGCTCTTCCGAGTCCGACGCGGCGAACAGCCACAGCGACTTCTACACCTACCGCTACCTCGCCTCGGAGGGGTTCCTCCCCGGGTACAACTTCCCCCGCCTTCCGGTTCGGGCGTTCCTGCCCGGCGGCGGGCGCGCCGGCGAGGGGGAATACCTTACCCGTCCCCGATTTTTGGCGATCCGCGAGTTCGCCCCCAAGTCGATCGTCTATCACGAGGGCTCGCGCTACAGTATCACCCAGGCCTCTTTGCCGATCGACCCCGACTCCCAAGAGGAGATCCCTCTGGAGCAAAAGAAGTTCTGCCCAAACTGCGGCTATGCCTGCGGCAGCAAGCCGGATCTGGTGGATCAGGAGATCTGCCCCTTCTGCAAAGCGCCGCTGGCCCCCGTGACCGATAACCTTCTGCAGCTTCGCAAGGTCACGGCGCGGCGGCGCGATCGGATCAACTGCGACGAGGAGGAACGCCTGCGCCGCGGGTACGACGTGCGAACGGCGTTTCACTTCGCCGAACGGGAAGGGGCCCTTTCCTGCCAAAGCGCCGAGATTTTTCAGTCCGACGGCCGCCGTTGGGGAACGCTCACCTACGGCGGCGCGGCGACGATCTACCGAATGAACTTCGGCCCCAAGCGCGCCCGCGGCGAAGGGTTTATCATCGACAGCTCCGGTTACTGGATCACCCAAGCCGCCGCGGCCAGCGCCGACGACGGCTACCCCGACGAAGACGACCCGCGCGCCACCGGCAAAAAATCGACATTAGCGGTCCCCTTCGTCGAGGATTACCGAAACCTCCTCCTTCTGACCCCCGAGCAGCCGATGGAGAAAGAACCGTTCGTCTCCCTGCGCGAGGCGCTGCGCGCCGCGATCGAGCGGCGGTTTAAACTCGACGACGACGAGCTGGCGGTCTTCCCTCTCCCCAGCGAGGACGATCAAAAGAGAATCCTCTTTTACGAGGCGTCCGAGGGGGGGGCGGGGGTCCTGCGCCAGCTTTTAATTGAAAAGAATTTCCGCGAGGTGATTCAAGAGGCGCTGGCGATTTGCCATTACGACCCCGCGACGGGGGAGGAGACCGCCGAAAAACCGTGCGGCGCGGCGTGCTACGACTGTCTGTTGAGCTACTATAATCAGATCGACCACGACATTTTAGACCGATCCACGGTGCGCGAGCCGCTCTTGTCGCTTAGAGACGCCCGGCTGATTCTCTCCCCCGGCGCCCCGCCGAGGGCCGCCCGCTTAGAGGAACTCAAGAGCAAGTGCGACAGCGATTTTGAGCGCTCCTGGCTCGATTTCCTCCAAGAGTACGGCTTCAACCTTCCCGACGCCGCCCAGCAGCCACTGGAAAAATACCAGACGACCCCCGATTTCCTCTATCGGGGACGCTCCCGGGCGGCGGTCTATATCGACGGCCCCTGCCATGACCCGGCCGGTCAGAAGGCGCACGACGAGGCGATCGACAAACAGCTGGAGCGCGGCGGGTGGAACGTCTTGCGTTTCCGCTACGACGAAAAAGATCGCTGGCTTGAGCTTCTGCGCCGCCATGAGCATATCTTCGGGAAAGGAAACCGGTAATCACCCGCGACAAAAAGCGCCGCATCACACAACAAGAAAATATTCATTCCATGAGCCAAATCTACGTCAACAATATCCCGGGTGGCGAAACTCCTCCGGACTGCTCCCTCCCCAAAGAGGGTCCATTGCCGCCGTTTAACTATCCCGCCGGGTCGCTGGTGCGCGTTCGCCAGCGCGACTGGATTGTCCTGCCCGGAAGCGGGGAAACGCTTCTAAAAATCCGTCCGGTCTGCGGCTCCCCCGAGGAAGAGACCGCCGTCCTCTTGGGACTGGACAAAGTCGAACAGGCGAGTTTTTTGCCCCCCGATCCGAAGGCGCAGCGGGGCGATTATCTTTCCGGGCGCCTGCTGCGCGACGCGTTCCGCTTTTCCCTGCGCGACTGCGCCGGGCCGTTTCGCTCCTTCGGCCGGCTGAACTTCACCCCTCGATCGTATCAGTTTGTCCCGCTGATGATGGCCCTTCGCCAAAAGACGGTTCGTCTTTTGATCGCCGACGACGTCGGGGTCGGCAAGACGGTCGAGGCCGGTCTGATCATCCGCGAGCTGATCGACCGCGAGGAGATCGAGCGCTTCAGCGTCGTGTGTCCCCCTCACCTGGCGCCGCAGTGGGAAAAGGAACTGCGCGAGAAATTCCGCCTCGAGGCGAAGGTGGTTCTCCCCAGCACCGCCGCCCGCCTGGAGCGAGGCCTGCCGCCGGGGCGTTCCCTCTTCGACGAGTACCCCTATACGATCGTCTCGATCGATTACATCAAGAACCAAAGGCGCCGCGAGTCGTTCCTCGCCTCGGCTCCGGAGATGATCGTCATCGACGAGGCGCACACGGTCAGCGTCACCGCCGGTACGGGAAAGCATCAGCGCCACCGGCTCGCCAAAGATCTGTGCGCCGATCCCAGCCGCCACATACTTCTTCTGACGGCGACCCCGCACTCGGGCAAAAGCTATGCCTTCCGTTCGCTGCTGTCACTGCTGCGTGAAAGTTTCGAGAATATCCCCGAAGACCTCACCGGCGATTCCAACCGCCACGCCCGCGAGCAGATCGCCCGGTACTACATCCAGCGGCGGCGGCAAGATATCGAGCAGTTTGATCAAAAGACCCATTTTCCCGAGTCTCTCTCCAAAGACCTCTCCTGGAAACTGACCCCCGCCTACCGCGATCTGTTCGACTGCGCCCTGGCCTACGCTCGGGAGCTGATCAGCGACCAAACCGGCCAAGAGCGCCATCGGCGGCTTCGCTGGTGGTCGGCGCTGGCGCTTTTGCGCGCCTTGGCGTCGAGCCCCGCGGCGGCCGCGGCGACCCTGCGCCACCGTGTCGAGAACCTGGACCTCACCGACGAGGAAGTCGAGCAGGCCGGCCGTGACGCGATTCTCGATATCGGCGCCGAGGAGGAAGACGCCGCCGGCGACCGAACGGCGCCGGGCGCCTTCCCCGGCCAATCGAACGAAAACGCCGCGATGTTAGAGCGAATGGCCGCCGCGGCCGACGCCTTAAAGGGCCAGGCCGACCCGAAACTTCTTATGGCGGCCAAAGAGATCAAACGGCTCCTCAAGGATGGGTACTCGCCGATCGTCTTCTGCCGCTATATCGCCACGGCGGAATATCTCTGCGGCCAGCTGCGCCGGCTGCTCAAAAATACCGAGGTGATCAGCGTCACCGGCCATCTCCCCCCGGAGGAGCGGGAGCGCCGAATCGAGGATCTCTCCCGCGAACCCAAACGGGTCCTGGTCTGCACCGACTGCCTCTCCGAGGGGATCAACCTTCAGGAGAGTTTCGACGCGGCGGTTCATTATGACCTCAGCTGGAACCCGACCCGCCACGAGCAGCGCGAGGGACGCGTCGACCGCTTCGGCCAGAAGTCCCCCAAGGTAAGGCGCCTGACGATCTACGGCGGCGACAACGGGATCGACGGCCTGATCCTTAAGAAAATCATCAAGAAGTACCAAGAGATCAAAGGGGATACCGGGGTGATGGTCCCGCTGCCGGCGCGGCCCGACGAGGTCGCCCGGGCGATCTTCAAAGGGCTCGACCTAAAAGGCGACGCCCCAGTCGAGCGGACCGGGATTCTCCCCGAAATGGAAGATATCTACACCGACTGGGATTACGACGCCGAGACGATGCGCAAAAACCGCGCGTCGATCTTCGCCCAGAACCCGATCCGCCGCCAGATCGAGACCCTCCGCCCCGAACTGGCCGCCGTCGATAAATCGATCGGCACCGAAGATGAAGTGCGGGAATTTGTCCTCAATCTGCTCAGGCGCTCTCACGCGTCCATCGCCGAAAAGACTGTTCCCGACAAAGAGGATGTCACCTACGAGGTTGATTTCTCCGGCGCCGACCGGGAACTTCGCCGCTGCCTTCCCGCCGATTTGGCCTCCGATGGGGTACGCCTTCGCTTTGGCGCTCCGGTTGGTGCCGACGAGGAGCTTATCTGCCGCACGCACCCCCTGGTCGAGCGCCTGGCCGACTTCGTCATCAACGGCGCCCTCTCCGACGCTCCGCATGCCGCGGCGCGGCGCTGCGGAGCGTTTCGGACCGACCTGGTCGACCAGATCACGACGATCCTTCTATTGCGCTGCCGCTACCATATCACCTGGACGAAACCGCAAGAGAAGGGGGGGGCGATCGACAAAGAGATCCTCGCCTCGGATATCCGCTTTGTCGGCTTTCCGGCCGACGAGCCCGATTGGCTCCCGGAAGAGGAACTCGCGAAGCTGCTGGCCGCCAAACCGACCGACAACGTCGAAAAAGCCGACGCCGAAAAATGGCTCGGCATTGTTCTGGGCGCCTACAACAATCTCTGCCCCCCGCTTCGCTCGCTGGCCGACCAATGGGCCGAGCAGCTTCGCGATTCCCATCAGCGCGTCAGAGATGTCGAGACGCGAGGGTCCAAATCGGTCTTTGACTGCCAAGTCCGGGCCGAGGAGCCCGACTGGCTCGGGGTTTATCTCCTCTTCCCCTCGGGGGAGTAACCGGCTCTCCCGAACGGGTATTTTCCAACACAAACAACACCGTTAACCCATATCACCATACCGCGATCTATGGCTCGCAAAACAACCAACACCCAAAAAAGCCCCGCCGCTCAAAAGCGCCGCCGCGCCGCCGGCGGTTTCTCGAACATCCGTGTCGAGGGGGAACTCCTCCCCCTGGAGCTTTTATCGAAGATCGCGGTCGGCGACCCTTCGATCGAGGGGCTGACCAGCGAGGATTACGGGCTTTTCGAGAACCAGACGATCAACGAAAAGGCGACCGAGGTTTGGGAGAACTTAAAACAGGCGTGGAAGAAATTCCGTGCCCAGGCCAAATCCCTCCCCAAAGACGCTTCCGGCGCGAAGGCGACCTACGATCTGTGGCTCAAGGCGCTTCTGGCTACCGGGCTCGGCTATCAGCTGCGTGCCGATGAGGCCCCGCAAACAATCGGCGAAACGGCCTACCCCATTTCCCACTCGGCGATGTTTTTCGCCGCCTCCGGCCAAAAGACGGTCCCGGTTCACATAGTCTCTTTCCGTCAGGACCTCGACAAGCGCGATCCGTCCTGTGCCCGCTCGCCGATGTCGCTCGCTCAGGAGTACCTCAACCAGCGCGGCGGCGTCCTTTGGGGAATCCTCACCAACGGCTTGCGGCTTCGCCTCCTTCGCGAGAACCCCTCGGTGGCGCGCCCGGCGTTCGTCGAGTTCGATCTGGAGACGATCTTCGACGGCGACTTTTACGGCGATTTCTCCCTCTTCTACCTTCTGTGCCATGCCTCGCGGCTGCGGCCGATCGACGAGGCGGTTTCTGTCGGCGGCGCCGAGCCAAGCGGCGAGGACGACGACAGCGCCGGTGACGAAAACGGTGACGATGAAGGGGAGGATACCGAAGGCGCCGCCGGCCCGGCGGTGGTCACCTCGACCTGTTATCTGGAGAAATACCGCGCCGCGGCGCGCATCGAGGGGGTTCGCGTCTACGATACCCTGCGCGTCGGCGTCCGCGAGGCGATCAAGCATTTGGGCCGGGGGTTCTTAACGCACCCGGACAACGATTTTATAAAACAAAAGTTTGAGAGCGGCTCGCTGACGCTTCAAGACTTTTACCACGAGCTTTTGCGGCTGGTCTACCGGATCATCTTCCTTTTCATCGCCGAGGATCGGGATCTGATCTTCGGCCCAGAGGTCTCAAAAGAAAAGCGCCTGATCTACGACAAGTTCTACTCGATGAATCGCTTCCGCGCGATGGCGCCCAAAGTCGGGGGGCGGGAGAAAGACCTCTGGATCGCCCTGCGGGATATCTTCCGACGCTTCGCTTCCGGTGAGGAGCGGCTCGGCGTCCCCGCCCTCGGCTCGACGCTTTTTAGCCCACAATTCACCCCCCATCTCGACGAAGCGTCGCTCGATAACAGTTCATTGATGGCCGCCGTCTGGCTGTTGGCGTACACCGATATCAACGGCTGCCGCCAGAGTGTCAACTACAAGAACCTCGGGACCGAGGAACTCGGGAGCATCTACGAGGCGCTTCTGGAGATGCGCCCCCACCGCGACACAGGCGATTTTGACTTAAGCGACGGGGTCTCCGGCAACGAGCGCAAGACCTCCGGCAGCTACTACACCCCGCCGGAGCTGGTCGCCTCGCTGGTCGAGTCGGCGTTAGTCCCGGTGATGGAACAGCGCCTGCGCGCCGCAAAAACCAAGAAGGCCCAGATCGAGGCGATCCTCTCGATGAAGGTCTGCGACCCGACCTGCGGCAGCGGGCACTTCCTGTTGGGCGCCGCCCATCGGATGGGGCACCGCCTGGCGCAGATCCGCTCCGGCGAAAGTTCCCCGACCGGGGAAGCGTACCGCCAGGGGGTGCGCGACGTGATCGCCCACTGTATCTACGGCGCCGACATCAACCCGATGGCGGTGGAGCTGTGCAAGGTCTCGCTCTGGATCGAGTCGATGGTCCCGAACAAGGCGATGATGTTCCTCGACCACCGTATCCGCTGCGGGAATACTTTCCTGGGGGCGTGGCGCGACCTGGTGAAACAGGGGATCCCCGACGGGGCGTACACCCCGCTGGAGGGGGACAGCAAGGCGCTTTGCGCTCAGCTTAAGAAAGCCAACGCCGGCCGGCGCGACGGATACCGCGATCTGGAACTTGAGCCGGACCGCCAAGCTGAAGCCGAATCCGAAAGCCCCGAGGCGCTCGCCGCGATCGATTCGGCCGCGAACGAGACCGCCGACGACTACGAGACGAAAAGCGCGCGATACGACGTCTATCTTAAAGGGGAGAAGCACCGCAGGGATAAAGATCTCTTCGATCTTTGGTCGGCCGCCTTCCTCTGGCCGAAGAAAGATGATCGGGACGATCCCCCCACCCACGACGATCTGCGCGGTGTTCAAAACAAGGGAATCTTCAACCTCACGCAGAACCAGCGCGAAACCCTCAAGACGCTTCGGGAAGAGTATCAGTTCTTCCATTGGGAACTGGAATTCCCCGAGGTTTTTACCCCCCAGCGCGGCGGGTTCGATGTGGTTGTAGGCAATCCGCCGTGGGAGAAGATTAAACTGCAGGAGAAGGAGTTCTTCGCCGCGCGCGACCCGGAAATCGCCGCCGCGGTGAATAAAGACCGGCGCGGGAAAATGATCAACCGGCTCAAGGCCGAGGACGCCCCCCTTTACCGCGACTTCCTGCGCGCCAAGCGCAAGAGCGAGGCGCTGAGCGTATTCGTCCGAACCTCGGGCAATTTTCCCCTTTGCGGCCGGGGGGATATCAACACCTATACCCTCTTCGCCGAGGAGAACCGCCGCCTGATCGCCCCCGGCGGGCGGGTGGGGTGCATCGTCCAAAGCGGGATCGCCACCGACAAAACGACCAGCGCGTTTTTCCAGGACCTGATCCAGACCAACAGTTTGGTATCGCTGTACGACTTTGAGAACCGCAAAGGAATTTTCCCTTCGGTTCACCGAAGCATGAAATTCGCCCTCCTAACAATGGCCAAAAGCGGCGCTTCTGACCATCAGGCGCGCTTCTCGTTCTTTAACCTCGCCGTCAGCGATCTGGAGACCGAGGGGCATACCTTTACGCTGTCGAAGAACGATTTCCAGATCCTCAACCCCAACACCCTCACCTGTCCGGTCTTTCGGCAAGAGCGCGACGCCGAGCTGACCAAAGCGATCTACCGCCGTGTTCCGATCCTCCTGCGCGAGTACTCCGCCGACGCGCAGGGAGAGGGCGGGAATCCCTGGGGGGTGAGCTTTTCTACTATGTTTCATATGTCCAACGACTCCGACAAATTCCGTACCCGCCAGCAGCTGGAAGACCTTCACGGCCGGTTAGAGGGAAACCGCTTTATCGTCCCCGGCGCTGGCGGCTCGCGAATAATCTATCTTCCCCTGTACGAGGGGAAGATGATCCACCAGTTCAACCACCGCCACAGCGGTTTCGAGATTCCCCCCGGGAAAACCACGCCGGAGGTGATCACCACGAAAGAATCGCGGCTGAGCGACCCCAAGATGGCGGCGAGGCCGCGCTACTGGGTGGAAGAATCGGATGTGGAGGAGAAGATCTCGGCGTCTTGCGTGAACAAAGGGATCGAGGTACCGAAGTTTCTCGTCGGGTTTAGGGATATTACAAACGTTACCAATGAACGAACATGTATCGCTTCGGCAGTGCCAGTGACTGCTGTAGGGCACACTCTTCCGCTTGTATTTTTCTCCAATATTTCGGATGAAGAAAAGGGGATCTACTTTGCTGAGGAGTCATCGTTTTGTCATGACTTCGCCGCGCGTCAAAAAGTCGGTGGGACGCATATGACCTACAATTACTACAAGCAGCTCCCCCATCTCCCCCCCGAGCGCCTTCGCCCATACACCGAAGAGATCGTCCCGCACGTCCTGAAGCTGGTCTACACATCTGAGGAGATGCGCCCCTTCGCCGAGTCGCTCGGCTACAAGGGCGAGCCCTTCCGCTGGGACCCGAGAGAGCGTTTTGAACTGCGCTGCCGGCTCGACGCCCTCTTCTTCGGGCTTTACCTCGGTTTCGGGGGCTGGTCGGAGGCGACGGTCGCCGAGGAGACCGTCGACGATATTCACCGACTGACCGGTTATTTCCCCACGCCGCTCGACGCGCTGGACTACATTATGGGGACCTTCCCGATCGTCAAGAAGAATGAACTTAAGAGCGAGGAAAAAATCGCCTTCGCCCGGGAAATCTGCGGCGAGGGATACGATCCGCAGAAGTACTATCCTTCCCACGCCGTGATCCGAAAGTTCTATCTGGACTACGGCGGCAACGATCCCGGAAATTAACCGTTGACCTTAAACCACCAGCGCCGCCGCCGCTAGAGGAGCCAAACATTCTATGGGTTACTGTACCTGGGCCGGGATGAACGATTCCGTCAGAGCGTATCACGATAACGAGTGGGGAATCCCGGTACACGACGACCGGGTGATGTTCGAGCACCTGACGCTGGAGTGCATGCAGTGCGGGTTGAGCTGGGACCTCATAAACAAAAAGCGCGCCATCTTCTGGCGCTGCTTCGAGGACTTCGACTTCGACAAAATCGCCGCCTACGGCGAGGATGATGTTGCGCGCATCCTCGGCACCGAGGGGATGATCCGCTCCGAGCGCAAAGTTCGGGCGGTGATCAACAACGCCCGGTGTTTTCAGCAAGTGCGCGCCGAATTTGGGAGCTTCTGCGATTACCTCTGGGCCTACACCGAAGGAAAGACCATCCTCTATCAGGGGCACGGCATCGGGGCGATTCCGGTGAGCAACGGCCTGTCGAAGCGGATCGCCAAAGACCTCAAGAAGCGCGGCTTTACGTTCGTCGGCCCGATAACGGTCTACTCACACCTGCAGGCGTGCGGCATGATCAACGACCACGACAGGGACTGCTTCTGTTACCGAAGGATTATCAGCGAGTTTCCGACCGTTAGAAAACGGCGGGATCATGAGGTACAATAACGTTTCACCGCGGTTTTTTTGATCAACACACAAAACACCAGCGCCGCCGCTTTTCGCGGCGAAACATTTATGGCTTACTGCGCCTGGGCCGACTATAGCGAGGCCTATAAAATTTACCACGATACCGAATGGGGAATCCCGGTTTGGGACGATCGGGTCATGTTCGAGCACCTGACCCTGGAGTCTCTTCAGTGCGGGCTGAGCTGGGCCCTGATGCTCAAAAAGCGCGAAATCTTCCGGCGCTGCTTGCGCGGCTTCGACTTCGACAAGATAGCCGCCTTCGGCGAGGATGATGTTGCGCGCGTCCTCGCCGCCGAGGGGATGATCCGCTCCGAACGCAAGGTTCGGGCGGTGATCAATAACGCCCGATGTTATCAGCAAGTGCGCGGCGAGTTTGGGAGCTTCTGCGATTACCTCTGGGCTTTTTCCGAAGGGAAGACCATTCTCTATCAGGGGCACGGCGCCGGGGTGTTCCCGGTGAGCAACGGGCTGTCGCTGCGGATCAGCAAAGACCTCAAAAAGCGCGGCTTTGCGTTCGTTGGCCCGGTGACGATCTACTCGCACCTGCAGGCGTGCGGCGTCATCAACGATCACGAAAAAGAGTGCCCCTGCTACAAAAGGATTGTCAGCGAATTTCCCACGGTGAGAAAACGGCGGGATCACGAGGTACAATGACCATGAAGACGATCAGATTACTGTATCCCGACTATGTCGGCGGCGGGCTGCCGACCTATTATTTCGGGGCGAATCTTCTGCGGTATATTCTGCCGCCCAACGCGAATCAGCCGGTTGTCCAAGTTGACGTGGTTCCTCCCGACGGCGGGGAAAAGAGCGTCACCAACGGGATTTACGCCGAAGACGAGGTCCTCTCCGGTATAAGAAGCGCTCAGGAAAAAATCGCGGCGGAATCTCCCGACCGTATTATCACCATCGGCGGCAGCTGTCTGGTCTCCCTGGCTCCCTTCGATTATCTGCATGGCAAATACGAAAAAACTGGGATCATCTGGATCGACGCGCATCCGGATGTTTCGACGGTAAACGACGGCTATCCAAACGCCCACGCGATGGTGCTGGGAAGTCTGCTTGGGCATGGCGCCGCACCGCTGGCGGAACAGATGAAAAACCCGGCGTTCAAACCCGACGAGGTTCTTTATGTCGGTCTTCAGCCCCTACATCCTTATCAGCGGCGGTACCTGAAAGATATGGGGGTGGAATTCAAAGTTCAGGATTCGGAATTTGTGTCCGACGACCAGATCAAAGAGTTTATGGGGCGGTTCGGCCATATCCTCGTACACTTCGATATCGACGTCCTGGATGAGCGTTTCTTCCACTCCACCTATTTCGCCAACCCGGAGTTGGCCGGCGACGGATCCGGCGGCGGGAAGATGGGAATCCCAAAACTCACGGAGGTGTTAGAATTGATTTCCGGCGGCTGCGATGTAGTCGGCTTCACGGTGGCGGAATACCTGCCTTTTGATGAGCACCGCCTGCGCGGCGCGCTGTCGCGGATCAATATTTTCACGCAGTGAAGAAAGAGTGTCTTTTATGGGTAAAAGCTTAATCATCTATTTCAGCCGGGCCGGCGAGAACTACGCCGTCGGCTGTATCGACAAGGGGAACACCGAGATCGTCGCCGAGTTTGTGCGCGACCTCACCGGCGCCGATATGTTCAAAGTCGAGCCGGCCGTCCCTTACGCCGACGATTACGATACCTGTGTGAAAGAGGCCAAAGCGCGTATCGGACGGGCGCCGATTAAAGAAAAGTTAGCCGATATCTCGGCGTACGACACGATTTTCGTGATGAGCCCCATCTACTGGGGAACCTATGCCCCGGAGGTCGAAACCGCTCTGGAGGGGCTCGACTTCGCCGGAAAAACCATCCGCGTCGTCAGTACGCACGAGGGCTCCGGTCTGGGGAGGATGGTCAGTGATGTCCAGCGGCTTTGCCCAGGCGCGAACGTCGATGGGAACGCTCTGGCCGTTCAGGGCTGCCGGGCGAAACAGTCCAAAGAAATCGTCGCCCGGTGGCTGATGACCCAAGACGAGTAATCTTCCCCAACTGAGGCGATACGAAGAGGGCTCATGGGAGAGAAAAAGAAAACAACGGGAAAGCGGGTCATGATACTGGCGGCGGTGTGGACTCTTGGCGCGGTGATCGTCCTTGTCGCGGTGTTCGTCCTGGCGCTGTTTCTCTTCGTGAAATGCTCCGCGGCCGTGGCCGATTTTTCGCTTCCCGCCCGCGATCGCGCCGATTACGCCCAAAGGGCGGGGAACTTCGACGGCAAGGGCTTTCGCAACGAGCGTGACTTTCAGATAATGCTGCGCGGCGCGAGTCCCTTGGACGACGGCATCGTCTCCGGCAAGGAAACCGTTCCCAAAGATCCGATCCCCGTTGTCCGGCCCGATTTTCACCCGGCTTTAGACCCCGGCGATTTTTCTTTTACCTGGCTGGGCCACTCCACGCTGCTGCTGCGCCTGCGGGAAATGAACATCCTCTTCGATCCGATCCTCACCCGCCTCGTCTCCCCGGTAAGGTTCACCGGGGTGAAGCGCTTCAGCGATCCCCCCGCCGCGGCGGATGATCTGCCGAAGATCGACCTGCTAATCCTCACGCACGACCATTACGACCATCTCGACTATCAGACCATCCGTGCCCTGGACGGGAAGGTCGAGCGGTATATCGTCCCCCTGGGGGTGGAACACCGCCTGAGGCGCTTCGGCGTCGCGCGCGAAAAGATCACGAAGATGGCCTGGTGGGAAGAGATTGCCATCGGCTCGTTGAAAATCGCCTGTACCCCGGCGAGGCATTTTTCGGGAAGGTGTATGCTCGATCGGGACAAGACCCTCTGGTGCTCGTTTGTTTTGGCCGATGAAAAGCGCAAAATCTTTGTCAGCGGCGATACCGGGTACGACGCGCACTTCGGGCGGATCCGCGAAAGGTACGGCGATTTTGACCTCGTCTTTACCGATGGGGCGCAGTACGACCCGCGCTGGCCGTCGGTTCACATGAAGCCCGAGGAAGCTTTTCGGGCGATTGGCGACCTGGGCGCGAAGTACGCCGTGCCGATCCATTGGGGCGCGTTCCGGCTGGCCAATCACCCGTGGGACGACAGCGCCGTGCGGCTGGTCCGCGCGGCGGAGGGGTCCGCGGTTTCGATTATCACCCCGCGTATCGGCGAAACCGTTCCCTTCGATTCGATCGAGCGGTACCGGCAGCGGTGGTACGAGGACGTTCGGTAAAGGCCGCGCCGCGCGGGGAAGACAGAATCAACTTGTTTTTCCCGCTGTCTTCTGATATAAATTTTCTGTCTTGACCATCATCACACCAAGGAGGAACCCGTTTACCTATGACAAGAAAAATGACATTGATCGCGCTGGGGCTCGCGGCGGTTTTCGCCTTGAACGGGTACGTTTCGGCGGCGCAAAACAACGAAGGGGACGACACAATGAAAGAAGAACAACTCGTTTTGACGCAAGAGTGGGACAAAACCTTCCCGAAAAGCGACAAGGTCGATCACCGCAAGGTGACCTTCCACAACCGTTACGGCATCACCCTGGCGGCCGATCTGTATAAGCCGAAAAACGCCGAGGGGAAACTCCCCGCCATCGCGGTCTGCGGGCCGTTCGGCGCGGTCAAAGAGCAGTGCAGCGGGCTGTACGCCCAGACGATGGCCGAACGCGGTTTTCTGACCATCGCCTTCGATCCTTCCTTCACCGGCGAATCGGGCGGGGCGGTGCGCGATACGGCCGACCCGGCCATCAATTCCGAAGACTTCTCCGCCGCGGTCGATTACCTCAGCTGCCGTGACGACGTCGATCCCGAGAAGATCAGTATCATCGGCATCTGCGGCTGGGGGGGCTTCGCGCTCAACGCCGCGGCGATGGATACCCGTATCAAAGCCACCGTCGCCTCGACGATGTACGATATGACCCGCGTCAGCGCGAAGGGGTATAACGACTCGGTCGATGAGGATGCCCGCTACGCGATCAAAGAGCAGCTGTCGAATGCCCGCACGGCCGATTACCAAAGCGGCCAATACGCCAAGCCGCAGCCCGGCGCCGATACCGGCGCCGAGGAAGATCTGCCGCAGTTCGTGAAAGATTATATGGCCTACTACACCCCCGGCGGCAGAGCGTACCACCGGCGGGCGGTCAATTTCAGCCGCAATTGGGTCAATACCTCCTCGTGGAACCTGATCAATATGCCGATCCTGCGGTACTCCAAAGAGATCCGAAGCGCCGTTTTGGTGATCCACGGCGAGAAGGCCCACTCGTGCTACTTTAGCCGCGACGCCTTCCGCGAAATGACCACCGGCGAGGGAGAAAAATGGGCGGCCAACAAAGAGCTGTTCATTATCCCCGGCGCCGTCCATACCGACCTGTACGACAATCTCGAGGTGATCCCGTTCGATAAGATCGAACAGTTCATCCGCCAGGCGATCGGCGGGTAGGCGCCGGAACCGACCGCGCCGCGGGGGGCCGCCGCATTTTTGGGGGAGAAAATATTTAAATCTTGCCCCGACGTCCCTAATATTATAGTGTTCTTAACACAATCGGTTCACCACCGCCGACGGAAGAAAAACCTATGTCTGAACCAAACATTGATATCGAAGCGGTTCGAACCGCGGCCGAACAAGGCGACGCCGAGGCGCAGTTCCTGCTGGGAGTCTGTCTTTCCAGTGGATTCGGCTGCCAGCCAAACCTACAAGAAGCTCTTCGGTGGTATCGCGCCGCCGCGGAAGCGGGGAATTCTCGAGCGCAATTTAATTTGGCCCAATCCCTCTTTGAGGGGGACGGATGTGAACAAGATATCGAGGAAGCGCTTCGGTGGTTCCGGGCCTCGGCCGAGCAGGGGGACCCCAAGGGGGCCTTTGCTTTGGCGCAGCATCTCTTTGAGGGGGAGGGCTGCGAGGCGGACAAGCCAGAGGCGATCCGGTGGTTCCGTCTCGCCGCGGAAAAAGGAATCGATCTGGCGCAGCTGCGCCTGGGGCTCTGCCTTCTGGACGGGGATGGCTGTCCCGAGGATAAAACCGAAGCTCTTAAGTGGATCACCGCCGCGGCCCGGCAGGGATGCCTCAACGCGCAGGCGTCCCTGGCCTTCTGTCTGGCCACGGGAAATGGATGCCAGCCCGACGAGCGCGAGGCGTTTCGCTGGTACCGCGCCGCGGCCGAAGGCGGGCTCTATGTGGCCCAAAGCGCGTTGGGGTATTGTCTTTCCCAGGGGCTCGGCTGCGAGAAAGACCTAGCCGAGGCGGTTAAGTGGTACCGCCTTGCCGCCGAGCAGGGCGATCCCTTCTCCCAGACCGAATTGGGGAAGGCCCTTTTGAGGGGAATCGGCTGCCGGAAAGATCCGGACGAGGCGGCCCGGTGGCTTCGCCATGCCGCCGAGCAGGGGAACGCCGCCGCCCAGTATGAATTGGGAAAATGCTTCGCCCGAGGGGTTGGCTGCGATCAAGATATCGAGAAAGGGAAGTTCTGGTTCAACAAAGCCAATCAGCAGGGGAACAAAAAGGCGCGGGACCGCCTGTTCGAGCTGATGGCGACCGGGTCCATCGGGGAGGATGATCCGGCGCTGGACTGGTGAGCGACACGCGGCGCGCCGAGAGGTTTTTTCACGAAAAAAAGCCCCGGCGCGCTCTTTTTTTTAAGAGAGATTCTTTTTACAAGCCCCCCGCCGCCGGGGGTACAGCGGCGGCCATCACAAAATTCACAGCTAATTTTGCCGTTTTTTTGTCTTAAATCTCCTCGAAGTGCTCCTATTATGGTGAAGAAACAGCCCGACATCGAAGTGAGGAATCCAGATTAGGCCGGAGGGGCCGCCGCGTCTGCGCCTTACTTCTAACGGAGTTGTGTACCGGTTCACCCCCTAACCAGAGGAGAATTCTCGCGATGTCTAAGCATGACGATCATACTCCCGATGACCGCAAAAACTGGCCCTTCTTTCTCCCCGGTCCCAAACCCGAAAGTCCGGAGGAGAAAGAATTGTGGAACAGCCCCTCCGCTCGATTTGAGAGACAGGCCCTTCGGCTCGACGCCAAAATCGGGATCGTCTCAGCGCAGTTGGAGCTGGGTCTGAAACTTTTGGTTGGCAAATGCGGCTTCAAGAAGAATCCCAAAGTGGCTTTCAAGTATCTGGGCGCCGCCGCTAAGCGAGGGAACGCCGACGCGCAGTATCTTTTTGGGTCCTGCTTTGAGAATGAGACCGGCTGCAAAAAGAACCCCGAGAAGGCCGCAAGGTGGTATCGCGCTTCCGCTATGCAGGGCAATGATCGCGGACAGTTCCATTACGCCTGTTGCCTTCTGCGAGGGTTCGGCTGTAAAAAGAACCCCAAGAAGGGCGTAAGGTTGCTGCATGCCTCCGCCAAACAAGGGTATGCTGAGGCACAGTACCATTTGGCTCGCCGTCTTATACATGGCATCGACTGTAAAGAAAATCCCCAACAGGGTATGAGATGGCTTCGGATAGCTGCCAAGCAAGGGCACCTGATTGCCCTGAACAATTACGCGACTAACCTTGATTGTGGCATCGCCGGCCCGGTGAATCACGAGGAGGCCACGAGATACCATCGCATAGGCGCTAAGCGGGGTTTCTCGATCGAGCAGTTCAATTATGCAATCTCTCTTCTGCATGGCAGAGGATGCAAAAAGGATCCCGAGAAAGGCGTGAAGTGGCTTTACAAAGCCGCCAAACTGGGCGACTGGTCCGCGCAAAAGGAATTGGCTTACTGCCTTGAAAATGGTATCGGCTGCCCGATAGACATCAACAAAGCCCTGTTTTGGTACCACAAGTGCGCTAAACGAGGGAACCGGGAAGCCCAAGAGGCGATTCGACGGTTGGAAAACAATTAGCCGCGCTGCTTCCCGGAGCCGGGACACTTCTTCCTTCGCGGTTCTGCCGCGCCGCTTAGAAACAACGCGTGATTCACACAGCTTAACACAAGAGGATATTTAACGATGTCACAGCACGACGACAAATCCCCCTTTGACTGGGACAAATGGCCGTTCATCCTCCCCGGCTGCGATCCCGATGGACCGGAAGAGGACGAATCGTCGGTCGATCTTTCCGCGTCTATGGAGAAAAAAACTCTTCGGCGCGACGCCGAAATCGGGCTCGTCTCGGCGCAGTTGGAGCTGGGACTTAATCTTTTATATGGCAAAGGCGGCTTCGCGGAAGATCCCCAAGAGGCCGTCAAATGGCTGCGCGCCGCCGCCGAGCAGGGGGATGCTGAAGCACAGTTCAACTTGGGTTACTGCCTTCAACGTGGTATCGGCTGTAAGAAGAACCCCCGAAAGGCCATGTGGTGGTTTCACGCTGCCGCAAAACAGGGGAATGCTGAAGCGCAGTACGAGTTTGGCGACTGTCTTGTGCGCGGCATCGACTGTAAAAAAAATCCCCAACTGGGTATGAGGTGGCTTCGCAGGGCTGCAAGGCAAGGACACGAGACTGCCCTGAACAATTACGCTGTCAACCTTAGTTTAGGCATCGGATGTCCGAAAAACCCCGAGAAATCCGCTCGATACCATCGCATGGGCGCTAAGCTGGGCTACGCGATCGAGCAGTACAATTGGGCCATTTGTCTTTTGAATGGCAATGGATGCAAAAAGGACCCCGAGGAGGCCGTGAAGTGGTTTCAAATGGCCGCCGAAAAGGGGGACAAGGATGCGCAATTGAAGTTGGCTAACTGCCTTGAAAATGGCATCGGCTGCAAGAGGGACGTTGACAAAGCCCTGTTTTGGTACCGCAAGTCCATTGAAGGATGGGGTTGGGAAGAAGCCCGCGAGGCGATTCGACGGTTGGAACAAAAATAGCCGCACTGCCCCTCCGGCCGGGGTACTTCTTCTTTCGCGGTGCCGCCGCGCCGCGAAAAACAACACGTGATTCACGCTGCTTAACATAAAAGGATATTTACCGATGTCACAGGACGACGACAAATCCCCCTTCAATTGGGACAACTGGCCGTTCATCATCCCCGACTGCGATCCCGATGGGCCGCGGGAGGAAGAAACGGCAAACAGCTCTTCCTTGCGGTTTAAGGAACAGGCCCTTCGGCTCAACGCCGAGATCGGACTGGTCTCGTCGCAGCTGGAGTTGGGCCTCAATCTTTTATTTGGCAAAGACGGCTTCACGAAAGATCCTCAAGAGGCCGTCCAGTGGATCACCGCCGCCGCCGAGCAGGGGGACGCCGAAGCGCGGTACTGTTTGGGCGGATGCCTCCGATTTGGCATCGGTTGTAAACAGAACCTCAAGAGGGCCGTGGAATTGTTTCGTGCCGCCGCCAAGCAAGGACATACCGGTGCTCTGAACAATTTGGGTTATTGTCTTCGACATGGACTCGGCTGTAAACAGAACACCGAGAGGGCCGTGAGGTTGTTTCGTGCCGCCGCTAAGCGGGGGGACGCCGGCGGAAAAAATAATTACGGCTATTGCCTTGAAATGGGCATCGGCTGCGAGAAGAACATCGACAAGGCCTTTCGGTTGTATCGCGCCGCCGCCAAGCAAGGGGATCATAACGGCCAATTTAATTTGGCTGACTGCTATGAAAAAGGAAACGGCTGCAGGAAAAACCTCGCTAAGGCCCGGTTTTGGTACCGCAAGGCCGCTGAACAAGGTTGTAAAGAAGCCCAAGAGGCACTTCGGCGGCTGAAGGACAATTAGCCGCGCTGCCCCCTTTCCGGGGCACTTCTTCGTTCGCGGTGCCGCCGCGCCGCGAAGAAACATCGCGTGATTCACGCGGCTTAACAGTAACACAAGAGGATATATACCGATGTCACAGCACGACGACAAATCCCCCTTTGACTGGGACAAATGGCCGTTCATCCTCCCCGACCGCGATTCCGGCGAGCCGGAGGAGGACGAAATGTGGAGCAGCTCTTACGTGCGGTTTGACGAACTTTCTCTGCGGCTCAGCGCCGAAATCGGAAGCGTCTCGGCGATGTCGGAGTTGGGCCGTAAACTCTTATGGGGCGAAGACGGCTACAGGAAAGATCCCCAAGAAGCCGTTAAGTG
>JAFRFG010000019.1 GCA_017434455.1 Thermoguttaceae bacterium | reverse complement strand
CTCGTTTGCCAGTGATCTTAGCCAGATATCGCAGATATCCGCCGCGCGCGATAACGCCTGGGCACAGGCGGCCTTGGCTGAGCAGGGTTTCTACGATACCCTCTTCGAAGAGTGGAATAACTACTTCGAAACCGACCTGGACGAATCGGCCGCGTATCTCAGCCGGCTGGTGTCGGCGTCCCGGACTTTTTCGCAGACTCAATATTCACTCGCGGCGTCTTACGTGCAGTCGATAACCGCCGCGGCTATCGTCAACGCTCTGGATACCATCGACGCCGAGATCGAGGAATTGACCGCAAACGCCTTGGCGGAAAAGAACGCCCGAGCGGCGCAGTATCAAGGGCACGCCGATTTTGTCAGCGCGCACACCCAGGAACTGACGCTGGCGTACAGCGGCGGCATCGAATCGCTCTTCTCCTATCAGACCGTGCCGAGTACGCTGCAGGCGCAGTACACGGCCTTGGGGACGACTCTGGCATCGGCGGCACAGAGCAGTATCGACGGGGCTCAGACACAAAACGCCTCGATCAGACAATCGTCGCTCTCTCTGGTCGAAGCGCGGTACCAGCAGACATGCCACAGCGCCCTGGGGCTCTATTTGACAGGGCAGCTTGCCGCCGAGGCCGATTACGCTGTGTCTGTAAATGCCGCCGAGACGCTTTATCGGACCGCGATGGCGGACGCTTCGGAGGAATTCGATCAGGCGGTGATTCCCGCGTATCACGTGCTGCTGGATCAGACCGATCGGCTGATTCAGCTGTATGGTCAGGCCGTCGGTATCATTAACGGCGGCGGAACGGTTCCTTCCGACTACTTCTCTGACCCCGATACGGAACTGGAAGTCTGTTTTGCCGGAGGGACGGAAGTTCTGATGGCTGACGGGACGACTAAGCCGATTGAGCGTATCAGGCCCGGTGAGAAAGTACTTGCGGTCGATCATAATGACCCCCGAAACTGCGAACCTCGTCCCGCGGCGGTTACACGATGCTTCGATAACGGAATCAAGCCGGTCGTGAAGGTGGTGTTTGAGACTTCGAGCGGAATGCTTGAGTTGCTCTGTACGCCGGAACACCGGTTTTATGTGATCGACAACGGCTGGGTGTGTGCTGGGGAACTGAAAACGGGTGATCTATGCAAGTCCGCGACCGGGGAGACTATCGCTTTTATTCGCCGTGAAGAATGCGGCGAGAATGTGAATGTCTATAACATCGAGGTTGGGGGGGCGCACACATATTTTGTGGGGGATATGAAGGCGTCGGTGTGTGTACACAACGAATGCGCAGAGTGTGGTAAAAATCATCATCCTTCTCAGTTCTGTCCTGTTGAGCTGATTCGGAGTGTGTCTGTGATTTTGGAAAGAAGAATAAATGGAAACGAACTTAGTGCTTGGGGGAGGCACCCATTTGCCTATGGCAGTGAGGAGAATACAAAGGAACTTGTAGACAATTTGCGTCCTTGGGACTTGGTGGCGTTGGTTCGTTCTGTCCGCAACATTTTCACAGATCAGTCTGATGAAACTGATCATCAGAGGGTCGCTGACTACTGTGTTAAAGAAGCTGTTACCACCACGCTGGAATTAGTGCGGGCGCCTGAAGCTATTACTAAAACTGTAGAGTGCTCGATGGTGTTAAAAAATGGCGCTGATCCACCGTCGGAACCTGCGAAACAATTTATTGACGCGGTATCACTGCCACATGAAGAAATTCAAAAAATCACAGATTGGCGTAATAAACAGAACGTAGAACCACTATCAGAGGAGATGAAGGGATTGGTATACATTGCCGAAATGTATGATAGATTTAAAGATAACCGGGATGTTCATGGTTACTGTTTTTCCCTTACGTATAAAAATCGTAAAGAATACTTTACGCAGGCATATGGTAAAATCTTTTCCCTCCGTTCAAAAGAGGAGGTTTCTGGGCAAAGTTATTATGATTGGTTCGATACTCTTCTCCGTCAGTCAGGTATCGATCCCCATCAGTCAGATAAATGGCACTTCGAAATCATCATAAGATTTTAGTTGGAGAGATTTCAAATGAAATTACGAGCAATTGCCGTCCTGTTGTTTCTCTCAGTTTCCCTTCTCCCCCCATGCGTCCGCTCGGCCGCTCAGGAGACGCAGGAAGATTCCCCCCAAACGGACGCAACAGTATCACCTACAGACGACATTGACGTCATCAACGCAAAAATCAAACAGCTTGAAGACGGCGGTACGCTCTATTTTAGCCCCGGCCTGTACCACTTCAACAAAAGTCTGGAAATCATGAATAAATCGATAACGCTCCGGGGGAGCGAATCAACACAAAAGGAAGATGTCATCCTGACCAGTGACGTTCAGCATACTATCCAGATTCTCGGGATATACTTCGAGGAGAATAGTAATTTCGTAGTTACTATTGAAGGAATAACGGTCCGAAACGATTACCAACCCGAGCAGTTTTTCGCTGAATACTTCCGTCGCTGCGTGATAAAACCGTATAAATGGCTGCATGGTCTGTCTTCCGTTACCTCGCCGGGCGATGATTTGTTACGAAGTGCTTCGGGAGAAGGGGATGAATCAAATCAGGAACCGCTCCAATCCCCCCCTCTAATAAATTGCGCGATCAAGCAGTGTGGCGGCTACCTCGATGTCATCTCCTGTGAACTCTCCGCGCCTAAAGGTATCGCCGTTAACGTTGTCGACAATTTCCCCGGACGATTGTCGGAACTTCCGCCTGCTGGAGAGCTGGTTCCCTATGTCGTGGATACAAGTGTTAAGGACAGCACAATCTGTGACTCACTTACCGCCATAAAAACCTCTCGTCCTCTCTTATTGTGTGATTCGATTATTTCGAATAACAAAGAGGGAATATCGCTCCTCGCGAAATCCAGAGGGAAGATTGACAATGTTCAATTCACCGAGAACGGTATCGGATTTTCAGCTGACGATTCATCGGCTGCGTCAATCGGAACATGCGTGTTCCTCGGGAATAATACCGCGATCTCCTCGCGGGGTGAGAATTGTTGCCTCCAAGTCAATCAGTCCCGTTTCGAACAGAACAAGGCCAACGATATCTCTTGTTTGGCGGGGACATTATTCGCCCTTTCTTGTACCCATTCCGGCGGGGAGGGAAACGCCTACAACTGCCTGTCGCCGAATATCTTCCTCAGCGATACGTCGATTGAAGGTTATCCTGTGGGAATCCACTGTCCGAGACACGGCGCGTGTCAGGCGCGTAATGTCAGCATCAAGGATTGTACGACGGGTATCCGTTGTTTCCACACGCAGCCGATGCTGATCCAAGATTCAACAATTACCGACTGCGAACAAGGTGTCTGTTATGAAATACAGGATAGTGATATCACCCCCCCGTTTGGACGATATGAACGAAACAGTTTCACGGATACCTCCACGCCCTGGAATATCCCGAGCTGTCCGAGAACGGTTCATCGCCGCGACAATGAACCGAACCAATAGGCCCGATCTAGAGAGCGATTATTGCGAAGGATATAGGATATGAAAAGAATAATGATAGGAATATTCCTGTTCGCCGCCGCGCTGACCGCAAACGGGCTTTCCGCCAAGGAACCGATGAAGCCCGCGATCTATGTTGTGGTCAACAACTACGACAATATGATCAATGCCGCTTCTGTTGTGGCTCAAAAGTATGGCAATGAGGCACACGAGTTGATCGAGCCCCTCCGCCGTTCGATAAAAGGATTCGATCGAAAAGAACCAATCATTGCCGGAGTGTTCGCGGACACCTCTGTGATCGTCCCCTTCGGTTTCGTTCCGATCGCCGACTTTAATGATTTTTCGCTGCCCGAGACGGGTGGTCTCACCACACGGTATGACCCCGCCGACCATCAACTGATACTCAGTTTTAACGATCAGTCGGACGCCCTTACCGTCGTTTCTCAGGGAACCTCCAGTTTCCTTGTCCCCGCGGGAACGGAGGAACAGCTTCCGCGGATCAATACGGAAGATTTCGCGGAAGAAGATCGAAAGGATGCAGTTTTCTATGGACGTATCTATCCCAATCGGTTTCCCGAAGAGACCAGACAATCGCTGCTGGCGTCATTCTTTCCGGAGCAGCCAAATGTATCTCGGATCGTGGAACCGATCCTCCGGCAGGTCGATTCGATAGGATTCGGTCTGCGTGTCGACCCCAAATCGAGCGACGTTGTTCTGTCGTACGACATTCAGGCCGTCCCGGAAAGCAACCTCGCGATGGTATTCTCCGGGATGACCGATCAAAAGAGCCGCTGGAACACTCTATTGGGTTCCCCGGAGAATGTTTTTTCGATCCGCTTCAACGCGGTTCTCCCGAAATCGATGAAGGAGCAGCTCTGCGGAGCGTGCCAAAGAAAAATGCAGAATATTTTTCAGAACGACCTTGCTCAGCTCAAGGAGAATGAAGTCTTAAAAGCACACAAGGTACTTGACAATTTGGCATCATTCTGTCATAAGACCCTGGCGCGTGGCGAGATAGATATAGCCATTACGCTCACTCCCGAGCCGCTCCTGATGGCGGCGATGACCATCGATGGCGGTAACGATTTGATCGCGGCCTTGGATGGGGTCGTCACTGTTTTAGGAGGGATAAACAGGGATGATGAGCCCATCTTAGACGGTTTGCTGGATATTCGATTCGGCGCGAGAACGGTCTATACCAACGAGAGAACAATTCGGGATTCGGGAAAAAACTATCCTGTTTCCGGTTTCATTCTGGGAACCAGTGAGGATTCTCTCCTTCTGGTCGCCGGTTTAGAGATGCAGAAGGTCTGGTCGAAATTCTATGAACTGTCCGACCAAAAATATTCCCCGGAACCGATCTCGCCGACAATGACGCGTCTTTCTTTCAAAAACCTGGGTTCCCTGCTGACATTCATCATTCCGAGAAAGGACGTCGTCTCTCTTTCGGCAGCTTTGCTGATGAGCCGGGAAAAAACCGAGACAGCAATCACTCAGACGCTCACCAGTGACGGTGACGCTTCCATCGGCGGTGAGGTGGTCGTCTCCGGCGAGTTCTTTTCCTTATTGGGAAAGACAAGAAAACAATCTGAAGAAGCGTATTCCATGGCTAGAATCCTCGCTGATGCGAAGAAGGGAACCGTGACCGGGAAGGAATTAGAGGAGTTAGCCGCACTCTTGCCAAAGGAAACATATAATCCAACACCGGGCTTTATTCGGACAATCAATTGGCCAAATCTTCTAACGCTTGTCGCCGTGGTGTTCATAGTGATTGCCACGATTGTTGTGATTATCGTCAGGAAGAAAAAAAACACGTCCGCTGATTCGTCGGAAAGATCAGATAACGCAGACAGAGATGCCGGCCAAAGTACCGATCAATAGTTATGAATCTTTAAAGAGATCGGTTCTTCCGAACTTCTGGGGGAAATCGAAAATCGAATTGACGCCCCCCTTCGGCCGTTCATCATTTTTTTATGCCTTTTGACACGGATACCCTTTGCCGGTATGATTGTGTCATAGACAAGGGCCTTGTTTGGTTACGCCGCGCGAAAACCATTTTAACGGGGAACTTTGTCTTCCGCCGCGCTGTTTCGGTCCGTGTCTGTATCCCCCAAATACAGGAGGAATCGCAATGAACCTACGAACAATCGCCGTCCTGTTGTCTCTCTCGGTGTCCCTCTTCGTCCCATGCGGCCGCTCGACCGCTCAGGAGACCAAAGATCCCTCTCCTAAGGAAATAACCGTTTCGCCGACTGATGATATTGACGCCATCAACGCCAACATCGAAAAGCTGGAGGACGGCGGTACACTCATTTTTAGCCCCGGGCAGTACCATTTCAACAAAAGTATGGTCATCAAAAATAAATCGATAACGCTCCGGGGGAGCGATATAACAAAAAAGGATGAGGTTGTCCTGACCAGTGACACTCAGAAGACCATCTCTATTGTCGGGAATCTCAGAGAAGACAAAGGTTACTGCAAGATTACGATCGAAGGGATAACGGTCAGAAACGACTACCAGCCCGAAAAGCATTTCGTAGAATATGTCCGCCGAAGTGTGATGAAGCCGAGGGAATGGCTTTGCAGCACCTTTTTCACTCCCAAGCCGAGTGATGATCCGTTTTGGATCGCTCCGCCGGAGGATACGCAGCCCAAAGAGCAGCCCCGCTTCTGTCCCTCGGTCAACTGCGCGATTAAGCAGTGCTGTGGTTACCTCGATGTGATCTCCTGCGAACTCTCCGTTCCTCAAGGCATCGCCGTCAACGTCATCGACCACTTCCCGGAGGAAGAGCTGAAAGGACTGCCTTTCCTTTGGAAAGTTATTCCCTATGTCGTGGATACCTGTGTCACGGACTGTACGATTTGTGACTCGTTTACCGCCGTAAAAACCTCTCGTCCCCTCTCTTTACGTGATTCGATTATCTCGAATAACGAGGAGGGGATAGCGCTTCACGCGAGATCGAGGGGGAATATCGACAATGTTCAATTCACCGGGAACAACATCGGCTTATCGGCCGACGACTTCTCGGCCGCGGCTGTCAACTCTTGCGCGTTCCTTGGGAACAATACCGCGGTCTCCTCACAGGGAGAGAACTGTTCCCTCCAAGTTAATCAATCCCGTTTCGAAAATAATAAAACCGACGATGTCTCTTGTTTGGCGGGGACATTATTCGCCCTTTCCTGCACCCATTCCGGAGGGGAGGGGAACGCCTACAACTGCCTGTCGCCAAATGTCTTCCTCAGCGACACGTCGATCGAAGGTTATCCCGTGGGGATCAACTGTTCGATTCTCACCGATACGTCGGAGGACGGTTTTCCCGTGGGAATCGTCTCTTTGAGTCGCGGCGCGTGCCGGGCGCGCAATGTAACCATCAGGCATTGTAAAATGGCCATCCGTTGTTTCGGCGCGCTGCCGTTGCTGATCCAAGATTCATCGATTGCCGACTGTGAACAGGGGGTCTCCTATGAAACGGAGTATAAGCGAAGTGTACCTCCGTTTGAGAAAATTAAACGGGTTGACGGCACGCCCTTGTTTGGGCGATATGAACGGAACCGTTTCACGGATACCTCCGCGCCATGGAATATCCCGAGCGGTCCGAGTCCCGTCGATTCGGTCTATCGCCGCGACAATGAACCGAACCAATAGGCCTCGTTTCACAGAAAGAGCATTACGGGGGATATCAACTATGAAAAGAGTAATGACAGCGATATTTCTGCTCGCCGCCTCGCTGACGGCGAAGGGGCTTTTCTCCGAGGAACTGATGAAGCCCGCGGCCTATGTCGTGATCCAAAATTACGACGAAGCGATCAAGGCCGCTTCCACTCTGGCCAAAAAGGTCGACACAAAAGAGACGTTCGATATGTTCGTGTACTTCTGTCGTCCTATTAAAGGGATTGATCAACACGAGCCGATCGTCGTCGGACTGTTCGCGGACACCTCTCGGATTGTCCCTTTCGGTTACGTTCCGGTCGCCGACTTTAAGGACTTTTCGTTGCCCAAATTTGATGAACTCGCCACCCGGTACAATTCTGCCAGTCGACGACTGACGGTCAAATTCAACGATCAGTTGTATCCGCTCACCGTTGTTTCTCAGGGTACCTCGAGTATCCTTGTCCCCAAGGGGACTGAGGAACCGATTCCGCGGATCAGCACGGAAGATTTCGCGGAAGAAGATAATAAGGAAGCGGTTTTCTATGGCCGCGTTTACCCCAATCGGTTTCCCGAGGAGATCAGACAATCGCTTCTGGCATCCCTCTCGGCCAAGCTGCCGGGTGTATCTCCGTTAGCGGAGCCGTTCCTCCGGCAGGTTGATTCGGTGGGGTTCGCTCTGAGAGTCGACTCCCCGTCGAGCGACTTGGTTCTGTCGTACGACATCCGGGCCGTCCCGGAAAGTGATCTAGCGAAGGCATTCTCACGGATGTCCGATCAAAAGAGCCGCTGGAACGCTCTGTTGGACCATTCCGATAACGTTTTTTCGATTCGCTTCAACGCGGTTTTTCCGGAACCGATGACGGAGCAAGTCCGCGAAGCGTGCCAAAGCAAATTCCGGGATATTTTTCAGACCGACCTCGCTGAGCTTGAGGGGGAAGAAGCCCAAAAAGCGCATAACGTTCTCGACAATCTGGCATCGTTCTGCGATAAGACTCTGGCGCGCGGCGAGGCGGATATAGCCGTTGCGCTCACCAAAGAGCCGTTCCTGATCGCGGCGATGACCATCGAAGGCGGCGGCAATTTGCTCGAGGCCCTCGACGGGCTCAGCGCCGTTGTGCAAGAGATTGAGGAAGATGACGATCCCCTCTTAAACAGCTTGCCGGATATTCACTTTAACATGGTTCAGTCCTGTGACTATACAGTAACGATCTATAACGACGCAAGAAAGAATTGGGACCTGGGGAAAGTCAATCCCGATCTTTCCAAAGATGCCATTTCTCCCGGTTTCCTATTGGGAATCAAGGAGGATTCTCTCTTTCTGGTCGCCGGTTTAGGGCTCAAAAAGGCCGCGCTGAAATTTAGGGAAACGGCCGGCCAAAACCAGTCGCCCAAACCGATCACGCCGACGATTACGCGCCTGGCGGTCAATAACCTCGGTTCCCTGCTTACGTCCCTCATTCCCAAAAGGGATGACGACTACTATTCGATGGCTTCGCTGATGAGTCAGGAAAAAGCCGAGACACAGATCACACAGACGCTCACCTGCGGCGGTCCCGATTCGCTCGGGGGCGAGGTGGTCGTCTCTGGCGAGAATTTCTCCTTCTTCGGAAAACTGTGTAAGCAAATAAAAGAAATGAAGGCCGAACAAATGGTGGAGTTTTAAAAGGGCAGAACCCAAGACAAAAAATAATTAATGGGTTCTTCCGGATTTCTAGGGGAATCTTTGGCCCGCGGACAAAAGCTCCTCCCGTGTGGTTAGCGTGTAAAAAACCATTTTAACATGGGACTTTGTCCACATCTATATATATTTTCCTGGTTCCCTCCCAATCGGGTGAAGAATAGAAAACTGTGTTGTTTAGACAAAACAAGGGGGGGCAAACACTTTGCCCCCTTGTTCGTGAACGCCTATTGCTTCGGGACCAGGCACTCGATTACCGTTTTAATCCCCTGGACACCCCGATCAAACCGCCCTTTCACTATCGTTTTTCCGAACGGTTCACGCTCTTTTGGTGTCTCCTCTCGCTTACGCGAGCCGCCTTAAGACCACGACACACTGGTCGTCCTCTTGTTTGCCGGGGCCGGTGTGCTGACGCACCGCCTCGAGAAGGCCTTCCCCCAAACTCTGAACCGAATCGGCCGACGCGCCGGCAAGGTACTTCCGAACCCCTTCCATCCCGAATTCCTCATCTTCGGGGCTCTTCGCCTCGGTGATGCCGTCGGTCATCAGGACCAGGAAGTCCCCCGGTTCCATCTCGAATGAGTAATCCTCGTACTCGGCGTCGGGAAGCCAGCCGATCGGAAAACCGTGATGATCGTCGCCGATGATGTCGACCTGTTCGCCCCGCTTTCGGAAGGGGTAAACGTGGGCGGCGTTTAAAAGAGAGAAGCGCTGGTTTTGCGGATCGATCACGATCAGCGCCATCGTGACATGCTTCACCTCGCCGAAATTTTCGTGGATGCTGGTGTTGATCTTCGCCATCACCTTGGGCAAAGACGGTTCGCTGAGAAGGAAGAACCGGGCCTCGGAGGAGAGTTTCGCCGTCACCAGCGCCCCCGAGATACCGTGCCCCGAGACGTCGGCCACCAGAACCGCCTGTCGGCCGTCCGGCAGGGGGATGTAGTCGTAGAAGTCCCCGCCGATCACGTCCATCGGTTTGTAAATATGGAAGAACTCGTACCCGTCCACCTTCGGAAGGGAGGTGGGGAGGAACCCCTTTTGAACCTGTTTGGCGAGCTCCATCTCTTTCGATCGCAGCGCCTCCTCGCGCTGAACCTCTTGGAAACGGACCAGCTCGTGGTGCATCGCCAGCTGGTTGGCGATGGTGAAGAGCAGATCCAGGTCGGCGTTGGAAAATCGCCGTCCGCTGGTGCGCGAGTCGACCTGAATCACGCCGCTCGGCTTTTGAGTGACCGGATCGGGAATCGGAACGGCCATAATCGAGGAGATCCGGCTTCGGATGATACTCTCGGAGGGCTCGAACCGATCGTCGCTGCTGAGGTTTTCGGAGAGAATCGCCGCGTTGTTCTCGAAGACGTAGCTCGAGACCGAACGGCTGATTCGATATTGGCACGAGGTATCGCGGGCCTTGAAATCGAGCAGCTCCAGTTCACCGGTCGCGGGGTCCTGCTTCAAAATGCAGGCAAAATCGGCGTAGGTAAACAGCTTCAGAACGTTCCCGAGAAACTGCGACATCAGGTCCTGGGAGGAAGATCCCTGGGAGAGGGTCCTCATCAGTTCGGTGATCGCGGTGATTTTATGCTGAAGATTGAGGATCTGCTTCTTCGAGTCCTCGAGCGTCGTCGGCATCGTCAGGGGACCGCGCAAAGAGCGAAAGTCGATCTGCGAGGTGACGTTGATCGGCTGGCGGATGTCGTCGTCGGTCAGGATGGCCGAATCGAATTTTGTACCGGTATCGGACAGGGGGCGGGTGCGCTGCTCGGAATCGAACAGAAACTCGATCTCGCCGATGGTGACGCGGTCGCCGTCGCGCAGCGGGGCGCTCTTTTTCAGGGGTTCGCCGTTGAGGCGCGTCCCGTTTCGGCTCCCCAGATCGGTGATCGTGTATTCGGCCCCGGAGCGGGTGATCATCGCGTGGCATCGGCTCACCGCCGCGAAGTTAAGCACAATGGCGCAATCGGGCTGGCGCCCAATCACCACCTGGTCGGCATCAATCGGGAAAATATGGGTATGGAGCTTGCTGTAGTTGGTTCGAAGAAGAGCCATCGGTCAGACCTCCGCCATAGCTTCCAGGAATTCGTCGTGGAGCTCTTTTGTCGCCGCGGCAATGACTCCCGGGTGGGCCAGGTCGAACGGAGCGCCGCCGGGGCCGGTCACCACCGCGCCCGCCTCGCGGGCCAGAAGAACTCCGGCGGCCACATCCCAGGCGTGCGCGCACTGGCAGGAGAGAAGGTCAAACTTTCCCGAGGCCAGGTAGGCGAGGTTGATCGCCGTGGTCCCCATGCGGCGGATCGCCTGGGTCTCGGCCAGCATCACCAAAAAGGCGAGGAAATCGGGGGAGTCCCCCTCGGTCTTGGTCGGGAACGAGACCGAGGCGAGGGAATGCTCCAGGTCGGTCGTTTGCGAGACCGTCAGACGCTGACCGTCGCGGAAGGCCCCCTGCCCCGCCTCGGCGAAGTACAGTTCGTCCAGGATCGGGTTGTAGATGACGCCGCACAGCAGCTCGCTGCCGCGCGCCAGGGCGATCGACGGCCCAAAGAGAGGAACCTGGTGGACGAAGTTGGTGGTGCCGTCCAGCGGGTCGATGATCCAGGTATAGGGGAGGTCCTGAGGAGCGCCGCTGCCGCACTGGCTCTCCTCCAACATTCCCTCTCCCCCTTCCTCCCCGAGGAAGCGATGGCTGGGGAACGATTGACGCAACAGATCGATGATGGCCTTTTGGGAGGCGATATCGACTTCAGTCACCAGATCGGCCCACCCCTTCTCGCGGAAACCGACCTTCCCCATTCCCTGACGCTGAATCTGACCGGCGGCCCGCGCCGCCTCAATCGCGCGATCCAGATATTCCGACATCGCCAATACTCCTCCTGATGAAATAACCTTCGGCCGATACCGACGACTTTCTTTTTATATCGCCCGATCCCGGCTTCATGCCAATTATAAACGACAAGAGCGGTCGAAAAACCCCACAGCCGAGCGCAGCGGCCGGTTATTCGGCCCGATCGATCACCCCGCCCCCCAGCAGGACACCCCCCGCGTAGCAGACGAGCGACTGCCCCGGCGCGGCGCCGAAGAACGGCTCCTCCAGTTCGGCCAAAAGCGTTCCGTCGGCCGAGGCGGTCACGGCCGCGGCCAGGGGAGCGCTTCGGTAGCGGAGTTTGACCCGGCAGCGGAACGGCTCCCCCGTCGGGATATCGAGCAGCCAGTTGGTATCGCGGGCGAAAACACGGCGCACCGCCAGCGCCTCGCGCGGTCCCAGAACCACCCGGCGGCCGGCCGCGTCGATCAGCTGAACAAAGATCCGCTCCCCAAAGCCGGTCCGCAGCCCCTTGCGCTGGCCGACGGTGTACCGCTCATAGCCGGGGTGCTTCCCAATCGTCCGGCCGTCGAGGTCGACAAAATCCCCTGCCGTCTGGCCGGCGGAAAGTCCCTTCTCGGCGAGATACCGATCGATAAAGGACCAGTGGCTGGCCTCGGGGATAAAGCAGATATCTTGGCTTTCGCGGCTCTCCGGAACCGGGAGCCGGCACTGTCGGGCGTAGCGGCGCACCTCGTCTTTGGAGGAAAATTCCCCCAAGGGAAAATGAAGTGAGCTCAATACCGAGCGGTCCAGATTCCAGAGGACGTACGACTGATCTTTGCCGCTGGGAGAAGGCAGAAGGAGGGGCTGATCATCGTTTTGCTCCAAAAGCCAATCGGGGAAAGAAGCGCCGTCTTCTTGGGGAAGTTCCCGCCATTTTTTGGCGGGGAGAACGCGGACATAGTGCCCCGTGACAAAATACTCGGCCCCCAGATGACGCGCCAGGGAAACCAGGAGGCCGAACTTCAGCCGGCGATTGCAGACGGTACACGGGTTCGGGGTTCGCGCGGCCAGGTAGCCGCAGACAAACGGCGAAACGACACAGCTGTCGAAGAGGGAATCAACGTCGCACAGATAAAAGGGGATGTCCAAAAAGCGGGCGATACGCCAGGCCGCCAGGGCGTCGGCCGGAAGAGGGAACAGCTCGGGATTCCAAACAAGACGCTCAAAAGCGGGGGACGGGCCGCCGGAGGCGGGGCGGAAGACCGTTATCTCACCGTCAGCCGCCAAAGGGGTATCGGCCGCGGGCTGATACCGATGGCGCATAAACACCCCCCCCACGCGGCCGCGGCGCTGAGACATCAGCGACGCGGCCGACGCGCTGTCGACCCCGCCGGAAAGGGCGACCAGGGCATCTATCTTGGCAGGCGTTTCTATCGCAGCGGTCCCCCCAAAAACGTGGACGCGGGGACGCGGCTCAGACCTCGACCCAGCGCTCCTCTTTGGCGCTGCGGATCACCGCGTCGCAGACCTTCTGAACGCGCAGGGCGTCGTGAACGTCGGCGTGGCAGACCTCGCCCTTGTCGGCGGCGATCAGGAAGTCGGCCAGCTGGTTGATGAAATAATGCTCGTAACCGATCATCGTCCCCGGAACCCAGTAGTGGCTCATGTACGGGTGCTCGCCGTTGGTGACGAGAATCTTCTGCCAGCCGGTGAGGTGGTCTTCGACCTTCTTCCCGGTATCGGGGTCGGCGTAGCGGAAGAACTGGATATATTCCGGTTCCTCAAGGTTGAAGATGGCGGCACCCTTCTCGCCGTTGAGCTCCATCATCTGATAGTTCTTGCGGCCGCGGGCGTAGCGGGACGACTCGAACGTCCCGATCGAGCCATTGGCGAACTCGACCAGGAACATACAGGCGTCGTCGATGGTGATCTTCACCTTCTCGCCGGTCTCGGCGTTGGTCCGTTCTTTGATGAAGATCTCGGTCTTCGCGCACAGCCGCTTGATCGGGCCGTTGATCCACTCGGCCGCGTCGATCGAGTGCGCCAGCAGGTCGCCGGTCACGCCGCTGCCCGCCACCTTGGCGTCGAGACGCCACAGCGAGGAACCGCCGGCGGGAACCTTCTGGCTGATGGTGTAGTCCTGCAGATAGACGGCGCGGTAGTGGAACGGCTTGCCGATGCGCCCCTCGTCGACCAGCTGCTTGAAGAGGGTCACGGCCGGGACGCGGCGGTAGCAGAACGAAACCATATTGGCGACCCCCGCCTTGTCGACGGCGGCGACCATCTCTTCGGCCTCTTCGGCGTTCATCGCGAACGGCTTTTCGCAGATGATCATCTTCCCCGCCTGGGCGGCGGCGATGACCATATCTTTGTGAAGGAAGTTCGGAGCCACCACGTCGACGATGTCGATGTCGGGACGGGCGATCAGCTTGCGCCAGTCGGTTTCGATCTCTTCGTAGCCCCAGGCCTTCTGGAACTTCTTGAGCTGTTCGAGATCTTCCTGGCGGCCGTAACAGCACTTCAGGACCGGCTTGAAGGGGATGTCAAAAAAGTGCCCGACTTGATTGTAGGCGTTCGAGTGGGTCCGGCCCATGAAGCCGCAGCCCAGCATACCAACGTTGAGGGTTTTCATCGTTTTGGTCTCCGGTGAATGTGACTGTTCGTTTACCGCTAGAGATCTCCTGATCGTTCACTAGCCATTTGATAACGGAAAGATTAACGAACCGAGGGGCGAAAATCAAGCCCCCTTTGAGCCGGTTATTTCGGGGTACCCGCCGGCCGCTCGGTTGAGGAAAACGCTTGTTTTTGTCCCGCCGCCGCGGTATGCTTGAAAAGGGGTGCGGCCCGCCAGAACACCGCCTCGGTGTATGTCCGGTTTGACCAAAGCTTGAGGATCACCATCGATGAAGAGAATATTCCCCCTGTTTTTGCTCCCTGTCTTTCTTTTAAGCGCCGGTTTTCTCCGCGCTCAAGAGCCCGGCGCACAAGAGCCGGCCCGCCTAAAGCGCGAAGACTGTTTCCTCGGGATTCACTTCGACTTCCACGCCACGGCCGACGATCAGAACATCGGTCAGACCGTCACCGAGGAGATGGTCGATACCATCATCGATATGATCGGGCCGGATTACATTCAGGTCGATACCAAAGGGCACCCCGGAATCGCCAGCTTCCGGACCCGCTTCGCCAACCGCTCCGAACACATCGTCGCCGATCAGCTGCGCGTTTGGCGCCGGGCGACGAAGCGCCGCGGCGTGCCGCTCTATGGGCACTACTCCGGCATCATCGATAAAGAGGCGGGAAAACAGCACCCCGATTGGCAGGCGATCAACAGCGACGGGGGGTACGCCGCCGGGACGATGTCGGCAGTCGGCCCCTACGCCGATGAGCTGCTGATCCCCCAGGTGATCGAGCTGGGGAAAGAATACGGCCTGGACGGCATTTGGGTCGACGGCGACTGCTGGGGACTGACGCGAGACTGGACGGCGTCGATTCAAGAGGAGTTTACCCGCGCCACCGGTATCGAAAGCGTCCCGACCGATCCGTCCGACCCCCACTGGCACGAGTGGTCGCAGTTCCAGCGGCGGCTCTATCACGAATACCTTCGTCACTGCAGCTCGGCGGTCAAAAAGGAGGTTCCCGGTTTTGTCTATTGTTCCAATTGGGCCTACTCGCACATGATGCCCGAGCCGCCCGGGGATGAGGTCGATTTCCTCTCGGGGGATTTCTCCACCGCCGCGGGCCCCGGACCGGTTGATCACGCGCGGTTCCTCGCCCGCTTTTTCGCCGGGCAGGGGAAACCGTGGGATCTGATGGCCTGGTCGGGACTGCGCCCCGACGCTCTTAAAAGCGCGGTACAGCTTGAGCGGGAAGCGGCCTGTGTCCTCTCCCAGGGGGGCGGTTTCGAAGTCTGCTTCCTTCAAAACCGAGACGGAAGCGTTCAAATCGATAATCTGCGTGCCTACGCCGAGGCGGCCGGCTTTTGCCGTCAGCGCCAAAAGTACGCCTTTAAGGGGGAGGTGATCCCGCAAACGGCGGTCCTCCTCTCCACCGAGGGGAGCTACAGCCGGTGGGATCGGGAGGGGAAGTCTCTGTTCGGCGAGTACGGCGACCACCGCCTGGGGGATACCATCTGCAAAACCCTCCTCGATCACCAGCTCCCGATCTCGGTTCTGACGACAAAAAACCTTATGGATCAGATGGAGCGTTTCCCGCTGATCGTCGTCTATCAGTGGGAGACGCTCGAGCCGGAGCTGATTGATCAACTGCAGGAGTATGTCCGCCTCGGCGGGCGGCTCCTTCTGGCCGGTTCCCACATGAGGGAACTGTTCGGCGAGATGATCGGCGCGGCCGGATGGGGACGGCCGGTCGGCCAAGGGGTGAGTATGTTTGATCTTAACAGCGGCAATTTCGCCCTTATCGACCAAGACGGCGCCCCGGAGGAGGCGATCCTCACCGCCGTGGACGTTCTCTTCACCCATCGGAGGATCGGCGTGGAGGGAAATCCCCCCATCGACCTGACGCTGACGCGCACCCGCGGCGGTGAAACGGCCGTTCATCTGATCAATACCACCCCGCCGGAAGGGAGCGCCGAGCTGTACGACAAGATCGAACCGGTTGGGCCGGTCAAGATCTTTGTCCGTTTGGAGGAAGCCCCCAAGGCGGTCACCTTGCAGCCGGAAGGGACCCCCTTGGAGTGGCATTTTTCCAACGGCATCGCCGCGGTCACAGTGCCGTCGGTTCCGATCTACGAGATCGTCGTCATCGAGGAAGCTAAACGAGAATAACGAACCCCCTGTCAAAGAAAGGGACACTCACGATGAAAATCAAACATACCCTGTATCTGCTCCCGGTCTTCCTTTTGGCCGCCGGTTTTCTCTTTGCCCAGGAAACCGGCGAAGAAGAGCCGAGCCGCCTGAAGCGCGAAGATTGTTTCCTTGGGATTCACTTCGACTTCCACGCCACCCATGACTGCAAAAACATCGGTCAGGACGTCACCGAGGAGATGGTCGATACCATCATCGATATGGTGGGGCCCGACTTCATCCAGGTCGATACCAAGGGGCATCCCGGGGTCGCCAGTTTTCAGACTCACTTCAGCAATCGTTCCGAGCATATCACCGCCGATCAGCTGCGCGTCTGGCGCAAGGTGACCAAGCGCCGCGGCGTGGCCCTCTATGGGCACTACTCCGGTCTGGTCGATCACGAAGCGGGAAAACAGCACCCCGAGTGGCAGGCGATCAACAGCGACGGGGGGTACGCCGCCGGGACGATGTCGGCGGCCGGTCCCTACGCCGACGAACTGCTGATCCCCCAGGTGATCGAGCTGGGGAAAGAATATGGCCTGGACGGCATTTGGGTCGACGGCGACTGCTGGGGACTGACGCGCGACTGGACGCCGTCGATTCAGGAGGAGTTTACCCGCACCACGGGTATCGAGACTGTCCCGACCGAGCCGTCCGACCCCAACTGGCACGCGTGGTCGCAGTTCCAGCGCGAGCTGTACCGCCGGTATCTGCGCCATTGCGCCGCGAGCGTCAAAGAGGCGGTTCCCGGTTTCGCCTACTGCGGCAACTGGGCCTACTCGTATATGATGCCCGAGCCGCCGTGTGACGAGGTCGATTTCCTCTCGGGGGACTACTCCGACGCCGCGGGGACCGGACCGGTCGACGTGGTTCGATTCCTCTCCCGCTTTTTCGCCGGCCAGGGACGTCCTTGGGATCTGATGGGGTGGGGATTCCTTTTGGGGGAACCGTCCCTTCAGTATAAAGGGGCCGTTCAGCTGCAGCGGGAGGCGGCCTGCGTCATCTCCCAGGGAGGGGGGTTCCAGGCCTATTACCCTCAAAAAAAGGATGGGAGCGTCAATGTTGACCTTCTGCGTCCCTACGCCGAAGCGGCGGACTTTTGCCGCCAGCGCCAAAAGTTCGCCTTCCGCGGGGAGGTAGTTCCTCAAGCGGCGGTGGTCCTTTCCACCGACGTGAGCTATATCCGATGGGATCGGAACAATCTGCGTCCGTTCGCGGGAGACGCCTCCTTGGGCACGTCGATCTGCCGCACTCTTTTGGACCACCAGATCCCGACTTCGATCCTGACGACGCAAAAACTGATGGACCAGATGGAGAGCTTCCCGCTGGTCGTGGTCTATCAGTGGGAGGCGCTTGAGCCGGAACTGCTCGAGAGAATGACACAGTATGTCCGCGGCGGAGGAAACCTGCTGCTGGCCGGAACCCCGATGAAACCGCTCTTCGGCGATTTGATCGCCGCCGCCGGCGAGGGCCAAAAGATTAGCGACGGGGTGACGCTCTTTAACCTGGGGAGCGGCCGTTTCGCGGTGATCGATATTGACTACGCCCCGGACGAGGTGATCCTCTCGGCGGTGGACGCCCTCTTTACCGATCGCCTGGTGAGGGTCGAGGGGGATCCGTGCGTCGACCTGACATTGACGCGCACCGCCGACGGGCTTCTTGCGATTCATCTGATCAATATCACGCCGCCGGAGGACAACGCCAGGTTCTACGACTCGATCGAGCCGGTCGGGCCGGTCGAGCTGCGCGTCCGGCTGGCCAGCGCTCCCAAGGCGGTCACCGTGCAGCCGGAGGGGACAACGCCGGTGACAAGTTATTCGGACGGCATACTCACCGTCACGGTCGCGTCGGTTCCGATCTACGAGATCGTCGTCATCGAGGAGGCCGATCAGTGAAAAGTCCCCGGGCGAAAGCGAATTTGAGGGGAAACAGAATTCACAACACCGGGTTATTCGGTTAGAATAGGGGCTTTTCGGGAAGGGTGTTCCTCCGGGGAGCCCCCTTCCCTTTCGCCGGCGCGCCGGCCATCCGTCAAAAACCTCACCGGAAACCATCATAACCAGAAAAAAGACCCATGAGCGAACCGTATTTTCAGAAGCTGTTTGCCGATCGTATCGGCGGTCGCAACTACGGGAAGAGCACCGAAATCTATAAGTTCGAGAAGATTAAGCGCGCCAAGCGCAAGGCGCTGGCCGACTTCCCCGATCGGAAGCTGCTGGACTTCGGGATCGGCGAGAACGACGAAATGGCCGCCCCGGCGATCCGCGCCCGCCTGGCGGAGGAGATCAATAAGCTCGAGAACCGCGGCTACGCCGACAACGGATGCCTGGAGTTCAAAGAGGCAGCCGCCCGCTTTATGAAGCGCCGCTTCGGCGTGACGCTCGACCCGGTGACCGAGGTCAACCACTGCATCGGTTCCAAGACCGCGCTGGCGATGATCCCCGAGGCCTTTATCAATCCGGGAGATGTCACCTTGATGACCGTCCCGGGGTACCCGGTGGCCGGAACACACACCCTCTACAACGGCGGAAGCGTCTACAAACTCCCCCTCCTGGCCGAGAACGACTTCTACCCCGATCTTAAGTCGATCCCCGATGACGTCTTGGCCAAGGCGAAGCTTCTGGTCGTCAACTACCCGAACAGCCCGACCGGGCAGCTCGGAACCGCCGCGTTCTTCGACAGCTTAGTGGACTTCGCCCACAAGAACGACATCGTCATCGTCCAAGACGCCGCGCACGGGATGTTCAGCTACCGTGCCCGCCCGATGAGCTTTCTGGAGGTCGACGGCGCCAAGGATGTCGGGATCGAGATCCACTCGATGTCGAAGGGATGGAATATGATCGGCTGGCGTCTGGGGTGGTTCTGCGGCAACGCTACCATTGTGCGCGCCGTGGCCGACGTCAAAGACAACAGCGACAGCGGGCAGAATCTCGCCATTCAAAAGGCCGCGGCCGCGGCGCTGGACGACGATACGATCCCCGATCAGGCCCGCGAGAAATACCACCGCCGGCTCAATAAGCTGGTCGCCTCGCTGAATAAGTTCGGCTTCGACTGCCAGTGCCCCGGGGGAACGTACTTCCTCTATACCAAGGCCCCCAAGGGGCTAAAAGACGGGCGGGTTTTCGCCAACGCCGAGGAGGTCAGCCAGTTCCTCATCACCGAGCAGTCGGTCTGCACCGTCCCCTGGGACGACGCCGGGCCGTTTTTGCGTTTCTCCGTCACCTACCTGGCCGACGGCGAGGGGGGCGAAGACGCCCTGATGGCCGAGCTGGAGAAACGCCTGGAGAATATCGGCTTCGTTTTCTAAATTTTCGGCGCTTTAAGATGCCCCTCCCCCCTATAGTTCTTTAGGTGGGGGAAACGACCGGTATTCAAGGAGAAATCTGTTTTAGGAGGAAGTGAGTGGGTCATTCTCGGTCGATCGAGATCACCGGCGCGCGGGAGCACAATCTGGAGAACGTCTCGATTGTCCTCCCGCACAACCGGCTGATCTGTTTCACCGGAGTCTCGGGCAGCGGCAAATCGTCACTGGCGTTCGATACCCTCTACGCCGAGGGGAAACGCTGCTACATCGAGTCACTCTCCAGTTACGCCCGCCAGTTCTTGGACCGCGTCCCCAAGCCCCAGGTCGATTCGATCACCGGCCTGGCGCCGTCGATCTCCATCTCGCAAAAGACCGGCACCCAGAACCCCCGCTCGACGGTCGGGACCGTCACCGAAATTTACGATTATCTTCGCGTTCTGTTCGCCTGTGTCGCGACCGGCTACTGCCCCGAGTGCGGCCGCCCGATCGAGGCGCAGACCCGCGCTCAAATTCTCGATCAGGTCGAGCTTCTCCCCGACGGCGTGACGCTGACGATCCTCGCCCCCAAGATCCGCGCCCAGAAGGGGGAACACCGCGATCTGTTCGCCCAAATGAAAAAACAGGGGTACCTCAGCGCGCGGGTCGACGGCACAATCGCCCGGCTTGGGGACGATCTGCGGCTGGATCGGCAGATGAGGCACGATATCGACGTGGTCGTCGACCGGATCGAAAAAAAGCCCGAGGCCCGCACCCGCCTGGCCGCCGCGATCGAAACGGGCCTGAAACTGGGAGGCAACCGCGTTATCGTCCAGGTCGTCTCGGACGATTCGCAGGCCCCCCCCGAGGAACTGTTCTTCAGCTCCGACTACGCCTGCCCGAATTGCGGCATCAGCTTCGAGCAGCCGACCCCTCAGCTGTTCTCGTTCAATTCCCCCCGGGGGCAATGTCCCGCGTGCGGGGGGCTTGGGGATATCCACACGTTTGACGAATCGCTCCTGATTCCCGATCCGGGCCTGTCGATCAAGCAGGGCTGCTTCGACCCGTTCGGCAGTTGGTCGATGATGAGCCAATTCCACCGGGTTTTTCTGCAGGAGATCGCCGGCGCGCTGGCTCGGCGCGACGGGATAGACGCGAGCGTGATTCTGGAGACCCCCTGGGAAAAAATCCCCTCCGGGTACCGCAAAGAGCTCTTGTACGGAGCCGAGAAGCTGCCGGTTACCCCCAAGTCCCTGGCCTCCGGCGCGGCGGGACGCTCCGAGAAAAATTTCGCGGGGATCATCCCCCATCTGCTCAAAAGATACGAACATCTCGACAAAAACCACCAGGCCGAGATGGAAAAATACATGTCCCGCGTCCTCTGCAAAGAGTGCCGCGGCGGGCGCATCAACCGGCAGGCGCGATCGTACCGCCTCGAAACGGCTTCGGACGCCGAGTGCTTCGCCGAGAAAAAATCGTTCAATCTCGCCGAACTGGCCGCGCTGCCGGTCAGTCGGCTGATTGCGTTTTTCGAGCAGATCAAGCTGGGGGACAATCAGCGCTACATCGCCCGGCAGCCGCTCAAAGAGATTCTCTCCCGCCTTGGGTTCCTGCGCGACGTCGGGCTCGACTATCTGTCGATTGGGCGCTCCTCGCCGACCCTCTCGGGCGGGGAGATGCAGCGGATTCGACTGGCCGGGCAGATCGGAAGCTCCCTGGCCGGGGTACTCTACGTGCTGGACGAGCCGTCGATCGGGCTTCACAGCCGCGATAATCACCGACTCATTAAGACCCTGGAGCATCTGCGCGACCTCGGCAATACCGTCGTCGTGGTGGAACACGACGAGGAGACGATGCGCTCGGCCGACTGGCTGGTCGATTTCGGCCCCGGTCCCGGCGCCCTCGGGGGAGATGTAGTCGCTTCCGGTCCCCCGTCGGAGGTGATTAAGCAGACCGAAAACAGCGTCACCGCCCGATTCCTCAGCGGCCAAGACGAAATCCCGATCCCCAAGAAACGCCGAAAGGTCGGGGACAAAAAGCTCGTGGTCTGCGGCGCGGCCGAGAATAACCTCAAAGGGATCGACGTTACCATCCCTCTGGGGGGGATCATCTGCGTCACCGGCGTCTCCGGAAGCGGAAAGTCGTCGCTGGTCAACGAGATCCTTCTCAAAGCGCTCGGTCAAAAGCTCAACGGCACCAAAGCCCAGCCGGGACGTTACGAGAGGATCGAGGGGGTGGAGCACCTCGATAAACTCATCGCCATCGATCAATCCCCCATCGGGCGGACTCCCCGTTCGAATCCGGTGACGTATACCAAGATCTTCGAGGATATTCGCAAACTCTTCGCCGATCTGCCCGAGGCCAAGGCCAAGGGATACTCCGCCGGACGATTTTCGTTTAACACCAACAGCGGACGGTGCAAAAGCTGCGATGGGAACGGCTCGCTGAAACTCGACATGGGGTTTTTGGCCGATACGTGGGTCACCTGCCCGGTGTGCAACGGCCATCGGTTCAACGCGGAAACCCGCTCGGTCGTCTTCAAGGGAATGTCGATCGACCGCATCCTTGACCTGGAAGTTCGTCAGGCGATCGAGGTCTTTAAGAACTTTCCCCGAATCGCCCCCAAGCTTCAGACCCTGGCCGACGTCGGGCTCGGTTACATGAAACTCGGTCAGCCCTCCCCCACCCTTTCCGGAGGAGAAGCGCAGCGGATCAAACTGGCGCGCGAACTGGTCAAGCGCTCCACCGGCCGGACCCTCTATCTATTGGACGAACCGACCACGGGGCTGCATTTCGCCGACATCAAGCAGCTGCTGTCGATCCTCAACCGATTCGCCGACGCGGGGAATACCGTTCTGATCGTGGAACATAACCTCGATATTATCAAAATGGCCGACTGGGTGATCGACCTCGGCCCCGAGGGAGGAGAAGAAGGGGGATGGGTCATCGCCGAGGGGACTCCCGAAGAGATTATGCGCAACCCCAAGTCGTATACCGGCCGGGCGCTGGCGGAGCATATCAAAAATCACGGTAAAGATATCACTCCCCGCCGCAGCGAAGAGCCGGCCGACCGGGAGGACGATTTCTCCGCCGAGGCGATCCTCGTTCGGGGCGCGCGCCAGAACAACCTCCAGAATATCTCCGTCGACATTCCCCGATTCAAAACAACCGTCTGCTGCGGACACAGCGGCAGCGGGAAGTCCTCGCTGGCGATGTCGACCGTCTACGCGGAGGGCCAGCGCCGCTACGTCGAGTCGCTCTCCAGTTACGCGCGCCAATTCCTCGGTCAGATGCCAAAGGCCGACGTCGACCGCGTCATCGGCGTTTCCCCGACCGTGGCGATCGGGCAAAAGGGGGTCAGCCGCGCGGCCCGCTCCACCGTCGGGACGATCACCGAAATTCAGGATTACCTCCGCGTCCTGTTCACCCGGCTGGGGACCCCCTACTGCCCCGACTGCGATATCCCGATCGGAACCCAATCGGTCGACGAGATCGTCGCCCGTATCCTGACGCGGGCCGGCGACTCACCGATCCTGATCTTGGCCCCCATCGGCTCCGAGGCGCTGACCGACGCCAATAAGCTCTGGAAAAAGCTCCTGGGGGACGGGTTCCTGCGGGTTCGCATCGACGGGAAGATCTTCCGGCTCGACGCGGTCGAACCGATCGACCGGCATCGTCAGCACAAAATCGAGGTCGTGGTCGACCGCATTCTCCCGGCGAGCTTCCCCAACGAGCGAAAGCTCCGCAGCCGTGTCGCCGGCAGCGTGGAACACGCCCTGGAGATCGGCCGCGGCGAGATCATCACCTTAGACGGCCGGGAGGACAAGAGCGATACCCCCGAGGAAACGCGCTACAGCAGCCACCGAACCTGTCCGCGCTGCGGAAAGAGTTTCGACCGTCTGACGCCCCACCATTTTTCGTTCAACAGTCCCCTGGGCTGGTGCGAGCATTGCAAGGGGTTCGGGGTCGAGATCGGGATGAACTCCCTGTACTGTCTGCGCGACCCCAAAAAGACGCTCGCCGAAGGGGCCCTCCTCTTTGTCCCGGAGGACCACCGGAATCTGAACTACAAGATGTTCGAGGCGTTTTGTCTGGCGTGCGGGATCCCGATGGACGTCCCCTACGATCAGCTCGACGCCCGCTATCGCCGATGGATCTTCCGCGGGGTCCCCCAGCGGCTGTTCGAATTTCGTCCCGACGAGAATCTTCCTCCGATCACCTTCTCGTACAAGGGAATTTTCCCGGCGGTGGAAGAGGCCCAGCGGCTGGTCCCCACCTTCCGCCGCCGTCTCGATTTCGAGACCGAAGAGATCGAGTGTCCGGACTGTCTCGGCTCACGGCTCAACGACCGGGCCTCGGCGGTTCGCTTCCACGACGTGACGCTCGATCGGATCGGCCGGATGCCGCTCGGCCAGCTTCTTAAGTTTCTCGAAGGGATGCGCCTCACCGAGATTGAGGAAAAGGCCGCGGGGAATATCCTCGCCTCGATCCGGCAGCGGGTCGGCTTCCTCGTCGAAATCGGGCTCGACTATTTAACGCTCAATCGAGGCGCCAGTACGCTGTCGGGGGGCGAAGCTCAGCGGATTCGTCTGGCCAGCCAGATCGGCAGCGGCCTGACCGGCGTTCTCTATATCTTGGACGAACCGACCATCGGGCTGCACCCGCGCGATAACGCGCGCCTGATCGGCGCCATTGAAAAGCTGCGCTCCCTTGGCAATACCATTTTAATGGTGGAGCACGACCGCCAGGTGATCGAATCGGCCGACCATCTTCTCGACTTCGGCCCCGAGGCGGGACCTCGGGGCGGGTGGATCGTCGCGCAGGGGACCCCCGAGGAACTGAAGCGATCCGGCGAATCGGTCACCGGTCCCTACCTTTCGGGGAAAAAGGCGATCGCCATCCCGATCAACCGGCGGATTCTCCCGTAAACGTCTCCCGCAAAAAAAACGCGCGTGAAGATTACTCTCCACGCGCGGTGAGGATCGACGGGATATCTTTTAGGAAAGACGGGCCACCGGTTTGCTCCGTGTCGGGCGGCTCTTAGATCTTGTAGAGGACGTCAAATCCCAGACACAGCTGGCTGTCCTCGGTGCCGTCCCCGAAGATCGGCTCGACCGCGCGGTCGTACCGGATTTCGGGACGCAGCAGGAGGTTATCCCCGCCGAGTGCCCAGTTGACACCCAGCCCCAGGTCGATGAACTCCTGAGAT
>JAFRFG010000018.1 GCA_017434455.1 Thermoguttaceae bacterium | reverse complement strand
CCCGCCGCCGTTCATGCCGCCGTCGTTGAACCCGCCGTTATTCATGCCGCCGCCGTTCATCCCGCCGTCGTTGTTCCCGCCGTTGTTCATCCCGCCGCCGTTCATGCCGCCGTCGTTGAACCCGCCGTTATTCATGCCGCCGCCGTTCATCCCGCCGTCGTTGTTCCCCTGGCCGTCGAAATTTTGGGCATACGCCGCGGCGAACCGGGCAGGCATAAAGTTGGTCATCCCGCCGCCGTTGAATCCGCCGCCGTTATTGAAACCGCCGTTGCCGCCGTTATTAAAGCCGCCGCCATTATTGAACCCGCCGCCGTTGTTAAAACCGCCGCCGTTATTGTAGCCGCCGCCGTTAAAGTTACCGACACCCTGGGGAAGGATCCCGATCAGGACATCGAGCCCCTCGTTCGGGTAGTTTCCGTAACGTCCGTCGTACGGGTAACGGTGGAATTCCATCTCGAACTGCTCGAGGGCTTCCATAATACTGGCGATTTGGATCTTCGTCGTCTTGACCTGAGAGTTTCTGTACGAGCTGAAGACCGAGTTTCCGACGACACCCATAATGATAATGAGGATCGCCAGGGCGATGAGCAGCTCCAACAGCGTAAAACCGCGGGACATTCCGCGGCGGGCGGGGAAGGATCGCATAGCTATATCTCCTTAGGTTAAGGATTCCCTTTTTTTTCAGTCAGTGGACAGAAGCGTCATTCGGGGGACTAAAGGTTATTTTACTCCCCCTCCCCCCAGGAAGTCAACCCTGGGTTTTATAGATTCTCGGTCATGCGGAAGGTCGGCATCAGCAGCGCGATGATGATAAAGAACACCCCCGAGGCCAGAAGGAGGAGCATCATCGGCTCGAGCATACGGACCATGACGTCCAGCTTTTTGGTCAGTTCCCGTTCAATGCTTTCCGAGACGTTCACCAGAACACTCTCTAAGTTATTCGACTCTTCGGCGATCGAGATCATCGCCATGACCTGCGGGGGGAACAGCCCGCTGTCGGAAAGCGGTTTGGAGAGCGGATCCCCGGCGGAGACCGCCTCGGCCGATTTTTCGACCGCCTGGGCCAAGACGGCGTTCCCGGTGGAATGGCTGCTGATATCCAGCGCCCGCAAAATCGGAACGCCGTTTTCCAGCAGGGTCCCAAAGACGCGGCAGAACCGGGAGATACAGCTGCTCTGGACCACCGGCCCAAGCAGCGGGATCTTCAGCTTCCATCGGTCCATCAGCCGGCTCCCCGCCGGGGTCTTTAGGGCGATCTTAGCGACGATCCCCAGGGCAATGATCCCGCCGACTAAAAACAGCCCATAGTGACCGATAAACGCCTTAAACGCCAGCAGTGCCTTCGTCGCGGCGGGAAGCTCCCCGCCGCTGTCGATCAGGGAGTCGAACATCGGCTGAAACTTCGGGACGAAGAAGATCAGCAGGACCGTGACGACGATCACCCCGACGATCAGCAGTGTGGCCGGATAGATCATCGCGCTGACGACCCGCCCCTTCATCGCCGCCTGCTGCTCCATAAACCCGGCGGTTCGCTTGAGCGCATCCTCGAGGAACGCCCCCTCGCTTCCGGCGCGGATAATACTGATCGTCAGGTCGTCGAAGACGGTCGGATGGGAGGCGAACGCCGAATCGATCCCCGTTCCCTCGGCGATCTGCCCGTAAATATCCTCGATCACCTCGCGCAAAACGGGGTTTTGCTCCTGCTTCGACAGAACCTGGAACGCCGCCAGGACCGGGACGCCGTTATTTAAGAGCTCCGAGAGCTGCCGGAGGAAATTGGCGATCACCGTATCGGGCGGACGGCGGGCGAACCACTTTTCGATATGAATCTCGCCGCGGGCCGCGTCGTCGATCGAGATAGGAAAAAGCCCTTGGCGCGCGAGCATATCGAGCGCGTCTTTTTTCGTATTGGCCGTCAGCTGCCCGGAGAGGGTCTTTCCGGCGCGATTGCGGGCTTTGTACTGAAATTCAGGCACGGCAAAGGTCCTGACGGTAAGGTTACTGCGCCGCGGGCGCGCCCGAATTCAGGAAAGCGCGCACCTCCTCGGGGGTCACCAGGCCATCGGCGTCGGCGTCGAGCTGGCCGAAGAACGCGGTCGCCTTAAGAGACAGTTTCGGGGCGAACTCATTGAGCGACAGCTGCCCGTCGCCGTTGAGATCGCGCGCCAAGAACCACAGCGGCATCCCTTCCAGATCTTCGCGCGGGGCCGAGAACTCGCGCGTTTTCGACTCGTCCATTTCGTCCAGCAGCAGATCGAACAGTTCCGAGTTCCCCTCGGTCCCGACGACCGCGTCGCTTTCGTCGACCATCTCCTGGAGTTCCTCCTCGGTCATATCGGCGAGGACCTCGCTGGTCTCCTGCTCGCCTTGCCCCTCTTCGTTGAGGGTCATTTTCGCGGAGAGCGGCTGAATTAAAACGCCGTTATCCGTGGGGCTCACCATTCTCTGATCGGTGTTGACGACCGGCTCGGGCTGGAAGATCGTCCGCCCCTTGGCGTAACGCGCCAGAAAAAAGAGTATTTCGCTTTCGTCCAGCACAAAGTCGCCGTCCATATCGATCGACTGGGGATGGCCCGGCATCGCCGACCATTCATCCTCCTGCAGGCGCCCGTCGTGATTGGTATCGTACTTCTTCATGAGCGTCGAGGCGTAGCGGCGCAGGATCAGCGAGGTGGTCGGAAGCGGCTGCTCCTCCCGGCGCGCGGCCATCGACCGCTCGTAATAGGCGTTTTCACTGGCGGCGCTGTAGCTGCCGCGCGGCCCCCCCAGATCGACTCCATAGCGCTTAATGACCTCCCGCGAATCGGGGGTCGTCAAGGGGAGCATCTCCTCGGGATTGGCGTCGGGATCGACCGGATAGGCCTTGGAGATGGCCTCGTCATATTCCCGCTGGGCGGCGGCCGCGGCGGTCGCGGCTACCCCCTGGGCGTTTTCCTCCGGCGGGACGGTCTGTGTAATGGGAAGGTTCGTCTGGGCCGACAGTTCCAAGAGGGCCGTAAGGAGGAAACAGCAAAGCGACAGCAAAAACACCGTGGGGAGGGTACCGGAGGTTTTCATAGACAACAACTCCGTAAAAAATTACTTGCGGGGAGGGCCGTGCTGTTTTATAATTGCCTCCACGGCCTAAGGGGTAAATATACAAGAAAACCTCTCTCTTGGCAAGTTTCGCTCCCTCGGCCCTCGGCTCCCACCCGATCGAAAGTGAAAGCAGCAGCTATGATCGCTTATGTTCAGCCCCCCGAAAATCCGGTTCATCTCAACGCCATTCAGCTGAAGATCGCGCGTCAGGCGTTGGAGGACGACGGTCATCTCGGCCAGGTCTATAATCAGCTCGGGGTCCGCCGCGACGACGAGGCCTTTTACGCCATCGCTCAGGCGCTCGGCATGAAGATGGTCGATATCCCCAAGTGCGAGATCCCCGAGAACATCCTTGACGGCTTTCCGGTTAAGATGATTCACAAGTTCGGGGTCTTTCCGGTCGGCCAGGAGGGGAATACCGCGCTGATCGCCACCTGCCGCCCGTTCGACCTTCACGCCATCGACGCGATCGCCGCGGCGCTGGGCAAGCCGGCGATCCCCGTGGTCGCTACCCCGGCGGAGCTGAGCAAACTGATTAAAGCGCGTTTGGGGGTCGGCGCCGAGACGATCGAGGGGCTGCTGGCCCAAAGCGACGACGGCGACGTCGAGATGCTCGAGGACGTCGACTGGGATCAGTCGTCCGACGCGGCGATGGCGCAGGAGGCGTCGGTCGTCAAGCTGGTGAACGATATTCTGACCGAGGCGGTCGAGGTCGGGACGAGCGATATTCATATCGAGGCGCAGGAGTCGGGTATGAAGATCCGCTATCGTATCGACGGTGTTCTTCAGACGCAGCCGATGCCGCCGGAGATCAATCGTTTTCAGTCGGCTATTGTAAGCCGTCTGAAGATCATGGCGCGGCTGAATATCGCCGAGAAGCGCATTCCGCAGGACGGCCGCATTAAGCTGCGGGTCGCCGATCGTCAGGTCGACTTGCGTCTGTCGATTATCCCCATGCTGCACGGCGAGGGGATCGTCATGCGTATTTTGGATAAGGACCGAATGAACTTCACCCTGCGCGGGATCGGGATGGACCAGGACATCTACGAGCAGTTCGGTCAGCTCATTAAGCTCCCGCACGGGATTATTCTGGTGACCGGTCCGACGGGGTCCGGGAAGACGACGACGCTCTATTCGGCGCTGAACGAGATCAAAGACGAGGCAACGAAGATCATTACCACCGAGGACCCGATTGAGTATCAGCTCGACGGGATCAATCAGATTCAGGTGCACACGAAGGTGGGGCTGACGTTCGCGGCGAGTTTGCGCGCGATTCTGCGTCATGACCCGGACGTGGTACTGGTCGGGGAAATCCGTGACTTCGAGACGGCGGAGAACGCGATTCAGGCGTCGCTGACCGGTCACTTGGTCTTCAGTACGCTTCACACCAACGACGCGGCGGGGGCCTATACCCGTATGATCGATATGGGGATCGAGCCGTTTTTGGTGGCGACGACGGTCGAGGGGATTATGGCGCAGCGTCTGGTTCGGCGGCTGTGCCCGCAGTGCCGTCAGGCGTACGTGCCGCGGCCGGAAGATGTCCCGCCGGACTTTCCGCTTCAGCGAGTTTTGGACGAGAAGATCGAGATCTTCCGTCCGGTCGGCTGCCGCGCCTGCCGCATGACGGGGTATTCCGGGCGGGCCGCCCTCTATGAGCTGCTGATTCCGACCGACGAGGTTCGGCAGAAGGCGGGGGCGAAGGCGCCGTCGAACGAGATTAAAAAGATCGCCCGCGCGGCCGGTATGCAGACCCTGCGCGACAACGGCTGGAAGAAAGTTCTTTCGGGCATGACCTCGGTCGACGAAGTCGTCCGCACCGCCAAAGCCGACTAACCGGGAGGCCCGGCGGCCGCTATGCCCATGAAAAATTCCAGGGCAGCCGTTCGGCACGTTGTGCCTCAGCCGGGAGGCCCGGCGGCCGCTATGCCCATGGAAAATTCCCGGGCAGCCGTTCGGCACGTTGTGCCTCAGACAAAGCGACCATCGGGAGCGATTTGCCGCGAGAACTTTTCCGATGCCGTCTGTTCTTCCTACGGCAACTGTGGTCAAGTGCACCGCGCTTGCCGCCGGAGGCACAAGAAGATAATCCAGACAAAGATAAATACAGAAAAAAACGCCCCCCACGCTGCCCCCCCACAAAAGTCACGCTCATCACCCCCGTCATAGGCCAACAAAGGGAAGCAAGCCGACAGACCCACAGGGGGGCAACGCATGGAGCGGCGCGAGCGGCCGACAACCGACAGGCCCCATCACGCGAAAAAACTCCGCCGCGCACGCGACGCGGTTAGTTGGAACAGCCCCCCCTACAGCCACCCGTGATCGACCGCGCTGTCCCCCCACAAAAGTCACGCTCATCACCCCCGTCATAAGCCAACAAAGGGCAGCAAGCCGACAGACCCACAGGGGGGCAGCGCATGGAGCGGGAGCAGCGGCCGAAAACCGAGTGTCCTCATCACGCTAGAAGACCGGCCGCGTCCCTCCCGCGGTTAGTTGGCACAGATCCCCCTACGGCCCCAGGCCCCCAGCAAAAAAGCGGCAAGAAAAGAAAATGGGCGCGAGGCCTCGCGCCCCGCGCCCATCCCCTCATCTCCTTGTGAAGGAAACGGCGCCGAAGAAAGGGAAAAAGACGGCACCGCCACTGTTATTATAACACCGAACCTTACCGGCTTATCAAAAATTCCCCCAAATTTCAAACCGAAGCGACCATCGGGAGCGCTTCGCCGCAAAAACTCTTCCTATGCCGTCAGTTCCCCCTACGGCAAATGCGCCGCCGGTCGCACCGGCCCGAAGCGACCATCGGGAGCGCTTCGCCGCAACCCATCTTCCTATGCCGTCTGTTCTCCCTACGGCAACTGCGGTCAAGCGCGCTGCGCTTGCAAAAAAAAGCCCTCGGCGATTTGCCGAGGGCTTTTTTTAAAGAGTCAAATCTTTAAACCGTTAGCAACCGGCCGGTTCGCAGGCGGGCGCGGCCGGTTCACAGGCCGACTCGCAAGCCGGAGCGCAGCTGGTACCGCACGGCTCACAGGCCTGGCAGCACGGCTCGCAGGGGCGGCAGACTTTAACCTGAACCGGGACCTGGTAGCTCACGACGCGCGGGACGCAGCGGGTGATCGTGCAGGGGACCTGTTTGCGAACCAGCTGGCAGGTCATCACTTCACGCTCGAACTGCTGTTTCTGCATCACGGTGTAGCTGACCGTGCGCATGCAGGTTTGCGGAACCATGCGGCAGACCTTATAGCAGACGTTGCGCACGCAGGTTTGCGGAACCATACGGCAGACCTGGTAGCTGACGGTGCGCACACAGGTCTTGGGAACCATGCGGCAGACCGTGTAGTTCTGGACGCAGGTCTGAGGAACCATCTTGCAGACCTTGTAGCAGACCGTGCGGCAGCAGGTCTGGGGAACCATACGGCAGACCGTGTAGTTCTGGACGCGGGTCTCGGGAACCATCTGGCAGACCTTGTAGCAGACCGTGCGGTAGCAGGTCTTCGGGACCATGCGGCAGACCGTGTAGTTCTGGACGCAGGTCTGGGGAACCATCTGGCAGACCTGATAGCAGACCGTGCGATAGCAGGTCTGGGGAACCATGCGGCAGACGGTGTAGTTCTGGACGCGGGTCTCGGGGACCATACGGCAGACCTTATAGCAGACCGTGCGGCAGCAGGTCTTCGGCACCATGCGGCAGACGGTGTAGTTCTGGACGCGGGTCTCGGGGACCATACGGCAGACCTGGTAGTTCACCGTGCGGACACAGGTCTGGGGCACCATGCGGCAGACGGTGTAGTTCTGGACGCGGGTCTCGGGGACCATGCGGCAGACCTGGTAGTTGACCGTGCGGACACAGGTCTGAGGAACCATGCGGCAGACCGTGTAGTTCTGGACGCGGGTCTCGGGGACCATCTGGCAGACTTTATAGTTCACCGTGCGGTAGCAGGTCTGAGGAACCATGCGGCAGACGGTGTAGTTCTGAACGCGGGTCTCGGGGACCATGCGGCAGACCGTGTAGTTCTCGGTACGGACGCAGGTCTGAGGAACCATTTGGGTATAGGGAACCTCACGAGTGCAGGTCTGGGGGACCCAAACCTGGCGCGAGCAGGTGGTCGGCGGGCACTGGACCTGAATGGTCTGGTACTTGCAGCAGCGGCAGTTGCACGGATCGCACGGATCGGCGACGGCCACGACGCGGGTCTGGATCTTACCCGGGACGGTATAGGTCTGGGTTTCCCAGCGGCCGGACTGATAGGTCTCGGTGCGGGTCATCGTCTTGGCGACGAAGGTCGTGTAAGGAACCTGGCGCTGGCGAGTCTCATAGACCGGACGGCAGACGGTGTACTGCCTCTGGCGGGTCTCATAGACCGGCTTGCAGATCGTGTAGGGAACCTGCTTGCTGCAGGTCTGCCACACCGGCTTGCAGACGGTGAACTGACGTTGGCGGGTCTCATAGACCGGCTTGCAAACGGTATAGGGAACCTGCTTTTGGCAAGTCTGCCAAACCGGCTTGCAGACGGTGTACTGCCGCTGGCGAGTCTCGTAGACCGGCTTGCAAACGGTGTAAGGAACCTGCTTGCTGCAGGTCTGCCACACCGGCTTGCAGACGGTGTACTGACGCTGGCGAGTTTCATAGACCGGCTCGCAGACCGTGTAAGGAACCTGCTTTTGGCAGGTCTGCCACACCGGCTTGCAGACGGTGTACTGACGCTGGCGAGTCTCATAGACCGGCTTGCAGACCGTGTAGGGAACCTGCTTCTGGCAGGTCTGCCACACCGGCTTGCAAACGGTGTACTGCCGCTGGCGGGTCTCATAGACCGGCTCGCAGACGGTATAGGGAACCTGCTTTTGGCAAGTCTGCCATACCGGCTTGCAGACGGTGTACTGCCGCTGGCGGGTCTCGTAGACCGGCTTGCAGACCGTGTAGGGAACCTGCTTGGTGCAGGTCTGCCATACCGGCTTGCAAACGGTGAACTGCCGCTGGCGGGTCTCGTAGACCGGCTCACAGACGGTATAGGGAACCTGCTTGGTGCAGGTCTGATAGACCGGCTTGCAAACCGTATACTGGATCTGCTTGGTCCGGGTCTCATAGACCGGACGGCAAACGGTATACGGAACCTGCTTCTGGCAGACGACCGGCACATAGCGTGTGCAAAGGACACGCTGAGGCACGGCCACCTTCTCGAAAGTAGTCCTATAGCAGGTGACTTGCTCCTGCTGGTAGACCACCTTGCGGCAGGTCTTCATCACGGTGCAGTACTGCTCGGTAAAGCAGGCCGCACACGGCCGACACCACCGATACGACGCCGCGCCACACCATGCGGCCCGCGCCTCAGACGCGAACCCAAGGAGTATTGCCATCGCCGCGATCAGTGTTACACTGACGACCCTTTTCATCCTTATCTCTCCTTATAGACAGCCCGAAAATTCAAGGTTGTTTTTTCCCGCAAATGTCCTACTTGTAGGAGTATAATACAACGTGGGCAGTTTTGCAACTTCTCAGTTCACCCAATTTATCTAATTTGCTAGATTTTCCCCTGTCTACAGTCCGGTTATACCGGTTCTCCTTGTCGAGTTCTATCGTCGATATCGGCCTGTTTCCTTTAAAAAATCCCCTTGGAAATGCGGAAAACGGCCTCGTTTTGACAATCTGGAGAAGATGCGTTAAAGAAACGCCGCCGCGCTGCCGGCGGGGTAAAATTATCGGCAAAAATTTTGGCGAATTCTCTCCCCGCGGGCTGTGAAAATCCCCGCCGGCGGTCCCCCCCCCTTCTCCGAAAAGCCCCCTCCCTTTTCTCGCCCGCCGGAGGGAAGAATTAAAGACAAAAAGAGCGTGGGATTCTCTCCCACGCTCTTTATTTGGTCTTCCCGGGGAAACCGCGCGCCCTTTTTTAGGCGAGGAATTCGGCGATCCGGTCGAACGCCTCCTGGAGGTTTTCGATGCTGTTGGCGAACGAGGCGCGGATATATCCCTCGGTCCCGAAGGCGCTCCCCATCACGGTCGCCACCTTCTTTTGATCGAGCAGCGCCAGGCAGAACTCTTTGCTGTTGTTGACCGTCACGCCGCCGAGCTTCCGGCCCAGATGCTTCTTGACGTTGATAAAGGCGTAGAAGGCGCCCCCCATCTCGGCGCAGCTAAGCCCCGGGATCTCGGCGATGCGGCCGGCGACGTAGTCGCGGCGCTTGGCGAACTCGCTGACCATCAGCGACACGCAGCTCTGGTCGCCGGTGATCGCCTCCAGCGCGGCGTACTGACTGACGCTGCACGGGTTGCTCGTCTCTTGGCTTTGCAGCGAGCTCATCTTCTTGGCGATATTCTCCGGCGCCAGCGCCCAGCCGATACGCCAGCCGGTCATCGCGTAGGTCTTCGAGACCCCGTTGATGACGATCGTCCGGTCCTGAAGACCCGGGCGGAGGGTCGGGAAACTGACGAACTTATTATCGCCGTAGACCAGGCGGTCATAGATCTCGTCGGCGACGACGAACAGGTTATTCTCCAGCACGATGTCGGCCAGTTCGCCGAGCTCCTGGCCGGAGTAGATATTCCCGGTCGGGTTCGACGGGGAGCACAGCAGCAACATCCGGGTTTTCGGCGTAATGGCGGCGCGGAACTGCTCGGCGGTGAGCTTGAAGTTGTTCGACTCGTCGGTCTGAAGAATGACCGGGACGGCGCCGGAGAGCTTCACCAGCTCGGCGTAGCTGACCCAATACGGCGCGGGGATAATCACTTCGTCACCGGGATTGAGGGTGCAGAAGAACGAGTTGTGCAGCGCGTGCTTGGCGCCGTTGGAGACAACGCACTGAGCCGCGGCGTACTCCAGGCCGCAGCGGTTTTTGTACTCCTCGACCACCGCCTTCTTCAGCTCGGGAATACCGCTGGCCGGGGTATAGCGGGTCTTTCCCGCCTCGATCGCTTTGAACGCCGCCTCGCAGATATGCCGCGGGGTATTGAAGTCGGGCTCACCGACACTGAGGTTATAGACCGTCTGCCCCTGCGCCCTAAGTTCACCCGCCTTGGCCGACATCGCCAAGGTCGCGGACGGCTCGATCCCCTGAACAATTTTGGAAAGCTCAATACCCATAGCCGCACGATCCCTTTCGATCTAAATGACTCTTTGCCTTCAAACGGTCTTGTTTGCCGGATACATACCCACCGGCGCGCCGACGCGCGTGAAAAAGTATTCTACCCCCGAGGCCGTTTGCTCAAAGGCCCCCGCTCTGGACGGCCATCTCTTGGGGGATTAAGAAGAACCAGTCGTCCAGCCGGCGGGAGGCCTCCTCGGCGCTCTTTTCCCCTTGGGCGATATCCATCTCGCGCTGGCTTCGCGCGGCGCTGTCCCCCTCACTGGCCTCGGGGAAGAAGGCCGGGTCGAACCGGCAGGTCACGATCGACCAGCGGGAACCGTCCCCCCGCTCGGCGCCGATGATCAGCCGAAAGCGTGTCCCGTCGGTCATTGTCAGCTCGATTTCGCCGGCGATGCCGCACAGGAACGGATCGATCGACTCCGGCGCGCGCGGATCGTGGTCGGCGATATGGAACCCCAAAAGCGCCAGCTCATCGGCCGAGGCGGCGATCTCTTGGATCGGGGCGTGCCGGCGAAACATCTCCGGAAGCGGGTCCGTCTTTCGCCGCAGGTCGATGAACGACAGTTTCCCGAGCAGGTCGGCCCAGTGGTTGAACGTCCTCCCCAGCTGTTTCGCCTCGTCGCTCCCCTCCTCCGGGAGCTCATCTTCTTTCGGTTGGCCGTCGTCGAACCTCAGGTGCTCTTTAAGCTGCCAGACCAGATCGAGCGACCGCTCCGGGTCCTGCTCGGCCCGGAGGAACTCGACGGGGCGGAGTTTCTCTTCTTCCCAACGGTAGTCGAACAGCGACAGCTCGGCGATCTTCCAGCGGCTGAGGCGCAAAAGCGACCGGTTCATCCAATCGAGCGGATCGGCCGAGAGGCGGTCGGCGTACGACTCGCTCTTCTGCTGGGCGGCGCTTTCAGCCGTCTCGGCCGAAAAATCGACCGTCATCACCCGATCGCTCCCGTCGGGAAGAACGTACCGCAGATCGCGCACCGCCGAGCTTTCCGCCGGCTGGCTGCCGATAATCATCTTCGCCAGCACCGCGTCGTCTTCCCCTAATATCTCCAAGAAGATACCCGCGTCGGCGGCCTCCTCCCCCAGCGCCTTGGTCGGGTCGATTAAATGGCACTCACGCAGGAGCCGGTCGTTCGTCTCCCCGCGCGGCACGACCGACAGCGCGGTGAGCCCCACCAGCGGCGAGGCGATCGAGGCGATTCGCTCGCTGTTTTCCGCCGGCGCCATCGAGCGGGAGGCGATCTTCCACTCCTGACCCTGGCGGGAAAGCTCCAAGCGCTCGAGCTGGCCGTCGGCGCCGATTCGGGCGATGGTCACGCGCCGCATCAGCGCCGCGTCGGTAAAACCGGGGAAGAGAATCTCGCCCGCCTCGGTGTCGGTCCACTGCCGAGGGGGTTTCGGACGGGTGCTGAGGTAGAGGATCAGCCCGGCGAGGGCCAAAAGGCCGATCACCACGGATTTTATCGTCTCTTTCATCGAAGCCGGCACTTGCGTATCCCTTATTGCTCCAGCGGCCGCCCGGACGGACGGGGAAGCTGTCCGGCGCGTGAAAACTCTTGAATTTCGTTCATCATCGGCGAGGGGTTCAGCGCGGGGGACTTCAGTTCCCAGGGGACGAGGACAATGAACGTACTGCCGTACCCCACCCGGCTCTCGACGGTGATATCCCCCCGCAGCAGGCGGCACAGTTCCTTGACGATCGAAAGCCCCAGCCCGCTGCCGCCGTACTGGCGGGTGATCGTGTCGTCGTCCCCCTTCCCCCCGGCCTGGCGGAATTTCTCGAAGATCACGGCCAGGTCGGCCTCGGCGATTCCGACACCGGAATCCTGCACCCGCAGTTCCAGCGCCTTTTCGCCTCCGCTGTCGGCGAAGCGGGTGATCTCCTCGTCGGTCTCCTGTTCCTTAACGGGGGGAACCCAATCGACCCGGCGAACCTCCACCGTGATCTTCCCCCCCTCGGGAGTGAACTTAATCGCGTTGGAGAGAAGGTTATTGAGGATCTGCTGCAGCCGCGACTCGTCCTGGAACATCGCCGGGAGATTCGGCTCGATCAGGGAGATCAGCTCGATATTCTTTCGGTCGGCCAGGGGGCGCGCCATATCGATCTGGGCGTCGACGATCAGCTCGATCCGGAAGGGAACCGGCGCCGCCTCCAGACGGCCGGCTTCCAGCCGCGCCATATCGAGGATGTTATTGATCATCGTCAGGAGAATATGCCCCGACTCGTTGATATTTTGGACGTACCGCTTCTGCTTATCGTTCAAGACCGAGATCGACCCGAGGACCTCGCTGAAGCCGAGGATACTGTTGAGTGGTGTGCGCAGCTCGTGGCTCATCGTCGCCATAAAGTCGCTCTTGACCTTGTTCATCTCGAACAGTTCCAGGGAGCGGCTGGCGATTTCGTCGAGTTTCACCTGCAGCTCGGCGTTCGAGGAACGGAGCTTATCCTGCGTGGTGACCAAATGGCGGAGCATCCGGTTGAAGGCGATCGAGAGCGACTCGAACTCGTCGCCGGTATGCAGTTCGGCCCGCTTGGTGATATTCCCCCGCGAGATCGCCTCGGTCACGTCCCGCAGCGAGCGAAGCGGCTTAATGATCACGTAGCGGATCACGATATAGAAGGCGATCAGACCGACGAACGCCGTGACGATCGCCGCGGCCAGGAGCATCGACCACAGCCGAGTGATCTCGTCGCGCGCCGGCGGCTCGAAGATCGTCGCCTGAATCACCCCCTGAAGCGACCCGAGCGGCAGCGGGAGCGTCCGGCTGGCCTCCTGGTGGCAGTTCAGGCAGGAACGTTCCAGATAGAGCGGCTGATAATAGTAGTAGCGCCCCAGCGCGTCGGTCCGCTCGGCCGCTTCGGTCTGTTCGGAAGAGGTCGTGCGGCGCGCCGAAAAGCGGCGGATCATCTCCTCCTCGTAGTCGTCGTGGGGGGCGTCGTCCTCGTTGGGGCGGCGATTGCCCCGCACACGGATCAACCGAAGCTCGAACGGCCGATCGTCGACACTGCGGCCGATCTCCTCGCTTTGCGCCGTCATCGAGTCGATGAACTCGTTGAGATTGAACTCCTCCTCGGTCGACAGGGGCGCGCCGCTGGACTCCCCGCGCAGAAGAACCCGCAGGTGAATCAAAAGAAACTCCCGCTCGGAGAGAAGCCGCCCCATCAGGGGGTTCTGCGTCGAGAGCTGATCCTTCGTCATTCTGAAATAGAGAATGAAACTAAAGGCAATGACCAAGAGCAAGGCCAAGCTGAAGAAGAAGAGGCACTTGACTTCGAGGGAACGGCGCATAGACGGCTGTTGGAGGGGTGGCGCGGGAAAAAACCAAGCCGAGACACTTCTAACATTCTCCCCTCCCCCCCTTGTTTAAAAAGGGGGGGAAGGAAGACGCTTTTGGAAAAAAGCGGGGCTAGAGCTTTTTCTCCAGCAGGATGGTCTTCTCCCAGTTGAGCGAACGTCCGCGGCGGAAGTCGAACGGAACCGACCGGTCGATCAGGTAGAACGCCCGCGACCGCTGGGCGCCGTCGCCGAGCAGGCCGTCGCCGGAGTCGCCGGTTCCAAGCTCCTCACCGTAGGTATAGCCGTCGGGGTAGATCGCCCGGTAGTAGGGACCATACTTGTACTCGTCCGAGAAGATGGACACATCGGTGCCACCGACATCGACGACAGCGGCGCCGTTATTAAGTCTAATCAGGGTACCGTCGGGGTCGTACTTCGGCATGTTCACCCCCGGATTCACCCGCTCGACCTTGAAATACCCGACCGTCAGCCAGACGGCGAAGACGTTCGAGCGGTTGGTCGTCGTCCCCGAGAGACGAAGCATATCGGCCATCGAGGCGCGGAGGTTGCCCCGGCCGTGACTGTCGGCGTCGCCGTCAAACAGCGCGGCACTCTGGCCGTGAATGAGCTTCCGGCCAAAGAGCGAACCGTCCGCCGGAACGGCCGCCACCGGCGGGTCGTCCGGATCATCGCTTTGCGGGTCGCCGCCCAGGGGCGCCGGAGACAGCGAGGCGGCCAGCGGCGACTGGAACCAGACCTTCTGCCCGGTATCCTCGTTGGTTCGAGCGGTCTTAAAGGCGTTCCAAGAGATCGTCCGTCCGTTGTTCCCGACCAGAGCGTCCCAGACCGGGGAGACATTGCCGATCGCCGGTTCGGCGATCGTGTTGAGATTGATCTTCCCCGGCTCACGCAGCGTCGAGGCACTCAGCGCCCGGTCGCCGACGGTGACATTATTGGAGGATTCGTCCAGAATGGTGTATTCCGAGTACTGCTCCCAGAACCGCGTCCCATCGGTCTGCGTCACGGCCTCCCGCGTCCCGTTGACCGGCGAGGGGAGGGTCACAAACTCGAAAATCTTCGCCAGGTTGAGCGAATGGCCCAGAAGGGTGAGCCAAGTATCGATGTCATCCGGGTCGCGGACGATCGACTCATCGACGCTGCTGAAGAAGTTCAGGTAGGGACTGATCACCAGGGCCGTATCGGCCGAACCGGTGGGGTTATAGCCGAACAAGCTCTCCGCCCTCGTCCCGGAACCGAGCGACCGGCCGCCCTGGTCGGTGACGGTCCCCAGCAAACTGAGCTTGAAGTTGTCGTCGTCTTTGGCGCGGACGAACTCCGTCCCGAAGCGCGCCGGCGCGCTGGCGGGAACCAGCGCCAGCTCCAGCGGGCTGGTCATCGGCGCGTCGTTCCATACCAAATGCTCAAAGCGCTTCACCTTCCCCGAGTTCGTGCCCGCAGCGCCGATATACGGCGAGAAGGTCCTGTTCCAATCGGAAACGCTCGAGGTATCCAGGCCGCTCACCCAGTCGGTCTCCAGCCCTTCGTACCAGTTGTACGAGGTCGTCAGCTGTTTCGGGATGTTGTCTTTCGCGGTGAGCCCCCCCCGATCGTTGTACCAGCCGAGCGTATGCCGCGGGGCGAACGGGAGGACCAGGGAGGAAGCCGTGCTGAGGTCATTAAAGATATGCGAACTGCGGTTTAGCACACGAACAATCTCGTTCGTGTCGTCGGTGCCGCCGGAGGTACCGACCGCGGTCTGCAGGCCGAATTTCTCGTCGGTCTCGACCCAGGTCAGATTTACCGCGCGCGCCCACGGGTTCGGCTGGAAATTATGGAGCGACTGCGGGAAGAAGCCCTGCTGCTTCGTGTTCCCCCACTGCCGTGAGCTGAAGAGCATCGAGTTGCTCGTTCCCGGCTCCTCGTCGTAGGGCATCGAAGCGACATCCTTAAAGACCGAGTTGTTGCTCCCGACCTTGAGTTTATTGTTGTTGTCGACGAACCCGGAGATATCCACCCCCGACGGAGGCGTGCAGAACCGATAACTCGATTCGGTATTGGTCGACAGCGACTCGGCAATCTCCCCGTTGACGACCGTCAGGTCCATCATGTTCCAGTCGACGGTCAGATACGGGTTCAGCAGCGGGTGATACGGCAGGTTCGGATCGGCGACCCGCTGGAGAAACGCCGAGCGGATCCCCGGAACGGTCCCCAGGCCAAAGATCTGATCCTCGGCGATCGGCGAGGTATGGGTCAGGGAACTGTTGGCGTTACGGCGCCCCGAGGCGATCCATTCGCTCGGCTCGTCGAACGGGACATCGGGGACCACGGTCGAGGAGTCCCCGCTGACGAATTCTTTCGTCGCTTCGACGCTCTTCGACTCGAAGGTGACCGCCTGGGTCGGGATCTTGTGGGACCCGTACATCGGGTCGCGGTACGGGTCGTACGACAGTCCGGCCGCCTCGGCCTCGGAAGAACTATCGGTCTGGGCCGTCCAAAGGGGCTCGGAAATATTCAGCCCCCGCTTGTAGCTGAGCAGACCGGAGCCAAGCCCGAAATAGGTCGCCGCCCGCATCGATCCCTCGACCTCGTGGGTTCCGTCCGAACGGGTGATCACCCGGTTGTACGGGTTGAGGATCGGCGTCATCGAGTCGACCGTCCCCCCGGATCGGTGCGTGTCGTTGAGGATCACCCTCACCGGCGAGGGGATACCGTAGTAGCCGCTGATCGACGGCGCGGGGGTGATCCCCAAACCTAGCGTCTCTGTGCGCTTGTAGGAACCGATCGACCGCTCATCCTCCGGCCCGATGACAAAGTACCGGTTCGGGAGAATGTAGGCGCGGGTCTGTTCCGCCCGGAGATCGTCGGAATTGGCAGCTACCTCGTACTCCCGCTCAAAGACCCGCCAGAACAGACGCGGGGCGTCCGGGTAGGAACGGACCGAAACCCAGTTGCGCTCGGTCGAATCCAACGGACGGGTCATCCAGACCACCCGGTCGATTTCGACCTCCTCAGAGAGCTTGGTCTTATCCTTCCCTGCCTCCGTCACCGTTTCGACGAAAGCCGGCCCTAAGATATTCGAGGCGGGGATATCGAGTTTGCGCCAGCGCTCATCGACCACCTGGCCTCCCGTGGAGTCGGTGTAATTGACCGACGAACCGGATTCGGTCACGATCCGGCCGTTGAACTGACGCGGCTGGAACGAGAAGAAGGAAGCGTTGTTCCCTTTGAGCCGTTCGAGAATACTGTTCTCTTTCTTGCGGAATTTGCGCTCGCGTCCGTGATCCTCCCCGCTGTCTTGATCGACCTCGCCGGCCTTCTCGTGCGGGTCACGGCTGGCGCTGATCGCGACCCGCCAAACGGGGAACGCGAGGTTTTGATAGGGACTGTTGTTCCCATCGACCCTCGGCGTCATCCGCGACAGGTCGAGCTTCCAGAGATTTAAGTCGTCATCGAAGTCGTACAGCTCCGGCGACTGGGGGATATTCGGATTGGCGGCGCAGTACAGCTCCAGGTAGGTCGACCCCTGGGGACGGCGAACCTGATCGAAATCGGGATCCGGATCTTGGTCGGTGACGTTTTTCCCGTGTCCCTCCGTGTTGACATTCTCCGAGCGGGTATCAGCAATACCAAGATCGTGGAAGTTAAGCGTCTCGGTCAAGAGGAGGTCGGGGCGCTCCATCCCCCAGACCCGGCGGAAACCGAAGTCGTGCTCCTCGTGATCGATGATCCCCTCCAGCCAGTTGGCGATCAGCTGCGAGTAGGTGGTGTCGTTTTCGTAGAGCGATACCCCGTCGATCTCCCCGAGGAGCCGACGGAAGAAACTCTCCGGAACGTTAGGATCGGTCGTCGAGGGAACAGAAGCGTCGGGATCGTTGAAAACCTGCTCCAAGGCATCGTAGAAATCGGGGCAGGTATTATCGACACCGTTGAAGATGAGGGACTCTTCGATATCGCCGCTGGCGCAAACGATACTCTCCCACCACCCGTCCATCGGGGTCGAGTCGAAGAAAAACGGCGTCATCGTCGCGTCGGGATCGCAGAAGTCGACCACATTGACGCACCACTGCGCCAGGCGGTTGGCGAAGAACTCCTGCTCCAGATCGCGGCGGTGGTCCATCTTATCGAGCGTATCCGAGGAGACCGACGAACCCGATGCCGGCGGCTCCCGATACGAATCGTAGGAAAGATTGGCGGCAGCGGCGAGGCATTCCTCAAGCGACGCGTCAAAGTAATCCCCGAGCATAAGGGAATCGTCGATCCGATCGCGGACCGACGGCTCGTCTCCGGTGAAGAATTGGGCGACCAGCGAGGCGTTGCGCTCCTGCCAGGTCAGCGCGCTTAAAAGCACATAGAGCCCGCGGGCGAACTTCATCCTCTCGACCAGGCCGTGATAATGGATCTTTCGGGCCTCGTCCTCATTGCTGGGAAGCCCCAGGGCGTGGTTGTTCGACGCGTCATATTTCCAGCCCATCCAGCTCGCCTCGCGGCTGAGGGCATTGAGATCAAGACGGCGCCCGGCGCGGATATCCTCCGGCAGGAGCGCGTAGAGATCGTCGGTGATCTCGTTGATAGCGCTGAAGTAGTACCCTCTTCCCCCATTGGCTTGGAGGAGATTATCCAGGTATTGCTGAAGCGTATGGCCGTTTCCGTCGTACTCGACCGAGGCCAGGTCAATCGAACTGAGATTGTCGTAGATCACGGCGATCTGCATCGACTGTGACAGCCGAAGAACTTTGTCCTTTTGCTCTTCGCTCGACGGTTCGGCGCCGTACATCCGCTGAACCGCCGCGGAGCACGGCCCGTCGGCCGAAGCAATCGCCCGGATGGCGTCCAGGGCCTCCCCGGCCGCCGACGACGGATCGTAGTTTTCCATCGGATCGACGAGCTTTCGGTAGACCTCCATAATCACGCAGCGGCGGATCAGCTGGTAAAGGCCGTGATCCCCATCGCCGCAGGTACCCGGTCCGATCGGGAAGATCTGGGCCGGAAGAGGAATATCGCTCGAGAGAGTCGTCAGCGTCTGGCGGGCGTTATTCAGGGCCGGGTCGTCCCCGCGGAAGAACGGACGCAGCCCGTTGTAGCCGGCACTGGATGTGTCGGAGATATAATTCGTCAGGGCGTCGACCAGCGAGGTGTCGCCGGACGCGGCGTTGTAGTCTTTCATCCGGAGCAAGGTCTCCAGAGCCCGGACGGTGTAGGGACTGTCCTCGGCGCTGGCCCCGTAGGGGACGAGGAGATACGGATTTTCGCTCATCCGCGGCGCGCCGGTGAGGAAGTCGTTCCCCAGCGGATCGTAGACCCGCAGCGACGAGCCGCTGAAGTCAAACGTCGGGTAGTAGCGGGCGTACCGGTCGTACCGACTGATGTAGGTCTTCCCGCGCCAGGGGAAATCGAAATTCGTCACCTTGGCGTTGACATTTTCGTTTAAGTCGCCGCGATACAGCGGATCGGTGAAACTCCAAAGGAGCTGGTGCCGATCGCGGTCGGAAACCTCTTGGTTATTGGGGTCTTGCGCATAGCGGTACACCCCCGGCTGGGAAAGGGTTTTTCGGCCGGCGGTGTTCCAATAGGCGGTGTTGTTCAGCATACTCCAGGCGACCGACTCGATCGCCTCTTCGCTCGAAGCCAGGGAGCGGTTCCAAAGGATATTCGCCGCCGCCGCGATCGCGTTGTCACCGGCGCCAAAGACGCGGCGCAGCGCGAAGAGCAGATTGACCTCGGCCGGCCCGAAACCCTCCCCGCGGCGAGCCGGTGAGGGGAAATTCAGATCGTCGGCCTGGGGAGCGGCGTCTTGTTCCCGATTGACGAGATTTCGTCCCTTATCGTCGAGCCACCCGCCGGGGGCGGTCACGTCAAACCAGGGGGAAAGGGGGTAGTCGCCCGCGTCGCTGGGAAGCAGCGCGCCGAGATCGGCCAGGTAGTCGAACGGGTTGCGGTAATCGAGCCAGGGATTATCCGGATCGTCGGGACGGCGGTCGACTTGGGATTCCGTCAGAGACGGCATCTGATCCCAGCTGCCCGCGGTATTGACGTTCACACGCCCGTCCATATCGAGAACCAGATACGAATAGAAGGTGGCGTAGGGGGTTCCGTCGCTCGCCGAGCGGATCGGAAGCCCGGAGGGGATCCAGACGCTCTCCTTCGTGCCGTCGCCGTCGTTGTCGACATCCCAGGGCCCTTCCGGTCCGATGGCCGAGAGGTCGGCACCCAGCCGCGCGGCGATCGTCTGAATCGCCGCTATGGCCGCGCTGCGGCGATTGCCCGCGTTATCGTTGAGCAGACCGGCGGGGTTGCCTCCGCAAAGCGCCGCGAGCGACATTACCGGATTAGAGCCGCTGAAATTCCAGTGGTCCAGCGGAAGCGGACGGGGGGTGAGCTTGCGCAGGACACTCTGCCAGTCGACATTCTCGTTGACGTCACTGCCGGAAGAGGTGATGACGTCATTTAACTCCAGAAACAGATGCGGACGGTGGAACGAGGGGACACCGTCGACCGCCCCGCCCAGGTGAGCGAGGAAGGGAGTTTTGGTATCGGGCGCCGTGTAGGAGGGGTTCATCCGAATCGGCGCGGGGAAGAAGCCGCTCACGTTCTCGCCGGGCCCGAGGTCCCACACGGAATCGTATTTCGGGTAGAGATCGCCGCCGCTGGGATTCAGCGGCACATAGGCGCTGTCACTTAAATGCTTGTAGAACGTTCGCGCGTCGAGAATACGGGTGTTGGCGACAACGGCGGCGTTGTAGACCACCTTATCGGGCGCCGCGGCGTTCCCCCAAAGGGCGAACGGAAGCCGGAACGTGTCGTCGGCGGTGTAGGTGCCATCCACCCCGATTTCACCGTCGAAAAGGTTCGCCTCCGCGAAACCGCCGGCTCCCGTCCCCGAAAACGCGGGGGGATTGATCCTCAGCCCCAGCGTGGGATAGTTGTAACTGTTCAGTTCGGCGGCGCTGAACTGAGCCATAAAATGCTTCAGCTCCGACGAGGGGAGGAGCGTATACGAGACGCTGTAAAAGTCGGTTCCGTTGACCGGCTCCATCGATTTGTCGCAAATCAGCGCCGAGGTCCCATTGACGTGCTGATTCCAGAAATCGGAATGGTACCCAGAACCGATTATCTGGTCAAAAGTTAAGACCGATCCGGTCTCGTAAACCAGCGAACGGGCCAAGGACTCATTGTCCGCCGCCTGTGACGACTCCAGTCGGAAGGTCAATTGAGCGGTCGAGGGGTCGATCGTCACCAACGCCTGATTCCCCAAATAATCGTACCCGCGAAAATCAAAGACGAACCGATCGTTATTGGCGGAGGAAACTTCGCCGTAGAGGTTTTCACCGATACTGAACGGGCCGATCGGGCTGGCGTGGTCGTTCGTCCCGATCATCAATGTTCGAAGGGCGCCGCGAGCGTCGACCTCCGGGACCGCGCCGCTGTCCGCGCTGCCGGACGTCTGGCCTGAGGTGACATTGGAGTTGGCCGACTCGGACATGTTGGTCGTCATCATAATAAAGGTGACGACCATCACCGCGAACATCGCCATAAAACCGAGAATCAGGAGGAGAACCACCCCGCCCTCTTTACGCGTCTGTCTTACGGTCATCGTATCCACTCCTCAAGCTTCGTATAGTCACGCGGCGCGGGGCCGCTTTGATCCGATTAAAGACCTCTTTCAATTTCCCTTTCGGGACGGCTCAATTCCCCGCCACGGTCTCCCCCGTCAGACGGGTAGTCTGGGAGAGGACCCCCCGGACATTCTTAAAGACCACCGCCTTAACCCTTCCGGTGGTATTGCCCCAGTTCTCGGGACAGTTCTCGCCGATGAGCGTCACGTCAACGGCATCAAGATCGTTGTAGACGCTGGCGGTACTGTTGGCGATCTTATACCACCGGCAAAACGGTCTCGCCACCCCGGTCCCATTGTCGTCCTTCGGACCGATGAGCAGCAGATAGGCCGACGACTGGAGATTGGCGAGCAGATCGCTGGCCGTGGCGGTACTCAGAGCCGAATCGGGCACAGGAACATCGCCGAAGTCGTCACCGGCGCAGCGATAGCAGTCATTGGCGATCGGCACCAATGTCATTGCCCCGCCGGCAAAACCCGTGACACCGACGGCGACATCGGCGGTGATGTAATCGAACCCGTCGCCGGGGATCCGTCCGCGGAAGACGACGACATCACTGCGAACGTCAACGACCGCCTCGGGATTCTCGGAGGGGAACCGAAGCGGCACCGGCTCGTAATGGGGGGTACCGGAGGTCACCAACGTCGAGGTCTCAGAGCCGACCGCCGAGGGGGAGAGCATCGCCATCCAGGAATATTCGCCGGTAAACGCCGCGCCGGAGGTCTCGGTATCTTCAAGCAGAATCGGCCGATTGGTCGAGTTGGCTTCCAGCTCATAGGTCAGGTCGTCAACCGAGTGGAAGAGACGATCGAGCTTGCCGGCATCCTCGGCGATGACACCGCTGACCGTATAGTCCGCGCCGTCGGGCACGATATTGCGCAGCGTCTCGTCGAAGGGGAAGACAAAGTCGATCCTGTCGTTTACACCGCTGCCGATGACCGCGCGGCGGGGATTGACGCCGCTGGCGCCGAACGGATACTCGGGAAAACCGAGGGGATCGATCATCACCGGACAGACGAAGGTCGACGCGTTGAAGCCACCGGCATCCAGATACCTGACGACGACATCGTCCCATCGGCTGCCGCCGTTGAAGTAGGAACCGTCGGCCGTGACGCGGGTAGAGTCTATCGCGACACACCACTGGTCCGGCAGAAGCCAGCGTTTCATCTTCAGGATACTTTGGCCGTTGCGCGCCGCGGCGGTGACATAGTCTTTTTCGACCATCTTCCCCATCTGGACCGCGCCGAAGGGAACCGAGGCCAAAACACCCAAAAGCCCGATCGAGAGAATGAGGATCGCCATCATAATCTCGATGAGCGTCATACCGGCTCGACGGCGCGGCGAAACGGTTCGTCGATATTCACAGGGGGCAGATTGTCTGGACATGATCAATACCCTCCAATATTCCGTTTGATCTGAGTCGCGAACTCGCGCGAGCGGGCGACACGTACCTGACCGGGATCGATATCATCATCGCCGTCAGCCAGCGTGATCGGATTGACCTCGGCCGTCGTCACTAACCCCGACTGCGGCTGGACGACCACCCAGTAGTTGCGGCCGTCGGCCCAGTTCGGCCAGCTCCCCTCCTCTCCGGAGTCGCGCACGGCGGGGATCTGGTCCCACCGGCCGATAAGCAAAAACAGCGGCCCGACCGGATAGGGACTTCCCTCGGCCGGAAGGGAGATCTCCCCGCTGGGAGAGAACATCACCGTCACGTCGTAGGCGTTCCCAAACACGGCCCCGTCAAAATTCCAATAGTCCACACCGCAGCCGGAATATTTCAGATCGACCACCGTCCCCTGCGGCAGAGCCACCGGCGGGGTCATCGTCGGCCGCGGCGCCAGCTGAACGCGGAACTTCCCCGCGCGGGCGGCCGTCGGCGTCGTCACCGGCTCCTCCAAGGTGAAGTAACTCGGAAGGGCCTCTTTGATGGTGTAGTAGGGGCCGTTGCCGCCGACCTGAACCCGATTGCCCGGCCGCAATGTCCGCTGAAGATAGGGGTCGTCGCAGACAAATCGCAGAGGCAGACCGCTGACATAATCAGCCGGGAGGACACTCCCGGTCTCCGTCCCCATAAAGCCGGTGTAGACCGGGGGAACCTCCACCTGACGCATCACCAGCGACGCCCCGCCCCACTCTTCGGTGCCGGGGAAGACCTCGAAGCGAACACCGCACGGCCGCCCGGTGAGGCGGGCGCGGTTCTTGGCGCGGTTTAAGTAGGTGCTGACCACCTGCGAGGCGCTTCGGGTCTGCTGAGAGTCGATCATCGGCTTGACCAGCGGCAGAGCGATCACCGCCAAGATTAAGATGATCGTCCCCACCACCAGCAGCTCGATGAGTGTCAGCCCTTTCTCTTTGCTTCGAGTTCTCATAGCGCACCTTGGGTTTGGCTCTTTTGGGAAAATGGTATACGTTTATCTTCGGCGGTTATTTCTCGGAACCGGCGGTCAGCCCCTCGCTGAAACTGGTGATCGTATCCTCGTCGGCCGGCGTCAGGTCGCCGAGCTGGCGGGGCGCGTTGACACGGAATTCCTCAAGCGACTCCTCCCCGATCGGAAGGGCAAAGGCCTTGTCCATACCGGGGTGGATCAACTGAAAGCTGTCGGCGTCGCACCAGATCGGAATCGGCAGCAAGGTCGGATCGGCGTTTTCCTCAAAACCGCTGACAAAGGGGGTCACCGTCCCGTACTCCGCGGCGGTATTTCCCCAAACGCCGCAGATCACCGAGCCGCCATCCAGCTCGGCGTCCATCGGCCAATACTTAATGCCGGTATAGCTGGCCGCATCACTGAAGGTGTCGCTAATCACGGAACTGTCCCCCTCACCCCGGAAATACTTCGACTTCGGCTCGCTTCGGAAGTAGAGAATCGGCGCCTCCTGCGGCATAAACGCCCAGACGCCATTGAGGCGGGTGATCGACTTTTCTGGAAATTTGAAGAAAGGTTCCTCACGCTGGGCGTTCGAACCCGCGTTAAGTCCGAAGGGGTCTGTCGGACTGAGGCAGAACCCCATCGACTTGTTACCGGGACCCAGCGGTCCGCCCAGGAAGAAGATCAGCGGCGAGACATAGCTTCCGCGGGCCATGGCCGGAACCCCGCCGTCCGCCGCCGAGGTGTCGATATCGACAACGGCGTTTAAAAACGCCTCGACGATATTGTCATACCGAGCCCGGGGCCAGCGCTTCTTCAGGTGACGCTCCAGGGCAGCGGTGTCGAGGAAGTTGTCGGGCGGATACTCACCGACCTTGGCCTTGTAGCTGTCCAGCGCGATCGCCAGCTGCTGCATCTGCGTCTTGACGGTCGCTCCTTTGCCGGAGTTCATCGCCGTTCGAACCACCACCACACTCATCGCCGAAAGGATGCCGATCACGATGATCACGACCAGAAGCTCGATGAGCGTAAAACCTCTTTTGAGCCGAGGGATTCGTGTCGTATGTCTCATAGGTTCAGTCCTTGCCTTTTATCTGCCCTGATATCTCTTTGTTAGGGAATATGGTTTTGTTTAGTTCTCCACCGCGCTGTGGTTGGTGATGTTGTCTTTGGCGTACTGGTCGTCATACGTCTCCGAGTTTAAGTCGGCGAAATCTTGAAGACCGAGCTGGATGTAAGGAATCATAAACGGATTTACACAGCAGCTGGGAGAAAAGAGCGCGTCGTTCGGGCTTCTCATCCCCGGCTCGCCGTCAGGCCCCCAAGAGTAAACCAGCGGCGTGAGGTACCAGCCGTCGGCGACCCCCATCGGGTCGAGTGGATCGCCGTAACGATCCAGAAGGTCACGAAATTTCTGATCTTGCTCAAGCATCGTGACCCTCGCGTCGAGCGAGTCAGAGGGATATTCCCAAGCGGTGAACGCCATGTCATATAGGTTAAGAACCTCGGGGTCAAGCGACGCCAGGCCGGCCTCGCTATGCGCCCTCTGGAAGCACTGTATCAGCAGCCCCTCACTCAAGTTCGGCTGGCGGTCGGAATCGACCAGCCCGGGAGCCCAACGGAGGAAACAGATCGGATTCCCCCAGCCGTCGACAAAGACCTTCCCACCGGTACGCTCGCCATCTTCCCAAACGCCGATCTCTCGGTCATGGAAGAGGGTACGCGCCTCGGGGTCGGCGTTCATCACGATCATATAAAGGAGCTCGGCGTTCGTTGTGGCCAGCGGATTGGCCTGCGCCGTCACCAGTTTATAGTAGAGGTTCGACAGAGGGGTCTTCTCGGCATACTCAGGGGGCAGAGGGTTAAGAGCTTCGTCCATCATCTCACCGACATTCGTCGGCATATCCATCACCAACAACTCGCGAAGCGCCCTTGTTCTGGCGATCATTCTCGCGGTGCGGCGGGCCTGTTCGGCCTTGTCCGGCTCACCGTTATTCACGTAGTTGGCGATGATGCTGTCTCCGAGGATGCCGTCCAACTGAGCGTCGCTGTAATCCGGCAGGGCCACCTTCCGGTACTGGTACTTCTCGTAGATCGCCGAGAGAACATGGTCGATCTTCGTGATGGTGGTCTGCGTCCGGCTGCGCCGGGCCGACTCGACGCTGGCTCGTTGAACCGCCAGCCCCAAGGTCGCCAGGAGGGCGATAATGATGATCACGGTCAAGAGCTCGACAAGCGTAAAGCCCCGACGCTCTTGTTGGTGTCTGAATCGCGCTGACATTCTCTTGGCCCTCTAAATGGTGAATTTGCGTTATTACTCGTTTTCCGCCTGGAATTCGTCGACCGTCATCCCGCCGGTGAAATTGGCCAGATCGTCGCCGGTCCCCAGCTCGCCGTCTTCCCCGGGGGCAAAGAGCTGGTAACTCTCCTTAGCGTACCGCGGCAGCGGGGAACGGCCGGCAACCGTCTCCTTCTCGAGGTAAGCGTCCCCGTTGAACTGTCTCTTGGACGGCCGCGCCCGGAAGTAGGCAAGCGCTTCTTCGTACTGGCCGGTATCTTTATCCCTGGCGAAGAAACCCTTCTCGAGGATCGGCGCTTCGCCATGTTTTTCCTCGGCGGTGCAAAGCCAATACTCAAGCGCGGTTTTGCTGTCGAACGCCGAGGGATCGGCATATTTCGGATCGGCGGGATCGGGATATTTCGGAGTGAAGGGATCGACATCGAAGGGGGACGGATTGGCCGCATAATCCTCGAAAAACAGAGGATTAATTTTCCTAGGATCCGAGGGATCAGCCACAACACTCCAAGCGGCAGGCATCCCCTCGACCGCTTTCGGCCAGCGCTTAAGAACGTGGCGGCGCACGGCGGCGTAGCGTTTCTCGAGCAAATCACCGTAGTTGACCCCCTCGGGGGCTTCCTCCTCCCACTCGGCGGGGAATTCCGGCCAGCTGGGAGGATACTCCCCGTAGCGCTGCTTGTAGATCTCCAGCGCCTTGACCACTTGATCAACCCGCGCGGCGCGGCGGACCTTCTTCATGTACTTCATCGCGCCGGTAACGGCAACCAGCGAGATCGACCCCAGCAGAGCCAGCACCGCGATGGCGATGATGATCTCCAGGAGCGTGAATCCGCGATAGCGTTGTGTGCGTTTCGGTCTGTTCATGGCGGCGTTGTCGGTTTGCTCTGGTTTCTGGCGTTTTTTTGGCCAACGACGCCGCCGGCCCAAAAACGTCTCTGGGCTGGCGGCGCATTAGGTATCTTACCCGATTCCCCCGAAAAGGGGGGGATCTTCCATATTTTTTCGCTCAGCCGGAGAGATTCTGGATCATCGAGATCATCGGAAGGAAGATCGCCACGACGATCGTTCCGACCATACCCCCCAGGAAGATAATCAGCAGCGGCTCGATCATACTCATCAGCTGGTCGGTGTAGATCGAGACCTCTTCGTCGTAGACGTCGGCGACCTTGTAGAGCATCTTGTCGAGCTCACCGGTTTCCTCGCCGACGTCGACCATGTTGACGACCATGTCCCCCAATATCTTATTGCGGAACTTCGTCAGGTAGATCAATATTCCGATAGGACCTCCGAGGAAACAGAAGAAGTAAAAGATACAGGCCGGGTGAATCGGCGGCATCGCGTATTGCCGCATCGGGTTGGCGATGGTATCCCCCTCGCGGATCGCCTCGAGGATCTGCTGATACATCTTCTCGAAGACCAAATTGGCGCTGGTCTCTTTAGTGATATGGAGCGCCTCGAGGATCGGGACGCCCGACTGGACCAGCGTCCCCAGGGTACGGGTGGTACGGGCGATGACGTTCTTCTCGAACAAGGGCCCGAAGATCGGCACCTTTAAGAGGAACAGATCCCAGCCGTACTTCATATAGGGGAAGCTGGTCGTCACCTTAATGAAGAGCCAGATCGAAAGCGGGATCCCCGGGATCAGGTACCAGTAGGTCATCGTCAGCTTCGAGGTCGTCATCAGCCACTTGGTCAGGGCGGGGAGTTCCATATCGAACGCGGCGAAGATTTCCTCAAACTTCGGAACGATCTTCGTCATGATGAAGACCAGAATACCGAGCGAGAAGACCAGAACCGAGATCGGGTAGGTCATCGCCGATTTGATCTGCTGCTTCAGCGACTCGGACCGCTCGAGGAATTCGGCCAGACGCTGAAGAATGACTTCCAGCGCACCGCCGGCCTCGCCGGCCTTGATCATATTGATGTACAGCCGGTTAAACGCCTTGGGCGACTTGGCCATCGCCTCGGAAAGAGACGACCCCGACTCAATCTCGTTGCACACGTCGATCAAACAGTTGCGAAGCGCCCCCGGCTTGGCCTGCGCCGAGAGGATATTGAGCGACCGAAGAACCGGAAGGCCCGCGTCCTGAAGAATCGACAGGTTTCGAGTAAAGTCGCGCAAGAGCTTCGAGCTGACCTTCCCGAACGAGAAGGTCTTCCCCGTCTTCGCCTTTTTCGCTTTGGCTGCCGCGCGTTCCTTGTGAAGAACGATCTTCGTCACATGGTAGCCGGCAGCCCGCAGCGTCGCGTTCGCTTCGTCCTCGTCCTTCGCCTCGATAACGTCGGTAAACCCCTGACCGGCGGCGTCAATCGCTTCGATTTTATACTTCGGCATCGTCAGACCTCAATTCTTGGGCTTCATCACAGCGCCGCCGGCGGCCGTGCCCTCGGTCAAAGGGACCGAAAACCTCCCGCGGGGCTGCTGTTTCCTTTAGGGTGACCTAAATATGATTACGTTGTTTATGTTGTTAGTGTGAATACGCCGTTTCCCGAACCGGCCGGCTTTTAGTCGATGGCCGTCTCGCGAATAACCTCCTCGATGGTGGTGATCCCGTCAAAGACCTTCTTCAGGCCCGCCTCGCGCAGGGTGGTCATCCCGTTGCGCTGCGCCGCCTCGCGGACTTTCGCCGACGATTCGTTGCGCAGAACCAGGTCACGGATTTCCTCGTTCATCAGCAGGAACTCGTGGATCGCCGTTCGTCCCTTAAAGCCGGTGTTGTTGCACGCCACGCAGCCGGCCCCCTGGTAGAACTTCTTTCCGCGGATATCGGCGCGGGACAGCCCGAGGTCTTCCAAGAGCCCTTCGGAGGGCTGGTACTCTTCGCGGCATTTGGTGCAGATGCGGCGAACCAGACGCTGAGCCAAAATCGCCTGAAGCGTCGCGGTGATGAGGAACTCGGGGATCCCCATATCGCGCAGACGGGTGATGGTGTTCGGAGCGTCGTTGGTGTGAAGGGTACTGAAGACCAAGTGCCCGGTCAGCGACGCCTGGACGGCGATCTCGGCGGTCTCGCGGTCACGAATCTCGCCGACGAGGACCTTGTCCGGGTCTTGACGAAGAATCGACCGAAGGCACTGGGCAAAGGTGTTCCCGATTTCCGCGTCGATCGGCATCTGGATGATCCCGTCGATGTCGTACTCGACCGGGTCTTCGGTCGTCATCAGTTTTTCGGTGATGACGTTCAGCTCCGACAGCGCCGCGTAGAGGGTCGTCGTCTTTCCGGAGCCGGTCGGCCCGGTCACCAGAACGATGCCGTTGGGGCGCTTGATGACGTCGCGGAACTGCGACATCAATTCCGGCGACATGCCGACGTTGTTCAAATCGAGCGAAATGACCGACTTGTCCAAAATTCGGCAGACGACCGACTCCCCGAACATCGTCGGGAGGACGCTGACGCGGAAGTCGATCGGCACCCCGGAGAGCATCAGCCGGATACGGCCGTCTTGGGGGAGACGCCGCTCGGCGATGTCGAGGTTCGACATAACCTTGATGCGGGTCGTGATCGCGCTGGCCAGGTGCCTCGGCGGGGGAACCATCTCGTAGAGGGTTCCGTCGGCCTTGATTCTGATCTTGAACTCGTCCTCGAACGGCTCGAAGTGCAGGTCGCTGGCGTGGTCTTTGATTCCCAAAAGGAAGACCATATTCAGCAGCTTGCGCACCGGCGCGCTTTCGGCCAGCGCCTCGGCGCTGGCCAGGTCGAGCTCCCCCCCCTCCTCGGCCATCGCCTGGGCCAGAAGGTCTTTATCGCTGGCGAGCTCTTGGACGATCGACTCGACGCTGTCGCCCTTGTCCGAGGCGTAGTAGCGGTCCAGCGCCGCGTCGATCTCGCGCGGGGTCGACACGACCACACGCACCTCGTAACCGAGGAAGTTGCGCAGCTCGTCGCGAACCGAGAGGTTCTGCGGCTCGCACATCGCCACGGTCAGGACGTCGTTTCGGAAACTGATCGGGATCGCCCGGTAAAGCTGGGCCATCGGCTCGGTGAGGTGGGCCAAGACCTCGGGGGGGATGGTCAAATCGGAGATATTGACCACCGGCAGGGAAAACTGCTCCGCCAGCGCCTGGGTGAGCTGGTCTTCGTTGAGCATATTCAGACCGATAGCGATCTGACCGAGCTTCTCGTTCGGACGCTGCGCCTGTTCTTCCAGGAGAAGTTCAAGCTGCTCTTCGTCAATGTAACCGAGGTCTACCAGGACCTGGCCGATTCTGCGTGCCGCCATAGAACGCGTATTATATTTCTAACTAAGATTTTATAGGATTAAAGATTTGGCGCCCGGGTTTTTCTTCGGCTTTAGAAAAACACGCGATTGTATTATAAATGTTCGTCCCGCGCGTTTCAAGCAATTCGAGCGCCAACAACGACAATTTTTGGTTACTCCTTCCCCTCTTCTTCCTCTTCCTCCTCCTCGACCTCCAGGCCGGCTTCGGCGCGGCGGATCTTTTGATCGAGCGCCTCGGGGAAGTTCGCCTTGTAGAGGACGTCCTCGCGGGTAACGATCCCGTCGCGCCACAGACGGTAGAGGTGGTCGTCGAGCAGCTGCATCCCAAGCTTGTGCCCGGTCTGAATCGACGAGTTGATACGGAACGTCTTGTTCTCACGAATGAGGTTCGCGATAGCGGGGGTTACCACCAGCATCTCGTAGGCGGCGATTCGGCCCCCCTGGATACGCGGCAGAAGCTGCTGCGAGAGGATGCCGAGGATAGAGGTCGACAGCTGGGTGCGGATCTGATCCTGCTGGTTCGTCGGGAAGACGTCGATGATACGGTTGACCGTCCCCTGAGCGCCGGTGGTGTGGAGGGTGCCGAAGACGATGTGCCCGGTTTCCGCGGCGGTGATCGCCGCCTCGATCGTTTCGAGGTCACGCATTTCACCGACGAGGATCACATCGGGGTCTTGACGCAGCGCCGCGCGGATCGCGTCGGCGAACGACATAACGTCGACGCCGACCTCACGCTGGTTGACCGTCGATTTTTTATGGTAGTGGAAGAATTCGATCGGGTCCTCGATCGTGATGATATGGTGGTCGACGTTCGTGTTGAGGAAGTCGATGCACGCCGCCAGGGTCGTCGACTTGCCCGACCCGGTCGGCCCGGTCACCAAGATCAAACCACGGGGACGCATAATCAAATCGACCATCACCGGCGGGGTCCCCAGCTGCTCCATCGTCAGAAGTTCGGTCGGAATCTGACGCAGAACCAGCCCGGTATTCCCCTTTTGCTTAAAGACCGAGACACGGAAACGGGCCTTGGTGCCGAAGGCGAACCCGAAGTCGGTACCGCCGCGCTCCTGCAGCTCCTGCTGGCAGCGCTGCGGGGTGATCGACTTCATCAGCGAGACGGTATCGCTCGGCTCCAGGACCTTGGTCTCCAGCTTGACCAAATGGCCGTGCAAACGCAGTACCGGCGGCTGGCCGACAGCGAGGTGAAGGTCGCTGGCGCCGCGGACCACCACAGTCTCGAGCAGTTTATCGATTAAGATCGTTCCCATCGTTTTTCCTCTGTTTGCCTATGTTCTTTATTCCTCTTCCAGACGCGCCACGCGAAGGACCTCTTCGATGGTGGTGATCCCCTTGAGAACCTTGGTGATCCCATCCTCGAACAGAACATGCATCCCTTCGCCTCGGGCGGCGCGGCGAATATCCGACGTCGAAGCGTTGCGGAAGGTCAGCTCGCGAATCTTCGAGGACATCATCATCAGCTCGAAGATCGCCTGACGTCCGCGGTAACCGCTTTTATTGCACGAAACACATCCCTTCCCCTTGAGGAAGGTCGCCTTGGCCGCCATCTCGGGGGTGATATGGGCCGCCTCCAGCTCGGCGTCGGTCGGGGTGTAGGGACGGGCGCACTTGGGGCAGACCCGGCGGACCAAACGCTGAGCCATGATCCCGATCACCGAACTGGCGACCAAATAGGGGGGAACCCCCATATCAACCAGACGGGTGATCGCCCCCGGCGCGTCGTTGGTGTGCAGGGTGCTGAAGACCAAGTGCCCGGTCAGCGACGCCTGAATCCCCATCTGCGCCGTCTCTAAGTCGCGCATCTCGCCGACGAGGATGATATTCGGCGCCTGACGGAGCATCGAACGGATGACCGCCGCGAAGTCCAGCCCGATCTGGTGCTTGATCTCGACCTGGTTGATCCCCGGCAGGTAATACTCGACCGGGTCCTCGGCGGTGATGATCTTGCGCGTCGGGGTATTCAGCTCATTGAGCGCCGCGTAGAGCGAGGTGGTCTTCCCCGACCCGGTTGGCCCGGTCACGAGGATGATCCCGTTCGGACGGGCGATCAGCGAGGTGAAACGCTTGTAGTCGCGTTCGGAAAAGCCGAGCTGAACGAGGGAGACGCGGATGTTGTCTTTATCCAGAATACGCATGACGATCGACTGACCGTGGTTGGTCGGAATGACCGAGACGCGCAGGTCGAGATCTTTTTCGCCGATGGTCAGCTTGATACGGCCGTCCTGGGTACGGCGCCGCTCGGCGATATCGAGTTTCGCCAGAATCTTAAAACGAGAAAGAAGAGCCCCCTGGAATCGTTTGGCCAGCGCCTCGCGCTCGACCAAATGGCCGTCGATGCGGTAACGGATGCGAACCCGGTCCTCGAACGGCTCGATATGGATATCGGAGGCGCGCAGCTGAACCGCCTCGGAGATGATCTGGTCGCACAGACGGACGATCGGCGCGTCGTTTTCGCTGCTCCCCACCGTCGCGCTGGTCGGGTCGTCGCTGGTCTCCAGCTCGGTGAAGTTGATCGCCGTGTCGGTCAGTTCATGGATCATCGAGTCGGCCGACTCGGCAATGCTCTTCCCGTAGTGGGTGTTGATCGCCTCTTGAATCCCCTCGCGGGTCGAGACCAGCGCCTCGATCGGACGCTGCAGGATAAAGCGCAGCTTCTCGAAGACCTCCATGTTGTTGGGGTCGGCGACCACGACCTGGAGCGTTTCCCCGTCTTCCTCGTAGGGAATCACCGTGTTCTCGCGGGCGATCGACTCGCTGATCAGTTCGAGCACCGCCGGACGAATCGCGGCTTCCGAAAGATCGACATACTGCTTGCCGTACTCGGCCGCGATGGCGCGCGCCACCTGTTCGCTGGTCACGTACTCGAGCTTGACCAGCGCGTCCTGAACGGAGATCCCCGTCGAGGTGGCCAGCTCCTGCGCCTCCTTAAACTGGGTCGCGCTGATGAGACCCTGACGATTGAGAATTCCGAGATAGTTGAGCCGTTTGGCCATAGAACACCCCTTATTTTATCTTATCCCCCTAACTAGTATAAATTAACCCTTGCAAGAGAGCTCGTCAATTATGTTCTCCCGGTTATCTCCCCCTTTTTTGGGGAACCTATCTTTAAAATTCGGAATTTTCCGCATTTCTATCAGAAACCTTTTCTTCTTTGAGCTTGCCTCTCCCTGTTCATTTGACCGAACGGCCGTTATGATAGGTTCGACGACAGGTGGAAAATGTGTTCACAACCATCCCATCCCCCGCTTGACAGCCAGCATCATTGGCTTCGTTTCCCCCCGGAAGAGCCGCGCGATCCGGTCGACCCGTTTGGGGTGCTCGGGGGATTTCTTGTCGGGCCGGAGAACCGCCTCGCCGAGACGGCCGCCAGCTGGATCTTAGGCGGGGTCCCCTTCTTCGCCGATTCCCCTCATACGCTCGATCTGTCGCGCCAGGTGCGTGCCTCGCGCCGTCAAAGCGCCAAAAAACACGCCTCCTCCGACACCGGTTCCCCCTTCTCGCGCCTGTCGTACCCCCTCTTCCCCGCGCAAAGCGCCGAGGAATTTCCGCCGATCATCGACTACATGCCGATCGCCAATGTCCCGAACCTCTCGCCGATCCTCTTCTTCGGCCCCTCCGGGAGCGGAAAAAGCGCCCTGGCGCGGGGAATCTGCCGGGAATATCGCCGATTGAACCCCAACCGCAAGGCGATTCTCATTCCCGGAACCGATTTCCTCGGGACACTCCTCGACTCGGTCTCGAACCGGACCGGGACCGAATTTCAGAACTTCTTTCACGACTGCGGCCTGCTGGTTCTCGACGCGATCGAGCCGGTAATCGCCTCGCCGGTCGGTCTGGAGAACCTTCTCCCCCTGCTGGACCGCGCCGCGCGCGGGGGAACGGTGGTGATCCTCACGCTCGTCGACATCCCCCGAGAACAGACCGTCTTGGTCGAGGCGCTCCGGGCACGGATCTTTGGAGGGCTTTTGGTTCCTTTTGCCCTTCCCGAGCGGGACAGCCGCGCGATTTTGGTCGAGCGTTTCGCCTCGGCGCTGAAGATCGCCCTGGAACCGGAGACCTTCGAGCTGCTGGTCGACCGGCTTGGGCCGACCGTCGGGGCGATGTACGGCGCGCTGCGGCAGATGACGGAGCTGTTCAACTGGGACGAAACCCCGCCGGCCCCGGCGAAGGTCCGCCTCTTTCTGGACGAACGCCAACCGGCGCCGGCGGTCGATATCGAGACGATCGCCCGGGTGACCGCCAAGCGTTTTACGGTAAAACTCTCGGAAATGAGAAGCAAGTCACGCCGAAAAACCGCAGTGGCGGCGCGCAATATGACGATCTGCCTGGCCCGGGAGCTGCTCGGCTCGACCTATACCGAGCTGGGAATGTGGTTCGCCGGACGGGACCACACCACGGTGATGCACGGCGAAAGCCAAATCAAGCGGCAGCTGGCCAGCGACCCGGCTCTGGCCGCCGCGCGCGAGGCGATTCTCGAGGAGATCCGGGCCCCGGCGAGTTAGTTAGCGCCGCGGGACCTTCCATAAAAAAAAGCAGGATAAACCTGCTTTTTTTATCGCCCGAGGAATCTTACTCGGAATCGATGTTGATCTCCAACACCTTGAACTTCTTGATCCCGGCCGGCACCCGGATACTCACCTCGTCTCCCGGCTTCTTCCGCATAAAGCCCTGCCCCAGCGGGGAGTTGCTCGGAATCTTCCCGGCGGCGAAGTCCTCGTCGAGCTCCCCGACCAAGGTGTACTCGATCGTCTTGTTGTCGTTGAGCCGAAGGACCTTAAAGCGGCGGTAGTGGTCGATGAAGTCGGGGGCCGGGCCGGAGCCGATATCGATAATCTGGGCGCGCGACAGCTGGCCCTTCATCTCGTTGATCTTCGCCAGCAGGAGGGCCAGCCGCTCACGGGCGCCATGGTACTCGGCGTTTTCGCTAAGGTCTCCCTCGTCGCGGGCCTTGGCGATCCGTTCGCGAAGTTCCGGCACCTCTTCTTTTTCAAGACGATCGATATCTCTGCGAAGGATATCGTAGGCCTTGGGGGTCATAACCGAGTCGGACATATTTCGTCTATCCTCTTTTATCAAAAATCAAGCGCCGCCGTCCCTAAAGACGCGGCGCGTGCGTGAAAAACGTACCGGCTTCCCCTCCAGGCAAGAGAAGCCGTAAGGGGAAGCGGTTTTTTATCTCTTCGCAACTATTATAGCCGCTTACCCGAAATTTTTGTATCCGCCCCTAAAAAATTCTTACGCGGCGGGGCGGGAAGATTACCTTCCGTTTCGGGTAAAAACTTCCTTTTCGGGTCATTACCTGCCGTACCGGCTGATGGTCTGGCTTCCCTGGACCATCCCGACGGTGCGCAGCTCCCAATCTTGGTCGTTGACCGTCTTGGTCTCGGTACGGGTAACGACCGAACGGGTCGTCAATTCGGTGTTCAGGCCGTCGGCGGTGTTGTAGACGGCCGTCAGATCGGTGGTGACCGAGGTTAGGTCGTCGAGCATCAGATGGCAGTGCCCGGCCAACGTCGCGAGACGATCCGAACCGACGGTCTCATCTTTGAGGAACTCGGTCTGCCAGGTGACATCGGTGCGGCCGGTCAGAGGAAGGGTCAGCGCCACGCTGCTGTTCCAGTGATCTCCTGCGGAAACCTTCCCTTGCGGGAGAAGGAAGGTCAGCTGGGCGTACGAGTCGGTCAGCGACCTTTCGTCGAGCATCCCCGCGGCGACCGCCGCTAAGCGAACCTTCTCGGCGTACTCGGAGAGCTTCTCACAAAGGGGGGCGGCCCCCTCGATTTTCACCACCACCATCGCCGCGTCGAAGGTGATCTTGATCGTCGCGGAGCGCAGAAGCCGATAGACCGCCTCGGCCTCTTCGGTTGCCCCGTGGGTATCGGTGTCGAAGGTCTCCGGACGAATCCACTGGTGGGCGTCGCGCGAAAGATAGGTGGCGCGGCGAAGCTCCAGGGTCATCTCGGTTCCGGCGTCGGCCGGTTCGACCGTCACCCGCCAATAGAGGTTAATCCGCTCTTGGAACGTCTCTTTCACACCGGCCAGCGTACGGATCAAAGAGGAGAAATACTCCTGATTCATCGTGTAGCTTCCGGCGGGGAACGAGCGCGGAATCTCGACCGGCTCGGCGGCGGCGCCTCTTAGGCAGACGGCCAGCGCGGTGAGGGCAAAAAGGAGAACCCCGAGACTAAAAGCTGACTTTCGGCGCAACTCGCTCCTCCTTATTCTCGATCTCCAGAAGGGCGGCCGGCTGAAAGCCGAGCATCCCCGCGACGATATTCTGCGGGAACGTCTCGCGCCCGTTGTTGTAGGCGGTGACCGCGTCGTTGTACGCCTGACGGGCGAACGCGATTTTATTCTCGGTCGAGGTTAACTCTTCCTGAAGGGCAAGCATGTTCTGATTGGCCTTCAGGTCGGGATACGCCTCGAAGGTGACCAAAAGACGGCTCAACGCGCTGTTGAGCTGACCCTCGGCACCGGCCAGCGCCTTCATCGCGCCCGGGTCGCCCGGGTTGGCCACCGCGTTGCTGTTGGCGCTGTACGCCGCGTTGCGCGCGTTGATCACCGCCTCGAGCGTCTCGCGCTCATGCTTCATATATCCCTTGGCCGTCTCGACCAGGTTCGGGATCAGGTCGTAGCGGCGTTTGAGCTGAACGTCGATCTGGGCAAAGGCGTTTTTGTAGGCGTTGCGCTTTTGAACCAGACCGTTATAGATGCCGATGATCATGACCACGACCACCGCGGCGACAATGAGGACGATTCCGACGATTCCCATAACAATAGTCCCTTTCCTGGAGAATGTGGTCCATGCCGGACATGAAAGGCCGGCGGCTACTGGTCGCCGCGCACGGGGCGGCGAAGCTGTTTTAGTTCGGAGCGCCGCGCCTTGGCCGCCAGCCGCCTTCGGACGGAGCCGAGGGTGGGACGGGTCGGACGGCGCTTTTTCGGTTTCTTCAGCGCGGTGCGAAGCATTGTCTGGAGCTTTTCCAGACAACAGCGGCGGTTCTTGGGCGCGTCGCGAAAGACCTGCGACTGTATCACCACCTCGCCCTGGAGGGTCACCGCCGAAGGGTAAAGGGCGGCGAACCGCTCCTTTGCCTCGCCATCGAGCGCCGAGGCGCGCATCGGCCAGCGGAGAATCGCCTTGCTCGAGACCTTGTTGACGTTCTGACCGCCCGGGCCGGAACTGCGCGCGTAGGTGATCTCGATATCGCGAAGGGGGATGGAAAACTGGGGAGAGATAAATAAAAAATCATCTTCCGGCATGGTTTTTTCCCGGTATCTTCGCAATCCGCAACAATTACCTATTTTACTCAACATCGCCGAAAAAAACAAGACCGTTTATCCGGCCGCGGCGCCGCGCCGATCGCTCGGGCGCGCCGACAAAAGGCCATACCGGGACAAAAAGAGCGTCTTACGCGAAGAACCCGCGCGCGAGTTTCACCGCCGAATAGGCCGAGTCGCTGTAGCCGTCGGCGCCGATCGAGTCGGCGTACCCCTGGGTCACCGGGGCCCCGCCGATGAGCACCCGAACTTTTTCCTTCAGGCCGGAGGCGGCCACCAGATCGACGACCGCCTTCATCTGGGGCATCGTCGTCGTCAAAAGCGCGGAGAGAAGCACCAACACCGGCGCGTTCTGGGGATCGGCGTCCAAAAGGGCTTGGGCCGTCTCGACGAAACGCTTCGGCGAGACATCGACCCCCAGATCGGTGACGTCGAACCCGTTCCCCTCGAGCATCGCCGCCACCAGGTTCTTCCCGATGTCGTGCATATCGCCCGAGACGGTCCCGATCACGACGCGGCCGAGCTTTTGAACCCCGCCGGCTTTCAGCAGCGGGTCGAGCTGCTCCATCGCCCCCTTCATCGCTTCGGAGGAGATCATCAGTTCGGGGACAAAATAGTCCCCCTCGTCGTAGAGGCGCCCCACCTCTTCCATCGCGGGGAGAAGATGTTCCTGAAGGATCACCTCGGGACGGACCCCGGAGGCGACCATCGCGCGAACTTCCTCCAAGACGACGTCGGTATCGCCGTCGACCACCGCGGTGAAAAGGGCGCTTGGTTCCATCGTTCGCTTCTCTTTCGCTTCGGTACTGCCCGCGAAACCGCCGTGTCACTGCCCCGGGACGCGGCGGTAGTAGCTGTTCGGATTGAACATATAGGGGGTCGTGAAGTTGTACTGATACTGACTGGCCCGCAAGCTGGTCAGGTATTTCTGAAGAACGCTCGAGTTGATATGCTGGAGCTTGACCACCTGAACCTGCTTGCGGTTCGGGTCGCGGAGGATCTCCTCGTCGGTTTCTTTAACGTACTCGGCAATCTCCATCGCCAGCGACTCGGGGGCGTAGATCTCCAGGGTGTTCGTCTCGGTGTTCGGCGAGACGCGCGGCACCTGATTCCCGGGCAGCCGCATCGTGATGAACTTTTGCTGGAAGGCGTTGAGCACCTGGGTCGCCATCTTCTGAACCGTGGTGTTCTTGACCGGCACCTTGAACGGCTTGGTGATCGGCTGGGGGAAGAGCTCCGGACGATCCAAGAGCGTAATCATCGCGCCGGCCTCGTCCCGGTCGACCTTGTTCCCCTTCACCATAATCGTGTTGAGGACCCGATCGGGCGTAAAGGTCAAGCGCGGGCCGGAGGAGATCGTCTTCATCGTGATCCCGCGCGCCAAGCTCGAGGCCGAGGGGGTAAACGCCGACTGCGGCGGGTTGATTCGATCGGCCATGTAGTAGGTCAGCCGGGAGAGCAGAATATCGACACTCACCTCCTCGACCTTGTAGACCGAGAAGTTCTTGTCTTCCATCACCAGCTTGGCGCGCGCCGCCTCGACGTTTTGCCGGGCAAGGGTGCGGACGTTCTTCTCGTCGCCGAAACTCGCCGCGCTCGGGGCGGTTTCGTTCTGGCTGTCCGAGGAACCGCCGCCGGAGCTGTCGGCCTGGCTTTGCGGCCGCTCCTGGGACTGCTGTTTGGTTTCCCTTTGCAGAGCGACCTCGGCGAGCACCGCCTCTTGGAATTTCTCAAGCGCCTCGGTATCACTGGAGGTGATCATCAGGGAACCATCCTGCCCCATCACCGCGTAGATCCCCGGCGCCACTTCCTGCTGTTCGGCGGCCGGCTGTTCGGCGGCCGGCTGTTCGACCGGCTGGTCTTTGGCCGGCTGGCCGGCCGGCTGCTCGGCCGGAACCCACTCCATCAGCGCCGCGCCCGAAACGGGGGCGATCGACATCGCCGCGGCCCACTTTTTCACCCGCTCCACCGCGCCGGTGGGCGGCTCGGCGGGCTTCTCGCTGCCCTCGGCGGGTTTCTCGGCGGCGGGCTGGCTGCCTTCAGCGGGCTTTTCGGCCGGCTGCTGCTCGGCCGAGTCGTCCGAACGGGTCTGGATCACCGAATCCCCCTGCTCCAAGACACTGATCGGGTTCTTGAGCGACCACTGCTTTTGAACCTCGGCGACGGCCTGACGAAGGTCGGCCCCGCCGGCGCGGATCGTCCGCATGGCGCCGGAGCCCGTCACACTGGGCGCGGCGTCGCCGCCGGCCGGCGCGCCGACCGCCGCGGGAGTAGTGCTGATCGGGGTGACACTCGGCTGGGAAGAGGTGCTGTCGCTGATCGGCCCCTTCTTCTCGAGGTCTTTCTCGCCGGCCTCGATCAGGAAGCGGCGGATCTCCTCAAGCTTGTGGGCGTTCGCCCGGACATAGAGCCGATTGCTCGAGGCGTCGTACTGCACATCGACGAACGATCCGTCGTTTTCCAGCATCGTCGAGATGATGTTGTACGCGGTCGTCGGGTCGACGTAGACCAGATCGAAGATCTCCAGCTGCGTCTTCTCCGGCGCCATCGCCGTGAGGACCTCGTCGATCACCTGATGCTCCTCCGGACGGGCCATCACCAGAAGTTTCCCGGTGGAGTAGTCCTGGAACATGTACAGATCGCGTCCCTGGTTGGCAAAGACGTTCCGAATGGTGTAGAACGACCACGGGTTGCGCATCGTGTAGGTCTTGAAGGTCAGCGTCGGGTCGCTCAGACCGCCGGTGCGGACACGGTCAATCAGGGCGCTGGCGAAGTTGATCTGCTTTTGCGATCCGCGGACCACCAGTGTCCGATACGCCGTATCGTAGTGCACCTGGAAGTCCGGGTCGGTGGCATAGAAGCTCTTAAGGGGCGTCATCACCACCGTCGGGTTGAGCCCCGCCAAGCTGAAGGTCTCGACCTTCGGCTGGGTCGCCTCGTCGACGCGGTCCATCTCGGCGAGGAAATCCTCCACCTTCTTCTGGTACTCCGGCGAGGCGTTGACCGTCAGCGCGCGGGCCAGCGGATCGACCAGGCAGCGAACTTCCGTCGGATAGAGCGTCAGCAGCGCCGTCTGCGCCCGGGTCAGATCGGCCCGTTCCAGATGGTAGATGCGGTTCACCAAATTCCCTTCGCCTTGGCCGGCGGCTTTCTCCAGCGCCTCGGCGATCCGCTCGTGCTCCTCCTCTTTGGCCGAAACGATGAGCTGGTTATGCTCGATCCCCGGTACCATCACGGCCGCGGGGGCCAGCGGACGCAGCAGCTCGATCGCCCCAACCTGAGAGAGGTTCTTGAGCGTGTAGCGCTCCGTCCGGGTCTTCAGCCACGGCTGGACCTTGACGATCTCGGCGACCAGCCCGGCGACTTTCTTCTGGGCCTCCGGCCGCGCGTAGATGACAAAGTACCCGGGGGTCTGCGTCGGCAGGAAGATCGCCTCGGGGACCACCCTCAGAATATTCGGAATCACGGACGAAAGCGACGCGGTCGGAATCGAACTGACATCGTAGGCCTTCGCCGTCGGACGCGCCTCTTCGGCGGTAGGCACGTCGAACTGCTTGATCTCACCGGCGATCTTCTCCTGCAACGCCTGCGGCGCGCGAATGACTAAGTCGCCCGTCTCGGACAGATAGACGACGGCGTCGGGAGAGTACTTCCTGTAGATGAAGTAGTAGAGATCGGTCAGAGGGACGTGAACCGGCGTGTATTTGGCCAGCGTCTGCTCGGGGAACGCCTCGGCGACCACCCCGAGAAGCTCCGCGGCCAAGCGGTGCTCGGCGTCGGACCCCCAGACGATCACGCGATTGCCCGCCAGCGGGTAGACCACCGCCGTCGGGATGCTTTCGCGCAGCCGCGGCAATATCAGCTCTAAACCCAGCTTATCGAGGGTGTAGATCTTCGGGACCATCCCCTGGGGACCGTCCTCGTCGATCGACTCGATTTGGGCCAGGGTCTGCCGCAGCCGTTCATGATCGGACGGAATCGCCCAGGCGAAGAACTCGTTGGAACGCTTCCCCGGGAAGATCGCCACCGACGGGGCCACCGACTGGAGCACGCTGGAAACCGTCGAGAGGTTGACCGACTTGAGGCGGTAGACCTCGAGCGACGGGGCGTTCGCCTCGAAGTTCTTGAGGGTGTTTTCGACAAACTGACCGATCGCCTCCTGCTCCTGGCGCGTCGCCACGACGACGATCTGCCGGCCGCCGATATCGGGAATCATCGACGCCTGAGGGGTCTGCGATATGATGTAGGTGTAGACAATGTGATAGATATGCCCGTAGGCCGACGTCGGGAGGGACCCGATTTCGTAATAGCGGATCTCGAACTCGTTCCCGTCGGTCCGCTGAACGTCGATCTGGGCGAGCGCCTCTTCCACCTGCTTCTGGACAAAGACCGAACCGAAGACGGTGATCATCCGGTTTTGACCGTTCGGGGTGATCGTGGCGTTCGGGCAGAGCCGGTGCAGCATATCGATGACGATGGCGACACTCAGATTCTTGACCGGGTAGGTCTGGTAATACTCTTTCTCTTTGGCCGAAGCGCACGCCTCGAGGTACTCGGTCATCCGCTCGATCATCCGATTGGTCCCATACAGGACAATCTGATTTCCCGAGGCGCCCGGGTAGGCGTACCCCCCGCTGGGCGAAAAGCTCGTGACGAGCTGTTCGATCAGCGACGCGCGCGGATAGAGCGAATCGGAGGGAATCGTCACCGGCGCGAAATGGCGGGTCTCCGCGGCTCCTTCCGCGGTGTCAACACCTTTTAAGAACTCTTCGGCCTTGGCCAGATCGTCGGTCGTACCGAAGACAATCAGCTCGGAGGGGGACGAGACCGTCACCGTCGATTGAGGCAGGCGCTCCTGCAGGGGGCGGGCAAGCTGCACGGCGATCGGGCTGCTCAGCGGGAAGACCTTCGAGGCGACCTGCGGCCGCTCTTCGGACGCCTTGGCCATCTGCTCGATCCCGTCACGAACACGCTCGACGTCTTTCGGCTTGGCGTAGACCGAGACGGTTCTCGAATCGGGATCGACCCGGAAGAACGCCTGGCGGGCCGTCTGACCGTAAGAGGCCGACGGGGCGCTTTGCCGCAGTGTCAGGGGCGAACCACTGACCGCCGCGGGGAGCATCGCCCGAAGGGTCGACTCGACCGCCGCGGGATCGAGCTTGCCGAACGAGAACGTATCGAGGGTTAATGTCCCCTCGTTCGACGGGTTCTCGAGCTGCTCGATCAGTTCGGCGATGCGCTGATGTTCCTCTTGGGAAGCGAAGATCGTTACGCTCTGCTCCCGCGCCGAGTAACTCGAGTAATAGGTCAGCTCGGGGATGACCTCGGCGTCGGGGAACATGGTCTTGACGATCCGCGTCAGCTGCAGCGACTGGCGGTAGTCCTCCACCTGGTAGACGACGATCTTCGGACCGTCGTAGGGACCGGCCTGGTGCTCGGCGTTGATCTTATCGATCTCCTCGGCGATCGTGGCGTGATCGGCGGCCGTTCCCCAGATGAGCAGCCGCTTCTTCGCCGGGTCGGATTTGATCGTCACGCTCGGGTAGAGCCCCGCTAAGGTCGACTGCAGCGTCTCCAGATCCATCCCTTTGATGGTGTAGGCGATCATCTTCCGATCGCGATCGGCGTACGAGTCGACCAGCGTCGGGAGCTGGGCCTCGATTTTATCAATATCTTCCGGCTGAGCGACGACCGTCAGCTGGCGGTTGGCCGTATCGAGGGTCAGCTTGGCGTTCGGCGCGAAGGTCTGGAGCGTCGTGGTGAACGCGCTGTCAAGCTTCTCGCGGAAGGTGTAGATTTTCAGTACCGGGTCGTTCTCTTTGGTGTTTTCGGCGATCAGCCCGAGGATTTCGGCGACCTTCTTCTGCACCAGCGGCAGAGCGACGACCATCAGCTTTTTATCGTCCTTAAGATCGGTGATTCGAGCCGTGGGAGCCAAAGACGCCAGGGTCGACATCGTCACGGTCGACGGCGGGGTCTGATAGGGATAGAACGCCAGCACCGGTTCGGTCGCCTCCAGCGCTCCCCCGATCTTTCGGATCGTCTCTTCGATGATCTTATGCTCCGCCGGGCGGGCGACGACCACCAAGGAACGATTCAGCGAATTGACCTCGATCCGCGCGTTGGGAGCCATCAGACGAAGCGTGGCCAGGGCCGCGCTCGAGGGCTCATGCTCCAGCGGATAGACGACGACCGTCGGGTCGGAGGGGGACGGCTCTTCCGGATCGAGCATCTCGAGGAACTGCTTGACACTCTCGATCGAGTTGGGGTTCCCCTGGATCAGGAGCGAATTGGAGGTGGAATCGACCGTCACCCTCAGCTGGGGGTAGACCTGGGCGAGGGTCGAGCTCAGCAGCGACGCGGCGGCGCGCTTGATCTGGTAACGATAGAACCGATCGAAAACCGAGGCGTTCTCGTTCTCCGGGTTGTCGATCTGATCGATGATCTCTTTGATCTGCTGATGTTCCTCGGCGGTGGCGAAGATCATCATGCTCTGACCCTGCGAATCGGGGATCAGCTCGACGTTGGGAAACATCGTCCGGACGACGCGCGTCAGCTGCAGCGACTTCAGATAGCTGTCCATCCGGTAGGCGACAAACTTCGGGCCTTCGTAGGGATCGGCGTCGTTCTCGGCGTTGATCTTGTCGATCTCCTCGGCAATCGCCGCGTGCTCGGCGGCCGTTCCCCAAATCAGCAGCCGCTTCTTGGCCGGATCGAGTTTGATCGTCACGGCCGGATGGAATCCGGCGATGGTCGACTGCAGCGTCTCGATGGCCATCCCCTTGGCGGTATAGGCGACCATCTTCACATCGCGGTCGGCGTACGAGTCGACCAGCGTCGGGAGCTGGGCCTCGATTTTATCGATGTCGTCCTGATAGGCGACGACCGTCAGCTGGCGGTTGGCCGTATCAAGGGTCAGCTTGGCGGTCGGCGCAAAGGTCTGGAGCGTCGCGGTAAACGCGCTGTCGAGCTTTTCGCGGAACTTATAGATCTTCAGGATCGGATCGTGAAGCGTCGTGTTCTCGGCGATCAGGCCGAGCGTTTCGGCGACCTTCTCCTGGACCAGCGGCGTCGCGACGACCATCAGCTTTTTGTCGTCCTTTAAGTCGGTGACCTGGGCCGTGGGGGCCTGACGCGAGAGGATCGCCAGGGTCGCGCTGGTCGGGGGATTCTCATACGGGTAGAACGCCAGGACCGGCTCGGGGGCCGCCATCGCTCCCCCGATCTTCTTGATCGTCTCTTCGATGATCTTATGCTCCGCCGGGCGGGCGACGACCACCAAAGAGCGATTCAGCGAATTGACCTCGATCCGCGCGCTGGGAGCCATCAGACGAAGCGTGGCCAGGGCCGCGCTCGAGGGCTCATGCTCCAGCGGATAGACGACGACCGTCGGGTCGGAAGGGGACGGCTGCTCGGGGTCGAGCATTTCGAGGAACTGCTTGACACTCTCGATCGAGTTGGGATTCCCCTGGATCAGGAGTGAATGGGAGGTACTGTCGACCGAGACCTTCAGCTGGGGGTAGACCTGGGCGAGGGTCGAGCTCAGCAGGGACGGGGCGGCGCGCTTGATCTCGTAGCGGAAGAACCGGTCAAAGACCGAGGCGTTCTCGTTTTCCGGATTGTCGATCTGCTCGACGATCTCTTTGATCTGCTGATGTTCCTCGCCGGTAGCGAAGATCATCATGCTCTGATCCTGCGTATCGGGGATCAGCTCGGCGTTGGGAAACATCGTCTTGACGACGCGCGTCAGCTGAAGCGACTTGCGGAAGTTGTCCATCCGGTAGACGACAAACTTCGGGCCCTCGTAGGCGCCGGCGTCGTTCTCGGCGTTGATCCGGTCAATCTCCTCGGCGATCGCCGCGTGCTCGGCGGCCGTTCCCCAAATCAATAACCTTTTCTTCGCCGGGTCGAGTTTGATCGTCACGGTCGGATGGAATCCGGCGATGGTCGACTGCAGCGTCTCTACGGCCATCCCCTTGGCGGTGTAGGCGATCATCTTCCGGTCACGGTCGGCGTAAGAGTCGACCAGCGTCGGGAGCTGGGCCTCGATCTTATCGATATCATCCTGCTGGGCGACGACCGTCAGCTGGCGGTTCACCGCGTCGAGGGTCAGCTTGGCGCCCGGCGCAAACGACTGAAGGGTCGAGGTGAATGTGCTGTCGAGTTTTTCACGGAACTTATAGATCTTCAGAATCGGGTCGTGAGGCGTCGTGTTCTCGGCGATTAAGCCAAGGGTTTCGGAGACTTTCTCCTGAACCAGCGGCGGCGCGACGACCATCAGTTTTTTATCTTCCCTCAGGTCGGTGATCCGGGCCAGAGGGGCCTGACGCGAGAGGATCGTCAAGGTCGCGCTGGTCGGGGGGGTCTGGTACGGGTAGAACGCCAGCACCGGCTCGGGGGCCGCCATCGCTCCCCCGATCTTTTGGATCGTCTCTTCGATGACCTTATGCTCCGACGGGCGGGCGACGACCACCAAAGAGCGATTCAGCGAATTGACCTCGATCCGCGCCTTGGGGGCCATCAGACGAAGCGTGGCCAGGGCCGCGCTCGACGGTTCGCTTTCCAGCGGATAGACGGCGACCGTCGGTTCGGAAGCGGTCGGCTGCTCGGGGTCAAGCACCTCGAGAAACTGCTTCACTCCTTCGATCGCGCTGGGGTTCCCCTGGATCAGGAGCGAATTCGACGCGGTATCGACCGAGACATTCAGCTGGGGATACGCCTGGGCGATGGAGGTCTTCAGCAGCGACGAGGCGGCGCGCTTGATCTCGTAGCGATAGAATCGATCGAGAACCGAGGCGTTCTCGTTGGCCGGATTGTCGATCTGCGCGATGACCTCTTTGATCCGCTCATGCTCCTCGCCGGTGGCGAAGATCATCAGCGTCTGATCCTGCTGATCGGGGATCAGCTCGGCGTTGGGAAACATCGTCTTGACGACGCGCGACAGCTGAAGGGTTTTGCGATAGCTGTCCATCCGATAGACGACCACCTTCGGGCCCTCGTAGGCGCCGGCGTCGTTCTCGGCGTTGATCGTGTCGATCTCTTCGGCGATCGCCGCGTGTTCGGCGGCCGTTCCCCAAATCAATAACCTTTTCTTCGCCGTGTCGAGTTTGATCGTCACCGACGGGTGGAGCCCCGCCAAGGTCGACTGCAGCGTCTCCAGGGCCATCCCTTTGGCGGTATAGGCGATCATCTTCACATCACGGTCGGCGTACGAGTCGACCAGCATCGGGAGCTGGGCCTCGATCTTATCGATATCTTCCTGCGGAGCGACGACCGTCAGCTGGCGGTTCGCCGTATCGAGCGTCAGCTTGGCGCCGGGCGCGAACGACTGGAGAGTCGTGGTGAACGCGCGGTCGAGTTTTTCGCGAAACTTATAGATCTTCAGAACCGGGTCGTGGGGCTTGGTGTTCTCGGCGATTAAGCCAAGCGCGTCGGCGACCTTTTTTTGGACCTGCGGCGGCGCGATGACCATCAGCCGCTTATCGTCCTTCATATCGGTGATCCGGGCCAAAGGAAACTGGCGGGTTAAGGCCGAGATGGTCGCGCTGGTCGGGGACGCCTCGTAGGGGTAGAACGCCAGAACCGGCTCGGGAGTGGACAAAACCCCCTCGAGCTTCTGGATCGCGTCCTCGATAATCTTATGCTCCGCCGGGCGGGCGACGACCACCAGGCAGCGGTTCAGCACGTTGACCTCAATCCGCGCTTTGGGGGCTAACAGACGAAGAGTGGAGACGGCCGCCGACGAGGGCTCGTTCTCAAACGGATAGACGGCGGCCGTGGGGTCGAAAGGGGAGGGTTCCTCCGGATCAAGCATCTCCAGCAGCGCTTTTCCCTCTTCCAAAGTCGTAGGGTTTCCCTGGACCAGGATCGAGTTCGTGGGGGCGTCGTGCTGGACCTTCAGCCGCGGATAGATCTGCTGAAGGGTCGAGGTCAGCAGCGTCGGGTCGGCGCGTCTGATCTGGTAGCGAAGGAACTGATCGAGGATCGTGACCTTCTCGTTGAGGTTTCCGATCGCCTGGCGGATGATCTCGTGCTCTTCCTCCGTCCCCCAGACAATGATCTGCTGTCCGTAGGTTTCGTACGTCACCTTGGCGGCGGGAACGAGCTTCTGCAGGTCGCTGACCAAGTTCCGCGGCGTGTAGGGGTTCCCCGAGGAATCGACACTCGACATCGTGCGGACGCTGTACGCCGCGAACGAACGCTTGACCGCGCCTTCCTCCTTAATATCGACCCCTTCGATGGTCTTGATCGCGTCCTCGACCTTCTCGACCGCGCCGCGGATGATGATGCGGTTATTCTCGCCGCTGGAGACTTCCAGGGTCGGGAAGAGCTCCGAGACAATCTTTGTCAGGGTGCTTCCCTCGACGAACTTCGGCATATAGGTCTTCGCCGTCTGGGAAGTTCCTCTCTCTTCCTGGTTAAGAACCACCTCCAGCCCCTTGCTCACCTGCTCGACCCCCTGAAAAGGACCGATGAGGATCAGCTGCTTGGCCTTCTGGTCGGTGATGATCGTCACCAGCGGCTGGGAGCGCTGGAACGCCTGGAGCGCGTCGGGCGAGACCGAACCGGCGAACGGAATCACCTTGGTGGAAAAATCCTCGCCCTGGGTGAGTTTCTCGATCGTCTGGCGCGCGGCGATCACGTCCTCACGGGCGCCGCAGACGATAATGCTGCGCGAGACCGAGTCGATGTTGACCTCAAGGCCGGAGAACAAGCTCGTCAGCACCTGAGCGTACGAGGCAAGATTCCCCTTCTCGATTTTGACCGTCTCTAAATACAGCCCGGAGCGTCCGGCCGAGACCGGCCCGTCGATGGAATCCTCCCCCTCGGCGTTTTCTTCCCCCTCGCCGTTGGCGGCACCCATCTGGCCGGTGATCTGATCGACGATCTCCTGAATCCGCGCGTGCTGTTCTTTGGTCGCCCAAATCGACAGACGGCGGGTAGCGGCGTCACGCACCGGAATCACCCCCTTCATCTCGGGGGTCTCGGCAATCGCCCGGAAGAGCGAGTCGAACTGCGACAGCTGACGGCCGGTCATCATGTAGAAGACAAAGCTCTTCTGGCTGTCCTGCGAGAGATAGTCGGCGTTGAGCCCTTCGACCGCCTGGGATATCTTCTCTTGATCTTCCTTCGGCGCGACGACCAGCAGCGTCCCCTTCTCGGCGTCGAATGTCATATCCCCGCGGGGGATCAGCGTCTTGAGCGCCGTGATCTCGGCGGTACTCAGCGCCTTGCCTTTCTCTTGGAGGCGATAGAGGGCGAACTGCGGTTTTTCTTCCTCGGTGAGCGGCTTGCGGAGCTGTTCGACCGCTTCTTTGATCCGCTGCTGATCTTCCGGCAGAGCGAAGACAATCAGCTGGCGGGAGATCGGGTTGAGGGTGATCGTCGCCGAGGGAGCGATCTTTTGGAACCCGTCGACGATCGTCTGGCCAAGTTCCAGCTCGCGGGTCTGGTAGAACGACGAGGAGACCGACTGCCCGAGTCGGTTCGAGTAGGCCGCCAGCTCCTGCTGAGAGGTGGCGGTCAGATCGGACAGGTCGTACATCGCGAAGGTCATCTCACGCGTCGGGTCGCCGCCGGCCTCCAGCCGGTGGATGATCCCGGCGATGATGGTCTGCTCGCTGGGGAGCGCCAGGAAACTGATCGTTCGCGAGGCGGGATTGACCAGCGGCTTGGCGGTCGGCAGGAAGTGCTCGATCTGCTCTTTCACCACGGCGGGCTCGACGTTCGTCAGGGGGTAATCCGCCCACAGAGGAGAGCTCGACGGTTTCGTCGACACGGGAATCGCCAGCACCGCCGGAAGAATCTCGCGCAGGGCGTGAACCGTATCGGTCACCGTCAGGTAGCCGGACGAAGGAGCGATTTCGGCCGAGCCGTACGGCCCAAGAAACTGCTTGGCGACCGACAAAGCGCTGCTGCTGGCGCGCCCGCCTAAAGGCATCGTCAGCTGAACGATATCGTTGGGGCTTTGGGCGGGGAGCTGCAGCGGGGTGATCTTCGGGACCAGCTGAAGCGGAATCGGCCCCTTCTTGAGGTCATGAAGGAAGAGATTCTCGTTCTGGCGAACGAGGGTATAGCCCTTAAGCTGAAGAACCCCGCAGAGGATATCCAGCGCCTCTTTCGGGGAGTATTCGGTCTTATCGACGTAGGTAAACGTCCCCGGAGGGGGGGCGTCCATCACCAGCTGCATTCCAAGCTCCCCGGCGATCCACTTCAAGACGTCGGCCCAGCGTTCTTTGCTGAAGCGCAGGACAATCTTCTGCTCGGTCCGCGTCACATCGAACAAGCTCAGCTGCGCCGGGGTGAGGACCGCCTTGAGAGCCGCCTCGTTTTCGCGAACGATATCGGGCCACTGGTCGCGGCTGGCCTGCCCGAGTTTCGTCGCCCGTTCGGCCATCAGGCGATTGACCTCCGCGGTCTGATCCTTCGTCAGACCGACCCGCTCAGCCACGTTCGGGAGCAGGAGTTTCGAGAAACTCTTGCTCGGATCGAAGCTGTTGAGGAAGGCCTCGGTCGGATCGACCGTCGTATCTTCTTCGGCCTCGGCGTCAGCGGCCGCCTCTTGTGCGTAGAGCGCCCCCGCCGCGGTCAGCGGAAGAACGGACAGAAAGGACAGGACAAACGGCAGCACAAACCGATTGAACGTCGGACTCCATCTCAAAGTCGCTCGATGCGGAGAGAATGTGTAATTCATCGCTGGAAATCCTCGTTAATTCGTGTACCTTTTTCCCAAGTACACAATACCCCCTAAGTATACGAAAGTCGCTTAAGGTAACATACAGCCAAAACGGCGTCCAGGCGGGAATTTCGTTTAATTCTTTTTCTTTTACCCAGTTTTTCTATTGGAGTTTACTTATTATAACGATTACACCGAAAAGATTCGACACCCCCAAGAAAAAACATAAGCAAAAACCGCTCGGGGCGGCGCGGCGGCACAAAAAACCGCGGTACACGAGAAGAGTGTCTCTCGTATACCGCGGCAAATAATCGGGGCGACACGATTTGAACGTGCGACCCCCTGCTCCCAAAGCAGGTGCGCTAGCCAGACTGCGCTACGCCCCGTCGCTGCGCTGAAAAACAGCAGCCGGATTGTATCATCCCAAGGGAAAAAATCAACCCTCTTAAGCTCCGCCGGCCGGCTCCCAAACCCCGGCCAGCCGGCGCTTAGTGTCCCGCCGCTTAGGCCTGCTGGGCCAGAAGCTTGTCGACCATCTCTTCGGTCACCGCGGTCCCCTCTTTGAGCGCCTGGCGGTACGTTTCGCGCATCGCCTCCAGCGCGGTATTGGCGCTGACATTCCCCGAAATGTCGGCCCGCTGGAAGAAACTGGTCCCGAAGAGGTGGTCGCTCTCATGCTGGACGATCCGGGCGCGCAGCCCCTTCCACTTGTTGCGGACGACCTCTCCCTTGAGGTTGATCGCCCGGAACTCGACCCCCTCGGGGCGGGACACGTCGATTCTCAGCCCGGGAAAACTGAGGCACCCCTCGTTGACGACCCGCATCTCACCGAACCGCCGGGTGATGATCGGGTTCATAAAGACCTGCTCTTCCTCGGGCTGGTCCGGATCGGCCGTGGGGTTCATCACGAACAGCTGGATCGGGAGCCCCACCTGATTGGCGGCCAAACCGACCCCCTCGGCCTGATACATCAGGTCGAACATCTCGCGAACGGTATCGCGCAGCGATTGGTCTATCTTACGAACCGGCTTGAGTTCCCGCGCCAGGATCGGGTGAGGGTAGTGAACGATTTCCACGGCTTGATTTCTTCCTTTTGATCGAAGGGGGAGAACTTATTTTCGTATTCCCCGATATCGGCGCGAATCTTATAATAACGCCGCGCCCGATGGTGTCATTATATCAACTAAAAGACCAAAACCAAGACCGCGGCCCCTTCCCCGCCCCAGCTGCAAGCGCCCTATGGCTTTTTTTTCCCGACAGCGTGCCGATTCCCGCGCCAGGAGCGTCCCGGCGCGTCAAGACGACCGTTCGTCGTTTCGCGGCGCGCTGATCGGGTCGATCCTTTTCCACGGCGCGGTTTTGGCAGTGCTGTTCTTTGTTCTGTCGCTCGGCGGTGATCCCGGCAGCCGGATGGGGGGGCGTCAGACCGAATCGGTCGGGATTGTCTTCGTCGAGGAGGCCGGCGGCGGAAACGCCGAGACCAAAGACGCCGATACCCCCCGCGACAACGGCCAGGAGGACGACACCCCCGCCGAAGAGAACAACACAGCGAATCAGGAGGTCTCGGAAAACCAACGGACGATCGCCGAGGAGCGGATCGGAACCGACGCCGGTCTTCACAACGACGAGGAAACACCGATGGTCACCATCCATTCCGGCCAGGTCGGCACCGACCGCGAGGTCGGCCGAGTGATCGGCGCCGGTCCGGGGGCCGGCGGCGGGGTGGGCCAGGAGGTCGGCTTCGGCGAGCTGAAGGGGAAAGGCAAGCGCTTCGTCTACGTTCTGGACCGCAGCGAGAGTATGCGCTGGCCGAACGATCGGCCGATCCGCTGCGCGCTGCGCCAGGCCGAGGAGAGCATCCGCTCGCTCGACCCGGCGAAGGGGGCGCTGCGCTTCGGACTGGTGATCTATAACCACGAGGCGCAAATCTGCGGAAACAAGCGCCTCATGGAGGTGACTCCCCAGAACAAAGAGGGGCTCATCCGATTCCTCCAGACCGTCCAGGCCGACGGCGGAACCGACCCACTGACCGCGCTGGAGAAGGCGATCGGCCTCAAACCCGACGTTATCTTCTTCCTCACCGACGCCGATGAAGAGATCTCGCCGCTGGTCCTGGCCAAAATCCGCGAGCTGCGGCTGAAGGTCGGGGTCGATCAGATCCACGTGATGGAGTTCGGCAACCCCGAATCGAAGCGTCCGGCGTCGTACCGCCGGCTGGCCGAGCAGAACAACGGACAGTATATCTACAAAGACATCCGAACGATGTGAGCGGTTCCCCTTCTCTTGCCCCCACGCGCGGCCGCGAAAAAAAACGGGAGGGAAAACTCCCTCCCGTTTGAGAAACCCGTCGGCTTGTTTTTTAGCCGCGGCGCGGTTTTAGTCCCACCACCAAACATCGGCGGGGATCGCCTTGCCGACTTCGGTGTACTTTTTCTGGACCTTCCCCTGGGTGTCGCTTTGGATGTGCTCGGCGCTTAAGGCGGATTCCGGCTCGATCAAGACGCCGCCGCCGGTCGGGAACGAAACGGTGCTGCTGCCGTGCGAGACGATATTCACCGCGGTTTCGGCCCGCTCGATCGGACTGCCGACCTCGACCGGGAACTTTTCCTCGCTGCCGAACAGATCCATCGACCAGCCGGCCTTCTCGTAGAGGCCCTGCTTCTGAATCCAGGCGGCGACGACCGACATATCGATCAGGTCACGCAGTTCGGCGTAGACCGGAACCTTCTCGGCGATCTTGGAGAACTGCTTGGTGAAGCTGTTGGCGAAGAGCTTCGAGGCCTTGTTCATGCGCCCCTTCGACTCACGGCGGTTGCCGGTCTCGGTCACCAGCTCATCGGCGCCGACCAGCTGGACGGAGTCGCCGACCAGCTCGATCGCCATCTCGTCGGTGGACTGAACCACGCAGTTGTAATCGGGCTGGAAGTACCAGCGAACCAGCGCGTTGCGGGACATCGACATCGGGGTCGACTTTTCGATATAGGTCACCATCGGGACCGGGGCCTCTTCCAGACCGATACCGATGAGTTTCATCCGGTAGTCGGCGGCCGCCAGAGAAGCGGCGAAGTGGGTCTTCGGCGAAACGCCCCAGAACGAAACGGTCTGATCACCCAGCGCGTCCCGGATACCCTCGGCGTAGCTGGTCAGCTCCAGCTGGTTATCGACGCTCGGCTTGGCTTCGGTCTGGAGGAAATTCTTCATCGAGACGAGCCCCTCGGGGGTGGGGTCGATCGAGCAGCCGATCTTTTCGGCCGCCGGACCGTTGGCCGGATAGGCGCGAAGAGCAGTCACCAGGTCGGCCAGCTGCAGCGTCGGACGCTGCGACGTGACACCGACGGTCGAGCCGTCGACCCCCGGCTGCCACCCTTCGGCCGGGCCGGCGATCACGATGTCGTTGGTCTCGGGATAGAAGAAGACGTTCTCGATGCGGGTCAAGCCGGCCAGGTGGGCCATCTCTTCGGTGACCACACCGCCGTTGGCTTTGATCGCCGCTTCCAGGCGGTTGAGCGAGACCTTGCGCAGGGCGCTTTTGGCGCTCATCTCCGACGGAATGCCCTGGTAGGCCGACGCGGCGCGGATCTCGTCCAAAGCGGCGTTGGCCGGCATTCTTTGAAGAAGGCCGTCGGGCTGAATCAGGATCCCCGAAAGCGGCATCGCGCCGCTGCCGCGGGAACTGTTGTTATTGTTGTTGTTCCCATAGCCGCCGCCACCGTTGCGGTTATTGCCGTTACCGCCGCCGCGGTTATTGCCGTAGCCGCCGCCTCCGCCGCCGTAACCGCCGCTGCGGCCGCCGCCGCCATAACCGCCGCCTCCGCCGTAACCGCCGCCGCCGTACTGCGCCGTCGCAACCGACGCCGCGGCGAAGGTCAGCAGAACAAACAGACAAAGACCTGTCCGCCTAACCATTGCCCGAATCATCATTATTGATACTCCTCGAGGAACCTATCGCCCCCGGACACACGAGAGGGGAGCGGATGGGTAAAGTTTTCTTGACACGGCGGCTCAAAGTTTATGGCTATAGACTTCCAGCCCGTGAGTATAGAGATACCTGCAACTAATAATAACTGGGTAAATTAGGTAAAGCAAGGGAAGACCAAATGAATTTCATCGTTTTCTGCGAATTTCTCCGTCAAAACCGAAACAATCGGTAAAAGCAACGATTCTTCTTCCTCGCGAGGCGATAAAAAAACCCGGGGGGAGTCCCCCCCGGGTTTTTTCTCTTTCACGCGGCCGCTGTCCGCGGGCAGAATCACTTCACCTCGAACTCGGCGTCGATGGCGTCGTCGTCCCCCTTGTCCTGCCCACCGGCCGGACCGGCCGCGGCGTCGCCGGAAGCGAACCCGGCACCGCCGCCGGCGGCTTGCTGCTGCTGAGCGGCCTTGTACAGGGCGGCGCTCATCGCGTGCGAGGCCTGCTCGAGGTTCGACAGGGCCGACTTGATCTTCTCGACATCGTCGGTGGCCGCCGCCTCACGGGTCGCCTTAATGGCGCTTTCGATCGCCGACTTGTCCTCATCGCGGAGCTTATCGGCGTGCTCGTTGATGAGCTTCTCCAGATCGAAGCACATCGCTTCGGCGCGGTTCTTCGTCTCGACCAGCTCGCGGCGCTTGGCGTCCTCGGCGGCGTGCTCCTCGGCGTCGCGGCGCATCCGCTCGATCTCGGCCTCGGACAGACCGCTGGACTGCTCGATGCGAACCTTCTGCTCTTTCGAGGTCCCCAGGTCTTTCGCCTTGACGTTCAGGATGCCGTTGGCGTCGATATCAAAGGTCACTTCGATCTGCGGGATGCCGCGCGGTGCCGGCGGAATCTCTTCCAGGTTGAACTGGCCGAGCAGCCGGTTCGCCGAGGCAATTTCACGCTCGCCCTGATAGACCTTGATGGTCACGGCGGTCTGGTTGTTCTCGGCGGTGCTGAAGACCTGCTTCTTCTCCGTCGGGATCGCCGTGTTCTTCTCGACCAGCTTGGTCATGATGCCGCCGAGCGTCTCGATGCCGAGCGACAGCGGCGTAACGTCGAGCAGCAGGACATCTTTCACCTCACCGGCCAGCACACCGCCCTGGATGGCGGCGCCGACGGCGACGACCTCGTCGGGGTTCACCCCCTTGTGCGGCTCTTTGCCGAAGAGCTTCGTGACCATCTCTTGGACCTTCGGGATTCGGGTCGAACCGCCGACCAAGACGACCTCGTCGATCTGCGAGGGGGTCAGCTGAGCGTCGGCCAGCGCCTGGTTGACGGGCCCCTTGGTCCGCTCGATCAGGTGATCGGACAGCCGCTCGAATTCCGCGCGGGTGATCTTCAGCTGCAGGTGCTTCGGGCCGCTGGCGTCGGCGGTGATGAACGGCAGGTTGATGTCGGTCACCTGCGAGGCGGACAGCTCGCGCTTCGCCTTCTCGGCGGCCTCCTGCAGACGCTGCAGCGCCATCGGGTCTTTGCGCAGGTCGATCCCCTGCTTCTTCTGGAAGTCGTCGGCGATGTAGTCGATCAAGACCTTATCGAAATCGTCGCCGCCGAGGTGGGTATCGCCGTTGGTCGAAATGACGCGGAAGACACCGTCGGCCACTTCGAGGACCGAGACATCGAACGTACCGCCGCCGAGGTCGAAGACGACAATCTTTTGGTTGACGTTCTTATCGAGCCCGTAGGCGAGCGAGGCCGCCGTCGGCTCGTTGATGATACGCATCACTTCCAGACCGGCGATCTGGCCGGCGTCTTTGGTCGTCTGACGCTGGGCGTCGTTGAAGTACGCCGGAACGGTGATGACCGCCTTGTTGACCTTGTGCCCCAGATAGGCCTCGGCCGACTCCTTGAGCTTGCGCAGGGTCATCGCCGAGATCTGCGGCGGGGTATAGTCCTTGCCGTCGACCTCGACCTTGACGTAGTCGTCACTGGAACCGACGAGCTTGTAGGGGACGGTCTCTTCCTCAGAGCCGACCTCTTTGCGGGTCCGCCCCATAAAACGCTTGATCGAGGCGATCGTCCGCTGCGGGTTGGTGACCGCCTGACGCTTTGCCGATTCGCCGACGAGGATCTCGTCGCCGTCGGTGAACGCCACAACCGAGGGGGTCAGCCGGTTGCCTTCGGCGTTCGGGATCACTTTCGCGTCCTTCCCCTCCATCACAGCCACGACCGAGTTGGTTGTTCCCAGGTCGATACCAATAATCTTTTCGCCGTTTGCCATAGTAACAGTCTCCTTTTCGTATACACCCGGCCTTAAAAGGTCCGGTTTTTTATTTTCTCTTCTTCTTGGAACCTACGGGCCCATAGGGCTCGTTCGCTCTCTCTTTGAGCAAAGAGCGTGCCAAAGAAAAATTTCCTTGGGAAAAATCCCTTTTCGGCGCAGATTTCCCAGTATCGCGAATTCCCCTTGCGCCGCGGCCCCGCGCCGTGTCTGCCAAAATGGCGCACTTGCCTTGCCCCTCCCCCCGGGGCTTCGCCGGCGAAAGCGTCGGGGAATAGGGTATAATCTCCCTTAGAGCCGGAAGCTACCGAGCTGAAAGTCATCTTTGCCGCCGCGGCGGTACCCGTTTAAGACAGATCGCAGCGATGAGAACCTCTCCCGAAAAAGAACGTATCGGCCTGTACTTTGGGACCTTCGACCCCGTCCATGTGGCGCACCTTCTCCTGGCCGAAACCGCCCGCGAGGCGATTCGGCTTGATCGGGTGATCTTTATGCCCGCCGGCGTCCCCCCCAACAAACTCAAGAAAAAGGTCACCCCGGGGGAGATTCGCTTTGAGATGCTGCGCCGGGCGACGGCCGATAATCCTCGCCTTGAGGTGAGCCGTTTGGAGATCGACGCTCCCGGCCTCAGTTACACGGTCGACACCCTGCGGCTGCTTAAACGGCGGTACCCCGGCGCGAAGCTCTTCTTCATCGCGGGGAGCGACACCATCAACGATCTGCCAAACTGGTATATGCCCCAGGAGATCTGCCGTCTGGTCTCGCTGGTCACCGCCCTTCGCCCGGGCGATGAGCTTCCCGACTTTGACCGGCTCGGGCAAGATATCGGGGCGCGCCTGCCGGCGGCCGTCCGGCGGCAGGTCATCCCGATGCCCCTTTTGGAGATCTCCTCGACCGAAATCCGCCGCCTGCGCGCCCAGGGGAAAAGCATCCGGTACCGCACCCCCGATAAAGTGATCGCCGTGATCGAAAAGTACGGCCTCTACCAAAAAAAGGCGCGGCCGTGATTCCGCGCGGCCGCGCCTCGATAAACACTCGCCCCTCAGCGAAGCGGTTTACGCCTTGACGATCTTCTCCCGGTTTTTGGCGACGTTCTTGGTCGCGTTGCGGCTGTCGACCACCAGCGGGGCGTGACGGACGATGAAGTCGTAGTCGTACGACGTGTGGTCGGTGGCGATCAGAACGGCGTCCTGCGAGGCCAGGAACTTCGCCGTGAGCTTCTGGCTCTTCATTCCGGTCATCTCGGGCCACTGGCGCTTGGAACCGATCTCGGGGATATGCGGATCGTTGTAGGTAACGATCGCGCCGCGGCGCATCAGCCGGTCGATCAGCTCGAACGAGGGGCTCTCGCGCTCGTCGTCGACATCCCTCTTATAGGCGAGCCCCAGGACACAGATCTTCGACCCCTTCACCGACTTGCACCGGTCGTTGAGCGCGTCGGCCAGTTTACGAACGACGTAAAGCGGCATCTGGGTATTGATTTCCCCCGACAGCTCGATGAATCGGGTGGTCAGACCGCAGCGGCGGGCCACCCAGCTGAGGTAGAACGGGTCGATCGGAATGCAGTGCCCCCCCAGCCCCGGTCCCGGGTAGAACGCCTGGAAACCGAACGGCTTGGTCTTCGCCGCGTCGATCACCTCCCAAACGTCGATCCCCATTCGATCGAAGATGATCTTCAGCTCGTTGACCATGGCGATATTGACGCTTCGATAGGTGTTCTCCACCACCTTGGCCGCCTCGGCCGTCTCGCACGAGGAAACCTCGATCACCTGGACGATCGCCTTGCTGTATAGAGCGACCGCCGCGCGGGCGCTGTCGGGCTCCAGCCCGCCGACGAGTTTCGGGATGCCGGCCGCCGTGAAATCGGGGTTTCCCGGGTCTTCCCGCTCGGGGCTGTAGGCGAGGAAAAAGTCGTGCCCGGCCCGAAGACCGCTCGTCTCGAGAATCGGAACCATCACCTGCCTTGTCGTGCCGGGCCAGGTGGTGCTCTCCAGAACGACCAGCTGACCGGGGCGAAGAATCTCGGCGATGGTCTGCGTCGAGGCCTCGACGTAGCAAAGATCGGGGTCGCGGCTTTCGGAAAGCGGGGTCGGCACGCAGATCAAGATCGCGTCGGCCTCGGCCAATACCTCTTTGTCGCTCGAGGCGGTGAACCGCCCCGAGGCAAGCCACTGGCCGATCCACTCGTCGGGGATATGCTGGATGTAGCTCTTTCCCTTCTTGAGGGAGTCGATCTTGCGCTGATCGACGTCGTAGCCGATCGTCGCGAAACCGGCGTCGGCGAAGGCGCGTATCAGCGGCAGCCCGACGTAACCGAGCCCGATGACCCCCACCTTGGCTTGACGCTTCTCGACCTTGCTTAAGAACTTTTGAATCATTGTCGGCACTTTATCACAGACCTTTCATCTAAAAGACCATTAACTCGTTCTATCGCGCTTAACACTTGTATACCGACCGCAGATAGGTTTGCAGCCGCCGCAGCCCCTCCTCGTTGGAAACGGCGGGGACAAAACCGAAGTCGCGCCGGGCCCGATCGGTCTTGAACCAGTACGAGAACGCCAGCTGCGTCGCCAAAAATCGGGTCATCGGAGGTTCTCTTTGAATACGCAAAAGGCGATAGCCCCATTCGCACAGCAGCCCCAAACGCCAGGCGTTCTTAAACGAGATCGACTTGCGCACCGGCCCCAGGCCGACCATCGCCAGGACCCGGTCGATAAACTCCCAGCAGTTGACCGGATCCCCCTGCGAGAGGAAATAGGCGCTGCCCGCCACCGGGGGGCCGTCGGCAAGGGCCTCCATCGCCAGAAGGTGGGCGTCGGCGGCGTTTTCGACGTAGATGGTATCGAGCCGGTTGGTCCCATCCCCCACGCGGCGAAGGCGCCCCGCGCGGGCACGCTCGATGATCCGCGGAATGAGGTTTCGGTCGCGCGGTCCCCAGATCAGACGCGGACGAAGCGAGCAGGTCAAAAGCGTTTTGCCTCCGCTCAGCGCCGTCCCGTTGGCATCGAGAACCATCTTCTCGGCGATCGCCTTGGTCTTGGGATAGTCGGCCAGGTAGGTCTCGGGATAGCCGGCCGACTCGGTGACCCCCTCCAGCGGCTGGCCGGCGTCGGCCACGCTCGGGCTTCCGGTGTAGACCAGCCGCGTGACGCCGGAGGCAATCGCCGCGTCGAGGATATGGCGCGTCCCGTCGACGTTTACCTCGTAGAAGGGGCGCTTCCGAAGACTGATACCGGTTTGGGCGGCGGTGTGAAAGACCGCGTCGACCCCCCGGCAGGCCCGCCGGCAGTCCTCGGCGCTGCGAAGGTCGCCCAGGACAAGCTCGACCCCCAGCTTTTTGAGCTCGGGGAGCTCACGGCGGCAGAATCCCCGGACGGTGTGGCCGCCGGCCACCAGCCGCTCGACGATGTGCTGCCCTAAGAACCCGGTCGCGCCGGTCACCAGATAACGCATACAACGCGCTCGATTGCCCAGACTATGTTTTTCAGAATGTTTCCTATGCCCGGCGCGGCCAAACCTCTTGTACCCATTCGGCCGTCGGTGGTATATTCTACCGGCGGGAGAAAAAACCTCCGCCACCGGGAAAAATACCCCGCTAAGTATAGCAACACGACAGATAAAAGACAAGTTCAGCCGATGTCCTCCGCCGACCTTCCTTCCCCCGACAAACGCCCGATCGCGCGTATCCACGGCACTGAAATCACCCCCAGTCCCCGGGCGGTTGCGATGCAGTTTCGCGTCCGCTTTCAAGAGACCGACCTGATGGGAATCGTCTGGCACGGGAACTACTTCTCTTGGTTCGAGTCCGGCCGGGTCGAGTACCTTCGCCAAACCGGGATGACCTACAACGACCTGCGCGACATCGGGCTGAACTTCGCCGTCATCCACTCGGAGTGCGACTACAAAAAGCCGGCCAAGTACGACGAGGTCGTCACTCTCTGGACCGATATCGAGCGGGTCACCCCCACGCGGATCGAACACCGCTACCTCCTTTTCCGCGACGAGGAGCTTCTGGCGATCGGACGGACGGTCGTCGTCGCCGTCGATAACCAGGGGCGTCTGCGCCGTATCCCCGACGAGATGATCGAGGAGTGCCGCCTCAAAGAACCGGAACAATAAAATCCCCCCGTTTATCTCTCCCTTGCTAAATTCTCCCTTGTCAAACTGACTTAAGAAGAGTACCATCCACCGTTTTTTATAAGAAACGACAGGTGTTCTATGGTGGAGTGATGGTACAAGTATTTTCGCGCTTTCGATCGGCGCCGCGGTGCTTCCTCGCACGGCTGCCCGGCCGCGCTTTGCTCCCGGCGCTGCTCTTGGCGGCGGCCGCGGCGGCGGCGCAGACGTCGGACGCCTTAAATCTGTCGCCCTCCGAGGGATGGACTCCGTATTCCGGCGGCTGGACGGCCTTCGACTTTCAAGCAGCCGACGGCGGCAGCGATCTGATAAGTTTTCCCCCCGCGCAGAAGAAACCCAAACGCGCGCCGCGGTTAAGTGATATGATCCTCCGCGGCCAATTCGCCGACAGCGGCGATATGCCGGTCTACTACGTCTCGCCCGACGGGGAAGATCCGGCCATTGCCGATACCGCCCCGATCCTCTCCGGCGGGGGGTACACGGGGGAGTACACCACCGTCGACCAGTGGGGGGAATTCGAGAACAGCTACCACGGCGGCGGCGGTTCCTACTCCTCGGGGGCGTACGAGCTGCAGCTCCTCCCCGAGGGAGTCCTCTATCCCTCATACCTGGCCGGGCGCAAAGAGCCCCGAATGCAGTCGCTCTTCAACTACGACGACGGCTACGGCTGGATCTGGGATATCGCCTTAGGCGGGCGTGTTCCCCTTTTGCGCTACGGGACGACCGACCCGATTCACCCGGAGGGATTCCAGATCGATATGGAGGGGGCGGCGCTGCTGCGCCTCGACATCGAACGGGACCGCCAGCTGGCCTCCACCGACTACCGCGCCGGGCTCCCCATCACCTACGGCCAGGGGAAGTGGCAGTTCAAGACCGGTTACTACCATGTCAGCTCCCACATCGGTGACCAGTATCTCATCGACCGTTTCCGTCCCAAGATGCACTATGTCCGTGACGAGATCATCTTAGGCGTCGCCTACCGCCCGATCGAGGACGTGCGTCTCTACGGCGAGGCGGGATGGGCCTTTCATTTCGGCGAGACCACCCGGCCGTGGGAGTTCCAGTTTGGGGCCGAGTACAGCCCGGTTTTCAGCGAGCTGAACAAAAAGCGGGGAACGCCGTTCGCCGCCATCCACGGCCATCTCTTCCAAGAGAGAGATTTCGGCGGCTACCTCAACGTCCAGTTCGGCTGGCAGTGGCGCAATCGGGTCAACGGCCGCTTCCGCCTGGGGGGCGAATTCTACGAGGGCTGCGACGATCAGTTCCAGTTCCAGTATATGCACCAGCGCAAGTTCGGTCTGGGCTTCTGGTACGATTTCTGACGTTTCCCGAGCCGGCCGCCCCAAACAGACAGCTTGAACAAACAACCTGAGCAACCTTTAGGAGAAGAAGCCCTCATGGCGGACTATGACGAAAGCGTTCTCGGCCAAGTCGAGCGGACCTTGGTGCTGCTCAAGCCCGACGCCGTGGCCCGTGCTCTGGCCGGAGAGATTCTCCATCGCTTTGAGCGCAAGGGACTGACCATCGCCGCCATCAAGGGGATTGTTTTCGACCGTCCCCTGTGCCAGCGCCACTACCGCGAGCATGCCGACAAACCGTACTTTGAGGCAATCGTCTCGTACATGACCGGCGGCCCCTCCATCGCGATGATCCTCTGCGGCCCGAAGGCGGTCGCCCAGGTTCGTCAGCTGGTCGGCCCGACCGACGCAAGCCGCGCGCCGGCCGGTACCATCCGCGGCGATCTGGCGCTCGATTTCCGCCACAATTTAGTCCACGCCTCCGATTCGACCGAATCGGCCCAAAGGGAGATCCCGCTCTTCTTCAAGCCCGAAGAGCTCTTGATTTAACCCCCTAAGCGCTATGTCCCTGACCGTCCGAAGCAGTGAAGCCCGCCGAGCGACCGGCCGAAAAGCCGGGGCGAGGGGTTTTTGCTCTCTTTGGGCGATCCTCTTCGCCGCGCTTTGGCTCTTCCCCCTTTCGCCGCGCGCTGTATCGCAAAGCGGCCCCGCCGCGCCGGCGGACAAAAGCGAGATTCGCTTCTTCCTGACCCGGACCGGATTGATCCAAGAGGGAATACCCGAAGACCGGGGGGAGACCGTCTTTCTGCGTTCCCCCAACGACAGCGGGGGACTGACCATTTCAAAGCTCGACGTCCTGTTTGTCGGCTTCTCGCGCGAGGAGCTGTTCGAGTACCAGCTGCGCCAGCTGCCGGCCGGCGATATCGGCTCCCTCCTGCGCCTGGCCGACTGGGCCGGTCGAAACCAGCTCTCCGCCGAGGCGATCTCGTACCTCAAGGCGGCGGCCGACGCGACGACCGACCCGGTGCGCAAAAGCGCGCTGCTGGAGCATATCGGGAAGATGGAGTACGTCGAGCGGATCAAAAACGAAGCGGCCCTTCGCACCGCCGTGGCGGCCGAAAGCGGTTCGTCCGACACCCCGCTGGCCTCCACCGGCCTGCTCCCCAAACAGGACGCCGAGAAGGCGCGGCTTTCGGCGTTCGCCAAAAAGATCCCCTTCGCCGTGGAAGAGCGCTACACCCGCAAAGTCGAGCCGGTGCTGCTGGCCCGCTGCGCGGCGAGCGACTGCCACGCCGACGGATGCGACTCGGCGTTCACGCTGGAAGACCCCCGCGGCGCGCGTGATTTTCACTTGGTGCGGCTGCGCAATCTCGAGTCGGTCCTCGATTTCGTCTCGTGCCGCAATCCGCAGAGCAGCCCGATCCTCCATCATCCCGAAATCGTCGGCATCGGCGGGGAGCGGGTCTGGCCGTTCGGCGAGGACGAGCAGTCGCTACGCGACTACCAGACCTTCACCGACTGGCTCCAGTCGCTCTCGGGCAAAATGCGCGACTACACCCCCGACCCGAACCGTCCCAAGCGGGCCGCCTTGCGGGGGGGCGGCGGCGAAGGGGTACCGACGACCTATATCCAGACCTCCGGCGCCCGCGACCCCGGCGGGCTTTCCGCCAATATCGAGCTGGCGGAAACCCGCGCCAATCGGCCGATCGACCCGAACGACGACGCCGAGGCGGCGCGCCGGGCGGGATACCTTCCGGCCGCCGAGCTGCGCGACGAGTTCGACCCGGCCCCATTCAATCAAAAATACCACCCCGACGGCCCTCCGGGGGGTTTGCAAAAACGTCCGCTTTAGATATAATGGGCCGTACCCTTAGGGAGGATACGCGAATTGGTTAGCAACCTGACTCGAAATCAGGCGCCGGCTTGCCGGTTGAGGGTCCGAGTCCCTTGTCCTCCGCTTACGTGAGTTACTTTCGTAAGTCACAAAACTCGAGCAAAGCCGCAGCGTACCCGTCAAGGTTGCTGTGGCTTTTTTTTGAGTCGGTACTTGGTGTTTCACCTCACTCGGAGGCGACAAGCGCTATGCTCTCTTACGACGAAATCCTCACCCACTTAACCGAACCGTCCGGCGACCGCCTCGCGCGTCTTCGCCGGCGGGCCGACGCGCTGCGCCGGGAGCGTGTCGGCGAGGTCGTCTATCTGCGCGGTCTGATCGAGCTGTCGAACCACTGTCGGCGCAACTGCCTTTACTGCGGGGTGCGCGCCGGGCGCCGCGGTATCGCCCGCTATCGAATGACGATCGACGAGATCCTCGAGGCGGCTTCCCTTGCCAAGCGCTTCGGCTACGGGACGGTCGTCCTTCAGGCCGGCGAGGACGCGGGGATTTCGGACGAGACGATCGCCGAGATCATCGCGGCGATCAAGCAAAAGTTCTCTTTGATCGTGACCCTCTCCCTCGGGGAGCGGCCCGACAGCACCTTCCGCCGCTGGAAAGAAGCCGGCGCCGATCGGTACCTTATGCGGCTCGAGACGTCAAACCCCCGATTGTTCGAGGCGATTCACCCCCATAGCGCCGGCGACGGCGGAGTGGCCAAGACGACCGACCGTGTCGCGATGCTCGGCCGCCTCCGCCGGATGGGGTACGAAATCGGCAGCGGCGTGATGATCGGCATTCCCGGCCAGACCCCCGAGGACTTGGCCCGTGATTTAATGCTCTTTAGCGAACTGCGGCTCGATATGGTGGGCAGCGGCCCCTACCTCCCCCACGGCGATACCCCCCTGGGGAAGGTGGCCGAGGCGCTGGCCCTTCCGCACGACGACCCCCGCCGCGCGGCGCTGCTGCGGCAGGCCGGCTGGAGCTACCCGCAGACCGACCGCCAGGTGGTCCCTTCCAACGAGATGGCCTTTGCGATGATCGCGCTGACCCGGCTGCTGCTCCCCGGGGCGAATATCCCGAGCACCACCGCCATCGCCACGATCGACGGCCAACACGGCCGTGTGATGGGGCTTCGCAGCGGGGCCAACGTCGTGATGCCGAACCTGACCCCCACCAAATACCGCGCGCTCTACGAGATCTATCCACACAAGGCAGCGACGCTCGAAACCCCCGACCAGACCCACGCCGCGGCGATCAAACAGATCCGTGACGCGGGGATGATTCCCGAATCCGAGCGGGCCTAAAACGCAGCTTGAAGAGTGATCAATGGCCCGATTGGGCCTCTTTGCGCTGCTTGATGATCGTCTCTTGAATCGAGGAGGGAACCCGCTTGTACTTGAGGAACTCCATCGAGAAGGTCCCCTGCCCCTGCGTCATGCTGCGCAGCGCCGTCATATAGCCGAACGTCTCGGCCAGCGGGATCTCCCCCTCGACGCGGCAGGTCGGCCCGAGGGTCTCGGTGACGCTGATCAGCCCCCGGCGGCGGTTTAAATCGCCAATCACGTTCCCCTGGAACACGCTGGGACACTCGATTTCGATCTTCATCACCGGCTCGAGAATGACCGGCTTTGTCCTCGGGAAATTCTCGCGCAGGGCCGTCTGCGCGCAGATCCTAAAGGCCAAGTCGCTCGAGTCGACCTCGTGGTAGGAACCGTCGTTGACCAGGATCCGCAGGTTGACGATCGGGAAACCGGCGACCGGCCCTTTGTGCAGCGACGAGCGGAACCCCTTCTCGATGGCGGGAATATACCCGGCGGGGATCACGCCGCCGACGATCTTTTCGATGAACTCGAACGTCTCTTCCCCAGCTTCGTCCTCGGGAATCGGTGCCATCTCGCCGCGGATATGGGCGAACTGGCCGCTGCCGCCCGACTGCTTTTTGTGCTTTGTGTCAAACGCGACCGCCTCGGTCGGCGCCTCGCGGTAGCTGACGCTCGGGGCGCCCGACTCAACCTCGACCTTGTACTCGCGGCGGATTCGCTCAAGATAGATCTCCAGGTGAAGCTCCCCCATGCCGGCCAGCAGGGTCTCGCCGCTTTCCGGGTCGGTCACGACCGAGAGGGTCGGGTCTTCTTTGCGGAACCGGCGCAGCGCCTTGGCCAGACGGTCGAGATCCTCGGTCCGCTTCGGACGAATGGCGATGCGAATCACCGGATCGGGGACATAGATCGACTCTAGCGCGCAGCAGTTCGGCTCATCGGCGTAGGTATCGCCGCCGGCCCCGTCCAGGCCGATCGCCGCGACGATATCCCCCGCCTCCCCCTTGTCGAGTTCGACCCGCTGCTCGGCGTGCATGCGGAACAGGCGGCTGATGCGCTCTTTCTTTCCCGTGCGCTGATTGTAGTAGAACGAGCCGTTTTTGATCGTCCCCTGATAGACACGCAGGAAGGTGAGTGTTCCGTACGGGTCCTCGACCAGCTTGAAAGCCATCGCCACCGGCCTTTCCTCCGGATCGGGCTTAAGCGCGACGCGGCGCATTCCGGCCAGCGGCGCCGGGGAATCGGCATCGTCCTGTCCCTCGGCGGCTGTTTCTTCGGCGCCGGTATCCTCGACCGTTTCGCTGGCGGCTGTTTCGCCGGCGGTGGTCTCTTCGGCGGCTTCTTCCTTGCCGCTTTCCTCGGGACCGGCCTGCTTTTCGCCTTCGGCGGGCGCTTCGCCCTCACCGCCGGTATCTTCCTTGCCGACTTCTTCTTTGTCGGCCTCTTCCGGTTCGGGCGTCTCTTCCTTGGTTCTCACATAGGCCCACGCCTCGCGGTCCAGCGGCGAGGGAAGGTAGCGCACCACGGCGTCGAGAAGCGGCTGCACCCCCTTGTTCCGATACGCCGACGCTAAAAAGACGGGGGTCAGCTGACGCGAGAGGGTCGCCGACTTAACGATCCGGTGGATCAGTTCCTCGGGAACGTCCTTATCCCCCAAAAGCATCTCAAGCAGCTCGTCGCTGTACATCGAAAGGGCCTCAAGCAGAACGCGGCGGGCCTCTTGATATTGGCACCGATACTCTTCGGGAACCGGCTCACGGCGGACGATCTCCCCCTGGGTACCGTCAAAATAGATCGCCTCCCCCTTCACCAGGTCGATCACCCCTTGGAACTGATCCTCCACGCCGATCGGCAGCTGCATTAACACCGCGTCGCAGTCGAGCTTCTCTTTCAGCTGCTTGACCACCCGCTCGGGATTGGCGCCGACGCGGTCCATCTTATTGATCAGCGCCAGGCGCGGAACGGAGTAGCGCTTCATCTGCCGGTCGATCGTGATCGACTGCGCCTGGACGCCGGCGACGGAACAAAGAACCAACACCGCGCCGTCGAGCACCCGCAGCGCGCGCTCGACCTCGACGGTAAAATCGACGTGGCCGGGGGTGTCGATCAGGTTGATTGAGGTCTCTCCCCAGGTGACGTTGGTCGCGGCGCTGGCGATGGTGATGCCCCGCTCCTGCTCCAGCTCCATGCTGTCCAGCGTCGCCTCACCGTCGTGAACCTCCCCGATTTTGTGCGATTTCCCCGTGTAGAAGAGGATACGCTCGGAAAGGGTGGTCTTTCCGGAATCGATGTGGGCCGAAATACCAATATTTCGACGATGTGCCAGATCCGTCATATCGCGTTTACCGAGGGGGTTCAAAGGGGACGCCGGGCCGGCGCGGCTGGGGGGAAAGTTTTTTTGTTCTTGCGGGAAAAACCGGCGGCGCAAAAGTTCATTATGGCCGGATAACCTGTTTTGACAAGGGGCGTTCGGCGCCGCGCGGCCCATGCGTGAGGGGGACTTTGAATAAGTCCCCCCAGAGGGTAAAATGCCGCTGATGTTTCAAGAAAAATGGGGGCAGTTAGCTCAGTTTGGTTAGAGCATCTGGTTTACACCCAGAAGGTCACAGGTTCGAGTCCCGTACTGCCCATAGCTTCTTATCAACCCGCCCGGCGGTTTACTCCAGCTCGATCGGCTGGTCCTCTTCCAGTTCCTTAAGCGTCACCTCGCCGGTGCGCGGATCGAAGAGCATCAGTTTGAGATTCTTTTTCATTCCCGGCGCCGGGTCGCCGAAGGTCTCGTTGTAGGAACCGATCGAGAAACACGTTTTCCCCGTCATGCGGGGGGCAAGGATCTTGGTGACATCGATTTGGCCTTCCCCCGGGACAAAGGGCAAGATCGGGCGGACCGTCAAAGCGATCGCCGTCGCGTCACAGGAGTAATCGCCGTTGTTCCCCAGCACAAAATCGATCGGGCCGCTCCCGGCGGCCGTCGCTCGGCCGGTCGATATAAGGCCGTCGTTCCCGCCGTTAAGGCGGTAAACCGTCCGCTGGGGCGCGTCCTCTTGGAAAAAACGCGGGGAACGAGCCAGCAGGTCGAGCGTCACGCCGTTGCCGGCCGGATTGCGGCACACCGCCGCCGAGGCGATCAGCGGGGTCTCGGCGAAGGACTCATCGGGAAGGAAACGGAAGACGATGTACTTCCCCGGATCATCCACCGGGTGGGTAAAGACAAATCGATCACGCAGCGCCGGGGGAATCATCTGGTCAAAAAGCCCCTCGGTATAGTTTTGGCGCCACTGGCCGCTTTGCCGCGGCGACGGGTCATGGTTGGCCAGAAAACCGAGTCCGTCGGGACTCCCCGAGCCGTAGGCGAAACCGTCGGGGGTGCCGTAGACCTTTTGGTTCGACGAAAGGAGATGTTTTTCACTCGCCTGATCTAAATCGGGGCTATTGCTGATCCAAACGCTCCACTGCCCGCCGGGGGCGGCAAATCTCGCCGATTGGTTGCCCCCTATCGGCGGACGATAATCGGCGGCCAGGTCGGCGATCGGCTCGCCGATTGCCGAGCCCCCCTCCTCAGCGGTCTGTGCCGGCGGACCGTAGAGGGCACCGACAAGTTTCACCGGAGTGGTCATCGGCCGCTGGTCGAACAGCTCGTCCTCCACCGGCTGAAGCGCCGCGTCTTCTTTAACACGGAAATAGACCTCGATCCCCGAAGGGTCGACGAATTCGGTCAGCGTCACCGTCGCCTCCTCGCCGCCGTCGCCGAGCCGGACGCGCGCGGTGGTCTTCATTCCGTTCGGACGAACCGAGTCGTCCTCCACCGGGTCGGTGAGCGTATCCGGGTCGATCACCAGGTCGCGCGGCGGGAACCCCTCGGGGAGAACCCCCTCGTTTTGCGCCGCCGAGAAGCAGAACAGCACCGGACCGCGCAGCAGCGCCGCCCGTCCCGACTGGGCGGCATGCCCCCGGACAAAGCGCCAGGTCATCGGCATCGAACAGACAACCGTATCCCCGGGGTTCCAAGTTCGCTTGATATCGTACCCGCCGGGATAATCCCCCGGCAAAAGCTCCGCCTCCGGTTCATCGTTGACGGCGACAGAAACCATTTCGGCCCAGCGGGGAAGGCGCAGACGCAAAGTAAACTCGGCTGCCGCCGGCGGCGTGAGGACAAACTTCACCTCGCCGCTGTTGGGGTAATCGGTGATCTCCTCTACCAAAGTCGGCACCCCGCCGAGGGTCAGGGTCTTTTTCATCGGGGCGTAAAGGTTAATCGCCAAGCCCCCGTCGAAGGTATAGCAGACCTTGCGGGGAAGCTCCGCCACCGCCCGGCGGAAGTTCCCCGGACAGCAAAAGGTATCCGGCTGGTAATACCACCTCGGCCCCGAAAAAGGGGTGAAATAGCGCAAACGCCTTCCGTCGGGAGACTGCGCGGCGAACAGGGCGTTGTAGATCGTCCGCTCCATCACGTCGCCGATCCGCAGATCGCCGTCGATGCGCAGAAGCGAGTCGAACAGACGCAGAAGGTAGGCGGTGACGCATGATTCCTCGGCCGCCCCGGTGCCGACCTGATCGCGGGTAAAATACTCGCCGCTGGACGCCGAACCGGTGACAAACAGCCCGCCGTACTGTTTTTCGAGCAGCGCGGCGTACATCCAGCGCGCCTTGATCAAACGCCCATCCTCGCCGGTGAGACGGTACAGCTCCGTCTCGGGATACATGTGCGAAAACATCACGTAGAGGTGAAACCGGCGCGAGTCGATATGCCGCAGCCATTCCTCGGCCGGTTCATAGTACCAATGCGGCTCGTATTGAACATGCTCGGCGAAGTCGAGGTACTTTTCCTCGGCCGTGACCCGGTAGAGTTCCTCCGCCGCCTCGGCCAATCCCGCGATCGAGACCGGCGAGGGGATGCAGTAAACCCCCGCGTCGTTTTTCGGGAAGGTCTTCATGATGTAGTCGATCATCACGCGCGCGGCGCAGAGCGACCGTTCCTCGCCGGTGACGCGGTAGTGACGAACACAGGCCAGCGCGAAGTATTCCTGCTCGTGCAGGATGTAGTTGAAGAAGTTCTGTTTATCTTCCGGCTCGCGGTTCAAAAAACCGATGTACCCATCGTCGTCACGCGTCGCCAGGATACCGTCGAGCAGTCCCTTGGTACGCGCCCGGACCGCGTCGTCCTTGGTGTAGGCCCCCAGCAAACTCCCCGCGTCTATCACCTTCCCGACGCCGTAATAAGCGATGAAAATCGGGTGGTCCTCCGGCAGGGGAATACGCTCACGGAAGTGACGCAGCCAATCATTCTCAAAGTCCAGCACCATATAGTTGTGATAGACCAGATCGATGATCCGCCGGTCGATCTCCCCCCCAAGCTCTTCGTGATCGAGGATGACCGACTCTAACTTGTCGGGAACCGCGGGTGTCACCACGTCGCGCGTATCGGCCGCGCGAACCGCGGTGAAAAAAAAGAAACAAATCAGCGCCAGCGGTGCCAAGACCGGGGAGAAATCGACGCGGTTTTTCATCACGGAACGAACCTATTTCGGCTGAATGTCTTTCGGCGCTTCTGGTGGGGCGCCGGTTTTACTCCACCTCTATCGGCTGGTTCTCTTCCACCTCCTTGAGCGTGACCTCCCCGGTGCGCGGATCGAAGAACATCAGTTTGAGATTCTTTTCCACCCCGGGTGCCGGATCGCCGAAGATCTCGTTGAAGGGCCCGATCGAAACGGTCGTTTTCCCCGTCATATAGGGGGCGAGCAGATCGAACACGTCGATCTGATCTTCCATCGGGACGCTGGGACGGATCGTCAGCGCGATCGCCGTCGCGTCACTGAAGTAATCGCCGTTGTTCCCCAGCACAAAATCGATCGGGCCGCTCCCCATGGCCGCCACTCGGCCGATCGACATTAAACCGTCGTTCCCGTCGGTGATACGGCGGACAATTCTGCCCGTCGTCCCTTCCCGCGCGGCCCGTATCGAGGGGGCGGTCACGTCGAGAGTCACCCCATTGCCGGCCGGGTTGTGCCACAGCGCCGCGGCGGTGAGCAGCTGGGTCTCGGCGAGCGTCTCATCGGGAAGGAAACGGAAAATAAGGTACTTCCCCGGATCGCTGACCGGGTGGGTATAAAGGAACCTGCCGCTGATCACCGGCGGGATGATTCGGTCAAACAGCCCCTCGGTGAAATCTTGACGCCACTGGCTGTTTTGCCGCGGCGACGGGTCATGGTTGGCCAGAAAACCGAGTCCGTCGGGACTCCCCGAGCCGTAGGCGAAACCGTCGGGGGTGCCGTAGACTTTCTGCTTCGAGGAGAGGAGCTGTTTTTCGCCGGCCTGATCTAAATCGGGGTTATCGCTGATCCAAACACTCCAAACCCCGCCGGGGGCGGCGAAAAACGCCTGACGGTCAACCCCCTCCGGCGGACGATAGTCGGCGGTCAGATCGGCGATCGGCTCGCTGATCGCCGAGAAACACTCCTCGGCGGTCCGTGTCGGCGGTCCGTACAGGGCGCAGAGGAGTTTCACCGGGGTGGTCATCGGCCGCTGGTCGAAAAGCTCATCTCCCACCGCCTTCAAAGTCGAGTTGTCTTTCAGACGGAAATAGACCTCCATCCCCGAAGGATCGACGAACTCGGTCAGCGTCACCGTCACCTCTTGGCCGCCGCGGCCGAGCCGGGCGCGCGCGGTGGTCTTCATTCCACCGGGCCGAACCGTGTCGTCCTCCACCGGGTCGGTGAGCGTATCCGGGTCGATCACCAGGTCGCGCGGATCGAACCCCTCCGGAAGCACCCCCTCGTTTTGCGCCGCCGAGAAGCAGAACAGCACCGGACCGCGCAGCAAGGCCGCGCGCCTGGCCTGGGCGGCGCGTCCCTGAACAAAACGCCAGGTCATCGGCATCGAGCAGACAACCGTATCCCCGGGGCGCCAGGTCCGCTTGATATCGTACCCGCCGGGATAATCCCCCGGCAAAAGCTCCGCCGCCGGTTCATCGTTAACGGCGATGGTGACTTTCTCGGCCCAGCGGGGGAGGCGCAGCCGCAGGGTAAAATCGGCCGCGTCCCGCGGCGTGACGACAAACTTCACCTCGCCGCTGTTGGGGTAGTCGGTAATCTCCTCGATTTGGGTCGGCACCCCGCCGAGGGTCAGGGTCTTTTTCATCGGGGCGTAAAGGTTAATCGCCACGCCGCCGTCGAAGGTATAGCAGACCTTGCGGGGAAGCTCCGCCACCGCCCGGCGGAAGTTCCCCGGACAGCAGAAGGTATCACGATCGAAATAAACCCTTGGCCCCGAAAAAGGAGTGAAATAGCGCAGCTGCCTCCCGTCGGGAGACTGCGCGGCGAACAGGGCGTTGTAGATCGTCCGCTCCATCACGTCGCCGACGCGCAGATCGCCGTCAATGCGCAGAAGCGAGTCGAACAGACGCAGAAGGTAGGCGGTGACGCACGACTCCTCGGCCGCGCCGCTGCCGACCTGATCGCGGGTGAACTGCTCGGCGTTGGACGCCGAACCGGTCACAAACATCGCGCCGGAGACTTTTTCGAGCAGGGCGGCGTACATCCAGCGCGCCTTGATCAGGCGCCGCTGTTCGCCGGTAAGACGGTACACCTCGGTTTCGGGATACATGTGCGATAGCATCACGTAGAGGTGGAAACGGCGCGAGTCGATATGACACAGCCATTCGTCGGCCGGTTCGTAGTACCAGTGCGGCTCATACTGTAGATGCTCGGCGAAGTCGAGATATTTCTCCTCGCCCGTGACGCGATACAGCTCTTCGGCCGCTTCGGCCACCCCGGCGATCGAGATCGGTGAGGGAATATAGTAAACCCCCTCATCATTCTTCGGGAAGGTCTTCATGATAAAGTCCATCATCACGCGCGCGGCGGCCAGCGACTGTTCCTCGCCGGTGACGCGGTAGTGACGAACGCAGGCCAGGGTGAAATATTCCTGCTCGTGCAAAATCCAGTTGACGAAATTCTGCTTATCCCCCGGCTCGCGGGTCCAAAAGCCGATGTACCCGTCCTCGTCGCGCGTCGCCAAGACACCGTCGAGCAGTTCCTTGGTGCGCGCCCGAACCGCGTCGTCGTTGGTGTAGGCCCCCAGCAAGCTCCCGGCGTCGATCACCTTCCCGACACCGTAGTAGACCGAGGTATTCTCCGGCCGGGGAGAACGCTGGCGGAAATAGCGCAGCCAATCGTTCTCGAAGTCCAGCGCCATGTAGTTGTGATAGGTTAGATCCATGATCCGCCGGTCGATCTCCCCCCCGAGCTGGTCATGATCGAGCGTGACCGACACCAACTTATCGGGAACCGCGGGCGTCACCACGTCGCGCGTATCGGCCGCATTGGCCGCGGTGAACGAAAAAAGACAGATCAGCGCCAGCGGCGCCAAGACCGGAGAGTACACAAAACGGCTTTTCATCACAGAACGGACCTTTCGTGACTGGAGGAACACCGGCCGCTTAAAAAGCCGGCCGACACCCCTTTATTATAAGTACCGTGGCGTGAAAAATCAAACTTGTTAAATCTTCCGCCTCTTGTGATACAATGACGTTTTGCCCAGGTACCCAACCGCCCCTTCCCCGAAACGCGAAAAGACCCCCTTTCATGCTGAAGTTCCTCGGTTTTTGGTTTCGTATCCCGATGTCGGTCCGCCTCCTCGGCGGCTTTCTGCTCGGTATGTCCGCCGGGCTGGCCGGGAACTTTTACGCGCGCGAGCAATTCCTGCGCGCCGCCGATATCCTGGAGCCGTTCGGAACGATCATGATCGCGATGCTCAAGATGGTCGTCGTCCCGATCATTTTCTTCTCGCTGATCGCCGGGGCCGCCGCGCTGCCGCTGAAAAAGTCGGGGAAGGTCGGCACGACGGTGATTCTCTGGTACTTGGTCACCTCGGTTTTCGCCGCCGTTTTCGGAATCTCGATGGCGATGCTGGTCAACCCGACGATCAGCGCCGACATGATGACCGCGAAGAACTCGGCGCCGGTGGGCGGAGGAGCGGTCCCCTCCCTGGCGAATTTTCTGGAGGGGCTCTTCCGCAACCCGTTCGAGGCGCTCTCTTCGGGAAACTTCCTGGCGATCGTGATCTTCTCCATTATCTTTGGGATCGCCGCGCGGGTCTTGCTCGACTCCGAGAAGCGCACCGAAAAAACCGCCGAGGCGATCGAGACCCTCCTGCGCTGCGTCCACGCCTGCGGGTCGGTCACCTTCAAGCTGATCGACTGGATCATGGAATATTTCCCGTTTGGGATCTTCATCCTTACCTTTGTCAACTTCGCGCGCAGCGGCGCGATCTTGTTCGAGCCGTATTTAAACGTGATCCTGTCGGTCACCATCGGGCTTTTGGCGATGATCTTCCTGGTCTATCCGCTGCTGCTGTTGTGCGTCAGCCGGGAGAACCCCTACCGCGTCCTGGCGAAATTCCGCGAACCGATGTTCACGGCGTTCACCACCCGATCGAGCTTCGCGACGCTGCCGGTTTCGATCAAGACGCTCAACAGGATCGGCATCTCACCGGTGCTCACCAGTTTTTCACTCCCCCTGGGCTGTACCGTCAATATGGATGGCGCGTGCGTGCTTCTGCCCGCCTACGCGATTCTCGCGGCCAACGCCTTTAACATCACCATCACGGCGACGAACCTGGCGATCATCCTGGTGACCGTCCTGTTCGCCTCGATCGGCGCCGGCGGCATCCCGAACGGCTCCCTTTTCCTTTTGTTTATCATCCTCAAAAACATCGGCCTTCAAGACGATCAGGTCTCTTTCGTCGTCGCCCTGGCGTTCGGCATCGACCCGCTGATCGATATGGTTCGAACCACCTGCAACTGTACCGGCGATATGGTCTGCACCTACGCTATCGCCAAACGCGCGGGAATGCTCCATCCCCCGGAGGAGTAACTCTTTGACCGAACCGGTATCTTGAGTAAAATAAAAGAAAGGCGCGCCCTATGGAAATCCTCGCGCCCCATTGTGACAGGGGATGGATTCCCCCCTCGGATGACAACACTCTCACCTAAGGGAAATTCGCCCAATGAAACCGTTCACAGTTCTGGTTTTGCCGCTTTTGGCGATCGCGGTTCTGCGCCCGGCCCCGGCCCAAGACGACCCCGGTCTCGGCCCCAGCATCGACGCCATGACCATCGACCCGGTTCCTCCGGTCTTTGCGCAGGAATACGAACCCCCCTATCCCCCCTTCTCTCCGGTGCCGTTCCCCTACCACCGCCGGCCGCACACCATCAACTTCGCCAACCCCTTCCTTCTGACCGGTAAAAACCCGTTCAGCGGTCAGGTCAACTCAACCGATCAGGCCGATTCGGACGACCAGGGCGATTTAAGCGATCAGACCGATTCGGCGGACCAGGTCTCTTCGGGCTATCAAGGGACCGAAACGCAGCCGGCCGAAAGTTTCAGCTTCCCTTCACAGCGAAAGCGCCACCGTTATCACCCCGCCATGAGAAGAGCCATCGAAGCGTCCCGGCGCGAGGCCAAAGAGGCGGACGCCATCATTACGGGCGCCAAAAAGTCAAACGCCAAAAAAGCTGAGCCCCAAAAAGCCGACGCCGACGGCACCCCGGCCGACACAACCCAGAAAAAAGAAAGCGACCCGCGGCCAACCGACGAGAAACCGTAAATATCCGCGCGTGCGCGCCGGCCCCTTCGCCCGAACCTTAAAGCACGAAAGAATCCCCGAACGTGAAATCGATCCTGAACCTCTATTTTCGCATCCCGCTCATCAGCCGGATCCTGACCGGTTTTGTCCTCGGTGTTCTTCTCGGCCTGATCGCCTCGCAGTCCGCCAACGACTCTTTGGCCCACCTGGCCGATACCCTGGAGCCGTTCGGGGCGGTTTTGATCTCGATGCTCAAGATGGTCGTCTTCCCGATCATCTTCTTCTCGCTGATCGCCGGCTCGGCGGCCCTGCCGCTGAAGAAATCGGGACGGCTCGGTGCCTCGGTCCTCCTCTGGTACCTGAGCACCTCGATCTTCGCCACCATCTTCGGGATCACGATGGCGTTCATCATGAACCCCAAACTCGACGCCTCGGCGCTGGCCGGGGAGACCGCGGCCAGCGCGATGGTTCCGGCCGGTTCGGCCTCCGCCGGGCTGGCGGGTTTCTTAAGCAACCTCTTCCTCAATCCGTTCGAGGCGCTCTCGCAGGGGAAGTTCCTGGCGATCATCGTCTTCGCCATTTTGTTCGGGCTGGCGGCGCGAACGCTGCTCGACTCGTCCAAGACCGAGTCGAAAGTCAAAGAAGCGATCGAAACGCTCCTGCAGGTGGTCGACGCCCTCCAGTCGATCGCCTTTAAACTGATCGACTGGGTGATGGAATATTTCCCCTTCGGGGTCTTCGTCCTGACGTTCGTCAACTTCACCCGCGGGGGCGCTCAGCTCTTCGGACCCTACCTGCGGATTATGCTCTGTGTGATCTGCGGGCTGCTGATGATGATCCTGGTGATCTACCCCCTCTTCCTGGCGATCTTCTGCCGAGAGAACCCGTACCGTGTTTTGTTCCGGCTTCGCCGCCCGGTGATCGTCGGCTTCGTGACCCGTTCCAGCTCGGCGACCCTCCCGATCACCATTCAGACGATGAACAAAGCCGGTGTCTCTCCGGCGCTGACCGGTTTTTCACTCCCCCTGGGAAGCACCATCAATATGGACGGGGTCTGCGTTCACCTCCCGGTCTTTGTCATTTTGGCGGCGAACATCTTCGGCGTCCCCCTCACGCTCGGGAAACTGGTGACGCTGGTCGTCACCGTCGTCTTCTCCTCGATCGGCGCCGGGGGGATCCCGAGCGGCTGCATCTTCCTGCTGTTCATGATCCTCGAGAACGCCGGCTTCACCCCCGCGCAGACCGCCTCGATCGTCGCCCTGGCGTTCGGCATCAATCCGATCCTCGATATGTTCGAGACCTCGTGCAATATCACCGGCGACATGGTCTGCACCTACGTCGTCGCCAAGAATCACGACATGATCACCCCCGCGCAAAGCGGCGATCCCGCGCCGGAAAGCGGCGAGTAAATACCATCTGAAAAAGAACGGCATTCCCCCATGCGAACGCTCTTTCTCCCCGTCTGCGCGCCGGCGCTGGCACTTTTCGCCGCGCTTGTTTGCGCCGCGGCCGTTTCGGCACAGACGCCGAATGAATCGATTGTTCTGACGGCCGCCGCCATGGCGCGGGCGACCGAACAGCCGTCGCTTGTGACGATGTCCGGCGGCTCGGCCCATCTCCCGGTCTGGTCGATGTCGGGCCGAAGCGTCGGCCAGTCGGTCGCCGGATTTGTTCCCGCGCTTCCGGTCGGCTGCCGGGCGGTTCGCGTGCAGCTGCTTCTCACCACCGAAGAGCCCCCCGAGCAGCATGATCTTCAGTCGGTCTGGCGGGTCCATCTGGCCCAGATGAGCGATACCGGCGCCCCGCGCGTGGTCACCTGCGACTGCGTTCGCGCCGGTATCCCCTCCGGCGCCCTTCAGACCGAGTGGGTCACCGCCGAATCGTACTTCCCGGTCGACGCGGCCCTGCCGCTGTCTGTCCGCGTTCAACGAGAGCCGGACGACCCGGCTGATACCTTCACCCGCCCGATGGGTCTGGTTCTGGTGAAGATCACGCCGCTCACCCCTCCCGACGAAGCGTTCCTCGTCACCGACACCGTCGTTGACGGGGCGGGCTACAACTCTTGGCCGATGATCCAAAACATCGGCGATACCTTAGTCTGCGCCTACAGCCGGGGACGGGCCCACAACATCGATGAGGACGCCCGCGAGGTCTTCGCCAAAAGCTCGCGCGACCTCGGCCGCAGCTGGTCCGACGAGGCCATCGTCGCCGCCACCCCGGGCAGCGGCGAGGTCGCTATCGGCAAGGGGCTCGATTCCACCGGCGCGATGCTCCTGTGGGTTCGCCGGATCGACTCGGCCGCGCACGGTCCCTACCGCCACGACCTCTACCGCAGTGAAGACGGCGTCACGTTCACCCGCCTGGCGACACCGGAATTGGATCCCGCGCCGATCCAGATCACCGACTGTTTCGCCCTCCCCGGGCACGGTCTCATGGCGCTTTGGTTCGCCGGTCCCTACGGCGACGACGGCCCCTCCCACTCGTGGGGAACGCTCACCAGCGCCGACGACGGGAAGAGCTGGACACAGACGACCATTGAGTCGAACCTCACCAAAGAGCAGTGGCCGACCGAACAGTCGGCGGTTTACCTGGGGGAGGGAAAGATCCTGGCGCTGGCCCGCGTCGAGGTCGGCGGCAATACAACGGCCCGGGCGCAGCTTCAGCTGACCTCCACCGACTTCGGCGTCACCTGGCGTCGGGCCCAGACCAATATCACCGACGTGCTTTCCTCCACGCCGACGGTGCTGTACGACCCGGAGACCGACCTGGTGACCTGCTACTACTTCCACCGCGGCCGCGGCATCCTCCGCTGCCGCCGGACCAAGGCGGGCGATATCTTCGATCGGCCGCTCACCTGGCCCGACAGCCGCGCCGCGGCGCTGGGGAGCGAATCGACCTGGGACACCGGGAACGTCAACGCGGTCCGGGTCGGAGGGAAAGACTACTTGGCCTTCTACTCCGGCAAAGACCCGAACACCGCCGTCTTCGTCAAAGAGGTCACCCCCGAAGAGTAATCACTTCCAAAGCTCGTCGATCACCTTGAGCGTCTCCTCGACGAGCATCTCTCCCCCTTCCGGGCCGATCGTGTTGCTCTGAATGATCGCGCCGTACCCGCCCCCTTCCACGGCCCGGCGCGACGGAAGGTACGTCCCCCCCGAGGCGGCCGCCCAGTCGCGATAGCGCTCGGGCGACTCCTCCTTGGACGGCATCGGCTCGCGCGCTCCGCCGGTCAGCTGGATGGTGAAGGTCTGGATCGCCTTGCTGCGCGCCTTGACCATAATCCCATAGTCGGTATAGACCTCGAACGGCGCGAAGCACAGGGCGCAATCCCCTAAACGGATCACGTTCAGCGGCGTGCGGAAGACCGGATGGGGGTTTTCCTTTTGGGCTTCATAGCGGCGAAGGATCCGCCGGTTCCACTCGGCGCGGCCGTCGTTCGGGTTGTCCTTGATCTTCTCGTATTCGGCCATGCAGTTTTTCGCCTCTTCCTCGCTCACCAGCCGCTTCGGCAGCTCGAGGATCGAGAACCGATGCGCGAACGGAACGTCCGAGTAACGGTCATTTTGTACCACCTCGTACGCCTCGTCCACCCCGTGGAGCACACGGCGGGCGATCTCCTCCGGGCCGGTCAGGCCGCGCAGATTGCGCATCCGCGAATCGGCCTCGGCGCGGTAGCGGATATGCGGCGACATATCGCCGGCCGCCCCGCACAGCCCGACCGTCACCAGATCGTCCCCGTACTTCCGGCAAAGATCGAGGCGAAGCGCCCCCCAGTAGTCGGACGAGATGTAGTAGTCGCTTTCAATATCCTGCGCGGGGCACGAGACATTGACGATCATCGCCAGCGGCTTTTCCTCCCCCGGCCGCCAGAAGAAGATCGTCCCGACGTCGTGGTCCTCGACCCCCTCGATCGCCAAAAAGTCGGGGGTGTTCGTCTTGCCGTACATCACGGCGTGACCGTCTTTATAGACCGCGCGGCGGTTGTACGCCACCACCGCGTGCCCGAGGCCGTACGAGAACTCGCACTTCCGGCGGCTGTCCCAAGCTTCCTTCACGCCCGGCCCCAGCCGGCCGCAGAGGAACTCGACATAGTCCTCCGGCGACATGGTCCCTTCCACGCGGGGATACTCCCATTCGGAGATCCCCGGCGCGGCATGGGAATGAGTCGCCGAGAAGAGCACCTTATCGACATCAAAATCGGGGAGCGCCGCTTTTACGGTGTCGCGGAACTTCACCGATGCCCCGCCCCAGATACAGGCGGTATCGATCGAGATAATGATCGCCGCGTCGACCGGCTGATCCCCCTCGCGCGCCTCGATGGCGATCACATTGGCCGCCAGCCGGTACGTTACCCCCTTCGACTTGCGGGGCTGGAACTGACCGGCGAGAACCACCGGTTCCTCCGGGGTGATGTCGATCGATTCGGCGCCGACATAAATCTCGGCGCCGGCGGCCGAAGCGGCACCAAACAGGATACTCAGCACCAGCACAGCCGCGGCAAGAGAGGTATTTTTCATCGTTTGATTCCGTTGTTTACGCCAGAAGTATTTACTTCCAAAGCTCGTCGATCACCTTGAGCGTCTCCTCGACGAGCATCTCGCCCCCCTCGGGGCCGACGGTATTGCTCTGAATGATCGCGCCGTACCCGCCGCCGGCGACCGCTCGGCGCGACGGCAGATACGTTCCGCCCGAGGCGGCCGACCAGTCGAGGTACAGCTCCGGCGTTTCCTCTTGCGACGGCATCGGCTCGCGAGACCCGCCGGTTAACTGAACCGTAAAGGTCTGCACCGCTTTAGAGCGCGCTTTGACCATAATCCCGAAGTCGGTATAGACCTCGAACTGAGCGAAGCACAGGGCGCAGTCCCCCAGGCGAATGACGCTCATCGGCGTGCGGAAAACCGGATGGGGATTCTTTTTTTGTTCCTCGTACCGGCGAAGAATCCGCAGGTTCCACTCGGCGCGGCCGTCGTTCGGGTCGTCCTTGAACTTTTCATACTCGGCCTGGCAGCTGCGCGCTTCCTCTTCGGTCACCAGCCGCTTCGGCAGCTCCAGAATCGAGAACCGGTGCGCGAAGGGGACGTCGCTGTAACGGTCATTTTGTACCACCTCATACGCCTCGTCGATCCCCTGGAGCACCCGGCGGGCGATCTCCTCCGGGCCGGTCAGGCCGCGAAGATCGCGCATGCGCGTATCGGCCGCCTCTCGATAGCGGATATGGGGAGACATATCGCCGGCGGCCCCGCACAGCCCGACCGTCACCAGATCGTCCCCGTACTCCTCACGCAGATCAATCCGAAGCGCCCCCCAGTAGTCGGACGAGATATAGTAATCCCCCTCGATATCCTGCGCCGGGCACGAGACATTAACGATCATCGCCATCGGCTTTTCCTCCCCCGGCCGCCAGAAGAAGATCGTCCCGACGTCGTGATCCTCGACCCCCTCGATCGCCAAAAAGTCGGGGGTATTCGTATTGCCGTACATCACGGCGTGACCGTCCTTATAGACCGCGCGGCGGTTGTACGCCACCACCGCGTGCCCGAGGCCGTACGAGAACTCGCACTTCTGGCGGCTGTCCCATGCGTCCTTCACGCCCGGTCCCAGCCGATCGCAGAGGAACTGAACATAGTCCTCCGGCGACATGGTCCCCTCCACGCGGGGATAGGAGGTTTTTGATATCACCGGCGCGGCGTGCGTGTGGGTCGCCGAGAAGAGAACCTTATCGACATCGAAATCGGGGAGCGCCGCTTTCACGGTGTCGCGAAACTTCACCGCCGCCTCGCAGCGAATGACCACGGTATCGATCGAGACAAGGATCGCCGCGTCGACCGGCTGATCCCCCTCGCGCGCCTCGATGGCGATCACGTTGGCCGTCACCGGATAGGTCACCCCCTTCGACGGCCGGGGATGAAACTGGCCGGCGAGGACCACCGACTCTTCCGGGGTGATGTCGATCGATTTGGCGCCGACATAAAGCTCGGCGCCGGCGGCCGCGGCGGCGCCGAGCAGAACACTCACGCCGAGCAGGGCTAAGGCAAGACGAATACTTTTCATTTCGCTGTCTCCTGTGTTTTGGTTATTTGTCCTTTTTTATTGTTTGCCTCGGTGGGAATAATGATCCCCCATTATACATCCTCGGACTAGGGATTTCACCGGCGGCAGCGTCCGCGGGCAAATCGTTCGGCACTTGAATTTCCCTTTTCGACCCCTTAGAATGAACCGATGGCGTTGGAGCGCCCAAAAACAAAATATCTCCCCGCATAGGTACCCCCGATGAAACTTTCCCAAGCGCGGCTTCTGTCCTTCCTGCTGTTCACGGCCCTGTTCCTCCCGGCCTTTGGGCTGGCGGCCGCCGAGCGGGTCATTTCCGTATCGCCCGGCGAAGGGCTGGCCGCGGCGGTGGAAAAAGCCGAGGCGATCCTTCCCACCGCGCGCGCTTGCGGCGATTCGGTCGTCATCGAACTGGCCGACGGGATGTATGAGCTGGAGGAGACCCTCGTTCTGACTCCCGCGATCAGCGGCACGCAGCAGGCACCGACCGTCTTTCGCGCCGCCGACGGCGCCCGGCCGGTCATCTCGGGGGGGCGGGTGCTCACCGGCTTTGCCGCCGGCGGCGACGGCTATTGGCACCTGACGATCGACGCGGTCAAAAACGGCGATTGGTACTTCCAACAGCTGTACGTCAACAACCGCCGCGCCGAGCGGCCCCGCCTCCCGAAGGAGGGGTGCTATACGATCGACGAGCGGATCTTTTACGGCGAAGTTGACGAAAACGCCGACGCGAAAACAAAAGATCAGTGCGGCGAGCTGGGGCTGCGCTTCACGAGCGACGAGATCCGATCGGACCTGCGCGGTCTTGCCGACATCGACTTTTGCGCCCCCCAGCGCTGGGTCATGAGCCGCAACAAGATCGATTCGATCGACGACGCCGAGAAGGTGATTCACATCAAAGGGCATTTCTCCCGTTCACAGTGGCGCTTCGGCAAGGGATTTCGCTTCTTTCTCGAAAACGTCCGTGAGGCGCTCGGCGCCCCGGGCCAGTTCTACCTCGATCGCTCAACCGGCGAGCTGACCTACATCCCCCGCGAGGGCGAGACGATCGATACCGCCGCTGTTGTCGCCCCGCGCCTTTCCACCCTCGTGGCGGTGGCCGGCAGCAAAGAAAAACCGGTCGAGAACCTCCGGTTCGAGGGGCTTTTCTTCGCCCACTCTAGTTATGTCACGCCGGCTTTGGGGAACGGCGCCTCCCAGGCCGAAACCCCGACCGAATCGTCCATTCAGCTCACGCGCGCCGAGGGAATCGCCTTTGACGGCTGCGGGTTTCACTCCCTGGGGAACCACGCCCTGCTGATCGGCACGGCGAGCAAAAACTGCGCGGTCGCCTCGTGCGCCTTCCGCGATATCGGCGGGGGAGGCGTTCGGATCGGCGGCAACTACTTCGGCACGAAGGGCTTCGCCGGGGAGCATCCGTTCGACGACTCAATTCTGGAACTGTCCAAAGAAGAGCGCCTCCCGACGGAAAACAGTGTGAGCGACTGCGTGATGGAATACCTCGGCCGCGTTCACCCCGCCTCGATCGGCGTGTGGATCGGCTTCGCCTCGAATACCACCGTCGAGCGGTGCGAAATCTTTGACCTGTACTACTCCGCCGTTTCGATCGGGTGGATCTGGGGGTACAACCCCGATCCGGCGCCGTCGGTCGGCAACATCGTCCGTCAGTGCCACATGCACAAAATCGGCCAGCGGTACCTCTCCGATATGGGGGCAGTCTACACGCTCGGCATCTCCCCCGGCACCAAGGTGACGCATAACTTAATTCACGACGTGAAAAGTTACGAGTACGGCGGCTGGGGGCTCTACACCGATGAGGGGTCGACCTACGTCGAGATGGCCCACAACGTCGTCTACAACACCCAGACCGGTTCGTTCCACCAGCACTACGGCCGGGACAATCAGATCCACCACAACATCTTGGTCAATTCCGCCAAGTGCCAGCTGGTCCGCTCTCGAGCGGAAGATCACTGTTCGTTCCATCTGACGAACAACATCGTCTATTGGGAAAACGACTCGCCGCTTTTGTCCGGCAACTGGAAAGACGGTCAATTCGATATCAACAATAACCTCTATTGGAACACCGCCGCCAAAGAGAACCTGCGCTTCGGCGACAACACCTTCGAGCAGTGGCGCGAAAAGGGCCGCGACACCGACTCACGTCTGGCCGACCCGCTCTTCCGCGACGTGGCCAACGGCGACTTCACCTTTGAGGGGGGCTCTCCGGCGGCGAACTTTGGGATCGAGATTCTCGACCATTACGGTCCGGCCGTTCGCCCCACCATCTGCGACGACATTCCCGCCCCGGGGGCGTGCTTCCCCCTGCCGATTCCCGGCACCGAACCGGCCGCCGTCCGCTGACCGGCCGCGTATTGGATAAAACCGTGACTGCCCCGATGAAACAGACCACCGCGCTTGCCTTCCTTCTGGCCACCGCCGTTCTCCTGCCGATGGCAGGGCTTGCGGCCGCCGAGCGGGTCATCTCCGTGGCCCCCGGCGGCGATTTGGCGGCCGCCGTAGAAAAAGCCGAGGCGATTCTCCCCGAGGCACGAAGCGCCGGGGATTCGGTCGTCGTCGAATTGGCCGACGGTATGTATGAACTGGAGGAGACGCTGGTTCTGACCCCCAAAATCAATGGCACCCCCGTTTCACCGACGATCTTCCGCGCCGCCGACGGCGCCCGGCCGGTGATCTCGGGGGGAAGGGTACTCAGCGGTTTTACCGTCGGCGACGACGGCTATTGGCACTTGACGATCGACGCGGTTAAAAACGGCGATTGGTACTTCCAGCAGCTGTACGTCAACAACCGCCGCGCCGAGCGGCCCCGTCTTCCGAAGGAGGGATGGTACACTGTCGCCGGCCGTTTTCCGGAGGAAAAGAGCAAGGCCGAAGCGGACCCGGGCGAGTTTATCACCGATATGTCGGTCTATTTCTCGGATGGGGATATCACCTCAAACCTGCACGCCTTAAACGATATCGATCTGTGCTGTCCCCAATATTGGGTCATGACCCGGCACAAAATCACCTCGGTCGACGACGCCAAGAAGATCATTCATCTGTCGACGAATTTTTTTCGGGCGGCCTGGTACTTCGAAAAAGGGCGGCGTTTCTTCCTCGACAATGTCCGTGAGGCGCTCGGCACGCCGGGCCAGTTCTATCTTGACCGCGCCGGCGGCAATCTTGTTTACATCCCCCGCGAAGGGGAAAGCATCGAAAACGCCACGGTTATCGCCCCGCGTCTGGAAATTCTCCTGGCGCTGGCCGGCGGCAGACAAACCCCCGTCGAGAACGTCCGTTTCGAGGGGCTGACCTTCGCCTACTCCGGCTGGACCACGGGAAAGGAGGGGAACAACTCGAACCAGGCCGAGATTAAAATCAGCTCGGCGGTTCAGTTCACTTGTTCTCGCGGGATCACCCTCGAGGGCTGCGGGTTCCATTCGCTCGGGAACTACGGACTGCTGATTGGAACGGCCTGCAAAAACTGCGCGGTGACCGCCTGCGCTTTTCGCGATCTCGGCGGCGGGGGGATCCGGATCGGCGGAAATCTCTTTGCCGCCAAGGGGTTCAGCGGCGATTACTTCCACGACGCCGAGGGGAACTTCCTCACCGATGTCGGGGGGCTCTTCCAGGGGGAGTACCCCTTCGACGACTCGTACCGGGGACTTTCCGTCGAAGAACTCCTCCCGGAGGGGAACACCGTCCGTGATTGTCTCATGGAATACCTCGGCCGCGTTCACGCCGGCTCGATCGGGATAGGGATCCAGTTCGCCGCGAATACCCTTATCGAGCGGTGCGAAGTCTTCGACACCTATTACTCCGCCGTTTCGATCGGCTGGACCTGGGGGCTGCAGCCCGACCCGGCCCCGGCGGTCGGCAATATTGTCCGCCAGTGCCATCTGCACAAAATCGGCCAGCGGTTCCTCTCCGATATGGGCGCGGTCTACACCCTCGGCGCCTCCCCCGGAACCAAAGTGACCCACAACCTCATCCACGACGTCACCAGCTACGAGTTCGGCGGCTGGGGACTTTATACCGACGGGGGATCGACCTATATCGAGATGGCGCATAATATCGTTTACGATACACAGTCCGGATCGTTCTACCAGGATTACGGCCGCGACAATTACATCCATCACAATCTGCTGGTCAACTCTCAGCGCTGGCAGCTGATTCACGCAATGGTCGAAGAGCACTGTCCCTTCCGCTTCGAGTACAACGTCGTCTATTGGGACAGTGACGCCGAGCTGCTGAGCGGCCCCTGGATCGAGGGGGACATTCAGATGAACCACAACATTTACTGGAACACCGCCGCGAAAGAGAACTTAATGTTCAAAGAGCTCTCTTTCGCCCAGTGGCGGGAACTCGGCCGCGACACCGACTCTCTGCTGGCCGACCCCCGTTTGCGCGACCCGGCCCACGGCGACTTCACCCTTGAGGAGGACTCCCCGGCGGCGGACTTTGGGATCGAGGTCCTCGATCACTACGGCCCGGCCGCGCGGCCGACGATCTGCGACGACATCCCCGCTCCGGGGGCGTGTTTCCCCCTGCCGGTACCCGGCACCGAGCCGGCCGCCACCATGACCCCTTTGTAAGGAAATCAACAGACACCCCGCGCGAGGGGCAACCCTAAAGAATAAGAAAGTGAGCACCCCGATGAAACATCCCAGCACACGAATACTGTTCCTCCTTCTGGCCGCCGCGCTCTTGCTGCCGGCCTCCGGAATTTTTGCCGCCGAGCGGGTTATTAGCGTGACCCCCGGCGACGGCCTGACCGCGGCCGTGGAAAAAGCCGAGGCGATCCTGCCGGAGGCGCGTGCCGCCGGGGATTCGGTCGTCATCGAGCTGGCCGACGGTATGTATGAACTGGAGGACACCTTGTTTCTGACCTCGAAAATCAGCGGCACGCCGCAAGCGCCGACGATCTTCCGCGCCGCCGACGGCGCCCGCCCGGTGATCTCGGGGGGACGGCGGCTGACCGGCTTCACCGCCGGCGACGACGGCTATTGGCACCTGACGATCGACTCGGTCAAAAACGGCGACTGGTACTTCCAGCAGCTGTACGTCAACAACCATCGCGCCGAGCGCCCCCGCCTCCCGAAGGAGGGCTGCTGCACCATCGCCGAACGGATCTTTTACGGCGAAGTCGATGAGAACGCCGACCCCAGAACAAAAGAAATCTGCACCGACCTCGGGGTCCGCTTCACCGGCGAGGAGATCCGCTCGGATCTGCGCAACCTCGGCGACATCGATCTGTGCTGTCCCCAGCGCTGGGTCATGACCCGCAATAAAATCACCTCGGTCGACGACGCCGAGAAGGTCGTTCACCTGGCGGGAACCTTTGGGCGCTCGAACTGGTATTTTACCGGCAATGCCCGCTTCTTCCTCGAAAACGTCCGCGAGGCACTTGGTGCCCCGGGCCAATTCTACCTTGACCGCGCCAGCGGCGAGCTGACCTACGTTCCGCGCGAAGGGGAGAATATCGACACCGCCGAAATCATCGCCCCGCGTCTTTCCACCCTTATGGCGCTGGTCGGCAGCAAAGAAGCGTCTGTCGAAAACGTCCGCTTCCAGGGGCTTTCGTTCGCCTACTCCGGCTATGTCACCCCGCCGTCGGGGAACACCTCCCCTCAGGCGGAAGTCTATGTCGAATCGTCGGTTCAGCTCACCGGCACCCGGAAGATCGCCTTCGACGGCTGCGGGTTCCACTCGCTGGGGAACCACGCGCTGTTCATCGCGACGGCGAGCAAAAACTGCTCGGTCACTTCCTGCGCTTTCCGCGACATCGGCGGGGGGGCCATCCGAATCGGCGGCAGTTACTTCGGCAGCGGCAATTTCGCCGGGGAACGCCCGTTCGATAACTCGGTTCTGGAACTCCCCCAGGAAGATCGTCTCCCCGAGGGGAATACCGTGAGCGACTGCGTGATGGAATACCTCGGCCGCGTTCACCCCGCCTCGATCGGCGTGTGGATCGGCTACGCCTCGGGGACCACCGTCGAGCGGTGCGAGATCTTCGACCTGTACTACTCCGCCGTTTCGATCGGGTGGATCTGGGGATACAAACCCAATCCGGCGCCGTCGGTCAACAATATCATCCGACAGTGCCACATGCACAAAATCGGCCAGCGGTACCTCTCCGACATGGGCGCGGTCTACACCCTCGGCATCTCCCCCGGCACCAGGGTGACGCACAACCTGATCCACGATGTGCTCAGTTACGAGTACGGCGGCTGGGGGCTCTACACCGACGAGGGATCGACCTACGTCGAGATGGCGCACAACGTCGTCTACAACACCCAAACCGGTTCGTTCCACCAGCACTACGGCCGGGACAACCAGATTCACCACAACATTATGGTCAACTCCAACCGGTGGCAGCTGGTCCGCTCCCGGATCGAGGATCACTGCTCGTTCCACTTCAAGAACAACATCGTCTATTGGGAAAACAACTCGCCGCTGTTTTCGAGCAACTGGAAAGACGGCCATTATGAGATCAACAACAACCTCTACTGGAACACCGTCGCCAAAGAGAACCTGACCTTCGACGGCGATACCTTCGACCAGTGGCGGGAAAAGGGCCGCGACACCGACTCCCAGCTGGCCGACCCGCGCTTCCGCGACCCGGCCAACGGCGATTTCTCGGTCCCGGAGGACTCCCCGGCGGCGAACTTTGGGATCGAGATCCTCGACCACTACGGCCCGGCCGCCCGTCCGGCGATCTGCGACGACATCCCCGCCCCGGGCGAATGTTTCCCCCTGCCGGTACCCGGCAGCGAGCCGGCCGCGGGCAACTGAAAAAAAACGCGCGCCGTTTGCTTTTTCCGGCAAACCGAGTAAACTACAGACGTGGACAAAACGTGGCTAACCCCCACCATTTCCCGGACAACGTAAAGAAGGAGGGTATCACCATGAAAAAGATGCTCTTGCTGCTCCCGGTGCTCTTCGCGGCGGTCATGCTTGCCTTCAGCGCCGCGGCGTACTGCGCCCCGCCGCCCCCGCACCGCCCGGGCCCCGGCCCCCGTCCCGGTCCGCATCACCCCGGTCCGCCGCCGCGCCCCGCCCCCGGTCCGTACCATCCCGCGCCGCCACCGCCGCATCCCGGCCCCGGCCCGCATCATCATCCCGGGCCGCCGCCGCACTATCATCCGGTGCCCCCTCCGCGTCCCGTTCCCCCTCCGGTGGTGATTACCCCCGCCCCGATCGTCGTCGAGCGGGTCGTCACCCCCGCGCCGCCGACCTATTACTATCCCCCGCAGACCGTCATCCGCTACTATTCCTCCGGATCGACGTTCTCCTACCGATACTGGTAGCGGGCTGAGGACAACAGGCGGCCATACCGCGCGAAGCGCCCCTTCTTCACCCCCGGGTGAGGAAGGGGCGCTTTTTTCTTTGCCATCTTGTTTTTTGCGCGACTTAAGTTCATAATAGTGTCTGTTTCGTGTCTGTCATTCCCCTAAAACAAGGATCCGTACCCCATGAGCGTGAACACCAAAGGCCTGTTACTGGCGCGCAAGATGGCTGACATTATTGATTTACTCGGTTATCAGATGGCCGCGATCTACTGTGACCGAAGTATTTTCAAACAGTTTCGCTCCTGTTGCAAGGGAACATCGTTCGAGTTCGATATCAACATCTTTGAGAATTTACGCAAACATCAAACCTCCGATTTCATCGAGCAAATCGCCAAATACCGTTTGGCTATCGGTTTCACCGCGCTGGTTCACTTCGCTCTGTACGCCGACGATATCATCGAAGAAGACGAGATCGAGGTCGCCTATCCGATTCTTCGCCCGCTTGCCTTTGTTCTCGGAACCATTGATTCCGATCTGAGTGGCTTCCGTAATCTATCGCGCCGCGACACTCTGCCGTTTCTTAACGCCTTCGCCTCGCTGCAGTCCTACAAAAACGATCTGCTCACCCTCACCAATTCCCTTACCACTACGACGGAGGAAAATCAGATCGGCAACGTTGTTCGGAAAAATGCACAGTTGCTGGGTCGCGAGAACAGGACGTTTACTCTCGGGCATCTCCTCTCGACATTATACAGCCAAAGCGGCAATCCCCTCTCCGATCTGCTAATCTCTCTGCTTAGTTATCTCTTTTCGAGAGGAATGGTCTTAGATCATAATGAAGCGAGAAGGTTAACCCCGGCCCAATTAGCCGAATTGGGACAGCGTTACAAACCTGTCGAACTGATTAAAATGCAGCGATATGTATCCATCAGCATGACGATGGCGGAACAGAACTTCGCGATCATGAAACACCATAATGATCGTTTCCCTCTAAAACTCAGAGATTTCCTCAGGAAGCAAAAAATCGACGAAACCACCATCTTCGACAATCAGTGTTTCTCGCCGGAGGAGACCTCGGCACAGCCGCAGACGAATCCCCCCGTTGCCGTACCTGTCCCCAATCCCAGTCCAAAAGGCGGCTCTTCTGTCCGTAATAACACATCCCCTGTGTCCCAGTCGTCCCCCAAAGAAATGCTCAAAGAAGCACTCAAGGAACTGGAGGGATTAGAGGGTCTGAACCAGGTTAAAACGGAAGTCAAAAAATTCGTCGCGATGCTGACCGTCCAGCAGGAGCGCCAAAAACACGGGATGGAAGTCCCGACACGGTCGCTCCACTATATTTTCTACGGGAATCCGGGGACCGGTAAAACCACCGTGGCAAGGATTCTCGCGAAAATCTTCTACGGCTTCGGTCTGCTTAAATCCAACAAGCTCACCGAATGTTCCCGGGCCGATCTTGTCGGCGGTTACACGGGACAGACCGCCATCAAGACCAAAGAGGTCGTCGAAAGCGCGTTGGACGGAGTCCTCTTTATCGACGAGGCCTATATGCTGAGCAACAGCAATAAAAACGACGACAGCTTCGGCCAGGAAGCGATCGACACCCTCCTCAAATTGATGGAGGATAACCGCGAGCGCCTGATCGTCATCGCCGCCGGGTACCCCGACCTGATGAATGAATTCTTGGCGAGCAACCCGGGGATGAAGAGCCGCTTCACCCGATTCCTTCACTTCGAGGACTACGGCGTTCCCGAGCTGTGCCACATCATGGAGAGGATGAGCAAAAAGGTGGGAATCACCCTTTCCCCGGCGGCGTGTGTTCGGGTTTCGATCCTTTTGGCACAGTTGCACCGTATCAAAGACAAGACCTTCGGGAACGCCCGACTGGTTCGGAACATTTTCGAGAACACCCTGTCGAACCAGGCCGTCCGGCTCGCCGCGCTCGGCTCTATCCCCAAGAAGCTTTTGACCGTCTTCGAGGGGGAAGATGTCCCCGAGGAGATGTCCCCCGTGGGGAATCTCGACCCGGCCGGTGTCCGGTGGAAGGTGACCTGCCCGGGATGCGGCAATTCGGCGGCCGTTAACGCGGATCTTTTGGGAAGACCGATCAAATGCCGATGCAGCCAAAAGTTCACCTGCCCCTGGGATAACCCGATTTTACCCCCTCCCCCCAAGCCGCAGGGATAAAACTCCCGCAGCCGAAGCGCCGCGCGTAATTTCCCGCGGCGCTTTTTTCTTTGCCATCTTGTTTTTTGCGTCGTACGGTTCATAATTACTTTTATTGCCGTTTCTATCCAAAATAGTCCAGAAGGGACAGCATCGATGAGCGAGAACACCACCGGCCTGGCGATGGCCCGCAAGATGGCGGAGCATATCGATCTTCTTGGCAATCTGATGGCCTGTGTCGTCTGTGACCGGAAGATCTTCAACGCGCTGCAATCCTGCGGCGAGGGGACGTCGTTCGAGTATGACCTTCTCCTCTTCGACCGACTGAGGGAGTACCACACCCCCGAGCTGATCGGGAAGGTCGCCAAGTACCGCTTCGCGATCGGCTTCACCTCGCTGGTTCACTTCGCCCTTTACGCCGACGAAACCATCGAAGAGGACGAGATCGATACCGCTTATCCGATTCTCCGCCCGCTGGCCTATGTTCTGGCGTCTCAAGATTCCGACCTGGGGCGCTTCCGCGACCTGTCGCGCCGCGACGCCCTGCCGTTCTTAAACGCCTTCGCGTCGCTCGATGTCTATAAAAACGATCTGCTCACCCGCACCAATACCCTGGCCGGCGGCACGCCGGTGGATCAAATCGGCGAGGCCGTCGGGCAAGACGCCATTCGCCTGGGACGCGAGAATTCGGCGATACTCACCGGCAATCTGCTCTGGGTCGCTTCCCGCGGGGACTCGGAATTTAGCGACCATTTCTTTCAGCTGCTCAACTACCTCTTCTCCCTGGGGATGCTGACCGACCCGCAGCGGTACCAAACGATGCCCCCCGAACAGCGTTCGGCCCTGGAGGAGCGCTACCAAAGAATTGAACTGCTCAAAATTCACGGGTACACCGCGATTATCCAGGCGCTTCAGGAGCGGAACCTTTTGCTCATGAAAGCGCGGGATCCCGGTTTCAGCCCCAAATTTGTAAAGTTCCTCGAACGTCAGACCCCCAGCGGCGTCTCCGCCTTCGAGGATGGGTGTTTTTCCCTGAAAATCCCCCTGGCCTCCCCCGCTCCCCAAAAGGAAGGATCCCCTTCTTCCCCGCCCGAGGCGCCGTCTTTGTCCCCCGCCGAGAGCGCCGCCGAGGCGATGCGCGACCTCGACTCGCTGGAAGGACTGGAGCAGGTCAAAAAAGAGGTCAAAAAATTCGTCGCGATGCTCAACGTCCAGCGCGAGCGCCAAAAGCACGGAATGGAGATCCCGACCCGGTCGCTGCACTACGTCTTTTACGGGAACCCGGGGACGGGGAAGACCACCGTGGCGAGGATCCTCGCGAAAATCTTCTACGGCTTCGGGCTGCTTAAGTCCGACAAGCTCACCGAATGTTCCCGCTCCGACCTGGTTGCGGGATACCTCGGGCAGACCGCCATCAAAACCAAAGAGGTTGTCGAAAGCGCGCTGGACGGGGTCCTCTTCATCGACGAGGCCTATATGCTCAGCGACGGCAATAAGAACGACGACTCCTTCGGTCAGGAGGCGATCGATACCCTCCTAAAATTGATGGAGGACAACCGCGAGCGCCTGATCGTCATCGTCGCCGGCTACCCAGACTTAATGGAGCAGTTCCTGGCGAGCAACCCAGGGATGAAGAGCCGTTTCACCCGGTTCCTCCATTTCGAGGATTACAGCGTTCCCGAACTGTGCCACATTATGGTGAGAATGTGCGAGAAGATGGGGATCACCCTCTCGCCGTCGGCGTGCGCTCGGGTCTCGATCCTGTTGGCCCGGCTGCACCAAAACAAAGACAAGACCTTCGGGAACGCCCGACTGGTCCGGAACATCTTCGAGGACGCCCTGTCGAACCAGGCCGTCCGGCTCGACGCGCTTGGGTCGATCCCCAAAGAGCTGCTGACCGTCCTCGAGGGGGAGGATATCCCCGAGGAGATGTCCCCGGCCGGCTCGCTCGACCCGGCCGGCGTCCGGTGGAAGGTTACCTGTCCCAAGTGCGGCAAGACCGCGGCGGTCAAGGCCGACCTTTTGGGGAAACAGGTCCAATGCCCCTGCGGCCACAAGTTTATCTGTCCCTGGGACGACCCGATTTTAAACGACACTCCCAAACCCAACGAACCTCCCGCGCCGAAGCAATAGCGATCTTCCCATGTCGACCCGCTGGTTTTACTCCGGAACAGTCCCCGAGTTTTTGCGCAGCGACAGTCAGAACATCCTCGGTGCTCTGGCGCGGGAGAACCCTTTTGACCTCACCGATACCCAGCGCAACGCCTGGCTGGAGGAAATCGACATCCTCCGCCGCGCCCTTGCCGGCCGGGACAGCGGTCAAGTGCTGCTGGAGTACTCCATCCCCCGTCTGGGGAAGCGGGCCGACGCGGTCTTGTTATTGGACGGCATGGTCTTTGTTCTGGAATTTAAGGCGGGGGAAACACAGTTCAACCGCGCCGACATCGAACAGGTCTGGGATTACGCCCTCGATCTGAAAAACTTTCACGAGGGCAGCCGCGATCTTGTGATCGTCCCGATCCTCATCGCCACCGAGGCGCCCGTTCCCTCGGCCGCGCCGCGGCCGGCCCCCTCCCATTACGACGACCGGGTGCTGGAGCCAATCTGCGCCGCGGGCGACTCCCTGCGGGCCGTGGTCGATCAGCTCACCGGCCGATACGCCGAACAGCGCGATCTGTCCGGCTGGGCGATCAGCCGATACAACCCCACGCCGACGATCATCCAGGCCGCCAGCGCGCTGTATTTGAATCACTCCGTCGAGGAGATCACCCGCAGCGAGGCCGCCGGCGAGAGCTTAAAGCGAACCGGCGATTATATCCTCGAGGTCATCCGCTCCACCCGCGAGCGCGGCGAAAAAGCGATCTGCTTCGTCACCGGAATCCCCGGCGCGGGAAAGACCCTTGTCGGACTCAACACCGCGGTGCGCCAGTTCGAAAGCCGCGATCTGGCGGTCTATCTTTCGGGAAACAAACCGCTGGTCGATGTTCTGTCCGAAGCGCTGGCCCGCGACAAGCGCCGTCAGGAAGAGGAGCGGACCGGCCGCCGGTACAATCTCACCGACGCGCGCCGCAGCGTGAAATCGTTCATCCAGATCGTTCACCACTATCGAAACGAGACCCTCAACAAGCTGCGCTTCCCCATCCGAAACCAAACGCTCGAAATCGACCCGGCCAAGGTCAAAAAGCATGTTGAAAGCGGCTATTCCGAGGTAGAGCATGTCGCCATCTTCGACGAGGCGCAGCGCGCCTGGACCAAGACCCAGCTGGCCAACTGGCTCAAGCGCCGAAAACGGATCGACTCTTTCCCGATGTCCGAGCCGGAATTTCTCATCTGGTCGCTCGACCTGCGGGACGATTGGGCGGTGATCGTCTGTTTGGTCGGCGGCGGCCAAGAGATCGGGACCGGCGAGGCGGGAATCGGCGAGTGGATCCGCGCGCTGAACCAGCGCTTCCCCCGCTGGCGGCTTTATATCTCCGACCAGCTCACCGGCCCGGAGTACGGGGGAGAAGAGCTTCAGACCCTCTTAGACAAAAACCCCCGAAAGACCTTCCACCGCTCCCTTCACCTGGCGGTCTCGATGCGCTCGTTCCGGGCCGAACGGCTCTCCGACTTTGTCAACGCGCTTTTAATCGGCGATTGTCTCAAGGCGCGCGATCTTTTTTCGACCCTGACGAACTACCCCATCGCCCTGACCCGTTCGCTCGACACGGCCAAGAGATGGCTGCGGCAAATGCGCCGGGGAAGCGAGCGCTACGGCCTGGTCGTCTCTTCCCAGGCCCAGCGGCTGCGGCCCCTGGCGATCGATGTGCGCTGCAAACCGAACACCGTCCATTGGTTCCTCGACGATATCACCGATATCCGCTCCTCCCTGTTTTTGGAAGATGTCGTCTCCGAGTTCGATATCCAGGGGCTGGAGCTCGACTGGACCGGCCTGGTCTGGGACGGGGACCTGCGCCGCGCGCGAAACGGCTGGAAATACCTCTCCTTCAGCGGCAGCAAGTGGAAACAAATCAAAGACGACCAGCGCCGGGCCCACCTGCTCAACGCCTACCGCGTCCTGCTCACCCGCGCGCGGCAGGGGATGGTCATCTGTGTCCCCGAGGGGGATACCCACGACGAAACCAGGCAGCCGGCCTTCTACGACGGAACGTTTCATTATCTGAAAAACCTGGGGCTCCCGGTGATCGGCTAAAGCCCCCGCAGGGGGCCGAACCGGCTCATCAGCCAAAGCTTTTCTCAAAATTCCTCCGAAATTTCTCCTTTTCTTTGACAAAAACCGCTCGTTCGTTCCTATGATCCTTATTGGGCCCCGTACAGCCGGCGAAAACAACGCGGCATCGGTTTTCGACAATCCGAGCTGTACGCGGGCCTTATTTGTTTAATGAGATAAGTAAAAGTTTGTTAACCCAAAAGGAGATTTTACGATGAGCCAAACGATGATCAGTCCAAGCACAATGAACCGAAGTTTTACGGTTCCGGTTTTTATGTCCCGAAACATAATGGATCCAAGAAACCTAGCCCCAAACCTTTATCAAGGCACAACGCCGCCCCCCGCCGAAACGGTTGCCTCAAATAAATATAAAGCCCAAACCAAGCTGTATCCTTTCCAGCGCGAAAGTGTCGAGCGGGCGAAAAAACTCAACGGCGGCCGCTGTTTCCTGGCGCACGAGCAGGGGCTCGGAAAAACCCTTATGGCCATTACCTTTACGATCGAGACAGACTCCTTCCCGGCCGTCGTCGTCTGCCCCGGAACGCTCAAGAGCGTTTGGGCGCGGGAGTTCCAGCGCCACTACGGCAAAGAGGTCACCGTACTAAACGGCCGCAGGCCGCCACAGGCCCCCCTGCCGAAAGACGGCGACCGAGTTTATGTCCTCAACTACGACATTGTCTGCGCCTGGAAGGAAAAGCTCCTCGAACTGGAGCCGAAGATCTTGATTCTCGATGAATGTCAGAAAGTCAAGCGCCACACGACGAAATGGACAAAGGTCTGCGCCGAGCTGGCCGATGCCTCCGAAAGGTTCCTCGCCCTTTCCGGAACGCCGATGACGAACAACCCGGCCGATCTGTATCCGACCCTCTCGATGATCGCGAAAGGGCATATCATCTCTCGCTGGAATTATATGTGTCGGTATACCCGATGGTATACCGACCGTTACGGAAACGAGCGTGTCACCGGGACCAAAAACGAGGAGGAACTCCACAGAGCGCTGCGCGATTATTATATGATCCGCTATAAGATCGACGATGTGATCAAAGATCTCCCCCCCTATGTCCGTCAGACGACCTTTATCGAAATGACCGGGGAGCAGCGCGCCGAATACCTAAAGATGAAGGCCGATTTCCTACGGTGGCTGGCCGAGCACTACCCGGATCGCCGTATCCCCCGCTGCGATATAGCCCTGGTCCTGTCACGTCTTTCGGCGATGCGCATGCGCGTCGCCGAGTGGAAAGTGCCGTTCATCAAAGAGACGCTCGACAACTTCCTGGATTCGAACGAAGGGAAGATCATCGTCTTCGCCCTGCACCACAAACTGCTCGATCCGCTGACGGATTGCTTCAAGAACAGCGGCAAACCGAACAAACCGCTCCTCGTGCGGCTCGACGGCAAGACGCCGCAAAAAAAGCGCGCCGAGGCGGTCGACGCCTTCCAAAACGGTCCGGCCCGCGTCTTCCTCGGCCAGATGAACACCGCCGGTCTGGGGCTGACCCTCACCGCCGCCCGTCACAGCTTGTTTGCCGAACTCGACTACCTCCCGACCAGCCACCTTCAGGCCGAATCGCGCACCCGGCGCATCGGAAGCGAGGGCTCGTACATCCAGTACAACTATTTGGTGATGAAAGACACCCTCGACGAGGCGGTGGCTCAGCGGCTGTTCGCGCGGCAAAAGGCGATCAATCAGGTGATCGACGGCAGCAGCGAAGAGGACGACGCCAAGATGGATGATTTCAACGTCTTAGGCGGTGTCCTTGCCGACGACTTCGGCTTCTCTTTGGTATAAAGAACCGCCGCGCACTTTATCGCAAACACAAAAAAGCCCCGCATAACGCGGGGCTTTTTATTTGGCATCCTTTGCCGTCCGACAATCCATTACTCCAGCGGGTTAAAGACAAACCCGGTGATCAGCTTCGGATAGAAGTAGGTGCTCTTCGGGGGCATTCTCTCGCGGAGCATCGACAGCTCCTGGATATGGCCGACGGTCGCCGGCATCACCAGGGCGGCCATCGGGAACTCCCGCGGGTTGGCGCGCAGATCCTCGACCACCTCTTTCACGGTGTGGACGTACTTCGGTTTCTCCGGCTTGCGCACATCCAGAAGCGTCTCGATCACCAGGCGGTGCAGAATCGCCACCCCCAGCGCCTGCCATTCGGGATGATGGTCCGAAGCGATTTGGGCCATCTTCGCCCGGCCGGCGTCGGTGATCTGAATGAGCGACCAGCGGCCGTCGCCGCCGGTATAAAGTGCCATCGTCCCCTGGTCGTTGAGCTGCTCGATCAGCGTCCACGCCTTTTCGGCGATAATCGCGCCGTCGCCGACGGTCGTCACGCGGAAGCAATTGCCGAGCTTTTCGATCAGTTCCGCCTGGGTCATCGCCGCCATGCCGCGGAAGAGGCGGTGCGTCGGCAGGACGATCAGCCCCGGGTCTTCCATCGCGACGCAGACCATCAGCACGTAGTTGGCCGGGTGATCGGCCGTCAGCGCGCCGGTCTGGCGAATCTGTTTGCGGTAGTTGCAGGCGGTCTCGTAGCGGTGGTGGCCGTCGGCGATGAAGATCGGCTTGGGCCCCATCTTGGCGACGACCTGAGAGATAACCGCCGGGTCGGTGACGACCCACATCCGGTGCGTCACGCCGAGATGATCGGTCGCCTCGATCGGCGTCTGGCCGGCGATCGCGTTTTCGAGAATATTCTGAATCTCGTTCTCGCTGTCGGGATACAGCCCGAAGATCTGGCTGAAGTTCATCTTGCAGGCGGTCGTCAGCATCAGGCGGTCCATCTTCGGGCCGCTCATCGTCTCCTCATGGGGGAAGACCATCCCCTCACCGAACGGGACGGCCTCGCAGCGGCACATAAACCCCTTGCGGACGTAATCTTTGCCGGCGACATTGTAGATCTGGTGGTACACATAAATCGCCTCGGCGTTCTCACGCTGGAGAACCCCCTCGTCCTTCCACTGTTTAAGCGTCTTGGCGCTGCGGATATAGCGGTTGTCGCTTTCGTCGTCGCAGTCGAGAATCTTATTGAGAATCAGGCGCACAACGTTGTTCGGGTGCTTCGCGTAGAGCTCGTCCTGAAGTTCCGGCGAAATAACGTCGTACGGCGGGGCGACGACATCCGAAAGCGACCCGACTCGGGCGGGATTGTAACGGTAAGCGGCAAGGGGCTGAATATTCATCGAAACATCCTTTCTTAAAACGCGCGAACGGCGGAAAGTGTTCTTTGGTATTTTATTTAGTAGCGGTAATAATCCGGCTTAAACGGCCCTTCGGCCGGACAGCCGAGGTACTCGGCCTGCTTTTGCGTTAGCCGCGTCAGCCGGGCGCCGACCGCGTCGAGGTGCAGGCGGGCGACTTCCTCGTCGAGGGTCTTGGGGAGCATGTGAACCCCGAGCGGATATTTTTCGCTTTCGGTCCACAGGGCGATTTGCGCCAGCACCTGGTTGGTGAACGAGTTCGACATGACGAACGACGGATGCCCCGTCGCGCAGCCGAGATTGACCAGCCGCCCCTGAGCCAGCAGAATGATCGAGTGCCCGTCGGGGAAGGTATAGCGGTCGACCAGAGGTTTGATCTCCTCTTTTTTGATCCCCGGATACGCCTCCAGATCGGCGACGTTGATCTCGCAGTCGAAGTGACCGATATTGCAGACGATCGCGTCGTTCGGCATCTTGGCCATGTGGTCGATGGTGACAATATCGCAGCAGCCGGTCGCCGTCACGAAGATATTCCCCCGATCGGCGGCCGAATCCATCGTCGTCACCTCGAACCCCTCCATCGCCGCCTGCAGGGCGCAGATCGGGTCGATCTCGGTCACCAGCACGCGCGCGCCGTAACTGCGCATCGAATGGGCGCACCCCTTGCCGACCTCGCCGTAGCCGTTGACGACGACCACCTTCCCGGCGATCATTACGTCGGTGGCGCGCTTAATGCCGTCGGCCAGCGACTCGCGGCAGCCGTAGAGGTTATCGAACTTGCTCTTGGTCACCGAGTCGTTCACGTTGATCGCGGGGACCTTCAGCTCGCCGCGCTCGAACATCTGATAGAGCCGGTGCACGCCGGTGGTCGTCTCCTCGGAAAGACCGCGGATGCCGCCGAGCAGATGGGCGAATTTGGGGGAGTGAACCGCCAGGGTCAAATCGCCCCCGTCGTCGACGATCATATTCAGCGGCTGGCCGTCGGGAAAGATCAGCGTCTGCTCGATGCACCAGTCGTACTCCGCGTCGGTCTCCCCCTTCCAGGCGAAAACCGGAACCCCCCGTTTGGCCACGGCCGCGGCGGCGTGGTCCTGCGTCGAGAACTTATTGCAGCTGCTCCAGGTCACCTCGGCGCCGAGTTCCAGCAGGGTCTCGATCAGCACGGCGGTCTGGATCGTCATGTGGAGGCACCCGGCGATCCGCGCGCCGCGAAGCGGCTTTTCGGTGCCGTATTTTCGGCGCAGCGCCATGAGCCCCGGCATTTCGTTTTCGGCCAGGGCGATCTCTTTGCGGCCCCAATCGGCCAGAGAAAGATCCGCGACTTTAAAGGGAAGACGTTCCGCGCTGCTCACCGATCGCTCCTTACGGTTATCTGTTCACCTATAGCTGTTCGCGCCAAAGAGGGGCGCTATTTCGACGCTCTTGATTTTAACACCGGGGGCGTTTTGGGGAATAGCGGTTTGCCCCCTAGGCCCGCTCGATGGGGAAGGGAAGGACCTGATCGATCGCGCTTTTGCCGAAACGGACCATCGCCGCGCGCTCCATCCCCAGGGCACACCCCGACGAGGCGGGCAGCCCGGCGCGCATCGCCTCCAGCAGGCGGCTTTCGGTCGGCAGCGCCGGTTTGTTCAGCCGCCGGCGTTTTTCGGCGATCCGCTCGAAGCGGCGGCTCAGCTCTTCGGGGTCGGTCAGTTCATGGTAGCCGTTGGCCAGCTCCAGCGAATCGGCGAACAGTTCGAACCGCTGCGTCACCTGATAGCTTTCCCCGCGCTCGGTCACCGTCCCGGTCCGCGCCAGCTGCGGCTCGTACGCCGGGTAGTCATAGACGATCACCGGCTGATGCGCCCCCAAACCGGGCTGAATCGTCTCGGTAAAGATCAGATCGAGCCAGTCGTCGGCCGAGGCGGCGTCTTGCCCGACGAAACTTTCCGGGTAGGAAATCCCCCGCGAATCGCACAGGGCATGAAGATCCTCTTCCGTGGCCAGATGGGGGTTGATCCCGACGGCGGAAACAAACAGCTCGGCGAAGGAAACGCGCGCCGGCCGCGGGCGGTCGAGCAGCGCTTCGGCCAGATCGGCCAGAAGATTCATCCCGTCGTCGTAGTTATCGCCGGCGCGGTACCATTCCAGAAGGGTGAACTCGATATTGTGCTGGGCCCCCCGATCCCCCCGCCGGAAGGCGTGGGCGATTTGGTAAATCCGGTCGGCCCCGCCGGCCAACAGGCGCTTCATCGCGAACTCCGGGGAGGTCTGTAAAAAGAGCTCCTCACCGCCGACCGTCAGCGAGATCGGCTCGACATGAAGGTCGACCAAAACATCGTGGGACAGAACCGGGGTGATCACCTCGAAGAAACCGCGCTGGTCGAAGAACCGCCGGGCGTCGCGGCACAGCGCGGCCATCCGGCGCAGCGACGCGGCATCGGCGGTGGGGAGAAAATCCATAGACGGCTCCTAAATACGCTGGGGACCGATCGGGAAACGGGGCAGGAGAAATTATAGAAGATAAGAAAAACTTGCCTACAAAGCCGCCGGGGCAAAACTAACGGCCGGGTGCCCCCGCAAGAAAAAGCAAAACCGGAAAGAGGGTTGGTTACTCTCTTTCCGGCTTACGGGGCGGAAAGCCCGGTTTTAGGCGAATGCGGCATCGTCTTTTCTCCGGTTTTCAGGTTAGTGGGTAGTTTCTACGCTAACGAGTGGGGACCGCCGCAAAGCGAGGTCACCAGAGGAGAACAGTACGGCCAACTACTCGCGGGGACGGATGGCGCCGGTCAGTCCGGAATACGAAACGCGGTCTTCCGGGTGCCAGAGCGGGAAGCCGTTGCGGATCCGTTCGGCGAGAACTTCAACCTTGGCGGCAGATCCGGCCGGAGCGTCGGTCGGGCAGAAATCGTCCGTCACCGTGGGGACGAAATCTTCGTCATTCCCGGTTCTGAGAATGACATCAAAAACATTGAGGCGTTCTTTCATAATTTCCTCCTTTCTATGGGATAACTTGGACGCCGTTGATTCCCCCGTGGGGGAAGGTTCTCATACTCTTACGGTGGGGGTCCTCAAGAAAGAAAACCCACACGTATGGGGTATGTTACCACGTTTATAATAGCTCGTCAAGCAATTGGAGGGAGTAAAAAATCAGATTTTCACAAAATTTTTTTCGTTGGCCTGTTAAAATAGGTAAGCATTTTGACCGCGAAAGAGCGTAAAACAGGGGGTTTCCCCCCTTAGAGCCCCTTTTGACCCCTTGGGGACCGGGGAAAATTTTCTCGAAAAAACCTGAGATTTCTCCCCGGCGAACCGGAAGAATCACCCCTTCCGCGGGATTATAAGAGAAGCTTCTTTCATTTTCGGAAATGCTTTTTCCAACTTTTTCGGCCGCCCCATCGGGGTGTTAAACGGCCTGCTTTGGGCAAGATTTTTGGCCGTCTCGCCGGGGGTCATCCGGCCTTCCCGCGCCGCGGGGTCACTTAAGAAGAACAAAACAAGATCGAGCGCGCTCAGCCGAGGGTTATTTTTTCTCCCCGTCCTCCTCCTGCTGCTCGCGCGGGGCGGTGCTTCCGGTCAGGCCCGAGTAGGTCGTGCGGTCTTCGGGGTGCCAAAGGGGAAAGCCGTCGCGCAGGCGCTGGGCAAGGACTTCGACTTTGGCGCGCGAGCCGGGGGCCGCGTCGGTCGGACAAAAACGGTCCGTCACCTGCGGCACAAATCCCTCGTCACTCCCGTTCTTCAAGATAAAGAGGAAGATGTTGTGACGATTCGCATCGTCCACGTTAAATTCTCCTTTCACGGCAACATCTCTGGGACACTCGAACCGAACCCCTCGCGCCGGACCCTTCGCGGGAAAGAAACCGTACTCTCCCCAACGACAGCCCCCGGACATACGCGGGTAATACATACCACAGCTATAGGGGGTCTGTCAATTGCCCCGGGAAAGTATAACACCTTAGCAAAAGCGGCAAAACAGGGAAGGGGAACAAAGGAAAACCCTTCCTAAAACGGCGCTTTGCCCGGCCGGAAAAATCCTCGCGGGAAACTCCCTTTTTTTCCCGCGCCCGCTTGAAAAAAGACCCTTTTCTAAACACGCGGCATGAACGAGAAGCGTCTTGGGCGGAATCGTTTTTTCGCCTTTTTCGGCTACTGGAAGATTCGGTTGTTTTCGGCGGGAATCGTCAGCGGGGCGCTTCGCTCGATCGGCTGCTGGGGAACCAGCGACAGGCGCTCCACGCGCGGGGGCTGCTCGGGCACCGTCCCTTCGGCCATCGGCGGCTGGGCAAGCGGCTGCTGCTGAGCCATCGGCTGCTGGGTGGGCGGCTGCTGCTCGGCCGGGGGCGTTTCGGGTGCCGCCGCCGCAAGGGGCTCCATCGACGGGCACGACGCCTCGATCGGCTGGGGCGCTTCGGCCGACGCGTAAGAGAGCGGCTGATCCGGCTCCGGAGCCGGCGCGTCGGTCGATTCGATCTGGCTTTGAACCGACTGCTGCTCCCCGGCGCTCTTTTGCCCGGAGAGGATCATCCGAATCCAGGGGATCCCCCACAAGAGGAAGATAAAGACCAGCGTGGTGAGGATGATCGTCTCGGTCAGCTGGATGGTCCAGCGCATAAAGTGATTCTCGGAGGTGACCGTAATCTTGCGGACATCGGCGTTCGGCTGACCCGATGGCTCCGGCTGGCGCTGCGGTGCCGGGGCCGAAGGCCGCGGGGCGCTTCGATCACGCTCTTGGGGATACTCCTCGTCTTGTCGGCAGAAGTACGACGCCGGACGGCTCGGCGGATCGTCGAAATCAACCTGGCGGTCGTACGCCTCGAACGCGGCCAGCCGCGCCGACGCGTCGCTGGGCTGCTCGGCTCGGCGGTACTCGGGCGCGCCGCGGCCGGTGTCGGTGCCGCGACTTGTCTGCGCGCCGCTTTGCGCGTCGCTGTCGCTCAGCGGTTCGTTTTTGATCGCGTAGAGGCGCTGGCGGCACGACTTCGGAACACGGACCGGCTGTTCCAGACAAAAGTGGAGGATATCAAAGCAGCAGGCGGCCTCGGCCATCAAAACCTCGGAGCGCAGACACTGCTGTTCGTAGTTGCTCTGGGCGCGGGCGTCCGGCGCCGGGTCGTCGAAGTAGGCGGCGACCAAATTGGCGCTGGGATACGCGTTGACATCAAAGATTTCCGGGGCGCCGATCTGGGGATTTTCGGCGGCCGCGCGAATTCGTTCGGCCAAACGCGCGATCTGCGCGTCTTCTTTGCCGCCGGAATTCGCGTTCCAGGCAAGGGCACGGCGAAAATCAGACATCACTGCTTCCCCAGCGCCGCCATTGTCGGCGGTGCGTTCGCACCCCCGCGCGGCAGCCGCTCCCCACCGAAGGGAGCGCATCCCGTCTGCCGCCGGGGGTGCGGGGGGAGTGTGCTCTTTTTTACCGCTTGGGTCAAGAGATATTCTTTCGATCCTTCCGCTTCGGTCCCCTCCCCCTTCAAAGCGGCGGCGGGCGAAGCGCGCAAAAAACCGCCGGGGAAAACCCGGCGGTGAAAACGGCGCGTTTCGGCGCGAAAGACGCCCGAAGCATTTACTCGTCGTCGTCGCGGATCAGTTCGTTCCTGAACACCTTCTCGACCGTCGTGAGAAGCAGATCCATCGGGAACGGCTTGCGGATGTAGGCGTCGACCCCCAGTTTGTGCGCGTAGTCGCGATGGCGGTTTCCGTCGTTGCCGGTGATCATAATCACCCGCGAGGTGAACGCCTCGGACTGGCGCAGCGCCTCCAGAACGAGGAAGCCGCTGCGCTTCGGCATCATCATGTCGAGCAGAATCATGTCGGGCTTCATCCGTTCGCAGATGACCAGTCCCAGGTTTCCGTCGCGCGCCAGAATGACGTCGTAACCGACCGCGACCAGGGCCGAGCGGATGGTTTCGGAGATTTCGGGGTCGTCGTCAACAACCAAAATCAGCTTCTTCTCTCTTTCCGGAGTCGACATAACAAATACCTCTTTTTGTTAAATTCTTAGGTGTCCGTCTGTGGTGTGTTATCAGCGCGCGGGAAGTTTTTCGAACGGGGTCGGCTCGCCGCGAAGGATCTCGGCCGAGACAATTTTGTCGGGCGCCGGCAGATTCTCCCCCTCGGGGTCGATCCGCTGCAGCTCCGAGAGAACCTCCATCCCGTCGATGATGCGGCCGAAGACCGTATGCTTTCCGTTGAGGAAACCGGTCGGGACAAAGGTCAGGAAGAACTGCGACCCGCCGGTGTTTCGGCCGGCGTGCGCCATACTGATCGAGCCGCGGAAGTGCATGCGGGCATTCGGGCGGGTGCACTCGCAGCGGATGCAGTACCCCGGTCCGCCGGTGCCGGTCCCGGTCGGGTCGCCCCCCTGAGCCATAAAGAAGGGGAGGACGCGGTGGAACGGAACATCGGTATAGAACCCGTCTTTGACCAGCGTCATGAAGTTGCCGACCGCCTGGGGCGCCTCGTTCGGGAAGAGCTCCAGGGTGATATCCCCCTTGGTGGTATGGAGGACGACCCGCGGATTGGTATCGTCGGCGGCCTCTTTATCGCGGATCTCTTTCTCCTTTTCCCAGAGCCGCTCATACTCGGGGAGCTCCTGGTCGAGGGCGAAGGAGATCTTCATATTGTCTTTGGCGTCGAGCTGGCGAATCTTGTCGTAGGCCTTATTCTCTTTAGCGATCGCGTTCCACTGTTTCGCCTGGTCGAGATGCATGGTATTGAACGCGGCGAAGGCGGCGTAGGCATACAGATAGGCGTAGTCGGGAAGCGGGAAACCGTTGCGCGGAATCAGCGCCTCGGCGATCTGGAACGCCGATTCATAGTTTTCTTTTTTGATGATCTGCCACTCGAACATCCCGAGGAGGAAGTTCTGCAGATCGACGTTTTTGCCTTCCAGGACGTTGTACGCGTCGATCCCCTGAGGAATCAAGAGCTTTTGCATCTTTTCGGCCTCGGCGACCAGCGGCTTGTACTTGTCGAGAATCTCGTCGCGGCGCTCGGGCGTGGCGTTTTGATACTCGGACTTCAGGCCGCGCAGCTCCTTGAGCGTCGCCTTGTAGCTGTCGAAGTTCTCGACGAAGTCGGTCAGTTCTTTCGGCGGCTGGGCCTGGGCATCAGCGGTGGTGGCGGCGGCATCCGTCTTCGGGGCGTCGGCGGCCGGGGCCGCTTCTTGAGCCACAGCCGAAACGCACCACAGCAAAGCCAGCACAGACACAACGCGGGCAATCTTTTTCATTGACATCTTTCGATAGACCTTAGCTTCCTAGCGATTATGGGCGATTCGCGATAGAATAACCCACTCAACGTATTTCGCAAAATCGGTATATTCAATACGGATTTCGTGTTGAGTAAGGTTTAACTCCTTCACGAAAAACGGAAATTCAAAGCTTCTTAGCTCTTTTGGACTCGCTTTCCCGTATTATTATCCTAGTATAATAGTAAGGAACGCAAGGTCACAAAAAAGCGCTCTTTCCCCGGCAGGCGAAAAGGCACCGGGAAAAAACAGGCCTTCGGCGCCGAGGATATACGATCCTTCATTATAGTAGGTCACCCCTTAAATAACAAGTCCGATAGAAATAAAGGACACGGCAAAATCCCGATGACGGCAAAAAAGAATTCTCCCTCCGGCGGCGGGCGGCACGGCGGCAAAAACGACGGCCGGCCCCGTCCCCAGGTCGACCGTGACCTCGATCCGGAGTCTTCCCCCAAGCGGGTCTACTCCGATCTGTACGTCGTCGGCAAGGCGCAGCGGTCGTTCGAACCGCGCACGCGCGAGGAACGTAAAAAGCTTCGCGGAGCCGGTGCGCCGTCGATCACGCCGATGATGGACGCCGACGAATTCCTTCGGGAGTACGCCAAGGTCTATCCCCACGGCGAGAACACCCCCGCCAAGCCGGGGACCGCCGCCGCCAAGGGGAAGGGGAAAGCCAAGGGGAAAACCGCCGACGCCGAGGTTCCCCGCCGCGGCAAAAACGTCGGCAGCCAGCCCGGTCCCCGAGGGAAGGTCGAGGGGCTGCGCATCATCGGCGGCAAGTTCCGCGGGACGAAGCTCGCCTACAGCGGCGACCACCGGGTTCGTCCGATGAAAGATCGCATCCGCGAGTCGGTCTTCAACCTCATCGGGCCGATGGCCGTGGGAAAGCACGCCGTCGACCTGTTCGCCGGCACCGGCGCGCTGGCCTTCGAGGCGATCAGCCGGGGGGCTCTTTCGGCCACCGTGATCGAGGTGCATTTTCCGACGGCGCGGGTTCTCAAACAGAACATCGCCCTGCTCGAAGAGAAGATGCCGGGGATCAGTCAGATGATCGATGTCAAAACCAACGACACCTTTCTTTGGGGACGCGGCGATAAGTCGATCGCCGAGATGCGCCGCGACATCCCCTGGCTGGTTTTCTGTTCCCCCCCGTACGATTTCTACGTCGAGCGAACCGACGAGATGCTCCGGGTGATCAACAACCTAACCCGGCTCGCCCCGGACGGTTCGGTCTTTGTGATCGAGTCCGACGACCGATTCAACTTCGACCTGCTCGGGGTCGACATCCCCAAGAGGAAACGCCGTTCGTACTACCCGGCCGAAATCGCCGTCTACACCGTCCCCGACCACCTTCGCCGCTGAGCCGTTCCCCCCAAACCAAACCACCGAAGAACACCGACCGACAAGACCCTTTGGACAGGGCCGAACCAAACAAAGAATACAGCCATGAGCAGGAAGAACCGAGACGTCCTCAATATGCCGATCGGCCATACCGAACTGGAGGCCGATTTCAAAGAATACATCGACGGCGCCGATCGATACCGCTTCTCCTACCCCAAGAACTGGTTCGTCCAAGAGGCGATCTGGGACACCGACGTGCGGGCGGTGACCGCCAACAGCCCCGAGGGGTATTTCTGGATCCTCGCCTCGTACCCCGAGTCGATCGACCTGATGTCCACCGCCAAGAGTGTCCTGGAGTTAATGAAGGGGGAGTACAACCATCTGGAAGAGACCCCGCTGGAGCGGCGCATCGCCGGATACGTACTCTCCGGTTTCGAGATGAACTTCTACTACCTCGACCTGGTCAACAACGCCTCGGTTCTGGCGCTGAAGAAAAACGGCCGCAGCTGGATCATCTTCCACCAGGGGACCGACATGCTGAAACTCCTCGGAGAGAAGTTCTCGTGCGGCGACGTCTTCGACGCGATCACCTACTCGTTCCTCACCTCGATCAGCGAGAGGGCCGAAAGGGACCAGGCCGAGAGGAACCAAGCCGTCGGCCGGTAACATCGGGTATTACCCTGTAAGGCAAACCGTTCGTCACGTGAAAAAAAAGGAGGCGCCCTTGGGGCTCCTCCTTTTTCTTTTGTCCGTCGCTCCAGCTTCCGGGAAGGTCAAAACTCCTCCGGCAGCGCCACGGCGTCGGAAAGTTTATCGCCGAGCGAAAGGGCCCACAGGCGTCCCCCGGTCTGACGCAGGTAGACGATATCGTCGTCGACCGACTCGATCACCCCGTCGAACGAACCGATCTGGAGCTTCTCGCCGATGCCGACGGTCATCGTCTTTCCGATGCTCCCGATATTCCATCGGGTGGTGGTCACCATCGGCTCTTCCTCCGAGACGCGCTTGGAGGGGATCCCGGTGAGGATGGCGAAACTGGCGTCGTCGAACCCGCTTTGCGCGTACTGGAAGATATTCGCCCGCGCGTAGGGACTGTAGGTGGCGAACGGCCCGGAGGCCAGCCGCTTGAGGTACTGACGCGGCGGCGGCAGACGAACCGGATCGGGATAGGGACTGCGCCGATCGAGTTTGGCCAAAGAGAGCCCCTCGATCACGATCGTCACACTCAAGTCGTCGCTGCCGGCGACCGGCTGGATATCGAGCGAGTCGATCCGATGGAGGAAGCCGGTCCACGAGAACTCGTAGAGGAACCGCATGAGCGATTCTTCTTTACACTGGGTCTGGAGCTGGAACTTGTTCGAGGCCGTCCCCTGACCGCGCTGGTAGGCGCCGATCTGGATCTTGGCGTTCGGCATTTCGCAAAACTCCGCCAGCTGCGAGAGCCACATCTGATATTCGATCCGGGCGCTGGCCGGATTCATCGGGAACGATCGGGCGAAGAGCCCCTGCTGCGCCGCCGAGAAATTCCGCATTGTCTCCAGCCGATTGACCGAGTTGTTCTTCTGCTCGTCCAGCTGCCGGCTCTGCTCGTCGAGTTTTTTGAGCACGGCGACCCGGCGGGTTTGATAGAGCTTCCACCCGACAAACCCGAAGATGCCGCCGAAGAGAATCAGGATGATCAATACACCGCGTAAGGTTTTCATGCCAGGTTCTCCTTTCCGTTCAGATCAAAGGCGGCCGACGGGGCCGGCTCCGCGGCCGGCTGCTCGGCGGGCGGGGCTTCAGCCGGAGGTGCCTCGGCGGGCGGCGCTTCAGCCGGGGGGGCCTCGGCAGGAGCCGCTTCGGCAGGCGGAGTTTCGGCCGGGGGTGCTTCGGCGGCCGGGGCTTCGGCGGGTGCCGCTTCTGCCGGAGGTGTTTCAGCCGGCGGCGCTTCAGCGGCCGGTGCCTCGGCGGGTGCTTCCGCGGGAGCCGCTTCGGCAGCGGGAGCTTCCGCCGGCGGCGCTTCGGCAGCCGGGGCTTCAGCGGGCGCTTCGGCCGGTTGCTCGGCGGCGGGTTGCTCCGCGGCCGGTTGTTCCGCCGGCTGCTCGGCCGGTTGCGCCGCGGCCCCCTCACCGGAACCTTGCTGCTGGTCCACCTGCGGACCTTCCAGGTACTCACGCAGCTGGCGGCGGAACTGATCCTGCTGTTTGATGATCTGTTCCTGCTGCTGCTTCAGGTACTCTTCCTGCTGTTCGAGCTGCTGGCGCTGGTAGGTGATCCGCTGCTGCTGCTGTTCGATCTGCTGCAGCAGCATCTGCTGTTGCTGTCGGCTGGTCTGCGCCTGCATCACCTGCTGCTGAAGCTGCTGCTGACGCAACTGTTCTTCCTGCTGACGCTTCTGCATTTCGGCCTGCTTCTCGCGCAGCTCCTGCTCCTTCTTCTGCTGGTCGAGCTGCTGCTGTTTCAGCGCGTCCTGATATGCCTTCAGCTGGTCGGCGTAGAACTCGGGGTTCGAAGCCGACAGCTCCTGCAGCGGCCGGGGAAGCATACGGAGGTAATCCGCCGCCTGTCTTCTCTGGCAGTAGATCGTGGCCGTGAAACTATAGGCGAAGCCGCCTTCCCCCTCCTGGGGAACCGGCCCGGACGACTGAACCTGATGCGACCCGTCGCCGGTCATCGCCTGCTGGAACTTCCGGTAGACCGCCGGGGTGGTGATATTGGCGCTCATGATAAACGCCGGCCGGCCCCGCATCGCGTTGGTGTAGGCCAGGCGGGTCACCACCATCTCGGGGAACTTCGGCACGCGGATCGTCAGATCGCGCAGCTCATCGAGCACGACGACCCCCTGCTGATCCCAGCCGGAGGCGTTCGACAAAATGGTGTAAAGCGGCGCGGCCTGATTGATCTGACCGCCAATCTCCTCGACCTCTTTGGTTTGGCGCGCGATATCGTCACGGCGGCGGGCCAGGTCTTTTTCGTTCCAGCGCCAGCCGTACCAAAAGGCGCCTCCCACCAAGAGGAGGAGGAACAAAACAAAGAGGGTGTAATTGGGCGGCTTCGGCTTGCGGCGGGGATGCATCAAGTCGATCTTCGGCCGGCTCTTGGGACTCTCGGCCAAGATCGACCCGACCAGCGGGGCGAAGCGGCCCGGCCGCTGGGGCGGCTCGAACCTTTTGGCCGTCTTCACCAGATCGAACGGGCTGACGCACTCGACCGTCATTTGCCGGTCGATCAGTTTTTCCTCCAGCGCGTCGTACTGCCCCGGCTCGCCAAAGAGGGTCACCCGGCGGGGGTCGTCCTCGGCCAGGGGGCCGACGGCGAAGGTTCGGATGATTTCGTTTTCCAGACGCTCGCACCGATCCGCGTCGCTGATGTCGGCCTGGATCGGGAAGGTTCGCATCGAGACCGGTTCGCCGCCGACCAGCAGAACCAAGTTGACCTCGTCCCGCCCTTCCTGAACCAGAAGGATCGGCGCGGCGGTGAGCGTCGGATTGACCCCGGCGAACTCACACAGCGCGGCGGTCTTGATCTCCATCTTCGCCGGTTTGCGCCCCGCGGCCGAGCAGGCCTCTTTGACATGCCTCATCGTCGCGCGGGTCATCGCGACCGCGACGATCTCCTGCCCCTCGCTCTTTCCCCCGGCCAGCGGAAGGAAGTCCAGCGGACTTCCCTCGCCGTAGGCGCTCGAGTCTCGAAGCACCTGGTTTTGAACCATCTCGGGAAGTTCGGCCTCGGAGACCCTGGGGAGAAGGATATTCAGAACGTCAACATCCCCGCGCTCCAGGTTGAGGATCACCTTGGCCGAGCCGACCTTCTGGCTCTTAAGAAGCGCCCGCAGCTTGGCGCCGATCTTCCGGTACCGTTCCCCCTCCGGCGGGGCGGCCGGCTGGGCGTTTTCGTCCTCTTCGTCTTCGTCGATATCCTGCGGGGGGAACGCCGGCGGCTGGCCGCCTTCCTCGCCGTCGCCGTTTTCCTCACCGGCACCCGGCCCCTCGGCCGGCGGTTCGGCCGCCGGCGGCTCGGCGATTTCCTCCAGCGCCTTCGGGTCGTCAATCGGCGCCGAGCCGGCCTTCAAGATCGTGAACTGGTCTTTCGTCTGGGCCGCAAGCACATAGCGGACCTCAACGCCATCCCAATCAATTGCCAATATTCGAGCCATCGCGGGCCTTTCCCATTACTTGTCGTCTGTCACAAAAACGCGACGTGTTGTTTATCACCAAAACGCGCCGTTACCCTTTGCACTGGAGCATCCGCTCCAGCGCCAGGAGGGCCGGCTGGGCTATTTCACGTTCAACGGTCACCACCCCGTCGGGATGCCCCGACTCGATCCCCTCCAGCGCCCGGCAGACCGAGGCCAGGGTGATCGTGTTCATCGAGTAGCACATCGGCAACTCGTCGGAGAGGGGGAGAACGGTCTTCGTCGGGAAGTCCCTCTGCAGGGCCTCGACCATCCGCCGCTCCGTCCCGATCGCCCAGACCGCCCCGTCGGGCGCGGCGGCGACCAGGTCAAGAATCTTCTTCGTTGAACCGGCCTGGTCCGCCGCGGCGACCACCTCGCGGGGGCACTCCGGGTGAACCACCACGCTGACCTCGGGCCGGGCCTGCCGCACCCGGTCGATCTGCGCGACGGTAAAGCGCTGATGCAGGGGGCAAAAGCCGTCCCAAAGAATCACCTTCGCCGCGCGAAGAGCGCCGCGGTCCAGCGCGCCGGCCGGCGCCAATTCCTCGACCGACCCGGCCGGAAGGAACCCGTCGGCCACAAGATGCTCGACGTTCTTTCGAACCACCGAATTCCCCCCGTGGTACGAGACCACCTGCTCGGGGGGGAACCCCATCCAGGCGGCGACGTTGCGCCCCAGGTGCTGATCGGGGAGGAAGAAAACCCGGCTGTCGGGGTTGGCGAAGACGCGGCGCATCACCGCCAAGGCGTTCGACGAGGTGCAGGCGTACCCCCCATGCATGCCGCAGAAGGCCTTCACCTCGGCCGAGGAGTTGACATAGGTGACCGGGACAAGCCCATCGGTCCCAACCGCCTCGCCGATCAGCCGCCAGGCGTTTTCCAGCTCGGCGAGGGTCGCCATATCGGCCATTCGGCAGCCGGCGTCGGGGTTGGGGGCGACGACCGTCACGCGGTTGTCCCCTTCCCGATTGGCGTTGGCTAAAATATCCGCCGTCTCGGCCATAAAGCGCACCCCGCAAAAGAGGATCGCCTCGCAGCCGCTCTTGGAGGCGGCCGCCGACAGACCGAACGAGTCGCCGACATCGTCGGCGATCGCGAGGATCTCTTCCTTCTGGTAATAGTGGACGAGTATCCGCAGGCGGGAACCCATGCGTCGGCGAATCGAATCGATTCTGTGCCGAAGCGTTTCCTCGGGCATACTCTGGTAATAGGAGAGGGGTTTCCTGGTCACTGGACGCGCGGTTCCTTTCTTAGAACGACACTTTCGGCAGCGCTTGCTTCGAACGACACGTATGGCGGGCTCTTCTAGACAGTGTGCGGGGTGGGTTTTGGCCGGGCAGCGCCGCATGGCATTCTCACCGCCGCCCCCCATTATAACCGACGGGCAAACTCAATTCCAGACCGCGTGCGCAAAAGCCCCCCGCGCGAAAACCCCGCTCTTGCCGACCGGCCGGTTATCCGCGATAATTTACCGATACCCTCCCCGACAGGCCACCGCGACACGAGGAAAGATCAACCATGTCAGAAGAAAAAAAGCCCGAAGATCAAAACACGGAAGCCCAAAACACCGACGAAGCCGTCAACGACCCGAACCATCTTCCCGAGGACGTCCCCCTCCCTCCCCCGTCGCTGACGCGGCTGGTCACCACGCTGGCGACCCAGGCGATGGTCTCGATGGGAATCTTCCCCAACCCGGTGACCGGCAAGTCCGAGTTCTACCTTCACCAGGCGACCCACCTGATCGACACCATCCAGCTGATCTACGACAAAACCGTGGGGAATCGCTCCGAGGAAGAGACAAGCACTATTGAAAACGTCCTCAACGAGCTGCAAATGCTCTACGTCGCCGCCGCCAACGAAAAGAAAAGAAGGGACGACGCCGCGTGAAACATTACCGTTTCACGTGAAATTAGATAAAATATACAATTTAGACAAAGCCGCAGTACGTTCATTTATCGCTAAATGAATGAACCGCGGCTTGGTGCCTAAACAAAACGGTTCCTTTCTTTTATCACGCGCGGCATTCCCTGCCGCGCGCTGCGCCTTTCGCTCGGGGCGAAAGCCCCGACTTGCTCAGACACCCGGGGTCGGATAACCGCCGGTCGGCGCGATCGCGCGGCCGGTGCCGCAAGGATCGCAGGCGCCGCAGGTCGGCGCGCAGGCCGGACCGCAGGGCTCACACGCCTGAGAAACGGCCGAGCACGGAGCGGCGCAGCTGCCGCCCATACCGGCGCCGGCGCCGCCGCCGAACGGGGCCGGCGAGGAATAGATCACCTGATCCTGAACCGGGGCGGCCGATTGTGCCGCGTAAGACTGCGTCGGGACACGGGACCCGTTCCGGGAGAAGCACCCGCCGGCAGACTTACAGCCCACGGACAGCCCAGCGGCCAAAAGAGCAATCATCGCAATCGCAACACAGTTTTTCATAGCTTGGTCTCCACTCTTTAGAGCAAAATGCCATCTCCTCTTGATGGCGCCATCGTCGGAAGCCGTGATTCGTCTTGCGGCGAATCCTCACCGGGGATACTGGTGCCTCCCGCCACAAGCGGGGAAGCCGCGCCAAATACGCCGTTTATCACCCGGCCGGCGTTGGTTTCCCGATCCTGATACCACAGCAGGCCCGGGTCGCCCGTCGATTGCCTTTAATTCTAACCACAATTTTCCGCGATAGCAAAAAGAACTTCGGGAAACGAACCCCTTTTTTGGGGGGTATTTCGGCCGGGAACACGCACAATCGGTACAACCTGACCATCTTCTCAGAAGGTCTCCCGAAGATAAATCACAACACAAAAAGCACCCCTCAATCGGTACAATCGGCACAGCTTAACACAAGGGCCCGTTATCGCGCCTTTTTCGATAATAGCGGTCGTAAAAAAGCTTTACTTTGGAGGGGAAATAACCGTTTTTTCTCGATGAGCATCCCCGTTTCGACACGCAACAAAGCGCCGCTTGGGATAAAAAGGACTCTCACACGGGGAAAAAAGGCGCTTTAGGAGCAGATGTATGGATACTTTCCTCGACAACCTGCGTTCACTGATCATCGCGGTCGCCGCCGCGGCTGTCTGTTATGTGCTCTTTCTGCTGGTTTTCGGCGACAAGAAGCCCGCGCGGGAGAGTGATACGCCGATCTTCTCCGGCGACACCGCCGTCGCCGTGGCCGAGCCGCAGGAAACCGACGCGCTCCCTTCGATCGAGGATGAGGCGCTGGCCGTGGTTCGCCAAACCTTCGGCGGCGTCGATACCGACGCGGCCGATGATACCGGCGTGACCGAAGATATTGCCGCGGCCGACACCGCCGTCTTGGACGATTCGCGGCGCAGCCGTGATTTAAGTTACGCGCTGGGCGGGACGGACGAAATCGCGCAGAAGGCCGACGCGGCGTATTACCAGGCCGCGACGCTTCCGGGCGACTCCGGCTTCCGGTTCGATCAAACCTCGTTCGAAAAAGATCAGACCGATTCGCTGGCCGACACCGGCGCTTCGGCCCCGCTGACCGAAATCACGCTCCCCTTTGAAATGACCGGCGCCGACGCGGCCGCCGATGCCGCCGCGGATACGGTCGCGGAAACCGCTGTCGATACCCTCGTCGAACCAATCGCCGACACCGCCGAGACGGCTGCCGATACCGTCGCCGAAGCCGCCGCGGAGAGTGACGATTTCTTCGCCGGCGAAATCGACGCGGCCGACAACAAGGCCGATGAGCTCTTCGCCAGCGCCCTGGGCGCTGGCGCGCCGGCCGACATTGCCGTGATCGACACCGTCCCGGCCGCCGAAAGCGCCGCCGCCGAAAGCGCGGCGAACGATATCGAAGACGACAACTTCTTCGTCGACATCGCCGAGACCGACGAAGCGCCCGCCGCCAAATCCGAAGCCGCCGAGACGAATAACACCCCGGCCCCGGCCGATGTGATTGATATCGATATTGCCGAAAGCAGTATCACCGAAGCCCCGGCCGCCAAAAACGAAACCGCCGAGAATACCGTCGCCGAAACCCCGGCCGCGGAAACCCCGGCCGACGAATTGGTCCTTCTCGATATCGGGAACGACTTCTTCAGCGACATGGCCGAGGCAACTGATCTGCCCGAGGCCGCCGACCAGGCCGGCACCGCTGAGCAGGCCAATACAGCCGAGGTGATCGACATCGCCGAGAACACCGTCGGCACCGTCACCGAAAGCACCGCCGGCAGCACCGAGGCGGCCGCGCCGGCGGAGACCGACGATTTCTTCGTCGAGGAAACCGAAGTCGCCGAAAACAATCATTCCCAGGCCGATACCGCCGACGCCCCGGCCGCCGAGAATAACATCGCCGGGAACATCGATGTTCAAGCCCCGGCCATTGATATCGCGGCGGCCGAGGCCGACGCCTATCATATCGCCGAGACCGAACCGTCGGTCGCCGCCGAGGTCGCCGACATTGCCCCCGCGGCGACGCCGCAGCCGTCGGCGGCCCATTCGTGGGTGACGCCGCGCGATCTGTCCGGCAACAATAACCCCTCCGGCCGGAGCCCCAGCGCCGCGCCCGCCCGCACCGAGGCGGCCCGCTCGCTGGCTGTTTCGGCCCCCTCCTCCAAGATCCCGCTGACCCCTTGGCTGGAAGCCGGTGAAAAGACCGCCGCCGAGACGACCCCGCTGATCCGCGCCCCGCAGAACACCGCCGAGGAGCTCCCCGTTTCGCAGGAGATCATCGATTCGTTCGAGTCGGTCGCCCAGGCGCCCGCCGAGGCCAGGTTCGAGAATACCTCTTTGTCGCGCGACGCTTCGGCCGATGCCGGCCAGTCCGATGTCGGCCCCGAAGCGGCCGAGCAGACCGCCCAGGCCGAGCCGGCCCCCGCCGCCGAGGAGCAAACCGCTCAGGCCGAACCGGCCCCCGCCGCCGAGGAGCAAACCGCTCAGGCCGAGCCGGCCCCCGCCGCCGAGGAGCAAACCGCTCAGGCCGAGCCGGCCCCCGCCGCCGAAGAGCAGACGGCTCAAGCCGAACCGGCTCCCTCGGCCGAACAGCCCGCGCCGGAAACAAGCACCGCCGAGCTGAGCACCGAAAGCAGCGCCATCGCCTCCGACAACCAGCAGGCGGCCGGCCCGGTGCTGGAGAACGACATTTGGTATATCGACGCCTCGCAGGCCGACTACCGCCCCGAGACCCTCACGTTCTACCGCTACGACCAGACCAACCCGGTCGCCTCGTCGCTCGATGAGTTTATCTCGACCAGCTCCCCCGAGCGCCCGGTCTTCATCCTGGTTCACGGCAATCTGACCGACGCCGCGAAGGCCGTGCAGCACGGCATGTCGGTCCGCGGCCATCTGCAGCAGATCCAGTGCGCCAACTGTCAGGCGTCCCGGTTCCGTCTGGTCATCTGGAAGTGGCCCAGCGAGAAGACCTATCAGGGGATCCTCCCCGACAGTCAATATAAGGCGAACCTGGCCGATCAGTGCGGCTTCGCGCTGGCCGGTTTCCTCGGCGCCCTTCCCCCCGGCCCTCCGGTGACCTTGATCGGGTTTAGCTTCGGGGCGCGTACCGTCGGCAGCGCGATGACGCTTTTGGCCGGCGGCGCGATCCAGGGCCAGGTGATCCCCGCCGGGGCCATCCGCCAGGGCAGCTCGCTGTTCAACGTCTTCCTCCTGGCGGCGGCCTCCGACTGCGGCGACTACTCCCTCCAGGGGAAATACGGCCCGGGTCTGTCGCGCGTGATTAACATTGTCAACGCCTACAACCCGTCCGACAAGGCGCTGAGCTTCTACACGTTCCTTTATCCCGGGTATCCGACCCAGGCGCAGGGGACCGCGCCGATCCTCACCCCGTCGCCGAATCTGACCAACCATACCTGGTCGGTGAACACCTCGATGTACGGCCCGGAGCATCGGTTCGAGAACTACCTCGCCGCGCTCGGTCCCGGCCTGGGAGTGACGCTGAGCATGGCCGAAAAGACCAAGCCCCAGCACGCCAGCGCTAATTAACAAGCCCTCACGTGCCGCCACCCCAAAAAGAGCCCCCCCGCGGGGCTCTTTTTTTTCTTCTTGAGCGGCGCGCCCCCGCAAGGCGGGCGATCATAATGGCCGCCATAAATTTTATCAATATTATTTTTCCCAAAAACTCACGTTATTTTCTTTAGATTACCCTGTTTAGGGACGATACCTAAATTATCTAAGGCAGACTAATCGCGTTCCCGTCCGCGGGACGCACCCTCCAAATAAAGATTGTTGGCAAATGGTCACGAGCAATATTTCATCCATCGCTTCGTTGGATGACCTCCAGGGTTTTGTTTACAAGACGCTCTGCAACGACTATGAACTCCTTCCCGACACCTTCCCGACGACCGAGAACGTTCTGCGCAAGTCGAACGGGGAATGCTGCGGCATGATGTTCTGTCTGCACGGCCCGCGCAAAGTGAAATTCACGGCGATCTGGGAGCAGAGCAAGAACCGGATCTTCTTCTACGGGCCTTCGGGCGACCGCTATCTGCAGGTTGACATCGAGCCCTCCCCGGTGAGCGAACTGGCCCTAAGCTAGCGCAAGCGGTTCAAAGCGCCGGCGCCGGTGCGAACAGGCGGGTATTACGGCCGTTCTCCGCGGGCTGAGTGACGCAGCTCTCGCGGGTTTGTGCCGCCATTGGCGCCCCTCCCCGAGGGGAGGGGCGTTTCCCACACGATCCTGCCCGCGAAGCCCAAGCCGCCGCGCTTATGTATCGGCCCACCTTCTCCCCCCGTCGGACGGTTGGGGGAGAAGGCGTCTTTCGCGCTTCTTTTGAAAAACGTTTAAAAAACCCGCGCCGGCGGCCGCGCGGGAATATTATCCTTCTTGCCAAAACGCCGGGGATATGCGTATAATAGCGGTGCGACACAAGGTTTTTCCAGACGCATCCCATAGGACCGCCCGCTATGAACTATCCCTGGTGGCATATCCCGTATCTGACCTCGCCGATGCTTATCGCGCTGGTCGCGATCGTTCACGTCCTGATCTCGATGTACGCCGTCGGCGGCGGTATCCTCCTGGCCTGGGAGAACAGCTTCGCCATTAAGAAAAAGCAGCGGCAGTACCGCGAGTACTGGCGCCGTCACGCCGGGTTCTTCCTGGTGTTGTCGCTGGTCTTCGGCGGGGTCACCGGGGTGGGGGTCTGGTGGACCATCGGCCTGGCTTCTCCCACGGCGACCGAACAGCTGATCCGAATCTTCGTCTTCGGCTGGGCGATCGAATGGGTCTTCTTCGTCGTCGAGATCGCCGCGCTGTTTGTCTTTTACTACTGCTGGCACAAGCTCCCCGATCCGATCCACCGCAAGGTCGGTTTTATCTACGCCGCCGCGGCGTGGATCTCGCTGGTCCTCATCACGGGGATCACCGCCTTTATGCTCAACAGCCGCGGTCTGCTGACCGACTGGCTTCAGGACAGTTCCTTCTGGTCGGCCTTCTTCAACCGCCAGACCTTCCCGCAGATATTCGCCCGAACCGGCGGGTCGCTCCTCTTGGCCTCGCTCTACGTCTGGCTGCACGCCACCTGGACCAACGTCCCCGATTCGGTGCGCGAAAAAGTCGTCCGCCGGGTCGGTAACACCTCGCTTTTGGGGATCGCCATCCTCGTGATCGGCATCGCGGGGTGGTTCTTCTGCCTCCCGAAAAACGCGCTGCTGTCGCTGCAGCGCGCCGCGGCGCTGAACGTTTTCCTCGTTCTGGCGGCGGCGATTCTCGCGGCGATGGTTCTGCTGATCTTCCTCGGTCCGATCCGCAACCCGCGCAAACTGAATCTTTCCGGCGCCGCGGCGCTGATGCTCTTCGGCATCGCGGCGGTCGGGACGATGGAATTTGTCCGCGAGGCGGTCCGCAAACCGTTCATCATCGACCGGCTCGTCTACGGCAACCAGCTGCGCGACGACCAGATCGACTCGGTCCGCCGCCAGGGGATCCTCCGCTCCGGAACTTGGACCCGTATGTACTTAGCCCAGCTGCAAGAGAAATACCCGCACCTGCAGATCCTCCCGGTCGTCGGAACCCCGGTCGTCCCCGCCCAGCTTTCGGACAACAGCATAAATTCAGACAGTAACCTAAACTCAGACAATAGTATAAACGGCCAGACCGGCGGCGAAGCCCTTCTGACGCAGTATCGCCAGCCGTATCAGCAGCCCGGCGGCCCGCAGCCCCCTCCCAGCCGGACCTACACCCCCGTGCCGACCATCCCCGGTCAGCAGCCGTCGGGGCGGCGTGTCACCATCAACCAGACGGCCCAAAACTACGGCGCCATCGCCTCTCCGGCGGAGCTGGCCGCCGAGCAGGATCCCCGTCCCGGCATGGAAGACCTGATGATGATGGAACCCGACGATCGGGCCGAAACCGGCCGGGTTATCTTTATGCAGCACTGTGCCAACTGTCACGCCGAGAAGTTCGGCTACTCGGCGATCGCCCCGCTGCTGGTCGGCAAGACCACCCGTGAGATCAATATGTTCATCCATCACCTCAACCGCCCGGGGATCAACATGCCCCCGTGGTGCGGCAACGATGTGGAGGCCCAGCTGCTGGCCGAGTACCTCACCGGCATTCGTCCGGAGCTCCCCACCGAGTAAAAGAACCACACCCGGCGTGTAAAAGCCGCAAAAAAAGGGAGGTCTCCGCCTCCCTTTTTTATTCCCCGGCAAAAGCGCGCCTCTTACATCGCCACGTGAAGTTCGACCACGTCGCCGTCGCGCAGGACGTAATCCCCCTTCACCACCGTCCCGTCGTGAACGGCCTCGCCCCAGACGCGGCCGAACTTGAATTTCTCGACATAGTCTTTGTGGATCTGCGCCGCCAGGTCGAGGATCGTGTCCCCTTCCCGCACGGTGAACGGCTTGTCGCGGTCCGGCTCTTTTTGGGTCGGCGACTTGGTATAGACCCGCACGGCGTGCATCGACTCGTAGATCGCGTCGCGCAGCGGCTCGATGCCGTCCCCCCGCGTCGCCGAAATATCGAACGATTGGAACGGCGCCGCGTCGGGACAAAATTCCATCAAGAGCGACTTGCGCTCCTGCGCGTCGGGGGCGTCGATTTTATTGAAGACCATAAACGTCTTCGTGTACGAGACGCCGACATCCTCCTCGTCCAGCCCCGACTCTTTCCCCAGGTGGGTCTTGCCGCCGCGCAGCCGCTCGAAGACCGCCGCGCACTGCTCGATCCCGTCGTCGTCCCCCAGGTCGACCATAAACAGAACCAAATCGGCGCCGCGGATATAGCCGAGCAGGTACGGCTCCATAAAATCGGGGGTAATCGGCGGGGTATCGATCAGCTGAACAAAGACATCGCGCCACGGCATCATCCCCGGGGTCGGCTGCTGCGTGGTGAACGGATAGGGGGCCACCTCGGGCCGGGCATTGGTCATCGTCGCCAAAAACTGGCTTTTTCCGGCGTTCGGCCCGCCGATCACCACACAGGTTCCCGCACCCTGCCGCGGAATCTTAAAACTTCGCCCTCCCCCCTTCTTCGCCGCCGTCCGCGAGACCTCCACCGCTTTTTTCGCCTCGGAGATCTTGGTCTTGAGCATCATCTGCATCTTTTCGCTTGCCTTGTGCTTCGGAATTTCGGCAAGCATGACCTGCAGCCAGCGCAGTTCTTCCTCGGGAGTCTGGCTGCGGCGATAGTTCTCTTCCGCCTTGAGATATTGGGGGGTCAGATTCGCGGCCATAGCTGATTTACGCGCTCCTAAAACCGAACGTGTACGGCAAAAAAGAGGGAAAAAAACAAAAGCCGCGCGAACCGCCATTGGCCCGCGCGGCCGTTTCACTTTTCGACCGGAAAGAGGTCTTTCATCACCGAGATATTTCTCGGCACCGACTAAAACAAGGCCGTCCGACTATTCGTCGTCGTCGCCCCAGTCGTCGTCATCATCGTAGTCGTCATCGTCGACTTCATCCCAATCGACGTCGTCGTCGTCCCAGTCGTCGTCTTCCTCGTCCGAGTCCTCGTCCTCGTCCCAGTCCTCGTCGTCGT
>JAFRFG010000017.1 GCA_017434455.1 Thermoguttaceae bacterium | reverse complement strand
TTCGGCAGTCCTGACACCGGACTACTCTCTCTATCGAGATATGGATTTGACCGTTCAAAGAATAAACATCCTGCGCAGCCGTACGGTTGGGTATCTGATGCAGGAAGCGGGATTAACCGTCATTCCGACCGTTTCATGGAGTGATGAACGTTCTTACGAGTTCTGTTTCGATGGTCTGCCCGAGAACTCTGTTCTTTCTGTATCCAGCGTAGGGGTCTTAAGAGACAAAGAGGCGCGGCAGCTGTTTATCAAAGGGTATCACGCGATGATAGAACGATTAAAACCCGCCTGCGTTATGTTCTACGGATCACTCCCTGAAGAGCTGAAGGGCATAAACGTTCCTATCCGTCGTTATAAAAACACGACCTTCGCCTGGGCTCACAACAAAGGAAAGGAGACCGTGTAATATGGGTGGAAGAGGTGCGCGTTCCGAGTTATACGACATAATGCATGACAAACCCTATGGCACCGAGTACACGTGTGTTGCTAAAATTGGGAATTGCAAGATTCTCCGATACGGTGATGGCAAGCAGAGTAAAGCACCAGTGGAAACGAGGACAAGAGGAAGAATCTACGCGATTATCAACAAGAATGGAGATATCGCATGTATTGTGTTTTATGACAAAAAAAAACAAAAGGTCTCGACAAATCGATGTAAGTGGCAGACCCCATATGGTCAATGGGATCCCTGTAATACCCCATGTTCATGTTGGCTACTGGCACGATGAACATTGTACCCGTGAGCTTTCCCCGAAAGAAAGAAAACTTGTGGCATGGATATTACAATACTGGGAAAAAAAGCGAGGTAAAAACAATGTTCGATAACCAAAAATACGAGATCGTCACCGAATTCACCGAAGTCAAGCAGCTGCGGGAGCATATGCTCCTTCATGGCCACCTGTTCTTTTACATCAATGACAGGTACTATTTCCTCTACGGCAGTCATAAAATCAACGAGGAGGGAAAACGGGTTCGATGGTGGACCCTCGAAAACGGTGATGTCTATAATGAACGCTTCATGAGCGAGCTGTGTTACGATGTCTACTGGAGCACCTACGACTTCGACGAGATATGGCGCGCCCCTCTGTTCAACGGGAAGAGCTTCGAGAAGAACTTCTCGGAGTTCATCTTCTATAACTGCTGACCTTCGGCCACGCCTCCAGGACGGGAGAGCCAACCAATGTTCGATAACCAAAACTACGAGATCGTCACCGAATTCACCGAAGTCAAGCAACTGCGGGAGCATATGCTCCTTCATGGACACCTGTTCTTTTACATCAACGACAGGTACTATTTCCTCAGTGGAAGTCATAAGGTCAACGAAGAGGGAAAACGGATCCCTTGGTGGTATATCGCAAATGGAGATGTCAATAATGAACGATACATGAACGAGCTGGGCTTGGAAACCTACTGGAGCACCTACGACTTCGACGAGATTTGGCGGGCCCCCATATTCTACGGGAAGAGCTTCGAAAAAAACTTCTCGGAGTTCATCTTCTATAACTATTGATCTTCGGCCGCGCCTTAAAGAAGAACGAATCACCCCAAGTGACGACGGGGAATCAACCAATGTTCGATGATCAGAAATACGGTGTTTTTGACGAGTTTCATTCGGTCGATGATCTGCGCAGGCATATGATCGACTATGGGCACCTGTTCTTTTACATCAACGATAGGTACTATCTCCTCTACGGAACACACCATATCAACGAAAGGGGAGAATGGCTCCCATGGTGGAACATCTCCAACGGTGACGTCATGAACGAACGGTACGCGACGGAACTGTGCCGCGAAACTTACTGGAGTACCTACGATTTCGACGAAATTTGGCGCATACCCCTGTTCTACGGAAAGAGCTTCGAGAACAATTTCTCGGAATTCATCTTCTTTTCAGAATAGCCGCGTCTGATCGAACGAGGAATCACCGCGGACACGGAGGGAAGAAATAATCAATGTTCGATAACCAGAAATACGGGATTATCACCGAATTCACTGAAGTCAAGCAGCTGCGGGAGCATATGATCTGGTATGGCCACCTGTTCTTCTATATCAACGACAGGTACTATTTCCTCTACGGAAACTCAAAACTCGATGAAAAGGGGAAACTAGTTCGATGGTGGACCCTCGAAAACGGTGATGTCTACAATGAACGTTTCATGAGCGAGCTGTGTTATGATATCTACTGGAGTACCTACGACTTCGACGAAATTTGGCGTGCACCCCTATTCGACGGCAAGAGCTTCGAGAACAACTTCTCGGAGTTCATCTTTTATGACTGTTGACCACAGCCGCGCCTCAAGGGCGATCAAGTCACCCCAAGCAAGGACGGGAGAGCCAACAATGTTCGATAACCAAAACTACGAGATCGTCACCGAATTCACCGAAGTCAAGCAGCTGCGGGAGCATATGCTCCTTCATGGCCACCTGTTCTTTTATATCAACGACAGGTACTATTTCCTCAGCGGAAGTTCTAAACTCGACGAAAAAGGGAAAAGAATTCGATGGTGGACCCTCGAGAACGGAGATGTCAACAACGAACGATATATGAGTGAGCTGTGTTACGAGGTTTATTGGACCACCTACGACTTCGACGAGATATGGCGCGCCCCCATATTTGACGGAAAGAGCTTCGAGAACAACTTCTCGGAGTTCATCTTCTATAATTACTGATCTTCGTCCGCGAAAAAAAAGCGAGTACCCTGATCGGGTACTCGCTTTTTCCCTCACCGAAAAGGAGCCGTCAGCGGCGTATCACTCCCCAAGCCGCTCGATCGCCTCGGCTACCCGGGCGCGATGAAGCAGAATCACCGTCGGATCGCCGGTGAAGTGGGTCATATCGGTGGTGATTTCCGAGAAGTCAAAGAGCTTCTCGATCTCGGCGCGATTCTCCTCCGAAAGCGCGCTTTTCTTCGCCTCGAACCGCTCGCGCAGGGTCAGGAGCATCTCGTAATCCTCGATCCCCTCGCGCAGCTCCTCCCAGCGAATGCTGTTGACCGGTTCCTCGTCGATCACCTTTCCGTCACGGCGGCCGGGCGTCGCGGCGGCCAGCGGAGGATAGAAGAATCGGCCGTCGCCGTTCCCCCAGTACGCCTTTGTTCCCGGGGGAGTGCCGTAACCGACCACGTAGCACATCGGGTCGACGTACGGATCTTGGGCACTGTCGGGGAAGGCGGCGGAACTGGTCCAGTAGTTGGTGGCCCAGATCAGCGAGCCGGTGATCCCCCGCTGGAACGCCTGCCAATGCCACAGACGCAGCTCGTGCGCCGGGTGATCGGTGAACTCGGTGCAGTACGGCGCCTTCGGACCGGTGCAGACGTACCACCAGAACCGTTCCCCCTTCGCCATGCGCTTTTGCGCCTCGGCCGAGGAGTAGCAGTTGCTGATCGGGCACCAGATATCGACATTCCCCCCCGCCTCATCGAGGGTATCGCAGAACGCGTCGCTCGGTTCCTCGGTCAGCATGCGGGGAAGATCGGGCGCGTACTTCTTCAGATGACCGAACCCGCCGGCGACAAAGCCGTAGTCTTTCGGTTCCGGTTCATCGAACCAATAGACATATCCCTTATCGAGCCAGCCCTTATCGCGCAGGTGCTCTTGGAGCTGCCCCAGGTAATCTCTCATCAACTTGTCAAATTCCGGCGTATCGACGGAAAAACCGGCCAGACCTCCCGAGGTATGCCCGTCAAACGTCCCGCCTCCGATCCCCTGGACCGGAATTTTGAAGTTCGTGACATTGTACTTTTCCGTCACGCGCGCCATTTCCGCGTCGAAGGCGGCAAAGTCAAAGTTCGCCTTGAGGTTTTCGGTATCGAACGTTACGCCGAAACCGTCCAGCGGGGTCGAATCGTAGAAGGAGATCCGGTGATCACTGGCGTTTTTGAGATACTTTTCCCAAATCGACCGCCGCTGCTGATCGGTAGACGCGTTCTGATATCGGAAGGCCTCCCACGGCGAGAAACCGTACGCGGTCTCGAACCGATTCTTCTTCGGCTGGTCAAAATCCCAGACGGTGAGCTTGAACGGCACTTGGACATGCCGCGGCTGCGCCCCGACGCCCGTGGTCAGAACGCCGATCGTCAGCTTCCCGGTATAATCCCCCTTGGGCGTTCCCGCGGGGACATAGACGGTGACAAAGATCGGCTGGTTATCGCCGGCGGCCACGCTCAGCGGCGCGCCGGTTTCCCCGGATCGGCCGACGGTGATCGGCACCATCGCGTCGACATACCAGCCGCGGGCGCAGGTGTAGTCGGTCGGGACGTCGACAAAGTGGTAATAGCCCCAGCGCACCTGGATATTCTCCCGCGGGATCACCGCGCCGTCCGGGCCCGCCAGATCGCTCGACTCGGCGGTAAGATTCGCCAAATCAACCGTCGGCCGAACCACGACCTGGAAACTTTCGAAGTCGTTGCGCGGCGCGGCGATCGCGATCGGCTGGGGTTTCTTCATTTTGACGTACCAAGGCGCGCGCGGTACCCTCCAATCGGCTTCGCACCACGACAGACCGAACAGACCGCCGATGCCGTCCAGCGGATAGGTGTAGTCCTGGACGAAGCAGGGGAAGACCCTCTGGGTAAAGCTGTAGGACTTATCGAAGCGGCAGGTTTTTTCGATCACCTCTTTCCCCGACGGGTGATTCGACAGATCGACGAGGTACAGGGCGCTTTCCCCGGCCGCCAACTGCGTACCGTCGGCGCCGACGCGCCGCAGCGAGGCGGGACAGGGAATCTCATCCCCCCCATCGACCACCACGCTGAACGGGGGGATCGGCCAGGACCGCGCCTCGTCGGTTTTGTTGACGACCCGGCAGCAGAGCTCTTCCTTATCGAAGTAAAGCGGCGTCACCTCAAAGTTTTGATCCGCGCTGTCGGCGGTATCACTGACTTCGGCGTAGATCGTCTCGCCCCGGCCGGTAAAGCGGTCGGAATCGAGCTCGGCGGTGAGCGACAGGCCGTGGATCTGGAAATTCGCGTTATCCTCCGCGCGGCAGCGAACGAAGAGCGTCTCCACCGGCGAGGCGAAGAGCTCTTCGGCGGTCCCCGTCACGACACCCTTTTCCTCAAGTGTTCCGACGGTCTGCCAGTTTTGGCCGTCGGCGCTGATTTCCACCACGCAGCGTCCCGAGACGAAATAGTGGCTGTCGACCGAGACATTGGCCGAAACAAAGCGCAGCGGTTCCCCCGCGCCGCCGGCCGCGTCCAAACAGATCGGCCGCAGATCAAAGCGATAGACGACACTGTTCCCTCCGCCGAAGCACCAGCGGCTGGTATTGCTCGGGGTATCGGTATAGTCGAGCGTCCGAGCGGTGTTTCCGTCGTTCCAGTCGGCGAACGCTTGGAAAGAATACTGCGCTCCATCGATCCGTTCCCCCGATCCGAGCGGGAGGAAGATCCCCGACGCGGCGGCGCTCTTCTCGCCCGGGGCGCCTTCTTCCCCCTCCCAGATCATCTTGTGGATCGCGGCCACCGGCACAAGGGTCGGCTCGGTGAAGCGGGTCGTTCTTTTCGATTCCCACCGACCGACGCACAGGCGGGTCTGGGAGCAGTTGTCCCCGATACGGATTACCCGCTCACAGAGGGTCTCGGGCGTTTCGTCTTCCGCCGGGCTGTAGTCGGTGGTCGCCCCTTCGATCCCCGCGGGGAAGCATCCGCCCCCATCGCCGAACCAGCTGGCCTTCATACCAAAGCGGTACAGCCCTCCGGGAACCACATCGACCGGCTCGCTGTAGAACCGGACCGATTCCGGGGCGCTGGCGCTGATCTCATAAACGCCGTCGGCGTTTCGGGTAAGGTTCGGATCGTTCTTCAGCTCGGCCGCGCCCACAGCCGAGACGGCCAGCCAGGCCGCCGCGGCGCCGAAAGCGGCGAGCAGCGTTTTATGGAAGGAACCTATCTTTTTCATCGTTTGTGTACTCCTGTATCAACGGTTTTCTGTCGTTCAGACACTTAAGTCCATTGTCCAAAAAAGGGGGCGCAAATGCAAGCTCCGGCGCGGGGGCCGATCAAGCGGCGGGTGGTATGGGGCACCCTCCCACCCCCCTTAGGGGGGCGTCTAATCCCCCAGCCGCTGGATCGCCTCGGCCACTCGGGCGCGGTGAAGCAGGATCACCGCCGGATCATCGGTGAAGTGGGTCGCGTCGGTGGTGATTTCCGAGAAGTCAAAGAGCTTCTCGATTTCTTCGCGCTGCTCTTGAGAAAGCGCGGCCTTCTTTGCCTCATAGCGCTCGCGAAGGGTCAGGAGAATCTCGTAATCCTCGATCCCCTCGCGCAGTTCCTCCAGGCGAATACTGTCGACCGGATCTTCGGTGATCGCCTTTGCGCCTTGGCGGCCCGGGACCGCCGCCGACAGCGGCGGATAGAAGAGCCGGCCGTCCCCGTTCCCCCAATACCGCTTTTCGCCCGGGGCAAGAGTGCCGTCCAGTACGTAACACATCGGATCGGCATACGGATCCTGATAGCCGCCGGGGAAGGCGGTCTGGCTGGTCCAGAAGTTCGTGACCCATATCAGCGAGCCGGTGATCCCCCGCTGGAACGCCTGCCAATGCCACAGACGCAGCTCATGCCCCGGGTGGTCGGTGAACTCGGTGCAGTACGGCGCCTTCGGACCGGTGCAGACATACCACCAGAAACGTTCCCCCTTGGCCTTGCGCTTTTGCGCCTCGGCCGACGAGAAGCAATGGCTGATCGGGCACCAGATATCGACGTTCCCTCCCGCCGCGTCGAGCGCATCGCAGAACCGATCACTCGGTTCCTCGGTCAGCATGCGGGGCAGATCGGGCGCGAACTTCTTCAGACGGCCGAACCCGCCGGCGACAAAGTCGTAGTCTTTTTCTTCCGGCTCATCGAACCAATAGACATACCCCTTATCGAGCCACCCCTTTTCGCGAAGATGCTCTTGGAGCTGCCCCAGGTAGTCGGCCATCAATTGGTCATACTCCGGCGTATCCGCGGCAAAACCGGCCAGTTCTCCCGACCAATGTCCCTGGAACGTCCCGCCTCCGATCCCCTGGACGGGGACCTGGAAGTTCGTGACATTGTATTTTTCCATCACGCGCGTCATTTCGGCGTCGAACGCGGTGAAGTCAAAATTTGCCTTGAGGTTCTCGGTATCGAACCTCACGCTGAAGCTGTCCAGCGGGGTCGGGTCATAGAACGAGATTCGGTGATCGCTGGCGTCTTGGAGGTATTTTTCCCAGACCGCCCGGCGGTCGGCCTCCTCAGTCACGTTCTGATAGATAAACGCGTTCCCCGGCCAGAAACCGTAAGCGGTCTGGAATCGATTCTTCTTCGGCTGGTCAAAGTCCCAGACGGTGAGTTTATACGGCACTCGGACAGATGTCTGGCCTGCCCCTTGCGCCGCTTGGGTACGAAGCGTCATCTCGCCGGTGTAATCCCCCTTGGGGGTCCCGAAGGGAACATAGACCGTGACAAAGATTGGCTGATTTTCCCCGGCGGTCACGGCAAGCGGCGCGCCGATTTCCCCCGAGCGGCCGACGGTGATCGGCACCAGCGCGTCGACGTACCAGCCGCGGGCGCAGGTACTGTCGGTCGGGATATCAACCCGATGGTAGTATCCCCAGCGAACCCGAATATTCTCTTTCGATATCACCGCGCCGTCCGGCCCGGTCAGATCGCTCGGCTCGGCAAAGAGGTTCGCCAGATCCACCTTCGGCCGAACGACGATCTGGAAACTCTCAAAGTCGTTGCGCGGCGCGGCGATGGCGATCGGCTCCTGTTCTTTCATCTTGATATGCCAGGGGGAGCGCGGCACCTTGCGGTCGGCTTCGCACCACGACAGATCGAGTGTATCGTCGGCGCTCAGCGCTCGGGTATAGTCCTGGACAAAGTAGGGAAAGATTGTCCGGAAGATTCGATAGGTCTTATCGAAGCGGCAGGTCATCTCGACCACCCCCTTCCCCGCCGTGTAATGCGACAGATCGACCGAGAACAGCGCGCTTTCCCCGGGTGCCAGCTGCGCGCCGCCGGCGCCGACCCGCTCGACCGACGCGCCGCACTCCCGCGGCTGGCTTTCGGCGGCTGTGAGCGTGTACGAAAACGCCGGCCAGGCCAGCGCGCTGTCGATCTTGTTGGTAACCTGACACAAGAGCGTTTCTTTATCGAAGTAAAGCGGCCGGACCTCGAAACACCGGTACGCGCCGCCGGCGTTGTCGGTACATTCGGCGCAGATCGTCTCTCCCCGGCCGGCATAGCGGTCGGAATCGAGTGTCGCGGTCAGGGTCAGTTCATGGATTTCGAAATTCGTGTTCTCAGCGGTCTGGTCCGCGCGGCAGCGGACATAGAGCGTCTCGACCGGCGAGGTGAAGAGTTCTTTGGCGCTCCCCGCCGCCGTCCCCTTCGCTTCGAGCGTTCCGACGCCGTACCATTTTTGGCCGTCGGCGCTCATCTCCACAAAGCAGCGTCCCGAGGTGAATTCCCTGCTGTTGACCGAAACCCTAGCCGCGGCGAAGCGAAGCGGTTCGGCCTCCCGCGATGGGTCGGCCAGAGATTTCGGCCGCAGATCAAAGCGGTAAACGACACTTTGGCCGCCGACGAGGAAGCACCAGCGATTCGTATTGAACTTCGCGTCGGCGTACCGGAGCGTGCGGGCGAAGTTGCCGTCGCTCTCACTGGCGAACATATCGAAGGTATAGCTCGCCGCGTCGATCTGTTCCCCCGATCCGAGTGCCAGAAAAGCGCCACCGTCCTTGGCCGTGATGATTTGGTAGATCGGAATGGCCGGGACGAGTGTCGGTTCGGTAAAGCGAATCGTTTTGGTCGTTTTCCAACGCCCGACGGCCAGCCGGGCTTCATGGCGGTTATCCCCCATGCGGACCATCCGTACACAGGGGAGAACCGGTTCTTTCGAGCCGTTCGGGTTAAAGTCGGTGGTCAGTTCCTCGACCCCCGCCGGAAAGCATCCCCCTTCCCCACCGAACCAGCAGGCGTTCATCGCGAAGCGGTACAGCCCGCCGGGGACCACGTCGAACGGTTCGCTGTAGAAGTAGAACGACTCCGGGGAGGCTTTGCTGACCTCATAGACCCCGTCGCTCTTGGAGCCGATCGCCGGATCGACTTCCAGCTCGATCGCGCCCAGCGCCGAAACCCCAAGCCACATAGTTCCAAGCGCCATAGCGGCGGCGAACACGCTCTCTCGAATGATTTCTGTTTTCTTCATCGTCGGTATACTCCTGTTTATTCCGCTTTCCCCAGACGCTGGATCGCCTCGGCCACTCGGGCGCGATGAAGCAGGATCACCGCCGGATCGTCGGTGAAGTGGGTCATGTCGGTGGTGATATCCGAGAAGTCAAAGAGCTTCTCGATTTCTTCGCGCTCTTCTTGCGAAAGCGAGGCCTTCTTTGCCTCATAGCGCTCGCGAAGGGTCAGGAGCATCTCGTAATCCTCGATCCCCTCGCGCAGTTCCTCCAGGCGAATGCTGTCGACCGGATCCTCGGTATTCACCTTTGCGTCATTGAGGCCTGGAGTCGACGCCGACAGCGGAGGATAGAAGAGCCGGCCGTCGCCGTTCCACAAATACACCTTGGTTCCCGGGGCCAGACCGCCGTACTCCACGTAACACATCGGATCGACGTACGGATCCTGATAGCCGCCGGCGAAGGCGTTCTCGCTGGTCCAGTAGTTGGTGACCCAGATCAGCGAGCCGGTGATCCCCCGCTGGAACGCCTGCCAATGCCACAGGCGCAGCTCGTGCGCCGGGTGATCGGTGAACTCGGTGCAGTACGGGGCCTTCGGTTCACAGCAGACATACCACCAGAATCGTTCCCCCTTGGCCATGCGCTTTTGCGCCTCGGCCAGAGAGAAGTTGTGGCTGGTCGGACACCAGATATCGATATTCCCCCCCGCCGCGTCGAGCGTATCGCACAGCGCGTCGTTCGGTTCCTCGGTCAGCATGCGGGGAAGATCGGGCGCGTGCCTCTTCAGGCAGGCGAACCCGTCCGCGATAAAGCCGTATTGATGCGGTGCCGGTTCATCGAACCAATAGACATACCCTTTATCGAGCCACCCCTTTTCGCGAAGATGCCCTTGGAGCTGCCCCAGGTAGTCGGCCATCAATTTGTCATACTCCGGCGTATCGACGGAAAGACCTTCCATCCATCCGATCCCCTGGACCGGAACCTGGAAGTTCGTGATATTGTACTTTTCCATCACGCGCGCCATTTCGGCGTCGAACGCGGTGAAGTCGAGATTCGCCTTGAGGTTCTCGGTGTCGAACGTCACGCCGATGCCGTCCAGCGGGGTCGAGTCATAGAACGAGATCCGGTGATCGCTGGCGTCTTTAAGGTACTTCTCCCAGACCGCGCGGCGGTCGGCGTCCTCGGTCACGTTCTGATAGGTAAAGACATTCTTCGGCCAGAAGCCGTAAGCGGTCTGGAACCGATTCTTCTTCGGCTGGTCGAAGTCCCAGACGGTGAGCTTATACGGCACCCGAACGGATGTCTCGCCTGTCCCCCGCGATGTTTGGGCGCGCAGCGTCACCTCGCCGGTGTAATCCCCCTTGGGGGTCCCGAAAGGAACGTAAACCGTGACAAAGATCGGCTGATTCTCCCCGGCGGCGACCGTCAGCGGCGCGCCGATTTCCCCCGAGCGGCCGACGGTGATCGGCACCAGCGCGTCGACATACCAGCCGCGGGCGCAGGTACTGTCGGTCGGGACATCGACCAGGTGGTAGTACCCCCAGCGGACCTGGATATTCTCTTTGGAGATCACCGCGCCGTCCGGTCCGGCCAAATCAGTCGACTCGGCGGTAAGGTTCGCCAGATCCCCCTTCGGCCGAACGACGATCTGGAAACTTTCATAATCGTTGCGCGGCGCGGCGATGGCGATCGGCTCCGGTTCTTTGATTTTCAGATGCCAGGGTGAGCGCGGTACTTTGCGATCGGCCTCACACCACGACAGATCGAGCGTGTCGTCGGCACTCAGCTGCCGGGTATAGTCCTGAGTAAAGTAGGGGAAGATTTGATGGAAGATTCGATAGGTCTTATCGAAGCGGAAGATCATTTCGGCCTCCCCCCTCCACGCCGGGCGACTCGACAGATCGACCGTGAACAGCGCGCTTTCCCCGGCCGCTAACCGCGCGCCGCCGGTACCGACCCGCTCGACCGCGGCGCCGCGAGTGGCCGATTTGCCTTCGGCGGCTTCAAGCGTGTACGAAAACGCCGGCCAGTCCAGGGCACTGTCGGTCTTGTTGGCGACCTGACAGAAAAGGTTCTCTTTATCAAAATAAAGCGGCGTGACCTCGAAACACCGGTACGCGCCGCCGGTGTTCTCGGTACACTCGGCGAAGATCGTCTCCCCGCGGCCGGTATAGTTATCGGTATTGAGCGCCGCGGCAAGGCCCAGCCCATCGATATGGAAATCGGTTTGTGAGTCGACCTCGTCCGCGCGGCAGCGGACGAAAAGGGTCTCGACCGGCGAGGCGAAGAGCTCTTCGGCCGTCCCGGATACCGTCCCCGCTTCCTCAAGCGTGCCGACACTGTACCACTTTTGGCCGTCGGCACTCATCTCCACTCGGCAGCGTCCCGCGACGAAATAGTGGCTTTCGACCGAGACATTGGCCGAGACGAAGCGCGGCGATTCGGCCTCTTGCGACGGATCGGTCAGGGATCTGGCCGACAGATCAAAGCGGTAGACGACACATTGGCCGCCACCCTGGAAGTCCCACCGATCGGTATTGAATGTCACGTCGGAGTACTCGAGCGTGCGGGCGAAGTCGCCGTCCTTCTCCTTGGCGAACATAGTAAAGGTGTAGTTCGCCGCGTCGATCTGTTCCCCCGTGCCGAGCGCCACAAAGCTCCCGCCATCCTTGGCCGTGACTCTCTGGTAGATCGGGCAGGCCGGGACGAGGGTCGGTTCGGTAAAGCGGAACGTTCTGGACGATTCCCACCGCCCGACGGCCAGACGGGTTTGGTCGCGGTCGTCTCCCACGCGGATCATTCGCACGCAGGGGGTAATCGGTTCTGCCGTCCAGGGCGGGTTAAAGTCGGTCGTCGCCCCTTCGACCCCCGCGGGGAAATACCCCCTCTCTTCCCCGAACCAGCAGATGTTCATCGCGAAGCGGTACAGCCCTCCGGGGGCCACCTCGAACGGCTTGCTGTAGAAAAAGAATGATTCCGGAGAGGTTGTACTGACCTCATAGATTCCGTCGGTCTTCGTACCGATCGCCGGATCGACCTCCAGCTCGATCGCGCCGAAAGCCGCGGCGCCGAACAGCATGGTTCCAACCGCCATGGCGGCGGTGAACAGACTCTTTCGAATGGTTTCGATTGTTTTCATCGCGGGTACACTCCTAGCTTGTTTCACTCCCCCAGCCGCTGGATCGCTTCGGCCGCCCGGGCGCGGTGCGCCAGGATCACCGCCGGATCGTCGGTGAAGTGGGTCATGTCGGTGGTAATATCCGAGAAGTCAAAGATCTTCTCGATTTCTTCGCGCTCCTCTTGCGAAACAACGGCCTTCTTTTTCTCATAACGCTGGCGCAGGGTCAGGAGAATCTCGTAATCCTCAATCCCCTCGCGCAGTTCTTCCAAGCGAATGCTGTCGACCGGATCCTCGATGATCGCCGCAGCGCCGTGCCGGCCCGGGGTCGCCGCCGACAAAGGCGGGTAAAAGTATCGTCCTTCACCGTTCCCCCAGGGGAGTTTCTCCCCCGGGGCGGCGCCGTAACCGACCTGATAACTCATCGGATCGACGTACGGATCTTGGTGACCGTCGGGGTACGCGGCGATGCTGTTCCAGTAGTTGGTGGTCCAGATCAGCGAGCCGGTGATCCCCCGCTGGAACGCCTGCCAATGCCACAGGCGCAGCTCATGGGCCGGGTGATCGGCGAACTCGGTGCAGTACGGCGCTTTGGGATCGCAGCAGACATACCACCAGAACCGCTCCCCTTTGGCTAGGCGCTTTTGCGCCTCGTCGGAGGAGAAGCGGTCGCTGATCGGACACCAGATATCGACATTTCCCCCCGCCTCCCGGAGCGCCTCGCAGAACCGGTCGCTCGGTTCCTCGGTCAGCATGCCGGCCAGATCGGGGGCGTACTTCTTCAGCTGCCCGAACCCGCTGGCGACAAATTCGTAATCTTTTTCCTCCGGTTCATCGTACCAATAGATATACGCCTTCGACAGCCAGCCCTTTTCGCGCAGATGCTCTTGAAGTTTCCCCAGGTAGTCGGCCATCAGCGCGTCATATTCCGGCGTATCGGCGGAAAAGCCGGCCAGCTCCCCGGCGGGATGCCCTTCAAAATTCCCCCCGCCGATCCCCTGGACCGGAACGATAAAGGTCGAGACATTATACTTATCCATCACACGCGTCATCTCGGCGTCGAACGCGGCAAAGTCGAAATTCGCCTTGAGATTCTCTTTGTCAAAGGTGACGCGAAAGTTATCCAGCGGGGCGGGATCATAGAAGGAGATCCGGTGATCGCTGGCGTCTTTGAGATACTTCTCCCAAACCGTCCGGCGGTCCGGCTCTTCGGTCACGTTCTGATAGGCAAAGGCGTCCCACGACGCGAAACCGTACGCGGTTTCGAACCGATTCTTCACCGGCTGGTCGAAGTCCCAGACGGTGAGTTTATACGGCAGGCGAACGAGCGTCTGGCCCGCCCCTTGCGCCGTTTGGGCGCGCAGCGTCACCTCGCCGGTGTATTCCCCCTTCGGGGTCCCCAAAGGGACATAGACGGTGATAAAAATCGGCTGATTCTGCCCGGCGGCCACGGTAAGCGGATCACCGATTTCCCCCGAGCGGCCGACGGTGATCGGCACCAGCGCGTCGACATACCAGCCGCGCGCGCACGTTTCATCGCTGGGAGTATCGACCCGATGGTAGTACCCCCAGCGGATCTTAATGTTCTCCCGCGAAACCAGCGCGCCGCCCGGTCCGGCCAGATCGCTCGACTCGGCGGTGAGAGCCGACAGATCTTCCTTCGGCCGAACAACGATCTGGAACCCCTCGAAGTCATTGCGCGGCGCGGCGATGGCAATCGGCGCCGGCTGCTTCATCGTGATGTTCCAGGGGGATCGGGGCACTTTGCGGTCGGCCTCGCACCACGACAGATCGAGCGCGCCGCCGACATTCAGCGCCCGGGTATAGTCCTGAACAAAGCAGGAGGGGATCTTCTGGATAATTCGATAGGTCTTATCGAAACGGCAGGTCTTTTCGACCCATCCCTTCCCGGCCGGATGGTTCGACAGGTCGACCGCGAACAGCGCGCTTTCCCCGGCCGCTAAAGAAGCGTCTTCGGCGGCATCGGTCCGATCGACCCCGGCGCGGCATTCGGCCGCCTCGCTTTCGGCGGTTTCAAGCGTGTACGAAAACCCCGGCCAGCTCAGCGCGCCGTCGGTTTTGTTCGTGACCCGGCAAAAGATGGTTTCCTTATCGAAGTAAAGCGGTGTCACCTCAAAACGGTTATCCGCGCCGGGCGCCGCTTCGGTACACTCGGCGCAGATCGTCTCTCCATAGCCGGAATAGCCGTCGGTATCGAGTGTCGCGGAAAGGGTCAGGCCATTGATCTCGAAATACGTTTCCGGTTCGGCGTCGTCCGCGCGGCAGCGGATATAGAGCGTTTCGACCGGTGAGGCGAAGAGCTCTTCGGCGGTTCCGGCTGCCGCCCCGGCTTTTTCGAGCGTTCCGATATGATGCCAGTTTTGGCCGTCGGCACTCATCTCCAGCAGGCATCGGCCCGCGGCGAAGTAGTGGCTGTCGACCGTGGCCTCGGCCGAGACGAAGCGAACCGATTCGGCCGACGGCGCCGAGCCGCCCAGCGGTTTCGGCCGCAGGTCAAATCGGTAAACAATACTTTGACCGCCGCGGAAGCACCAGCGGTTCGTATTGAACTTCACGTCGGCGAAGTCGAGCGCGCGGGCGAAGTTTCCGTCGTTCTGGTCGGCGAACATTTGGAAGGTGTACCGCGCCCCTTCTATCGATTCCCCCGTGCCGAGCGCAAGGAATCTTCCGCCGCCCTTTTCCAAAATCATCTTATAGATCGGGACCGCGGGAACCAATGTCGGTTCGGTAAAGCGAATCGTTCGGGTCGACTGCCAGCGCCCGATGGCCAATCGGGCCTCCCGGCTGTTATCCCCTATGCGGGTCATCCGCGCGCAGAGAATATTCGGCTCTTGCGACCCGGCCGGGTCATAGTCGGTGGTCAAATCCTCGACCCCCGCCGCGAAGCTCCCTTTTTTCTCCCCGAACCAGCAGGCGTTCATCGAATAGCGGTACAGTCCGCCGGGGACCACGTCGAAGGGCGGGCTGTAGAAATAGAACGACTCCGGGGAGGTCACGCTGATCTCATAGACCCCGTCGGCTTTGGAGCACACGGCCGGATCGATCACCAGTTCGGCCGCGCCGCCGAGCGGCGCGGTTGCGAGCGCCGCGGCGGCGAACAGCGCTGTGAGAACGTTTCCCATTTTCCCCATCGTCGGCTCGCTTTCGCTGATTTTACTCCCCAAGACGCACGATCGCCTCGGCCACACGGGCGCGATGCTTGAGGATCACCGCCGGATCGTCGGTGAAGCGGATCACGTCGGTCGTGATGTCCGAAAAATCAAAGAGCTTCTCGATTTCTTCGCGCTGCTCTTGCGAAAGCGTATCCTTCTTCGCCTCGAACCGCTCGCGCAGGGTCAGGAGCATCTCGTAATCCTCGATCCCCTCGCGCAGTTCCTCGAAGCGGATGCTGTCGACCGGATCCTCGGTGACCGCCTCGCCGCTGCCGCGTTTGCAGGTCAGCGCCGACAGGGGCGGGTAAAAGTACCGGGCCTCGCCGTTCCCCCACGACTGTTTTTCGCCCGGGGCAAGGCGGCTGTCGGTCACATAACTCATCGGGTCGACGTAAGGATCCTGACGACTGTCGGGGAAGGCGGTGGAGCTGGTCCAGTAGTTGGTGGTCCAGATCAGCGAGCCGGTGATTCCCCGCTGGAACGCCTGCCAGTGCCACAGACGCAGCTCGTGGGCCGGGTGATCGGTGAACTCGGTGCAGTACGGCGCCCGCGGACCGCAGCAGACGTACCACCAGAACCGTTCCCCCTTCGCCATGCGTTTCTTCGCTTCGGGAAGCGAGAAGCAGTTACTGATCGGGCACCAGATATCGATATTCCCACCCGCCGCGTCGATCGCGTCGCAGAACGGGTCGCTCGGTTCCTCGGTCAGCATACGGGGCAGATCGGGCGCGTACTTCTTAAGAAGCCCCAGTCCCCCGGCGACATATTCGTAATCTTTTTCTTCCGGCTCATCGAACCAGTAGGAATACCCCATCGACAGCCACCCTTTTTCGCGCAGGTGCTCTTGAAGCTGATCGTAGTAGCTTTTCATCAACTTGTCATATTCCGGCGTCCCTTCCGCGAAACCGGCCAGACCTCGTTCGGCACGCCCCTGGAACGTCCCGCCGCCGACCCCCTGAACCGGAACAATGAAGTTCGTGATATTGTACTTTTCCGTCACGCGTGTCATTTCCGCGTCGAACGCGGCAAAGTCAAAGTTCGCCGTGAGGTTTTCGGTATCGAACGTCACACCAATGCCGTCCAGCGGGGTGGAATTATACAGAGATATTCTATGCTCACTGGCCCCTTTGAGGTACTTCTCCCAGACCGCTCGGCGGTCGGCCTCTTCGGTGATATTCTGATAAGCGAAAGCGTCCCATGGCGAGAAACCGTACGCCGTCTCGAACCGATTCTTCTCCGGCTGATCAAAATCCCAGACGGTGAGCTTGTACGGTACACGGACAACCGTTTCGCCGCCCCCCTCCGACGCTTGGGCGCGCAGCGTCACCTCGCCAGCATAATCCCCCTTGGGCGTTCCAAAGGGAACATAGACGGTGACAAAGATCGGCTGGTTTTCTCCGGCGGCAACCGTCAGCGGCGCGCCGATTTCCCCCGAACGGCCGACGGTGATCGGCACCAGCGCGTCGGGGTACCAGCCGCGCACGCAGGAGAAGTCGCTCGGGACATCCACGCGATGGTAATACCCCCAGCGGATCTTGATATTCTCCCGCGAAATCACCGCGCCGTGCGGCCCGGTCAGGTCGCTCGACTCGGCGGCGAGGGCCGCCAGATTCCCCTTCGGCCGAACGACGATTTGGAAGGCCTCGAAGTCATTGCGCGGCGCGGCGATGGCGATCGGCGCCGGTTCCTTCATCTTGATATGCCAGGGCGAGCGGGGCACTTTGCGATCGGCTTCGCACCACGACAGTTCCAGCGCGTCATCGGCGCTCAGTTCCCTGGTGTAGTCCTGAATGAAATAGGGGGAGATCTTCTGGAAAATTCGATAGGTCTTATCGAAGCGGCAGATCTTTTCGACCCATCCCTTCCTCTGCGGGTGCCGCGACAGATCGACCGCGAACAGCGCGCTGTCCCCGGGCGCCAAAGAAGCGCCGCCGGCGCCGACCCGCCCGACCGAGGCGCCGCACTCCCGCGGCTGGCTTTCGGCGGCCTGAAACGTATACGAAAACGCCGGCCAGGTCAGCGCGCTGTCGGTTCTGTTGGTGACCCGGCAGAAAACCGTTTCCCGATCGAAGTAAAGCGGTGTGACGTTGAAACATTGATACGCGCCGCCGTCGTTCTCGGCGCATTCGGCGTAGAGACATTCCCCGCTTCCGGAGAAGCCGTCACTGTCGACCGTCGCGGTGAGGGTCAGTTCAATGATCTCGAAATTGATATCCGGATCGGTCCCGTCCGCTCGGCAGCGGACAAAGAGTGTCTCGACCGGCGAGTCGAAAAGCTCCTCGGCGGCCCCGGTCGCCGTCCCCTTCTCTTCGAGCGCCGCGGCGGTGTACCACTTTTGTCCGTCGGCGCTCATCTCCAGCAGGCAGCGTCCCTTGGTATACTCATGGCTGCGGATCGAAACCTTGGCCGAGACGAAGCGAAGCGGTTCACCCTCCCGCGGCCGGTCGCCGCGCGAGTGCGGCCGCAGGTCAAAGCGGTAGACGACGCTTTGGCCGCCGCGCAGGAAGCACCACCGATTGCTGTTGAACTTGGCGTCGGCGTACTGGAGCGTGCGGGCGAAGTTGCCGTCGTTCTCGTCGGCGAACATATCAAAGACATAGTTCGCCGCGTCGATCCGTTCCCCCGAGCCCAGCGCCAAAAAAGTGCCGCCATCCTTGGACGGGATCATCTTATAGATCGGGCAGGCGGGGACAAGGGTCGGTTCGGTGAAGCGAATCGTTCTGGTCGATACCCACCGTCCGACGGCCAGCCGGGCTTCCCGGCGGTTGTCCCCCATACGGACCATCCGCACACAGGGGATATCCGGTTCTTCCGACCAGTCCGGGTCAAAGTCGGTGGTCAGTTCCTCGACCCCCGCCGGGAAACAGCCCCCCACTTCCCCGAACCAGCAGGCGTTCATCGCGAAGCGGTACAGCCCCCCGGGGACCACATCGAACGGCTTGCTGTAGAAATAGAACGACTCCGGAGAGGTTTTGCTGACCTCGTAGACGCCGTCGGTCTTCGAGCCGATCGCCGGATCGACCTGAAGCTCGATCGCGCCGAGGGCCGAGATACCGAGCCAAGCCGCCGCGCCGGCAGCGGCGAGGAACGTTTTACGGAAGAGACCTGTCTTCTTCATCGCTGGCATTCTCCTACTACTGCAGTTTTCTTATATTCAGCCCCCTGAGCGCAATTTTCCGAGAACAGAGGCGGAAAAGCAAGCTCTCACACGGCAACAGACCGCAGCGGCGGCCGCGCGCCGCGCGGGCAAAAAAAGCCTCTGAACCACCTAAATTTTCAGAAACAACACTGTCTTCACTCAATTTTAGGGAAAATGATTTCTCTAGAATACCGTTATTTTACGACCGTCACCCACATTTGTGTGACTTGTTACATAACTTAAGAATATTTTTGGGATTTTTCTGCTCTGTCCCTTGCGTTCGTTTTTGTTTGTGTTATAATTCGCTCTTGAAGAAAGGAATATAGACCACCGATGAATCCGTTCAACCCTAGATTATTGCGGCTGGTTCGAGAACAGCGCGGCTGTTCTCAAACGGTGGTGGCCGACTATTTAGGTGTACGCCAGGCCGCCTACAGCAAGTACGAAAGCGGCGCGGTGACTCCATCGCAAGACGCTCAAAAACAGCTGGCGGCGTTGTTTGGTTATATACCTTCGTTCTTCACTCAAAAAATAGATACCTTTCCCAGCGGACTGATCTATCACCGAAAACGTTCCGCGCTGAGCTCAAAGGAGAGGGCAAAAATCGAGGCTGAAGCACGGCTCCGGATGATCGATATCCAAAAGATGGCCCAACAGCAGAAATTGCATTCAAACCTGCCGGATTTAAGCAACGTTTCCCCTAAGGAGGCGGCGGCCAAACTTCGGGCACAGTGGAATATTCCGCGCGGCCCCATCGCCAATATGGTCGAAACGCTGGAGAACAACGGTATTGTTGTCCTTGCCTTTGACTTTGGGACAGATCTGCTTGACGGTTTTTTTGTCCGGCTTGATACAAGCTCCATCTGTATCGTGCTGAACTCCAACGAGGCGTTCTCCCCCGATCGGAATCGTTTTACCTTGGCCCACGAACTGGGGCACGTGCTCTTGCACCGCGATGTAATGCCCGACAAAAAGACGGAACGTGAAGCCGACGAATTCGCGTCGGAATTTTTGCTTCCCACAGAGGATATTGCCCCAGAACTGCGGCAAGCGGCGTTAACTTTCGCTCGTCTCAAGGAGCTTAAGAAAAAATGGATGGTGTCCATAGCGGCCATCGTTTTCAAGGCACACCGGACACAATGCATGACGACGTTTGCCTACCGGCGATTCTGGACGTTTATGTCTTCGAGCGGGTATCGCAAGAACGAACCGCCTTGTGATCTCGAACGGGAAACACCCGCTCTGCTGCGGAGGATGGTTGTCGCGCAAAGCAAGTTGACCCCGGATTTACCCAAATTTTTCCACCTGACCCGAGAAAGATACGAAGAAAGGTACCGGCTGACGTAATACAGCGCCAAT
>JAFRFG010000005.1 GCA_017434455.1 Thermoguttaceae bacterium | reverse complement strand
GCCGGAGCGGGTTCCTCGGCGGGGGCCGGAGCTTCTTCAGCGGCCGGGGCGGGTTCCTCGGCGGGGGCCGGAGCTTCTTCAGCGGCCGGGGCGGGTTCCTCGGCGGGGGCCGGAGCTTCTTCAGCGGCCGGGGCGGGTTCCTCGGCGGGGGCCGGGGCCTCTTCAGCGGCCGGGACGGCTTCCTCGGCGGCCGGCTCATCATCCATCAGGTACGAGACCGGACGGAACGGGCTTTGTTCCTCGGCGCTGGCGGCATTGTCATCGGCCGGGGCGGCCTGTTCGGCGGCCGGAGCTTCCTCGGCGGGGGCCGGAGCGGCTTCTTCAGCCGGGGCCTCCGCGGCGGGGACGGCGTCCTGGGCCGGGGCGATGTCGTCATCGCTGGGGAGCGACAGCAGGTCGGCGTCCGACATCAGCGAGGTCTGCGGTCCGGCGTCCGCGCCGGCCGACGGCTGGGCCGTCGGCTTGGCGTAATCTTCTTTATGCTCTTCGTAGTAGGCGGCAATCTCCTCGTCGGTGACGGCGTTAAGACGCTCTTCGGTCAGCTCGGCGCGGACGACCTCGAAGGCGGCGCGGGCCGGGAAGCGGAAACCGGGGGTCTTCGAGGCGGGGTTATAGGGGAGATTCCGGTATTTTTCGTAGAAGGGACGCAGGACGTCGTCGCCCGGATCGGCCACCTGGTCGGTATAGTTCGAAACCGGGAACGAGGCGACGGCGACCTTCGACTTGCCGTAGAGCCAGCGGCCGGCGTTGAGCTGATCGGCCGGGGTGACGTTCATCCCGTCCATACCGCCGTCGGCGCTGCGGAGCATGCGGTCGTAGACGATTTGGTCTTGAAGAAGCTGCGTGAGCTGCAGCTGGTTGAGCCCCACCATCCGAAGGCAGAGATTTAAGTCTTCGGCCGTGAGCTTATTGTCGAACAGCAGCGCCAGGTAGCCGCGCACGTCGTCGCGGTCGGCGGCCATCCCCTTCTTGTAGCCGAGCTGGGTGACCAGCCAGCGGTCGACCACCGCGCGGCTGTCGGAACCGGCGTAGTTGAGCTGCTGCATCAGGGCCATCAGGTGCGACAGCGCCACGGGATGCTTCTGCCCGGTGGCGGGATCTTCGTCCATCACCAGCAAGGTGCCGTAGAACGGCATGATGACCTTGACCTCATCGCTGGCCAAATGCTGAACGGCGGTGTAGAGGAACTGGGTGAGCGCCTGAACTCCCTGCTGCTCTTGGAGATAACCGAAGTAGTCGAGATTGCCGACGGTCTTGGTGGTCGCGTAAATATTTTGACCGGCCTGCTGCGGGCGGCTCTGCTGAAGGCACTGGACAAGAGAGCCGAGCGCGATGAACGAGAACATCGTGAACAACGTCAGTCCGGCAAGCCAGGCCTTCTGGTTTTTCCGGAACATTCGGAACGGATTGTGCTTAGCCATATTCGGTATATGTCCTCTATACTAATGGCAGGGGAGTGAATGGATACCAGGTCGATTTATAACCGTTGTGTGATTATATATGCTTTTACCGACTTGGTAAACCATACTTGAGGAGGTTTTTTCCCCTCTCCCCCCCTTCGGCGCGGGGAGAGGGGACACCGATCGGCCGGGGGCTGAAGCCCGCGTAATATTTATTGACAAGAGAACTTGACAAAAAAAAGGTTTCGGGGTAATAACGCAAAATAACTCGGCGATACCGCCGCCGGCATCGGAGCCGATCGAGCGTTTTCAAGGGCTTTGCCCGTTCGCCGGGGAGTGTGTACTTGGGTACGAATCAGATCTATGGCCAAAAACATCCTCGTTATTGTTGAGTCTCCCACCAAAGCCAAAACAATCGGCGGCTACCTCGGCACGGGCTACCATGTCGAGGCGAGCGTCGGACATATCCGTGACCTCCCCAAGGGGACGAAAGATCTCCCCGCCGAGTACAAAAAACAGCCGTGGGCGCGCCTGGCGGTCAATGTCGACCACGAGTTCGAGCCGGTCTACGTCTCGACCCCCGAGAAGAAAAAAACGATCACCCGCCTGCGTTCCCTGATGAAAGACGCCTCGGAAGTCTATCTCGCGACCGATGAAGACCGTGAGGGAGAGGCGATCAGCTGGCATCTGCTCGATGTCCTCAAGCCGAAGGTTCCGGTCAAGCGGCTGGCCTTCCACGAAATCACCCGAAACGCCATCGCCAAGGCGATTGAGAATCCCCGCGATATCAACGAGGATCTGGTTCACGCCCAGGAGACGCGCCGGATCATCGACCGCCTCTACGGCTATGAACTGTCGCCCCTGCTGTGGCGCAAGATCAACCCGAATCTGTCGGCCGGGCGCGTGCAGTCGGTCGCCCTGCGGCTGATCGTCGAGCGGGAGCGGGAGCGGATGGCGTTTTTGAAGGCGACCTTCTGGTCGATCATCGGGACGTTTGTCCCGACGGGCCGGCGCGGCTTCGATACCGAGCTGATCAGTGTCGGCGGGGCGATGATCCCGACCGGGAAAGATTTCAACGAGACGACCGGCCGGCTCAAGCACCCCGAGAAGTTCCTCCTCTTGACGGACGAAACGGTTCGGCAGCTGACCGACCGGCTGGCCGGCGCCAAGGCGACGGTCGATTCGGTCGAGAAAAAACCGTACCGCACCCAGCCGTATCCGCCGTTCACGACCAGTACCCTCCAGCAGGAGGCAAACCGCAAACTGAACTTCACGGCGCGTCAGACGATGCGCGTGGCCCAGTCGCTCTACGAAAACGGGTTTATCACCTATATGCGTACCGACTCGACCAGCTTGTCGAGCGAGGCGATCGCCACGGCCCGTTCCCAGGCCGAAGAGCTCTTCGGGAAAGAGTATGTCCCCGAAAAGCCGCGGTTCTATCAGACGAAGGTCAAGAACGCTCAGGAGGCGCACGAGGCGATTCGGCCGGCGGGAAGCCAGTTCCGGCAGCCGGGCGAGCTTCGGGGGCGGCTCAGCGGCGACGAGTTGGCCCTCTACAGCATGATCTGGAAGCGGACGCTGGCCTGCCAAATGAAAGACGCCGTCGGAACGCGGACCACCGTCGTGGTCGCCGTCGACGATACCCGGTTTAGGGGGAACGGCAAGACGATCGAGTTCCCCGGGTACCTGCGGGCCTATGTCGAGAACTCCGACGACCCGGCCGCCGATCTGGCCGACCGGGAGACGATTCTCCCCGAGGTCCATCCCGGCGAGGAGCTGACCACCGCCGAGCTGAAACCGCACGAGCACAACACCATGCCGCCGCCGCGTTTCACCGAAGCGGCGCTGACCAAGGCGCTGGAAGAAAAAGGGATCGGGCGGCCGAGCACCTACGCGACGATCATCGATACGCTGCTGTCGCGCCACTACGCCTTTAAGAAGGCCAACGCCCTGGTTCCGACCTGGACGGCGTTTACCGTCTGCCGCCTGCTGGAGTCGCACTTCGCCTCGCTGATTGACTACCAGTTCACCGCCGAGATGGAGAACGAGCTCGACGCGATCAGCTGCGGCGAGATGAAGTACGTCGACTACCTGCGCCGGTTCTATTTCGGCGACGCCGGCCATAAGGAACAGCCCGGTCTTCAGTCGCTGATCAAAGAGAAGACCAGCGAAATCGACGCCCGCGACATGAGTCAGTTCCTGATCGGGACCCCCGAAGGGGAGAAACCGATCTATGTCCGGGTCGGGCAGTACGGGACGTTCCTGCAGCAGGGAGATATCAAAGTCTCGATCCCCGACACGATCGCTCCCGACGAGCTGACGCTCGACAAGGCGCTGGAGTTCCTCCATCAGAAGAACCAAGAGTCGGTCTCCCTCGGCGTCTGTCCCGAGACGGGGGAACCGATCTTCCTGAAAGTCGGCCGCTACGGGCCGTACGTTCAGCGGGGGCTCAACGAAAACGGGAAGAAGGCGCAGAACGCCTCGCTCCTGCGGGGGATGGCTCCCGAGACGGTCGATTTGGAAACCGCCCTGGCGCTGCTGTCGCTGCCGCGCCGGCTCGGGGTCAACGACGCCGGGGAAGAGGTCCTCGCCAGCAACGGCCGCTACGGGCCGTTCGTCAAGTGCGGCGACCAGACCCGCACCCTCGACGCGGGCTGCTCCCCGCTGACGATCGATCTGCCGACGGCCCTGGAGATCCTCGCCCGCCCGAAGTTCAGCCGCCAGCCGCAGGCCCCCAAGCCGAAGAAGTCCCTGGGCGACTCGCCGGTGACCGGCAAGCCGGTCGAGCTGCTCGACGGCCGCTACGGGCCGTACGTCACCGACGGTGAGGTGAACGCTTCGGTGCCGAAGAACACCCCGGCCGAATCGGTCGATCTGGCCTTCGCGCTCGATCTGCTGGCCAAACGGACCGAGGCGCTGGCCAACGGGACCGCCCGGGTCCGCCGCCGCAGTGTAAAGAAAACGACGGCTAAAAAGACGGCGGCCAAGAAAACCGCCGCCAAGAAGACCGCGGTGAAGAAGACGGTGAAGAAGGCCGCCGCCAAAAAGACGGTGAAAAAGGCCGTCAAGAAGGCCGCGCCGAAAGACGCCCCCTCCGGCGGCGACGCTCCCTGGGAGTAATGCCCCCCGCTTGACCTTCGGGTCGATTGGCATAAAATAGAGCCGCTCAAGAAAGAGGCGCGGGCGTTTTGTCTGCCCTCTTCGGCGCTCACGGTGGTCGTAGCTCAGTTGGGAGAGCATCGGATTGTGGCTCCGAAGGTCGAGGGTTCGAGCCCCTTCGACCACCCTTCGAACCGTTCTTGCCCGCTGCGGGCAAGAACGGTTTTTTGTCTCTTTCCAGGGTGAAACGCCGCTTCCCTGGTGCCCGATTTCCCCGGAAAGGAGAAAGGCCCGATGGCATCGAAGATACTCCGTTTGGATACCGTCCCTGACCAGACCGTCGTTCCCCAGACCGTCGACGCGCTTCGGCGCGGCGAGCTGGTCGTTTTTCCGACCGAGACCGTCTACGGACTCGGCTGTTTGGCTTCTTCTCAAGACGCGGTTCACCGTCTTATCAGCGCCAAGGGGCGCCGAAGCGGGCATGCCCTTCCGGTCGCGATTTCGGGCTGTCCGGCGCTCAAGCGCCTGGTCCCCAACCTGGGGACGATCGGCGAGCGCCTGGCGCGCCGCTGCTGGCCCGGGCCGGTGACGATCGTCGCCGATACCTCCTCGAACGATTCCCCCATCGCCCGGCTGCCGGAGCTTTGCCGTCAGGCGGTGATGCCGTGCGGCTCGACCGGTTTTCGGGTTCCCGATCAGCCGGTGGTTCTCAAGATCCTTCAGGAAGTGGGGGAGCCGGTCATCCTCACCAGCGCCAATCTCTCGGGAAATCCCCCGGCGGTCTGTGCCGACGAGGCGATGGTCGGCCTGGGAGACGCCCCCGATCTGATCCTCGACGCCGGAACGGCCCGTTTCCGTGTTCCGTCGACGGTCGTCTCGGTGGCCGATTCCGGCTGCAAGGTTCTCCGCGAGGGGGTTCTGACGAAAGAGAAGATCGAGCGGCTCACCGCCAAGATGATTCTGTTCGTCTGCACCGGCAATACCTGCCGCAGCCCGATGGCCGAGGTGATCTGCGCCGATATGCTTGCCAAACGGCTCGGCTGCTCGGTCGACGATCTGCCGCGCCGCGGCTACGTCGTGATGTCGGCCGGAACCTCGGCCAATCCGGGCAGCGCCACGCCTCGGGCGGCCCGCGAGGTGATCTCGGAGCTCGGCCTTTCTCTGGACGATCATCGCAGTCAGCCGCTGAGCGAATACCTTCTGCGCTGCGCCGACTTGATCTGCGTGGTGAGCCACTCGCACCTGAACGTCATCATCGACATGTGGCCGGGGCACCGCGATCGGGCCACGGTGCTGGAGGGGATCAGCGACCCGGTCGGCGGTACCCGCGCCGACTACACCCGCTGCGCCGAAGAGGTCCGCAGGGCGGTCGCCGCCAAGATCGATGAGATTCTGGATCCGGCGGATCGCGCGTCCGACCCTCAGTCCCCGAACCTCTCCGCGGAGCTGTGCCGTCAATGAAACCGCTCGAAGACAAACCGCTCAAAGAGTATGTCCGATCGATCCCCGATTTTCCGAAGCCGGGGGTTATCTTTCGCGATATCACCACGCTGATCGAAAACGGCCCCGCTTTCCGAAGAACGATCGACGAGCTGGCCGCCGCGGCCAAAGACTTCGGCCCGATCGATAAGATCGCCGCCCCCGAGGCGCGCGGGTTCGTCTTCGGCGCGCCGCTGGCCGCTGCCCTCGGGGTGGGGCTGGTGCTGGTCCGCAAGCCGGGGAAGCTCCCCGGTCAAACCGAGTCGGTCTCGTACCAGCTCGAGTACGGGGAAGACACTCTCCAGATCCATCGCGGCTCGATCCTCCCGAACGATCGGGTTCTGATCGTCGACGACCTTTTGGCGACCGGCGGAACGATCGCCGCGGTCCGCCGGCTGATCGAGTCCCTCGGCGCGGCGGCCGTCGGGGCCCAGTTCGTCATCGAGCTTCCCGCCTTAGCCGGCCGCGCCCGCCTGGAGGGGCTCAGCGTCTGTTCGGTCATGAGCTTCGACGGGGAGTGATCTCGTCGGGCTCTTTCGATGGCGCGCGGGGGTATCTTTAGGGGAAATATTCGGTTCAATCCAAAGAAAGTCCCCCCAAACAAAGACTTTTCTCGAAAATTCATCAACTCGACTATTTTACCGTGTCGATTATTTTTCTGAGTCATTGAAATGCCGGCGTCCCCGCGCATAGGGGGGCTGCCGCGTACCTAACCGGCTAAATTTCGTTCAGACCTCTAAGGCCGCCCGCGCGGCCATTGGGGGGAGGAAGGTATCTAAAGATGCACAAAACGCTTCTTCTCGCGGTCGTCGCGGTTGTGGCCTTCGGCTGCCAGCGCGCCAGCGCTCAGTACGGCTATGTGTACCAGGAGTGCCCCGAGGTGGTCACCTCCGGCGGTTCCCTCGGCGGCCGTGTCGCCCAAGAGTATCAAAACACCCCGCTGTACACCGACTCGAACGTCTACTATCAGGGCGGTGTGGGCATTCCCGTTCCGAGCTTCGGCTTCGCCCGTGCGGGCCTGCCGGTCCTCGGCGGCCGCTTCGGCGGTGTTGGTTTCGGCGGCGGTCTGGCGGCCCGGTGGGCGGAGCGCCGGTATCAGAGCCAAGTGAACCCCTACGAGGGAATCAACCCCTATAAGGGGAATCCTCTGGAGGGGAATACCGTCACCCGCGGTCCTCGCGACTTCTTCATGAGCAACCCGCCCAGCATCGGTCCGTGATCCGCTTCTGAACCTTGGCGGTTTGAGTGCTTGACGTTTCCCGTTCCCAGCCGAGAGGGGTACTTTCGGCTGGGCGGGGTTTAACGGTTATAACGTTTCGGTAAGACACGGAAAATAAGCGAATTTTTCTGTATTGTCGGTTTAACGGGATTTCGATAGAATAGTCAAGCAAGCGGGAAGTGTCGAAGTTTTCGCGGCTTCTTGCCGATACCAGGGCCAAAAACAGCTCTAGGGCGTCCATAGCTTTTAGGGCGTTAGTTGGCTTTAGGGCATCCGGGGCTGTTTTTCGGTCCGCGTGAGGATGAGCGTTATCTTAAGGGAACGATAGGCCGATGTATTTTTCGTTAATTGACAAGATCACCTCGCTGGTACCCGGGGAGAAGATCGTCGCGACGAAGTCGTTATCGATGGCCGAAGAGTATCTCCAGGACCACTTCCCGAAGTTCCCGGTGATGCCCGGCGTCTTGATGATCGAGGCGATGACCCAAAGCTGTGCCTGGCTGGTTCGGGTGACCGAGAACTTCGCGCACAGTATGGTCCTCCTGCAGGAGGTCAAGAACGTCAAGTTCGGGCAATTCCTCCAGCCGGGTCAGACGATGACCGTCACCGCGACGCTCACCGCGCAAGACGAAAAAACCGCGACTTTCAAGGCCGAGGGAGCGATCGGCGGCAAGGCGCGCGTGCGCGCGATCTTGACGCTGTGCAAGTACAATCTGGCCGATACCCGTCCGCACCAGGCGGTCGCCGATCAGAAGATGATCGCCTGCCTGAAAGACCGCCTCGATCTTCTTTGGGAGAGACCCTCCCAGAAGTGAGCAAGGCCGCGCGGCGGCGATTTAACAACATGAGTATGATGGCGGAGCTCTTGGGGGCTTTCGCCCGGCAACGTGGGTTCTTCCTCCGGTTTTAACCCGGTCAAAAGAAAACACCTAACCTTTTTACCATAGAGGATGGAATAGATGGCACTTTCTCAAGACGAAATTTTCGAAAAAGTCCGCGGTGTTCTGGTCGACGCGCTGGCGGTCGACGATGACGAAGTCGAGCTCGAATCGACCCTGGTCGACGACCTCGGCGCCGAGTCGATTGACCTTCTGGACATCGTGTTCCAGCTCGAAAAGGCCTTTGAGATCAAAATCGACCGTTCCGAGCTGGTCCCCGTCGACGCTCTGAACGACCCGGCTTACGTTCAGGAAGGGAAACTCACCGAGGCCGGTATGGAGATGCTCCGCAAGGCCCTCCCGTACGCCAACCTCGACGCGTTCGCCAAGAACCCCGTCGTCCAGAACCTCGCGAAGGTCCTGACGGTCAAAGACTTGGTTCACATCGTTGACACGAAGGTCAACGCTCAGTAAGAGCGCCGGACCTCGCAAAAAGACGCTTTTCGGCTGTTCGCTCGCGTTTTTCGCGCGCCCGCGTTTGTGGGCGCTCGGTTTTGGTGAGCGGGCAGCCGTTTCAGAATAAACTAGGCAGAGAATCGTATGAACTGGTACTGGATTGACCGTTACGAAGAGTTCGTCAGCGGCAAGCGGGCAAGATCGGTGAAGGTCATTACCCGTGCCGAGGAGCATCTGCAAGATCATTACCCGTATCATCCGGTGATGCCGATGTCCCTCATGATCGAGGGGCTGGCTCAGACGGCGGGGCTGCTGATTCACGAGGCGAAGAACTTCGAGAAGAAAGTCATCCTCGGCAAGGTCCCTACTCTGAAGCTCACCACCACCGAGCAGGTTCCCGGGGATGTCCTTTACTACGACGTCGAGGTCGATTATATTCACGATGAAGGGTCGATGGTCTCGGTCTCGGTGATGAAGAACAACAAACAGATCGGTACCGGGACGTTGGTCTTTGCCCACCTGGGAGAGGGGTTCGAGAGCAAAGAGCTCTACGGCCCGGAAGACCTGCAGGACCTTATCCGCGGTTTCGGCGTCTACGACGTCGGTGTCGACGCCGACGGCAATCCGCTGGTCGATCCGAGGACGCTCAAGAAATAACTTGCTCGGCGTTATCTCCCCTTTTGGCGTCACCGGCGCGCCGTCGGCGTGAAAAACCAGCGCCGGGGGCGCCGCGCCATCTTTAGAACGAATCATTCATTACCTTAGAGAGTTCCGCTCATGAGACGACGGGTTGTTGTTACTGGTATCGGAATGGTCACCCCGGTCGGTTCCGATGTCGAAACCGTCTGGAAGAATATTCTGGAAGGGAAATCGGGAGTCGCCCGCATTACCCTGTTCGACGCGTCGAATTTCCCCACTCAGATCGCCGCCGAGGTCAAAAACTGGAGCATCGCCGATATCGGCGAGAATCCCGACGACTGGAAAAATCAGGACCGCCACACCAAGTTCGCCGTCGGCGCGGGCTATAAGGCGATGAAAGACTCGGGACTGCTTGACGCCCAGTTCGATCACGAGCGCTTCGGGGTCTATACCGGCGCCGGGGAAGGGGAGCAGAACTTCTCGCACTTCACCCAGCTGGTGACCGCCGGGATGAACGACGACAAGACGATCGACAGCGCCCGTTTCATCGCCAAGGGGCTGGAGATCCTCAACCCGATCCAAGAGATCGAGCAGGAGCCGAATCTTCCCTCGGCGCACCTTTCCGCGATGTTCGGCGCCTGCGGGCCGTGCATCAACTGCCTGACCGCCTGCGCCGCCAGCGCCCAGGCCGTCGGGGAAGCGGTCGAGCTGATCCGCCGCGACGATGTCGACATTATGCTTTCCGGCGGTGCCCACTCGATGATCCACCCGTTCGGCGTGACGGGGTTCAACCTGCTCACCGCGCTGTCGAAGCGCAACGACGAGCCCGAGCGCGCCAGCCGCCCGTTCGACAAGGACCGCGACGGTTTCGTCATCGGCGAAGGGGCGGGGATGCTTGTGCTGGAGGAACTGGAGCACGCCAAGAAGCGCGGCGCGCGGATCTACGGCGAGATGATCGGCTACGGCTGCACCTCCGACGCCTACCGCATCACCGATATTCACCCCGAGGGGCGCGGCGCGGCCAGCTGCATGACGATGGCGCTGCAAAACGCGGGGATCGCCCCCGAAGATGTCGACTACATCAACGCCCACGGGACGAGCACCAGCTTGAACGACCGCGTCGAGACCCTGGCGATCAAGAAGACCTTCGGCGACTACGCCTACAAGGTCCCGGTCTCGAGTACCAAGAGTATTACCGGCCACCTGATCGCCGCCAGCGGCGCCACCGAGCTGATCTACTCGCTGTTGGCGATCCGCGATAATATCCTCCCGCCGACGATCAACTACGAGACCCCCGATCCGAACTGCGATCTGGACTATGTCCCGAACAAACCGCGCGAGGCGAAGTGCGACGTGATCATGAGCAACAACTTCGGCTTCGGCGGGCAGGACGCCTCGCTGATCGCCCGTCGGTTCACCGACTGAAAAAATAAAAAACATCTTTTCCCCTTCGGAGCGTGGCGTGCGTGTGATCGGCATCGGTACCGATATCACCGAAATCGACCGGATCGAGCGGATGGTCGAGCGCCACGCTCGGCATTTTCTTGACCGGGTCTATACCCCCGCCGAACAGAGCTACTGCGGCCGCGGCGCGGCGGCCCCCGAGCGCTACGCCGCCCGATGGGCGGCCAAAGAGGCGGTTCTCAAGGCGCTGGGAACCGGCTGGTCGGTCGGAATCGCCTGGACCGATGTCGAGGTGGTGAAGCTTCCCAGCGGCGCGGTGAGTGTCGCGCTGAGCGGCGGGGCGGCGCGCCGCGCCGAAGAGCTGGGCGTCACCGAAGTGCTGCTGAGCGTCTCGCACGGCAAAAACCACGCCGTGGCGTTCGCCGTGGCGCAGGGGCCGGAAAGATAAAAAAGGGGCTTAAAGAGCCCCTTTTTTTATACCTCCGCGCCGAAACACTTGTGCTATTCCCGCAGCAGCATCAGCGCCCGGCAGACAAAGAGATTATCGATGATCGACGGGTGGAGGCCGAAGACGTACGATTGGCTTTTAAAACCCCCTTCCGCGTCCCAGGCGCAGACCTCCACCTGCGGCTGCGCCTGGCTGTCGACCTGACCGTCGGCGGGGTAGGGGCCGACGGCGGCGACGCGCTCGGCGCCGAATCTTTCGGCGCAGGCCTTTAAGATCGCCGGAAAGTCGGCGTCCTCATCCAGGCCGAGCGCTGCGGCGGCGCTTTGTTTCGACGAGGCGACCAGACCGCCGGCGAAGACCTCCGGGCCGATCGCCTTGGCCAGGCAGCCGCGGGTTCCCCACTCGATCACGGCGAGCTTTTTCCCTTGGCGCTCCAGCGCGGCGCACACGACCGAGGGGATGGTGTCGTCGTCCTCGCCGAAGATCACCTCGCCGAGACTGTCGTAGATAATTTTCGCGGTCTCCTCGACCTGGCGCCGGCACTCCTGCGGCGAGGGAGCGATGGCGCAGATCCGCAGCGTGATGATCCCCGCCGAGGCGGTGATCCCGACGCGCGGGACGTGACGGCGGTCGACCAGGTGGGGGAGTTTCGACTCGACGAAGCTCTCGCCGGGGCCGAAGCAGTGGATCGACCGGGTGAGGATATATCTTTTCTCACCGATGCGCCGCTCGATCTGCTGGTTGACCTTTTCGGCGCCGGCGGCGTTCCACATTTCGCGCATCTCGGCGGGGACGCCGGGGAAGGCGGCCAAAAAGGCGTAGTCCCCCCCATGAGGGGAGCGGGGAATACACAGCGAAAAGCCGTTCGCCGTCCCGTGCGGGTTATTGATCACCTCGGACCCGGCGGGGAAATACGCCTGGACCTTGTTCGACTCGGGCATCGGGCGATTGCGCCGCTTAAAGAGGGTCTCGACATGCTCGAACGAAGCCGGATCGTAGACCAGCTCGACCCCGGCGGCCCGGGCGATCGCCTCGCGGGTGAGGTCGTCCTCGGTCGGGCCGAGCCCGCCGGTGACCAGAACGATCTCGGCGCGGGCGCAGGCGATCCTCAGGACCGACATGAGCGCCTCCATCGAGTCGCCGACGGTGCTGTGCCACAGAACCTCGACCCCCAGGTCGGTGAGCTTTTGACTTAGCCAGGCGGAGTTGGTATCGACAATTTTTCCGATCGTCAGTTCGTCGCCGATCGAGATGATTTCGGCGTGAAGCGATTCGCCGGACATATCACGGGTTCCCGAATTTTGGGCGGGTTTTAAAACGCCGCGGGTTCTTAAAACTCTCCTGCCGCGGGGCGGGGAATACCTTGTTCTCCCCCCCGGGGTTTTGTAAACTATTATACGACGAGAACGGTTTTTTTATAGGAACGTCTTCCCATGACCGAGAAAAACACTCCCCAAGAGTATATTGCCCGAAACAAAGAGAATTTTCTGGCGGGCTGGTTCGAGGCGCTGCGGATCCCGAGCGTCAGCGCCCTGAGCGAGCACAAAGACGATATGCGCCGCATGGCCGAGTGGCTGAGAAACCGGCTTTCTTCCGCCGGACTGGCCGCGCGGCTGGTCCCCACCGGGGGGAACCCGCTGGTGGTCGCCTCCTCGCCCGAGATTCCCGGCCGGCCGACGATCCTCGTCTACGGCCACTACGATGTTCAGCCGGTCGATCCGCTCGACCAGTGGAAGTCCGAGCCGTTCGAGCCGACGATCCGCGGCGGAAATGTCTTCTGCCGCGGCGCCGACGACGATAAAGGGCAGTCGCTCGCCCACCTGTTCGCCGCCGAGTCGATCCTCGCGGCCCGCGGCGAGCTTCCCGTCTGTCTGAAGTTCGTCTACGAGGGGGAAGAAGAAATCGGCAGCATGTCGCTGGAGAGCTATCTCCAAAGCGAAGAAGGACGCGCGACCCTCGCCGCCGACGCGATTTTGGTGAGCGATACCGATATGGCGGGGCCCGATACCCCGGCGATCACCAACGGCCTGCGGGGGATCCTCGGCTGCGAGATCAAGCTCACCGGCCCGTCGCACGATCTGCACTCGGGGCTCTACGGCGGTTCGGTCCTCAATCCGGCGGTGGCGCTGTGCGCGCTGCTGGGAAAACTGATCGACCGAAACGGAAAGATCCAAGTTCCCGGTTTTTACGACGATGTCGTGACGCTCACCGAGGCCGACCGCGAGGCGTTCGCGATGCGGCCGTTCGACGAGAAGAGCGCCTACGCCGAGATCGGCCTGAAGCAGTCGTTCGGCGAACCGCAGTTTACCGTCCTGGAGCGGCGCGGCGCGCGGCCGACCTTCGATATCAACGGGCTGACCAGCGGCTATCAGGGGGAAGGGGGGAAGACGATCATCCCGTCGACCGCCTCGGCGAAACTGACCTTCCGCATGGTCCCCAACCAGAATCCCGCTCAGCTCTTCGAGAATCTGCGCGCCTACCTGGCCGAGCAGCTCTGGCCCGGGGTCGAGATGACGATCACCGGCTCGCAGATGTCCTCGGGCTTTTTGGTCCCGCTCGACAGCCCATTCATTCAGGCGGCGGCTCGGGGAATCGAGCGCGTCTTCGGGAAAGCGCCCCTGTTTATCCGCGACGGCGGGTCGATCCCGGTCGTCTCGACGCTTGCCTCGGCGCTGGGGGCCGACGTTATCCTGGCCGGTTTCGGCGTCGAGGAAGACGCCATTCACTCACCCAACGAACATTACGCGCTGGAGTCGTTCTATCGGGGGATCGAGGCCTCGGTGGCGATCCTCGAGGAACTCGGCGCGATGAAATACGAAAGGTAATAACGCTATGTTCCGCCGATTCCTTCTTCGTTTCAAGACGGTCCTTTGGACGGTGCTGCTCTTCTTCGCCGCCGCGGCGCCGCTGCGCGCCGATGAGGTCATCAAAGAGGAAAAAGAGCCGATCTGGGTGATCAGCTGGGCGGCGTTCTTCGCGTTCCTGGCGGTGACCATCCTGCTGGTCGGCGGTTCGTCCAAGCGGAGGGATTCGCTTTTGAACGAAGAGCAAGAGAAAGAGTACGAGCGCGCTTTGGTTAAAAAGCGCAGCGAGCTGTTTATCGAAGACCCCCGCGAAAACGAAGAGGAGTGATTCCTTCCCCTCGCGCGGTTTTGTTTTAGGGCGTGACAGATGGGCCAGATCAAAGAGCCGCTTCCGGTGCTGCTGTTCCTCGCGGCGTTCTCGCGCGATGAGCGGTCGCTGGCCCTTGGCCGGGCCGCGGCCGAAGGGCGTTTCGGCCCGATCCGAAGCGAAAGCGCCCCGTACTTTGTCGACGACTACACCGGCTACTATCAAAGCCAGATGGGCAGCGCGCTGGTGAAGCGCTTCTGGTCGTTTGAGAATCTGATCGACCCGGGGGAGCTGGCCGACATCAAGCGCGAAACCAACCTCTGGGAAGAGCGCGCCGCCGAGCGTCTGCGCGCCGAATACCCAAGCGAGCCGTTCCCCGAACGGCCGCTGAACCTCGATCCCGGCTACATCGACCTGGGCAAGTTTGTTCTCGCCTCGACCAAAGATCACGGCCATCGGATCTATCTGCGCGACGGGATCTTCGCCGAGATCACCCTCTCTTATTCCCAAAAGCGCTGGCAGGCGCTCCCCTGGACCTACGCCGACTACAAGAACGAGGCGAACCAGGTTTTTTTGACCGAATGCCGAAATTACCTCCACCAGCGCCGCCAAGGGCGCTGAAACGATAACGATTCCCCAAAGATGCTAAGCGATACGTAAGGAAGGAGTGCGCGATGAGTGTTTCCGTTAGAACTTTATATAAAACATTGCTTTGTGCCGTTTTGGCGGTTCTCTGCGCGGTTTCGGCCGGCGCGCGCGCCGAGGAAAAAGCGGCCGTCTCGCTGCCGTCGCTTCTGACCGAGATGCTCGACCGCTCGACGATCACCCACGTTCCGGACGCGTGGTACACCTGCCGCCAGGCGAGCAGCTACGACCGCGCTTCGGTCTCGCCCGAGGAGGGGTGGTTCGCCAATAACGACTGCTCGCAGTTCCTCCGTCAGGAAGAGCGGACCCTCCCCGACGGGGCGGTCCGCAAAGAGTGGGTTCTGATGGACGCCGCCGGCCCGGGGGCGATCGTTCGTTTTTGGATCACCGCGCCGCGGTATGTGAACAACCTCTACTTCTACATCGACGGGGCCGAGGAACCGGTCGTCGCCGGCCCGAGCGATCAGGTCATCGGCGGGGCGCTTTTAGCCGGCGAGCCGCTGTCGCAGGCGACCTCGAGTGGGCGGAACCTCTACCTGCCGATCCCCTACGCCAAGAGCATTAAGGTGACGTGCGATAAGATCGACACACAGCCGGCCTTCTACTACCAAATCAACTATCGGACCTACGCCGACGGCACCGAGGTCGAGTCGTTCTCGGCCGGCGCCCTGGCGGCGGCCGCCGAGAAAATCGCCCAGACTAACGCCGCGCTGGCCGATCCGGCCAAAGCGTTTAACCGCGCCGGTACGCCTCAAGAGGGAACCGTTACTCTGCTTCCGGGCCAGAACATGATCTTCGAACCGTTCCGCGGTCCGGGGTGTTTCACCGAGGTGACGGCAAAGCTCACGGTGGGAGACATCGCCGACCCGGCCGACCCGAAGGTGGTTCAGGCGCTGCGATCGCTGGTTATTTCGATGAGGTTCGACGGGCGCGAGACGGTCTGTGTCCCGATGGGGGATTTCTTCGGCAGCGGCGTTGGGGTGAACCCTTACCAGACCTGGTACACCACGGTCAGCAGTGACGGAACAATGGTCAGCCGCTGGCGGATGCCGTATAAGGACCGTGCGGTGATCACACTGATCAACCGGGGGCCCGAGACGGTGACCCTCACCGGGAGCGTTGTCGCAGAAAACCGCCCCTGGCGCGACGATTCGCTCTACTTCCACTGCCAATGGCGGCAGCAGCGGGGGATTCAGACCGTCGCGGGGAACGGCACCTGTGACTGGAGTTACCTCGACGCGGCGGGGACGGGGATTTACGCCGGCGATGTTCTGTCGCTGGTCAATCGCGACCGCGCCTGGT
>JAFRFG010000004.1 GCA_017434455.1 Thermoguttaceae bacterium | reverse complement strand
TTAACCAGCTGAGAGAAAGAATAGAATCATGGAAGCTCCCGGCCTCGGACTCGAAACACTAAGCACCGAACGCAGAAAGCGCCAGGCGGAGAAGCTCGCCGCGGCGCCGGCGTACCGGATCGACTACGCGTGGGCGGCGTATGATACGATGCCGTCGCTGCGCTGGTCGTCCGACTTCGAGGCGGCGCTGGCCGAGCGATCCGAGCTGCGCGAGAAGTACGAACGGGCCGGGTTCTCCCTCTTGCCGTGGAAGATCTTCGGGGCGCTGCCGCACGACCGCAAGAAAAGCTCGATCCTCTGCTGGAATCAAGGCAATCGGCCCAGCTGCTCGCTCCATGGCGCGGCCCACGCATTCCAGGCGGCCGAGTTGATTTCAATCGCCCTCGGGGCCCCGATATACTTTGATTCCGTCAATCCGATTTACAACTACTTCTTGGGCCGCGGCGGGAACTACGCCGGAGGGCTCGATCTCCTCACGGTCGCCGACGAAATCAACGTCCGAGGCATGTTCCCGGTCAGCGAGGTGGGCGAGAACAATATTGAGGTGACGCGCGACGGCCTGGCAAAGGAACCGGCGGCGAAAAAACACCAGGCGGGGCTCGTCTCGATCGAAGGCGACTACGTCGAACGGATCTTCGCGGTATGCCGGGGGCTCGGAGCGATCTGCTTCGGTTCCGGCATCTACCCAACGGCCGCCGCCACGGACGGCAGCGGCCTGCGGGTGATGAGCGCATTCGCCCGCGGGGGACATGCCCAGGCGTTCTTCGGGTACCAGAAAATCGGCCGCGAGGAATATATCTGGAATCAAAACTCGCACGGGGACCGCTACGGATCGACGCCGAACGAGCCGGCCAGCGGAGCGTGGATCACTCGACGCGAGCTGGAGAAGTACTGCCGCGATATGGCCGCCTACGGTTACCCCTTGGCGGTCTACGCCGAAGGCGAGCCGATCGCCGACGTGCTGGCCAATACGTTCCAACTGCCGCGGATCTAGGAGGGACAACGATGATAGTTTTCGGTCAAACTGAGGTCTCGGATGGATACGTCGAACTTATCCGCGTGCTTGGTGGTCATGGGCTGATCGGGGTGATTCTCGGGGTGGTGGCGATCTTTGGACTGCTCTGCCTAACCGCCGTGTGGACGATTAGAAAAATCGCCGGGGATACGATCTTGGCGCAGTCGCAACAGATTAAAGACCTGGCCGTCTCGGTCGGGGCGGTGAACGTGAAAATCGACGAAAACGAGAAGGCCGACGTGAAGCACGACAATCTCCTGGCAGAACACGACGCACGACTCGACAATCATGAAGTTCGCATCGTGAAACTCGAAGCCGATGAGGTTAAGCCGCGAAAGGTGGTTAAATGAGTGCCAGCCAGCTGCCTACACCAACCATTACCGCCGAGGTCTTTGACCGCACGAAGATCCGTATCTCCGGGCTGTCCGTCGCCAACGCCACGGGCTATCAGGTCAAGGTCGGTACGCTCTCAGGCGGTCTTCCTGTGTTCCAGGTGACGCCGGTCGACGGCGTGGTGGAGTTCGACCGGCTGCTTCCTCGATCTACCTACTATATCTCTGTGCGCGCTTTGGGCGACGATGTAGATGTGGTTTCGTCCGACTGGACCACCGAGACGAGTATCGTAACCGGAACGATTGTCGACAATACGATGACCGCGCCGCAGATCGGACTGGTCGCGTCGAGCTGTACCACGCTTAGAATCACCGGACTTACAGAGTACAAAGAGTACCGATATAAGATAGCGACGTCGGCCGCCGGTCTTGAGAACGCCGATCCGAAGTGCATCGGAAGTAAAGACGGTACGGCGACTTTAATGTGTCTTGAGCCGGGGACAACCTATTACGTTCAGGTCTGCCAAGTCGATATAGATAAGTGTTCGGTATGGTCGGAGGTGGTTTCCGCCACGACAGTCGCGGTGACAAATATAGTTGAGGTCACCAGCGGCGCGGATTCCGGTGACGGAACGCTACGTAAAGCGATTAACGACGCGACCGGAGAGTGCACGAAGATCATACTGAAGGTCTCGGAGATTACGCTCAATACCGCTATTACCAATACCACTAAGAGATTTTTCATCGTCGGCGGACTATCGAGCCGGACAGTCATTCAGCCGGGCAGTCAGAATAAATGTCTCCAGCTGTCCTACGCGGATTATCGCTTCCTGAAGTTCACCGGCAACAGCGCGGGGAACCCGATTGTTCAGTACGGCTTTCTTTCCGACTGCGTGGTCGAGGACGCGATTACCACGCACACCAACGGAAGTATTTACTATGTCAGTATAGGCGGATGCCTGTTTACCGGCAACCAGTCATCTAACGGATGCGCGGCGGCGGCGACGATAAACGATACCGTCTTTACCTCTTGTTTGTCGACCGGAGCGAACGGCGCTGTTAATTCCGGTGCCGTCAATAACTGCATTATCTCTAACTGTATGGCCGGTTCGACCGGAGGCGGCGCGGGGAATAACAGCTGTATCACGAACAGCACGTTGACCGGCAATACCGCGTCGGGCAACGGCGGCGGATTCCATACGTGCACGCTTATCAGCTGTACCGTCTGTAATAACTACGGTAATCACGGCGGCGGCGCCTCCGGTGGTTCCGCGTATAACTGTATATTTACGGACAATACCGCCGCTCAGAACGGCGGCGGGACGAACAGTACAAATCTCACGAGCTGTCTCGTCACACGCAATAAGTGCCTCGGGCCAACTACAAGTACCGCCAACAGCGGCTGCGGCGGAGGGACGAACGGCGGGACGATTACAAACTGTGAGATTACATATAATTCCGCAACTCAGCAGGGAGGAGGTTCTTATGGGGGAACACTAACCGACTGTGTGATTACGGACAACTCAACTAACGGCAACGGCGGCGGCGGCGCTGGTTTGTCGGGCGTCAACTGTTTTATTAGCCGCAATACCGCCGTGGGCTACGGTGGCGGCGCATATTCTGGTACACTCACTCGTTGTGTCGTCACCGATAATCAGTCGGGTAGTCCGGGTGGTGGCTCGTGTTCGAGTTCTCTATACAGTTCGCTGCTGTACGGCAATAGGACTGGCGCGAACGTCAATGACTACTCGCATTACGTAAACCAAGATAGATCTGTCCTCAACGCAACAATCGGTGTGATCAGCGGCGTCTATAGTGCCCCAAAGTTTTACTTGCGCAATACGCTCTACAAATCTATAAACGTCACGCCGACCGGAGCGAATACAAACAATATCGCCTACGGAAATAATGAAAATGAGTATTTTATCGACGCGGCCAACGGCAACTACCGGCTGAAGCTCGGTTCTCCGGCCATCGAAGCAGGAACAAATGATTACGATTTCAAAACGGAGACCGACCTGGCTGGAAACCCTCGTATCTCCGGCACCAAGGTGGACGTCGGGGCTTATGAGTTTGAGCCGATCCAGCTGGAGACACCGACCCTTGAGCTAGTCACCGGCATCGGCCAGGCGACCATCTCGTTTACCCTGCCGGACTACTGCTCCGGCTACCTGATTGAGTACGCCGACAACGCTGAGTTCGAGGACGCCAATTCGACCACGGTGACGACGACCGGGTTCGTTTTGCCGGGGCTCTCCGGCGACACCTACCTGCGCTCAAAGTATCTCGGAACCTCCGGTCTTACGCTCGACAGCGAGTGGTCGGACGCCGTTCACTACTACTTCGATGTCACCGCGCCGACGGTCCTCGTCAGCCGTGAGCCGATCGAAATGACCTGCGGCCAGGCGGTGGATCTGCTCGACGGACTGGTTGTGACGGACGATTACGATCAGGAGATTACGCCGCACTATCAGGTTCTCGACCGCGATGATTCCGCGCTGGTCATCGACGGGGCCGACACGGATATTCCGGCCAGCGCTATCCCGATCGGCAACTATAAAATCGTCTTTACCGCCAGCGACGCCGCCGGCAATACCGCCACCGCCGACCGAGGTCTGGCCGTGCTGCCGCCTTTCTTAACAGCACCGACGATCTCGCTGGCCGCGACCTCCACGGTCATTACGGTCTCGGGCCTGACCACCGCCGCGGCTGCCGGCTTTCAGCTGCGATGGACGGTCCACGGCGCGTATAACTGGACAATAGGCGACACCGTTCAGCCCGCAGGTGGTTCAGCGTTGATTACTGAGCTGATACCGGGGACGGCCTACGATGTGCAGTCCCGAGCGATCGGGACGGACGGCGTTTCGCGGACGTCCCCCTGGTCGGACTGCGTTCGAGTGATCACGTTGCCGGAATCCTCCACGCCGGTGCTCGGCTTGCTCGGCTCGATCCTGGGCCAGGCGGCCCGGGCGTTCGAGATCGCAGCGCTCTATAAGCGCGGCGACCAGACAGGGGCCGTGCACGTGGTTCTGGAGCAGCAGGAGGTGATTGACCTTAGCGGCGAAGTCTATCAGACCCGCCGCGTGCAGCCGATGACGCTGTCGCTTTCGGAGCTTCGTGAGGCAATGGGGAACGGCTTCACGCCGAAGGCCGGGGATATCGTCGTCGCGGCAGATCAGACGTTCCGGCTAACCGACTATAGCGGTGTGGTGACGACGAGCCAGTTCACAGTGGAGAACGATCGTGTGAGGATTTACGGGGTGATGTTATGATTCAGATCGACGAAGTCGTAAAAACCAAGATCCTCGCGCTGATCAATGCCGGTGCGTTGGCTGGAGTCACCGCCGATCACGTTTTTACCTCACCTGATGGTGTCTCGGAGTTCTTCGGGGAAACGAAGATCTACGTTCTCCTTCAGTCGGTGGAGAAACCACTCACCATTGGGGCCGCGGATAACCATATCGCCAAGATTCTGGTGGTGATTATCAGCGCGTCGAAAACAACCGCGTATTCGCTCGACGAGGCGCTCGGGACACAGCTGGGCAACCTCTTCGATAGGGATACGTGTATTAATACTTGGGTCGAAGGGGAGATCGACTATTCTCCCCTCTTCGACGGTCAGCGTTTCTCGGGCGACTACCAAATCGCTCGAACCTATCACGTAGATTATATCTAGGAGATCGCTATGGCAATTGCGTTTGCGAAAGGAATCACTGTTTCCGCGCCTGGGCTGACGACGACCGTCGGCGGAGGCGGGGACATTGAAGTCGAAACCTACGACATCGACGAGGGGACTCAGGAGTTCGAGGAGAACAACGACCTGGCCCGGAACGACGACTACGTTCGGCTGGAGGCGTCTCAGAAGAAATACGGGACCCTGACGATCAGCGGGAAGGGGATCTTTACCGGGACGCTCGGCGCCGCGGGCCCGATTACCTTCACGTCGAGCTCTTCGGCCACGGCGGCCAATCCGGTCACCGGCTACGGGATCATCCAGAACTACAAAAACACGGTCAACGCGCGGCAGAAGCCGACGTTCTCGGTTACCTACCAGCTGACCGCGAATCCGAGCTCCAGTTCGAGTTCCAGTTCGAGTTCCAGCCAGGGAGAGTAATATGCCGGTCATTAAGGTCGTGGGGATGGACGTGTTTCTTGACGGACTTCATCACGGTCTAAAACGGATTCGCGACGAACTCCCCGAGCGGTATAAGGAAGCGCTCGAGAAGGTGGCCGGTGATATTCGCCGGGACGCCGTCTCCGCGCTTTCGAAGCCGTCCTGGCTCCTGAGCAAATATCTCGAGCAGAAGGTTAAAACCTATAAAGAGGGCCGATATCTCTTCGGTGTCGTGCAGCCGAAAGGACCGCGCTCGGCACCGAAGAATACCCCCGCCTTCTACGCCTGGTATCAGGAGCACGGATACCATATCGCGCTTTCCCAGGTGAAGCGGGTAACAAAATCACGGCTTGTATATGGGAAGAAGAAGCGCGGCGGAGTACCGACCGGATACCGCCGGCAGGAAGGCCGCCACTTCTTCAAAGCGGCGTTCGAGCAGCACAAAAAAGACCTGCTCGACGCGATCAATCGCATTAACCAGGAAATCGACCAGAAAATCCAAGAGGAACTAAAGTGAGTATAACGCTGAAAAAGATCACTGATCGTCCGACTCGGCCGGTCAATATCACGGAATGGACCGACGACGCGAAAGCGTTCGTTAAGGAACTCACGGTTCGCGAACGGCTCGTGTTCAACGACTGTTTCCGGAAATACACCGACGAAAGTTTGAGCGACCTGGAGCGGTCCGAGGCGATTCTCTCGGCGATCGTGATGGTTCTCGTCGGCGAAGACGGCCAGCCGCTGTTTAAGCTGGATAACGTTCCCGAGCTGAATCAATGCTCCTTCGAGCCGGTGACCAGGATCATCCTGATGGTGGTGAATCCGGAATCGGTCGACGAGTCGTTCGTAAAAAACTGATCGAGTCCCCGACTCGCCTTCTTCGCTGGCGATTGGCCTACCTGCTGCGCAGGCCGATCGCTGAGATCGAGGCGATGCCGGTGGACGAACAGCTCGGCTGGGGGCTGGTGATGGACTATATCTCCGGTCCCCTGGATTGGCGCAGAGGGAACATCTTCGACGCTCGCGCCGCGTCTCTTCAATGCGTCAGCACAGACGGAATGACGGTTGAGGATTTTATGATGTTCAGAGAGCCGCAACCGACTCTATCAAATATCGAGGAATTCCAGAAGCGCGGGGAGCAAATGGAATCGCTCAGGGCGTTTATGAAGACGACTGATACGAGGGAAGAAAATGCCAGAGACTAACATTACTCTGAAAGTGAACTCTTCAGAACTGGACGCCAAGCTTTCGAAGAGCATGAAAGAGCTCAAGGTCGGTTATGACGAGTATGGTCGCCTTGTCAACGCGCAAGGGAAGTTCGTTGGAGGCCTGTCACAAGCATCGATTAGAGTAGGGAACTATATCGATGAGCTAGGAAGATTGCGTAATGCCAATGGTCAACTTATGGAGGGGATGACTAAGACGCAACAAGCCCTAAGGATGTATAGAGACGAATTTGGTCTCCTGCGTGATGCGGCAGGTAATACTGTCGGGGAAATCGATAGTCTCGGCCAATTAATAAGCCAACTCGCCGATAGCAGTACCAAGGCGACAATATCGTTTAAGATGTTTTCAGAGATTGGCGGCCCTTTAGGCGAAGTGGCCAAAGCTTTTGGAGACATCCAGGCGAAAACGAACCTTTTTATTACTTCGATAAACGAAATACAGCGTGCCGGGAAGGTTTTTAACGCGATTAAGGCACAGATTGACGCTGTAGGGAAAAAACAGGCGTTGGTGAATTTGCTGACAACTAACTATATCGCACTATCGGCAGGGATCGCCTCTGTTATAGTAGTTGCGATGGAAGCTTTTGGCGACCGTATAGCAGATAATATCGTTTCACTTGAGGGGGTAGTCGATGCGTTAGATAAAACCACGATGGCTTATGAGTCTGTAAAAAATAGGTCAGACGCCTTTCAGAAATCATTTGCGAGTGCAGGAGCCCAATTAAAAATATCAATGAAAGATCAGGCCAATCAGTTAATCGACAATATAGATTTACTGGACGCCGCATCTAAGAAGGGGAGTATTGCGCAAAAGATATTGACAGGCGGAGCGATTGCTCTTACAGCAGTGGGAGTCGGTGTAACGGCCGCGTTGGGATGGACTGGTGTAGGTGCGGTTGCCGGCGCGGGGATAGCGGGTGTTGGTCTGGGGCTTGAGACCGTGAGTAATCATATAGGTGGTAATAGAAAAGAAGCTGCTCAAAAACTCGAAGAAGCTCAAAAACAATTAGCAGATCAACTCTATAGCATCATCGAACAAGATCTTCCAAAAAAGGAAAGTGTCGCTCTTCAAGAACGGCTTGACGCATACGAAGCATACAAAAAAGTAATTCTTGAACGATGCGATGTTGACGATGAGAATATTGCCCGAGTTCTAGATAAACTAGATGAAGCAATGGCCTCTATGACAGAGAGAATCAAAGAAGCCAAGATTAACGAACTGGATAAAGACATCGCAAAATACTTTGAGGAAGCAAAGAATCACGCTCTGACCTACGAAGAGACGGTCGAGAAAATTACAGAGGCGGCAAAGAAGAACGAACTGTCTCATGAGGAGATGACAAAAGCGATTGATCGAGCGAAAGAAGCGTTTAATCAGAAAGATCGTCAAGATCTCGGTGTCGATTCCATGCTGGAGTCGATAAAAACGCCGACCGAGAGATACAACGAGGCACTGGAGAAAGTCGCCACTGCCCTCGAAAAGGGTTATATCACGTTAGAGCAGAGCGAGAAGATTAAAGAAAAGCTTAAAGAATCTACCGGCCTGACAAAAGATGAGCCGGAACAAGACAGAAAGCAGGATCTCGGTGTCGACTCGATGCTGAAATCGATAATAACGCCGATGGAGCAGTACCGTGAATCGCTCAAAAAAGCGGACCAGGCGCTTCAAGAGGGGTTCATCACCGAGGAACAGTGCACAAAACTGAAGAAAAAGTACGCCGAAGAGACATTTTCTGACGTTCTCGGCAAATTGGAGGAAACGAAGTCCGCACAAGAGAAGTATAACGAAGAGATACAACGGGCCAACGACGCTTTGCGGGAAGGTGTCATCACCGCGAATCAGTGTTCAGAGCTCCAAAAACAGTACGCGAAAGAACTGTACTCGCAGGTATTCTCCGTGCTGGAAGGGACGAAGACGGCGCAGGAGAAGTATAACGAGGTGATACGAGAAGCCACGGAAGCACACAAGGCCGGGGTGATCACCGATCGGGAATACGCCGCGATTAAGAAGAAGACCGCGCAGGATATGTACTCCGATGTTGTTTCCTCGCTGGCATCGATGAAGACATCGCAGCAGAAATACGAAGAGGCGACAAAGCGAGCGGAGGAGGCACGCCGGGCCGGGGTGATCTCAGAAAAAGAAGAAACGGCACTCAAAAAGAAGTACGCTGATGATTTAAGGCAGCAGAAGATGCAGTCGCTTGGCCTAAACTCCCTTTTGGATGAGATTAAAACACCGATGGAGAAGTACAAAGAGCAGATCCAAAAGGTCGATGAGGGTCTCAAAGACAAACTCATCACCAAAGACGAGGCCCAAAAAATGAAAGATCTCCTCTATAAAAAGTTCTTTCCGGAAGACTTTGAATCAGATAAATCACCTGATTTAAAGCGTGTTGAGGATCGTGCCAAGGAAGCGCCTATGGCGAAAAGCGTGACCGCCGGCAGTCAGGAAATGTATTCGATTATCGCCGGACAGAACAAAGATCGGGTTGATAAGATCGAGAACAATCTCGCTTCTTTCGTGGACCTCTTCCGTGACTACTCGAATAAATTCGACGAGTTCGCCAGGGATCAGGGTGAAGTTCAGTTCGCGATGCTGAGTTAAGGAGGACGGAGATGTCAGAAACGGTCAGAAAGGTCAAAACATCCATTACCTCCGTCGACGGTTGGTTATCCGGAACGATGGAGTACGAGGTTCTGAGCGACAGTTACAGCGGAGCGTCTTATTCGGACATTAACGCTATCCTTTCCGCGAATGGCCTTCCCTCCTATCGAGATACCGTCGGCAGTACCAGAGCGCGGGGTTATATCCAGAGTGTCCAGGCGCAGCGTTCCGGTTCGGACCGTATCAACGGAAAGTATAAATGGACGGTCATCGCCACCGTGGGACATGCCTCGGGGAATCAAGAAGCGGGGGAAGTGACTTCCACGGCGTCGGTCTCACGCAGCAGTGAGGTTATGCAGCGTGTCCGAGCTGCGGATGTGAACGATGTGGTCAATATGAACAGTGTCGGTGATATGTACGAGGACGGCCTTGTTCAGCAGGTTCCTATCCCGGTGTGGACGTTCTCCTTAAAACTAACATTCAACCCCGAATGTTGGGCAAAATGGGAGAAGAACATTAATGACAGTCCACTGTGGGGGTACGACACGGGTCAGCTGCTATTCGACTCGCTCTCTTACAACCACGATTACATCAATTCGGAATGGGACACGAGTGTTGTCATAAAGGCGAACCCGTTCGGCTGGAATGTCCTTAAAGCGGACGCTGGCTATTACTACCTGTATAACGGCTATCCCGTTCGGATTCTGAATGACGACGGATCTCCGAAGGAAACGCCAACACTGTTAAACGGAATGGGCGGGATCTCGAACGTGGCTGTCTATAAGGAGTTTCAGAATCAGCCGGCGTTTAATATGGCGTTGTTGGGGCTTCCTAGGCCGACTCCTAGTGCGTCATAAATCAACGAAAAAGAAAGACAACCAGCAGAATAACGATAAGAACAGTAAGGAAATCGAAGAAATAATAAGATAACGGCGAGTCCGTTTCCGTCTCCATATTGTCTGCCAAATGGACAATCGCACCCCAAAGGGTGTAATGTCGCTTTTTGGCTAATTTAAGATACTCACGCATATCCGTGTAGGGAAACAATAACACTATGTTAATGACAAGACACGCATAGAAGATTAATTGAAACCACACAGGATCATTCATAAACTCTTTCATATACACAACCTCCAAGACCGGATCATAATCAATCCCTAAACAAAAGGCAATAGCGATATGGACGAAAAAATCGTCGGCATGTCCCCGGATTACGCGCGTCGGCTCAACGCCACGATGCGCGAGATATGGTCTAAGCCAACGGGTCTGGATTCTTCGCGCCGGGAATCCCTCTTCTACCTCGTCCGCAAGGCGACGCTGACCGAAGATATCTCCGGCGGTCAGGCGTCGGCGAAGCTCGACGACGACGCCGAGACCGAGATCACCGTCTACAGCGCCCAGGAACTCAAAGAAGATGACGTCGTCTGGATCATCTGGCGCGGCCGGTGGGATGTGCTGACCGGCGGGCCGGACGTTGGCGCGATCTACTTCGACGGTCCGAATATTGTATCCGGGACAGCCACTAGTGGTATTATGCTCACGCCGCATATCCGCTGCGGCGATTTCTTAGAAAACGTAAACGGCGGCGCTTGCGCGCACTCGACCGCCGGCGATCAGATGATCGGCCAAATCAACTGGCGCGGGTTTCACGTCAATGGGATCGGTTATATCCGAAATATCACCTTTAATTCAGCTCCGCTGCTGACAATCTCCGGGGACACTCATACCGCCTACCCCGATGATTGGAATGCCGTCAATATAGGAACGAAGAATCTCGCGGCCGGTACCGGTATCAGCATTTCACTGGCCGAGAATACCTATACATTCACCTGTACCGTCACGCCCCGAAGCATTTGTGACGCTTTCCTGGACAGTAGCAGTATATTATCCGACCTTTGGGATGGGTTATGGGACTCGACCGGTGAGGAAGGGTCTGATTCCCGATCGGAGATCTGGCAGGACTTATGGGATTCGCTCACCGAAGAACAGCAGGCGGCAATGAAGGGCGAGCCGGGTGAAGATGGTGCCGACGGCGCCGACGGCGCGCAGGGACCGCAGGGACCGCAGGGACCTAAAGGGGATACCGGAGCGACCGGGCCGCAGGGGGCCAAAGGAGATAAAGGCGATAAGGGGGACAAGGGTGATAAGGGGGACAAGGGGGATCCGGGCCAGGATGGGACTGTTTCGTTCGCCTCGCTGACCCCAGCGCAGCAGGAATCGCTTAAGGGGGAGAAGGGCGATAAAGGGGATCCTGGCCAGGACGGGACCGTTTCGTTCGATAACCTCACGCCGGGACAGATCGCTCAGCTTAAGGGCGATAAGGGAGATCCCGGCGATGACGGCGAGGATTGCGACTACAGCCGCTTCACTCAATCGGACGCGATAAAATCGGCGGTCCTCTCGAAGGTCGATTCGAGCGGCTCGTCGAGTTCTTCCGAATCTTCCTCCGAGCCGACGACCTCGCCGATCACCTCGCTGATCGAGAAGATCGACCGCGCCGACGGCAGCGGCCGCTCGGACTGTTCGCAGGTGGTCGTCGACGTCGGCAGCGGCGTCGGCTGCTATAAGCCGGCCGGCTCCGGCGATACCGTCTCGGCCAAAGTCTTGACCGACAGTACGACGGCGACGCTCGTCAATAATTCGTCCGACAACAGCGCCGTCGATGTCATCGCCTCGGCCGGCGCGGGAACCAGCGTCGTCGCCTCGATCGCCACGGCCTCCGGATCGGTCTCGCTCGGAGGGTCCGCAGGAGTCGCTCCCCTGGCGTCCGCCAGCTTAACCAACGGATCCGCGGCGCTGACGACCGTCGAGTCGGGAGGAATCGAGGTGGTGACCGGGATATCCTGCCAGAACGGCCAGCTCGTCGTCACGAAGGCGCGGCTCGGCATCAACTACACCCCGCCGGTCCTTTCGACGACCACCACGACGCTGTCTCTGTCCGGCGCGGGACCGTACCTGACCGGCGTCACGCCGACGACCGCCAACGTGCTGCGGCAGCAGGACCTCGTCAGCGATAAACTCGCGGTCAGTCTCCAACCGTCGACCGCGAACCTCGCGCTGGAAACGGTCGTGAAGAAAACCGACGTGGTTATGGGCGATATCCAGACCGTCGAGCCGACCATCGAAACCGAACAGTCGAACGCCGTGACCTTAAGCGAAAGCAGCAGCAGCGGCGAAGGCGGAGGAGGAGGGGCCGAATGACCACCGAGATTATCGACGGCTGCGGGTGCTGCGCCGAGTGTGCCGAGGTCGATTCCTGGCAGATTCAGGTCGAGTACGACTGGTCCGATACAACCGCTCAGACTCACCCCTGGAGGCAGACGATTCTCAACTTAAGCTACAACAGCAAAGTGAACTCGGTCGATCTCGGCGCGCTCGGTTATCCGATTATGCCCGACCCGATCGCGGATTCCTATTCCTCGACTCCCTACACGGCAACGATCTCCTCACCGATCGTCGTTCAGGTACCGAAGAACGGCTGGTCGGGAGGCACGATTTTCAGTGATCTATGCGATGAGCTCGTGATTCCGGCGGGCTCCTATACGATGACGTACCAAGGCGCAGCGAAAGCGGCGTATCAGTCGTTTTACTCCAATACTTTCACTCCATAATAGGTATAACGATGAACCTTTGCACGGATGCTGTTGGTTTTCCGGTCCTCGATTTCCTGGCGGTCACCGATCCGGACCGCCGGGCGTTCCTCATCAACCGGCCGCCGACAATAGAGAAGGGCAACCACTCCTGGATCTCGGTCGCGCCCCAGTACGCCTCGCTGCGCAATACCGTGATGCGGCATCGGCACGAGTATCAGCTTGAGGGCGATGTTCGCGTGGATATCACCGAGGGGCGGTTCTGCTGCCCCGACTACACCACCGAGCAACTCGCCGCGCTGCTGGCCGACGCGCCCCGGGACGACTGGGTGTTTGCGCGCGGTCTGACGCCGGCAGGGCCGGCAGCCGCTATGCCCACGACTGAAGAGGGCAGCAGTTCGTCCCGTTGGGACTCATACTACTGGTGGTTCGGAGCCGTCCGGATCAAAGCGATTGAGTACGTAGACGGCGAGGCGTCGATCATCTTCCGGAAAGTCAGGCGCGACTACAAGAACAACATCTGGACCGCTGAGGTGATTGATGACTGATTGCAAATACGGCACCGACACCGGCGAGCGGTGGGCCGGCCGCTGTCAGTGCCACAAGATCGAGTGCCGCTGCCCCCCGCGGCTTCGCCAGCTCACCGATAAGGTGATCCGCTCCCCGGTCGACTTCCACACGCAGACTGTCCCCGGAGACGATTCCTTCGTCTACGTCCGCGGGAAGTTCTGCTGCCGTGAAAAATGCGCTTATTTCACCCCGAATTTGTCACCGGGAACCTAGGTGCCGAGAACAAAATTTCCCCTCCATGGAAGGTGAAAACATGAAAATCGAGGATATTTCCAGGGTTTACGTCATCAACCTCGCGCGCCGCGAGGATCGCTGGACCGCTGTTCAGGACGCCTGGAATGCGGCCGGAGTCGACCTGCCGCTGACCAGGTTCGTCGCCTGCGACGGAAACGATTTTTCGCCGCCGAAAAGCTGGGACGTCGGCCGAGGCGCTTACGGCTGTTATCTGTCTCACCTCTCGATACTGACCGAGGCGGTTCGCACCGGCGTGGAGAACTTTCTGATTTTCGAAGACGACGCCTGTTTCGCCGAGAACTTCGGCGAAAAGCTCGGGATGGTGTTGAAAGACCTCCCCGCCGACTATGACCAGCTCTATTTGGGCTGGCAGGCACTCCATGCCGACCGGGTGCCTCCGGTGAAGATCACCGACGTGCTTGGCCGCTGCGGAAACTGCAACCGCAATCACGCCACGCTCTGGTCCCGCCGCGGCGCGGTTCGAGTCCTTCAGCGCTTGCAGGATCTCGGCGAGCGGCAGAAAAAGCATCATATCGACCATTGGCTGGGCGAACTCCATGAACAACTGGACGACTACGGCAATCACGCCTACCACTGCTATCTGTCGATCCCGCAGCTGGTCTTCCAATCGGCCGGGAAATCCGACATCTGCGGCAAGCAGACGCAGCTCAACTCGTGGGCCTACACCGGATCCTACGCACGCGAATATCCGCCGCTGGCCGAGGTCCGGTCATTCAAAGCCGCGTTCGGCCGCCTCGGCCGCCGAGGATATCTCGGCTATGAAGGCCGAAAGGCGGATATCAAAGAAGACGAACGAACGACCATCCTCAGCGCCCACGCCCCGAGCGCGCTGGCCGTCGCGATCACCGAGCCGGTGACTGTCGCCGGCTGCGTGAACTCCACCGGCAACGCCAGAGAACCGGTCCGCGTCCACGTCGACGGCGTCGAGATCGGCACGATTCAGCAACCCCGCGACCAGACCCCGAAAACCGAGCTCGACCCCGGAAATCACTGGCTCGAATTCTTTATCGACAAAGACCAAAACGCCTTTGCGCATACCTATTGGATAATCGAGAAAAGAACTTGACCACTTTTTGGCTTATTGACAATCCGCCCCGTGTGAGTATCATAGACCCCGCGAAACGAGCGTTTCGCCCCTAAAAACCAGGGAATTTTGCTTAAGCGAGCGTGACGTGAAATAAAACAGAGTGTTTAACTACGGAACCGAAGGTTCTCCGTTCGAATCGGAGTGGGTGTATTTTTTTATGTACTTGTTTTGCGGGAGTCCGCGCGGTTTCTTTTTGTTGGTGTTCCTGTTTTTGACCCAGATTTGGGCGAAAAACGTTTCCCAAAGGGGCAAATTCCGGGGCCGTGCCTAAAATCAACGGAAAATCAGTCTATGCTCCCCGCGCGGAGGCCGGATTGAGGAGAACGGTACGAAGAGGTGGGGTTCCCTAGGAAGATGTCTTCCGGGGAACAAACGAACGGAACTCTCCGCCTGGGGAAGTTCGAGAGATCGGAACTGTGGCGGCGGATGTTCGAGAAGTTATTGAAACCATCCGAGGTAATCCCGAGCGAAGAGGTAGCAAAACAGAATGGTGGCCCCAAATGTTGAAACCAGCCAAAAAATAAGTGAGGCAACAACCTCAAACATTTGGTACCACATGGGTGTTTTGCGCAGCATAACACATCCTCCTCGATTTTGGGATTATAAAACATGATAGTGAAAAAGACAATACCGGTGGTGCTGCCGCGGCCGACGGTATGATCTTGGCCATTGACTATGGGGGTTCGGTGTGATGGCACCTTAAGATGAAGAAAGGAACAAACACCGTGGAATCGCTCCTTATCTCTGTACGGTGATTCAGAATATCAATATGTTATAGGGCGTCATTTTATGACGGGTTTATGGGAATGAAACGAGCGTTCTTCGAACAGATCGAGAGAACCGGCGCGCCGATAATTCTCTGATTTAGTGGGAGACAATCAAGTAGATCAAGACGGCGATGAAGATGATTGCCGCGAGGATACGCACGGGAAACATTCCGTTGGTATCCGCTTTGGACTGTGTATCTTCGGCGATCATCCGAACGGCCCCCCACCAGGTACATTCGTGGTAATCGGCGATCTCTCGGATCTTTCGCCAAGCGTGAACGACCCTATAAAAACTAAAAATCGCCCACGGAATTAAGGCAAAGTCAAAGAGAACACGCAGAGAACTTAGTTCACTGGACATTTCGAATCCTCCGAATGAAGTCGAGACAACGGCTGAAAGTATACACAACAAGATGGTGGAGGGCAAGACTCTTATGATAAAACCGTGGTGATGTCCCGCGGTATACCCGGAAGTCCGACTCGGCGTTGGGAAACATCCGGCAAATCAATATGGTTCGCTGACCGAGCGCGGGGAACTCTCCATTCAATCTGTCCCAAAGCGGCGCGGATCGCCAACAGACTTAAAACGCAATCATCATCGCCGCGGACATCATGCAGGCGCCGGAAGCTCCCGCCCGCGCGATGGAGGGGAGTTTGTCGATATCAATGCCGCCGATCCCCCTCGTCGGGCCGGCGGCTTTTTTTATTGCCAGTTGTTCTGACCATACATATCCCGCATAGGTTATCATAACCGACGAGGTCCTCGACGTACTCCCCTTCGCCTTTGCCGTAATACCGGCACCCCTGGCAGTGGACTTTCCCGGTATGGGAGACCCAAAGGGGCCCTTTAGGCGGCGTGGTCTGCTCCTTCGACCTCGGCTGGGCCAGAATGACAGATTCGCTCCGTTGTCCGCCATCATGATTTAAACACAGCTTACAGTGGTGCTCCTTATCGTCTTCGTTGGTGAAATACCCGTTGCCCTTTTGGTAAAACTTACACCCCCGGCTATGGATTTTCCCGGTGTTCGACACCCAGAACTTCCCCTCTTCCAGGGCGAATTGTTTTTCGTTCTCAATCTCCATCTCGGACAGTTGCTCTCGGCTGTCTCCGCCATACAGTCCATGAGCGTTATCCATCGCGTCGCCGACGGCGGCGCGGTATCTGTCTTTTAATTCTTCCGAATATTCATATTTGAGATTCGCCACGGCCAGTCCGGCGCGTAGCAGCTGCTCGTTGAGCGTTTCACCGTCCCGACGGTCACCGAGCCAGACGACAGACAGCCGCCTATTAAAACGATCGTAGATTTCCCCATCGGTTTCGAGCGTGACGACGTTCCCCGCCGACGCGAGCGCTTTTTTTGTGAACTCGGTCGCCTCGGCGCCGAACGGTTCTTTCTTTTTCGTCCACTCGGGGCAATTCACCCCAACGAGCCGGACCATCTGCGTTCCGAATTCGTCGGACTTAATCTCTATCGTGTCGCCGTCGATCACCCGCTGGACCGTCACGGTTTCGAACTCCGGGACGGCATCCGGAACGATCATTTCCGCGCCGGAGGCACAGACGGCGAGAATGGCGGCAAGGATAAGAGATAAACAATTTGCGCGGCGGATCATCGGTTAATCTTTCAGTTATCAAGCGGACTTTCGTTGTTTAACCTCACTCGCCGCGGCGGCTCGACGGTTCCCTGTTCAGTGAAAACTCGCCAAGTGACGAAGAACTGCCATCTCTATCGAGGAACGTGATCAATATGGGAGACAGGTGTGGCGCTCGGGATATTCCCCTCACACCTCTTGGTCTAGATAAAGCGCGAATAGAGTATAAACGCTACCGCCGTGAGTCCATAAAACAAATCAATCAGATACAACTCAATGATAACCCACATGATGCGATACCATCGGGGAATCTTATACATTCGCATGATATACGTACCTCCAATAAATGATAATTATAGGACACAACAGCCAAAATGACGATGTTCGCCAGCGGCGGTGGGATATCGAACACGACGGTCTATGGGGAATTCCAAAATCGGACGGTGTTTGATATGTCGATACATGGTGTTCTCGGTTGGTGTAGCGTGAATTCAATGAAAAAGGAGGATAATCAACAAAATGACTATGATTATAGTGAGGAAATCGAAGAAGTAATAGGACAACGGCGAGTCTGTTTCCGATTTCATATTATCCGCTAAGTGAACGATCGCGCCCCAGCGTGTGAATTGCCGTTCTTTAGTTAGATTAAAATAGTCTTTAATAAAGCTCTTGGGCAACAATAACACAATAGCAACGATAAGATATAGGTAGAAGACTCCACCATAAAAAAATGGATCATTAAAAAACTCTTTCATATCCGTACTCTCCCAAGGGAGATCATAATCAAGACACAAATAAAAGGCAATACCACCATGCGTAAAAAGGTCATCGAGACCACCCCGGATGACGACCGGCGCGAGCAAAACCAACGGCCAAAGATTCACGGCGCAGGATCGCCGACCGACATAAAACACCATCGAACGGTGCCTACAGTCTCATCGCCGCGGACATCATGCAGGCGCCGAAGGCGCCCGTCCGGGCGATGGAGGGGAGTTTATCGATATCAATGCCGCCGATGGCGTATACCGGAAGGGGGGACTGCCGGCAGATATCCGACAGGAAGGCAAGCCCCCTGGGCGGCAGATCTTTCTTACTGTGCGTGGGGAAAATATGCCCCGCCGTCACGTAATCCGCGCCGAGTTCGTACGCCTCCCGAAGCTGTTCGGCGCTGTGGATCGATGTTCCTACCCTGTCAAATTCCCCACAAAGCTCCCCGGTCAGCTCGGGGAGGGGCAGATGGATATTCTTTACGCCGAGCGTTCGGGCGGTGTCTGTAAAGTGATGAATGATGAGCGTGGTGCCGCACTGTTCACACGCGCGGCAGACTTTTTCCGCCAGAGGGGCATACTCATCGGGCGACAGGTCTTTTTCTCTTAACATCACCTTGCCGATCCCCGCCTGCGCGATGTACGGTATCTGCTCCCACAGCAGGCGGGGACACAGCCGCCGCGCCGTCACCGCGATGATATCAAGCCCATTATAGGTAGACATAATCATTTAAAACCGGCTGCAGGCCGCGGCTTTTGATCGCCGCGATCACTTCTTCCAAAGACCGACCATCGCTGATTTCAAACTGCGAGTCCCCTGTCCCGGCAGTGTCTTCTTCGGTATGGCTCCCGATCCCCGTGCTGACTCCCGCCGAGATTTTGGTCGCGCACATACCGATCACATTGTCACGGAAAAGCACTCTTTCCCTGGTCGAGATCGTCAGTCCCGCGAAGGGCATGAAAATCCTGTACGCGCACATGACCTGGAGAAGCTGTCGCTCATGAACATCTTTCGGGTTGATCTTGTCGTTGTTGATGATAGGGCGAAGGCGCGGACAGCTGAACGAAATCTCGGCGTGGGGATAGCGGCGCTGTATCGCGCGGGCGTGAGTCCCCACGGCGAAGGCGTCCTTTCTAAAATCGCAAAGCCCTAAAAGCGCCGCGAAAGCGACGCCGCGCATGCCGCCGCGCAGCGCCCGTTCCTGCGCGTTGAGACGGTACGGAAAAACGCGTTTGTGACCCGCCAGATGAAGCCGCTCATAACCGCCGCGGTCGTAGGTCTCCTGAAATACCGTCACATAGTCCGCGCCTCGCTGGTGCAGGTACGCGTATTCATCGGTATTCATCGGATAGACCTCGATCCCGACGTTCTTAAAATAGGTCCGGGCGATCTCGCAGGCACGGCCTATATACTCAACGCCGCTCATTGTTCTGCTCTCGCCGGTGAGGATAAGGACCTCCTCCATCCCCGTCTTCGCGATCGCTTCCATCTCCGCCCGGATGCCGTCCTCACTAAGTTTCGCGCGGCGTATCTTGTTCGCTCGGTTAAAACCGCAGTAGACGCAATGGTTTTCGCAGTAGTTGGAGATGTACAGCGGGGTGAACAGCAGCACCGAATTGCCGAAATGCTTTCGTGTTTCCGCCCTGGCGCGGCGGGCCATGGCCTCGAGAAACGGCTCGGCGGCGGGTGAAAGAAGCGCGCCAAAATCCTCCGGTGTCAGATAGTCGGCGGCCAGGGCCCGCCTCACCTCATCGGCCGTGTATCGGTTGTAATCGTACTCCTCCATCGCGCGAACGACCTGTTCTTCGATGTCGGAGTTCTCAAGCACTTCCATTCCCGGAAGGTACTTCATCGGGTCGATTCTTTCCATGGCGCCTCAATCCTGAATAAAGCCCGTCAGCGGAGAAGAGGCGCTGCCCCGGTCAAGTACCCGGCCCGTACCGGCGAGATAGGCCGTTCTTCCCGCGATGATCGCGTGACGGAACGCTTTGGCCATCTCCACGATATTCCCCGCGGTCGCGATCGCGGTATTGGCCATAACCGCCGCGGCGCCCATCTCCATCGCCTCACAGGCCTGCGACGGTTTGCCGATCCCCGCGTCCACGATGATCGGCAGGTCGATCTCCTCGATAAGGATGCGGATAAACTGCTTAGCCGCGAGCCCCTGATTCGAGCCGATCGGAGCGGCGAGCGGCATGATCGCCGCCGCCCCCGCGTTGGCCATATCCCGCGCCGCGTACAGATCGGGATACATATACGGCAGGGGGATAAAGCCGTCTTTGGCGAGCATTTCACACGCCTTCGCCGTCTGATAATTGTCGGGCAGAAGGTACTTGGAATCGCGTATGACCTCGATCTTGATCAATCCGCCGCAGCCCGCCTCGCGGGCCAGCCGCGCGATTTTGAGCGCCTCTTCCGCGTTCCTCGCCCCGGAGGTATTGGGAAGGAGCGTTACCCCTTCGGGGATATGCTCCAGGATATTGCCGCTGAAGCTGTTGACGCGCCGCAGGGCGAGTGTCACGATCTGCGCTTTAGCGTGCTCGACCGCCGCGCGGATTAAGTCGAGATCAAACTTGCCCGAGCCGAGAATGAAACGCGAGGAAAATTCATGTCCTGCGATCACAAGAGCGTCTGCCATTTTCTTATCCCACTTTGTCCGTTTATTGTCCCGGAATGATCTGCCTCACGCGTGATGCCACACAGCCGCCGCCGAGGGTCAGCTTCTCGGTCACGTATCCTGTCACGATCGCGCCGGCGCTGCCGAAGGCCAGCCGCGGCCGGCGAACCGATCGGCGCGGTTTTTCTTAGGTGAGGCGCACCCCCCGCGCGAATGTTTCTTCCGTGAACATCCTGTCAGCCGCCCCCCACAAAACCGATGATTTCCACCGTCTCGCCGTCGGCGAGAATCCTGTCGTAGCCGGATTTCGGCAGAATCTCCCCCTCGACGATGACCGCCGTTCGTTCGGGGAGCAGCTTCATCGATGCAAGCAGCTCCATCACCGTCTTTCCGGCCGCGTCTTTCGGTTCTCCGTTGATGATTACCATTCGTGTCCCTTTCCTTTGCCGTCTGCGAAAAAAAACAGCGCGCCCGGGAATCTGCACCGATGGTGGTACACCCCGGACGCGCTGTCTCACGTCTGGAAGGTATTGTAATGCCGGCCGCCGATTCCGCCAAGAGGGAACCGGACCGGCGCGCGAAAAAAGAACGGGCCGCCAGACCCGGGGACAGACTAAAGGGGGGTGATCCGCGCGGAGGCCGAGGACTCGGCGCTCTGTTGGCCGGGCAGCGGCGCGGCGGCGGTGTCGGGAACATGATTTTTGGCTGTTCGATAGAAGCATTTCCCGATCGGGCCGGCCAGCAGCGAGGGGAAGAGGACCAGGTCGCCGTACAGCGCCGCCAGCAGCAGGATCGCCATCATCCAGGCGAAACGGGAGATCGGAAGGAAACGGCTGAAGGCAAAGATGAGCATGCCGCCGCCGCAGATGATGGTGCTTTGGACCATCGCCGTGGCGCAGTGGCGGTAACCGAAGCCGACCGCTTCCTCGCGGGACATCCCCGCGCAGAGCCCCTGCTTATACCAGTTGAGGAAATGGATCGTCCCGTCGACCGAGATCCCCAGGGCGACCGAGGCGGTCATCATCGTTCCCATATCGACCGGCCGTTTGATCGCGGCCATCGCGCCGAAGATCAGGACGCTCGGGAAGATATTGGGGATCATCGCCACACAGCCGGGGATAATCCCCCTAAGGAGGACCATCAGGGTGAGGAGAATCATGATAAAGGCGGACAGGTAACTTGACGATAGATCGTCGAGCAGCTGTTTTTGCGCTTTATGGGCCAGAGGAATCCCGCCGGTGATCAGGGCGGTGGTCCCTTTCAGGCCAAAGGACTCTTGGTTTTCGCTGATAACCCGGCCGACCGTCTCTTTGATAGTCGCCAGGAACGGGCCGTAATCGATGTTGTCCTGCGCCTTGACGCGGATACTGATCCGCCAGCGGTCGGCGGGGATCAGGCCGCGGTCGATATCGACCGGAAGCTCCCGATCGTCGAACATATTGGCCTGCCGCAGAGAATCGATATGTTCGGCCACCACCTTGTTGAAGACCGTTCGCCTGACCGTCGCGCCGGCGGCCGAACCGCTGTCGTCGGGGAGGTACGGCAGGAAGTTCAGGGCCGAGACGGTCGTCTGGATCGAGTCGATCTCCCACAGCGCCGCGTCAACCGCGTCGAGCAGCTGAAGCTGCGCGAGAATCGGCCGATTATCCCCGTCGCGCGGGAAACTCAGCGCCAATTCCAGGGGGACCAGACCGCCGATTCGATCTTCCAGGTAGTTGTAATCGCGGATCACCGGGGCGTCTTTGGGGAACATCCCATGGAAGGTGACGGTCGTCTGCAGTTTGGGGAGCGACCAGCCGTAGATGGCCAGAAGGGCCAAGCTGAAGAAAGCCAGAACACGGTGGTATTTCACGACAAAGCCGGGGAACCAGCCCCACAGCCAGGTGAACAGGGTCGGTTTGGGGGCGGTTTTTCCGGTATTCTCCCAGCGGCGGACCGGATTCTGCTCGATGAAGGAGCCGATCGACAGGAAGAAGAAGCACGTCCCGAGAATCAGCCCGACGGTCGAGAATATCCCGAACATCCGTATCGGGCGGACTTTGCTGATCGCCAGCGAAAAAAGCCCGAGGACCGTCGTCAGACAGGCCAGGGAGCAGGGGAGGAAGGCGTGTTTGATCGCGGCGACCACGGCTCCTCTTTTACCGGAACGTTCCATATTGTCACGGTAGTAGTTGAGCAGATGCAGACTTCCCGAGACGGTGAGGACGAACAGCAGCGAGGCCGACAAAAGCGAGATCGAGTCGGTGTTGCAGCCGGTGTAGTAGATCAGCGCGCCGCTGAGTTCCTCGTTGAAGACCGCGGCGGCGAAGATGGCCAAAACGGCGATCCAGGAACGCAGCAGACAAAGAAGAATCACCACACAGGTGAGCAGAAAGAACGGGACGATCTGCCGCTGCGACTGATTGCTGACATCGTCGATGGCGACACTTTCGATCGAGGGGCCCGCCATCACGATTTTGTCGGGGGGGAGGGAGGTCTCCTCGGCGGCGACCGAACGGATTTCCGCGATCGCCTCATGGGGATGGGCCGTTCCGTTTTTAGAGAGAAAAACGACCAGGCACCCCTGCCGGCCATCCTGCGAGAGGATCCACCCGGTCATTCGGTCGAACGCCTCTTCCCGCGAGAGGTTGAGCGGTTCGGAGGTAAGCTGCCGGTAGATCTCCCCGGTAGTGGTGACCTTTTGGCAGAAGGGCTCCTCCCCGTCGCCGCGCGGGGCGGTGAGGCGGCCGGCGATTTTATCGGCGCGCCGGTCCTCCAGAAGGCAGTCGTCCCAGCTGACCATCAACAGCGACGTCTCGGAGAAATGCGCCTGGAACCAGTAGAAATCGTGGGTCTCCTGAAAGCCCTCGGGGAGCCAGTCGATGACCCTGTTCGACATGTGCTGCCGACCGCGTGTGGCGCCGTAAAACAGGACGACAAACCCAATGGAGAAGAGAACCATCAGGGTTCGTCTCCAAAAAGGGGTTAAAAAGTCGCGCTTTTCCACCTGTCGGAACCTCTGCTGACGCCAATCGGTTTATCTGACTATTTGGTAAGTGTACTCGCCGGAGGGAACAAGTCAACGTGAAACGGCGCTTCCGTTGCGGTGGTGCCGCCGCCAAGTTTCGAGCCGTTGAGAACCAAGAAGCTCTTGCTCCCGAGGTGACAAAAAGATACAATCAAACCGATGGTTAGTAAAGGGCGATTGTGAAATGTTGTTGTGTGTAAAATAAGACAAATAAGGAGTATAAACAATGCAGAGAATTTATGAGTTTCTTAAAAAATGCGCAACTTATTATCTGGCCACCGACGATAACGGTCAGCCCCGGGTTCGGCCGTTCGGGACGATCTTGATCTACAACGGCAGGCTCTGTTTCCAGACCGGGAAGGCCAAGCGGGTCTCCGAGCAGATCCACCGCAATCCGAAGGTTGAGATCTGCGCGTTCGACGGTCAGCGCTGGATCCGCGTCGAGGCCCGTGCCGTCGAGGTTCCCGAAGTCGCCGCGCAAGAGGCGATGCTCGACGCTTATCCCGAGCTGAAGCGTCTCTACACCGCGGGAGACGGGAATACCGAAATCTTCGCGCTGGAAGAGGGGAAAGCGACGATCTGTTCCTTCTCGGCCCCCGCCGAGGAGATCTCGTTCTGACGCGCCGCGGAAAGATTCTTTCTTAAACGTTTAAGAGGCGAAACCCTTGACCGACCAGCCCACCCCACCGACCCCGGACGATCCTGATCCGACCCGCCCGACGGACGGCGGCCCGGCCGGCGAACCGGCCAATCCGCTTCTTCGCCTCTTCGGCGGCGCCTCTCCCTCCGAGGGAACAAACACCTTTTCCCAGCGGTTCCATTCTTTCTTCGAAAAAGAGGGGATTCACCCCCCCGATTCCTCCGACGACCGGCCTTGGGATTCGCCGGAGGAAACCGCCGGCGGGCCGCTGCCCGACCAGACGCAGCCGGCCGAAGCCGCCGTTGGCCAGTCAAGCGACCAGCAGCGCGGCGACCCGGCCGACGACCTCCCCGATATGGCCCAGGAGGAGGCCGAAGCGCTGGCCGAGAATCTCGAGGCGATGAACCGCAATGAGGACGACACCGATTTGTTCGTCCTCGGCCGGAAATACGACCCCGAAGATGATGTTAATATCCCCGACGACGAGACGGTCGAACGTTCGCCGACCTCGATCTTAGAGGCGATGTTCTTTGTGGGAGATCGTGACAATCGCCCGCTGGAGCTGTCACGCGCCGTCGGCCTGATGCGCAACGTGACGGTCGAGGAGGGGAAACGCTGCATCGACGAACTGAACCGCCGCTACGAGGCGCGGCGGTCCCCCTATCGAATTGTCCCCGAGGGAAACGGCTACCGTATGGTCCTTCTTCCCGAGGCGGGGGCCGTGAGTGAGAATTTCGGCTCGAAAGTCCGGCAGGTGAAGCTCCAGCAGAAGGTGATCGAGATTTTGGCGATCATCGCCTACCGCCAGCCGGTCACTTTAGACGAGATTCAAGAGGTCCGCCCGGGAACCACCGCGCTGGTCAGCCAGCTGATCCGCCGCGGATTGATCAGTGCCGAATCAAAGCAGGGGGAGAAAAAATCCCTGACCTATTACCGAACAACCCCAAGGTTCCTCTCTGTTTTGGGGATCGAATCCCTCGATGAGCTTCCGATGATCGACGAGATCGATTATCGCTGAAAGCGCCTCCTCTTCGCGCGTGCGCGCCCCGGGCGCGTGTCGGTTGAATGATGCCTAAAAGGGACTATAATCGTCTGGCGGGTGGGGTTCGTTTCGAGCTTCCGTAATCTTTCCGACGCAACAGGACGGGTGGATGAATGAAAAAGCTGCTGACAGGCAATGAAGCGATCGCTCGCGGAGCGTGGGAAGCCGGGGTCAACCTGGCCTCCGGTTATCCCGGGACTCCCTCGACCGAGATCCTGGAAACGCTCAGTAAACTCTACAAAGACGACGTCTGCTGTGAGTGGGCGCCCAACGAGAAGGTCGGCTTCGAGACGGCCGTTGGGGCTGCCGCCGCCGGCGCGCGGGCGATGACGACGATGAAGCACGTCGGTCTGAACGTCGCCGCCGATCCGCTGATGACCCTCGCCTATATCGGGACCATCGGCGGCTTTGTCGCCGTGGTGGCCGACGATCCGGGAATGAACTCCTCTCAGAACGAACAGGATACCCGCCAGTTTGCCCGTTTCGCGAAGGTTCCGGTGATCGAGCCGGCCGACGCCGCCGAGGCGGTCACCTACACCAAAGAGGCGTTTCGCATCTCCGAAGAGTTCTCCACGCCGGTGATCATTAAAAGCACCACGACGATGAGTCACTCCCGCTCCATCGCCGAGGTCGGCGACCGTGTCGAGACGGGGCGGACGATTTCGTTTGTCAAAGATCCGCCCAAGCATGTCCCGATTCCGGCGTGGGCCCGGCAGATGCGCGTCCGGCTCGAGGAGCGCCTTGAAAAGCTCAAGGCGGCCGCCTCGGCCTCGCCGCTGAATCGCATCGAGTGGAAGAGCAAGAAGCTCGGTATCGTTACCGCGGGGGTCACCTACCAGTTCGTCCGCGAGGTCTTCCCCGAGGCGTCGATTCTCAAGCTCGGCTGGTCGTTCCCGTTCCCCGACGATCTCCTCCTGAAGTTCGCCGACGAGTGTGAGCGTGTCGTCTTCATCGAGGAACTCGAAGACTTCCTCGAAGAGCACGCCAAGGCGCTGGGGATCAAGTGCTGCGGCAAGACGCTCGATGGCCAGCCGCTTGTCCCGAATATCGGCGAGATGAACGTCGATGTTCTGCGCGCGGTCCGTTCGCGTCTGGAGCAGACCGACTGGTTCCCGTTCGAAAAGACCGAGACCGCCCGGCCGAAAGCTCCGGTCCGTCCGAAGATCGCCGATCTGCCGCCGCGTCCCCCGGTTCTTTGCCCGGGCTGCCCGCACCGCGGGATCTTCTACGCGCTGGGCAAGTTCGATGTGGTTGTTACCGGCGACATCGGCTGCTACACCCTCGGGGTCGCCCCGCCGCTGTCCCGCCTCGATACGGTCACCTGTATGGGGGCCGGCGTCACGATGGCGCACGGTATGCAGCGCGCCGGCAACGACCGAAAGGTGGTCGGCGTGGTCGGCGACTCGACCTTCTTCCATTCGGGGATGACGGGCCTGCTCGATATCGCCTACAACAAGGGGACCTCGACGATCATCGTCCTCGATAACCGGACCACGGCGATGACCGGTCACCAGGATAACCCCGGAACGGGACGGACAATCACCGGCGAAGAGACGGTCGAGGCCGATATCGCGACCATCGGCCGCGCGCTGGGAATCCGCAACGTCGTCGAGGTCGCCCCGCGCGACATCAAGCATACGACCGAAGTTCTCAAAGAGGCGATCGAGTCTCCCGAGCCGTGGCTGATCATTTCCAAGACCCCGTGCCCGCTGGCCGCCCGCAAGAATCCCGGTTTGCCGCTGAAGGTCAATACCGACAAGTGCCGCAAGTGCAAGCTCTGTCTGCGTCTGGGCTGTCCGGCGATCGAAAAAGACGGCGAGGGGGTTCGGGTCAATTCGATCCTGTGCGCCGGCTGTAAGCTCTGCCGCCAGATATGCCCGGCCCAGGCCTTCGAAGACCTCAACCCCGGTACCGAAAACAACTAAGGGAGGAACCGATCCAATGTCCGAAAACAATATCTCCGCGGAAGAGACAAAAAGTCTGGTTCTCGTCGGTGTCGGCGGTCAGGGGATTCTCTTGGCTAGCGAAATCATTGCCCGGACGATCATGGCCTCGGGTTACGACGTGAAGATGAACGAAATTCACGGGATGGCCCAGCGCGGCGGTTCGGTCGTGGCGCAGATCCGCTTCGGCCGTGACGTCGCCAGTCCCCTGGTTCCCAAACATTCGGCCCGCGCCCTGGTCGCCTTAGAGAAGATCGAGGTCCTGCGTTTCGTCGACTACTTGGCCGACGACGGATTGGCGGTGGTCTCCGATCAAGAGATCATCCCGGTGAGCGCCTCCGGCGGCAAGATCCCTTACCCGGCCTTGGGCGAGGAAGATATCCGCAAGGTCTGTCCCAACCTGATCTACGTCCACGCCATTAAGCTGGCCGAGGAACTCGGCAACGCCCGCGCGGCCAACACCATCCTTTTAGGGGTGATGTCCAACGTTCTTCATTTCCCCGAGGAGAACTGGAAAGAGTCGATTCGCTCCTGCGTCAAGCCGAAGTTTGTCGACGTGAACATCAAGGCGTTCGAGATCGGCCGCGCGATGAAATAAGTTTCGCCGGCGCGTTTAAGCGCGATAAAACCAATGAGGGCGGCTTGGCCTTGCGGAGCAAGGCGGCCGCCCTTTCTCCTTTGATGGCCCAAAGGGGACTATCACGGTTTGCGCGCGGTCACCACCGCCGACATATCCTCCGCCGGACGCGCTAAAGTAATCTCCTCGAAACCTGCCTCTTCGAGCAGGGTTCGGACCTCCTCTAAGGTATACACCCTTCCGGAGGGGGTATTGACGAGCATATTCACCGAAAAGAGCGCGGCCGCGGCGTTTTGGCTTCGATCCTTTTGGGGGAAGATATCGCGCACGGCGACGGTTCCCCCCGGCGCGAGGGTACGCAGCGACTCGGCGAACATCTTCGCGGTCGCCTTTGTGTCCTGCTGATGGATGATCGCGCTGATCCAATGCAGGTCACACCCTTCGGGGAACGGGTCGGTGTAGAAATTGCCCGCCACGGTCTGGATTTTTTCGGCCAGCTGCGGTTCCTTCAGCCCCGCCAGACGGGCGCGGGCCTCGGTGATCCCGATCGGCCGATCGAAGATGATCCCCGAACGGGCGATTCCCCGGCGCAGGAACGCCAAGGTATAGGTTCCCGAGGCGCCGCCGAGATCGAGCATCTTTTCGAACGGACCGAACCGTCCGGCCAGGTCGTCGGCGATGATTCGCGCCAGGGGAGCGCCTACGCAGTCCATGCCGAGGACGAAATGGCGGTCGTCGGCTTCCGGGCCGAATGTCCCCGCGATTTTTGGGGCGGGAAACCCGGTTCGGACCACATGCGCCAACTGGCTCCAGGAGCGCAGGCATGCCCCCCAGTGCGCCATGATCGGAACCATCGTCTCAGGGGAACGGGAGTCGAGGTAGGGAACAAACCCTTCCGCGACGCGATACCCCGGCGGGGTTTCCTCGATCGGTCCGATCTCGACCTTCTCCAAAAGACCGAGGAAGGTTAGGCCGTCGAGCAGCGCCTCCAAAGCCCGGGGATCGAAGCCGGTCTTAACCGCCAGGCGCCGGACGCCCACGGCGATCCCTTCTTCGATCAGGGGGGTGAAGATATCCAGCTCGGCCGCCGCGGCCAAGAGCGCCGCTGACTGATAGCCGTTCATCAGTCGGTGAATCAGATCGAGCGGCTGTCCGCTTTCCTTTCTTTCTTCCATCGTTTCGCTCCTCCCCAAAATGCTTTAACAAAACATCCCTACACCCGGCGGCTGACACGAAAAGATTGTACCGGGCCAAAGGAAAAAGAGCAAACGCGAAAAGAACACCGGCGGCGGGAAAAGAAAAAAACGGGCCCCGCAAAAACGGGACCCGCTTTTTTTCAAGGCGTCGACCGGACTCGAACCGGTAAATGACGGATTTGCAATCCGTTGCCTTAGCCATTTGGCTACGACGCCAAAGGCGTGGGAAAAAAGGCCCTATAAGGCCCCCCACGCCTGAAAGTTATACCCCCTTTATCGGCAATCGGGAAGGGGGACTTTCGTTATTTTTCGATCTGTGCCTTGACCAAACTTTGGCCGCAGTACTTTTGGCGGAGGGCCGGCTTTTCGATCTTTCCGGTCGGGTTGCGCGGAACCTTGTCGAAAATGAACTTGCGCGGCCGCTTGTAGCGGGGGAGCTTCTCACAGAACTTGGTGATCTCCGCCTCGCTGAGGGAATGATCGGGTTTGACCTCGACGATCGCCGCGGCGATTTCGCCCAGGCGCGGATCGGGCAGGCCGATGACCGCGACATCTTTGATGGCGTCGTGCGCTCGGAGGAAATCCTCGATTTGGACCGGGTAGAGATTCTCGCCGCCGGTGATGATGACATCCTTTTTGCGGTCGACCAGGAAGATGAAGCCATCTTCGTCTTCCATCGCCATATCGCCGGTGTACAGCCAGCCGTCGTGCAGCACTTCGGCGGTCGCCTTCGGATCGCGGTAGTAGCAGGTCATCACGCCGTCCCCCTTGACCGCCAGCTCGCCGACCTCGCCTTGTTTGACCGTCTCTCCCTTCTCGTCGATGATCTTGGTCTGCCAGCCATAACCGGCCTTGCCGATCGCGCCGACCTTATGTTCGTTTTCGACCCCCAGGTGGACGCACCCCGGGCCGATCGATTCGCTCAAGCCGTAGTTGGTGTCGTACTGGTGGTTCGGGAAGTACGACTTCCAGCGGCGGATCAGGGAGGGGGGAACCGGCTGCGCGCCGATGTGCATCAGCCGCCAGCGGGACAGGTCGTAATCTTCCAGGCGGATTTCACCCGACTCGATCGAGTCGAGGATATCCTGCGCCCACGGGACGAGGAGCCAGACGATCGAGATTTTCTCTTCCGAGACGGCGCGCATGATCCAGCGCGGCTTGACCCCGCGCAGCAGGACCGCCTTGCTGGCCGAAAGCAGACTTCCAAACCAGTGCATCTTCGCGCCGGTGTGGTACAGCGGCGGGATACAGAGGAAATTATCGCCGTACTTCTGACCGTGGTGATTTTGCTCCACGGCGCAGGAACACATCAGGGAACGATGCTTGTGAAGGATCGCCTTGGGGAACCCGGTGGTCCCGGAGGAGAAGTAGATCGCGGCGTCGTCATCGTCGGTGAGCTCGATCCCGGGAGGATCTGACGAGAAGCACGAATCGATCCTCTTGTAGCTGTCGGCGAACGAGGGGCACCCGTCGCCGACATAGATGCGGGTCACCACATCCGGGATATCTTCGCAGATCGCCTCGACACGGCCGATGAACTCCGGACCAAAGACCAGAGCGTCGGATTCGGAAAGGTCGAGGCAGTATTTGATCTCCTCGGCGGTGTAGCGGTAGTTCAGCGGGACGGCCAAAGCGCCGCTGCGCAGGACGCCGAAGTAGATCGGAAGCCACTCCAGGGAGTTCATCAGGAGGATCGCGACCTTATCTCCCTTACTGATGCCGCGGGACAGAAGCAGGTGAGCGAACCGGTTCGCGGCCCGATCAAACTCTTCCCAGGTCATTTCCCGACGGTGCGAGGTGGCGGCCCGGTCGACCTCGACCAGGGAGAATTCCTTCCAGGTCAGAGCGTTCTTCTCTTGTTCCTCGGGATTGAGCTCGACGAGGCAGACATCACTGCCGTGCTCACGAGCGTTGCGGGCCAGGTATTCGGTAATAGGCATAGTCAGATTCCTTTAATGTTTCTCCCGCACGGTGATTATCACGCGGGTGGTTGAACGAACGGACGTTTGAGAACTACTGCCTCGCGTAAATGGCCTTGGCCATGTCGCTGATCTCTTTGAGACTCGGTTTTCCGGTTCCCAGCAGCGGAATATTTTCGACCTGATGGAAGTCGGCCGCGGCCGGGATCCAGATTTGAGGGAGCCCAGAGTCGACCATTTTACGACAGATTTCTTCGGGGGGAAGCGGAAGCTCGGTATAAATGACAACGATTCGTTCCCCCTTCTTGGGGTCGGAAACCGCCGTGACCGAGAATTTCGGCGCGATCGACTCATCGTCGTCCTTCGGCGACACCGAAGCGACGATCTTCTCGATCTCTTCCTCGATTCGGATATGGGGAACCATTTCGCCGCCGATTTTCGAGATACGAGACAGTCTTCCCGTGATGAAGAGGAATCGATCGTCGTCAATCTTCGCGATATCCCCGGTGACGTACCACCCATCGCGCAGAACTTTGGCGGTCTGTTCGGGGTCTTTGTAGTATCCCCGCATCACGGTCGGGCCTTTGACCTCGAGCATGCCGGGGGTATTGGCCCCCAGTTCCTCGCCGGTCTCCGGGTCGGTGATCCGAACGGTCAGCCCTCCCAGGGGGACGCCGATCGAACCGAACTTAAGATACTTGTGCCACGGGTCGAACCAAAGAACTTTCGGGATGCTGGCGGCCAAAACGGGGGAAATCTCGGTAGCGCCAAACCCCTCGACCAGCTGCTGGCCGAACTTCTCTTCCCATGCCACGGACAGATCGGTGGGAAGTTTTTCGGCACCCGCCATATTGACGTAGATTTGGCTGAGATCCTCCGCCTGGCATTTGCGCAGATACAGCCGGAAGAACGTTGGGGTGCCGACGAAGATCCTGACCGGGTATTTGGCGCACAGCGGGCTGATGACCCGCGGTTCGAGGGGACTGTAGTGGTAGACCACCTTCAGCGGGCTGACCAGCGGGCACCAGATGGTGGTTGTGAACCCGAAGGAGTGGAACAGGGGAAGAGCCCCCATCATCCACCAGTCATCTCCGGGATTAAACTGCCGGACGAACTGATTGATATTCCAGGCGATATTCATGTGGCTGAGGACCACCCCCTTGGGACGTCCGGTCGACCCGGAGGTGAAGACGATGGTCATCGTGTCGTCCGGCTTCACCTTATGGAGCCCGAGCAGCCGGATCAGGCAGCAGGTCGGCAGCAGCGACTGCAGCAGACCGACGATTTTGTCGGCGGCGGTGATCGTCTTGGCGGCGTCCTCCAAGATGATGCAGGGGGTCTGGGGCTTGAGAGACGGAACCTTTTGGAGAAATTTCCGACTGGTGATGATATGGCGGATCCCTGTCAGATCGCAGCAGTAGTTCAGGGTATCGTTGCCGGTAGTGAAGTTCAGGTTGATCGGAACCCGCCGATCGATCGTCAGCGCGGCGTTGGCGAGCATCCCCGGAATCGTGGAGGGGAGCAGGACTCCGACGTACTGCTCGTCTTTGGCGATGAGCCGTCTGAGCAGCCGCCGGAAGATCAGGGCGCGCAAAATCGCCCCGCGGCCGGTCAGCTCGGCGCCGGTCGAGTCGGCAAAGCGCCTGGTTTTACCGAAATGGCGGTTGTTGTAGAGCATTTCGACCGCCGGCAGGCGGAAGTGGCGGTCTTTGGGGAAGCGGGCCGGATCCATCGCGTCGACACCGAGTTCCTCGACGGCGCGCTCGACCCAGTATTTGTGCCGCACGTCGTACATTCTCTTCCCGAAGGCGACGGTCAGGCGCTGCGTCAGGCGGGAGATTTTCCGCTTGGTGCCGCGGTACCGAAGCTCGGTGAAGTAACTTCCCCACATCCCGCCGATAAAGACCGGAACGATCGGGACCGACGGGGCGGCATCCCCCTGTTTTGGCGCGTGGTGCGGCACCCCCTTGAGCATCGAGAGGAACCCCTCTTTGAAGGGCCCCATCTGACAGGTCCGGGTCAGCGTCCCCTCGGCGAAGATGCAGACCACCTCGCCGCGGGCGAGCGCCTCCCTGGCGGCGCGGATGGCGTTGACCACCGAGCGCCGATCTCCCGGGCGCAGGAGGATCGTCCCGGTTTTGCGGCTAAGCCAGCGGACGACGGCGTTATCGGGCAGATCGTCGATGTTGGCGACGAAGCGTACCGGGCGTTTCTGCGAGGTATAAATTAAAAGGGCGTCGATGTAGCTGACGTGGTTGCTGACCAACAGCGCCCCGCCGCTCTCGGGGATGTTGTCCCGGTCGATGATCCGCGGGTTGTAGATCAGTTTGAAGACGGCGTGGACGATAAAGTCGAGAAACTCGGTGATGAAGGCCCGGGCCGCGAAGAAGAGGACCGGGACAGTCATCACCGCGCAAGTGATCCAGATACCGTTGGCCGAGAAATTAAGCGAGTTCTTGTCGGCCAGGATTCCCTGAAAGACCGAGAACAGCGCCATCGCCCCGAAGGAGTAGAAGTTGTAGGCGGCCAGGATCCTTCCGCGGTGGGTTTCGGGGGATTTGGTCTGGAGGGTGGCCAGTAGGGGAAGATCGAACATTCCCGAGGATGTCCCCAGAAGAAGCAGCCCCAGGGTACCGTAGAGGAAGGGGAAGGAGCCGAGCGAGGCGTAGGCGTTTTCCCCCACCGAAGCGTGGGGAGTCAGCCCAAGGACGACGGCGAAGACGATGATGAAAAACGCGCCGACCGGAACCATCCCCAGTTCGACACGGCCGCGTGACCACTTGCCGGCCAGCATCGCCCCGAGCCCCAGCCCGAACGTCAGAGCGACAAGGAGCAGGCCGATGTGGTCTTGCCGGACACAGAGGATTTCGTCGCCGAATTTATCGATATTCAGCTGGGCCAGCGCGCCGAGCCCCCAGAAGAAGGAGCTTCCCATCGCCACCCAGAAGAGAAACCGCTGCCGGAAGAGGAAACGCAGATCGGCGAAGGTCTGGTAGAACGGGTTCAGCGGGAATCGGGCCTGAGGGTCGCACGGTTTCATCTTGGGGATGAAAAGACTGGAGATCAGCCCGATCACGGCGACCGCCAGCAGTGCCCCGGCCCACCAGTACCAGTGATAGAGCCCCCCTTGGCCGATCAGCGGTTTGCCGTCGGGCATCGGGGTGGTCATCACGAAGAGAATCGAGCCGAGAAGCTGTCCCCCGACACAGGCGACCAGCGTCGTGAGGGAGTAATAGCCGTTGGCCTCGGAAATGCGGGCCAGCGGAACGATTGTCGGAAGCGAGCTGTACTTGGCGGGACTGAAGAACGCGCTTTGAGCCCCGAGCAGGCACAGAACCACGAGCATGAAATGGACCGACTGCGCGAGGATGCCGAATACCCCCATGACAATGATGATCACCTCGGCGATCTTGCAGGCGATAATGACCTTGCGCCTGTCGTAACGGTCACAGAAAAAACCGGCGTATGTGGTCAGCAGCAGGAAGGGGAGAAGGAAGACGACCGCCCCGATGGTGCGAACCTTATCGGGGTTATCGCTCCAGCCGACGGCGCATTTTCCGATCGGAATGATCAGCCAGCGGAAGAGGTTGTCGTTGAGGGCAACCATAAACTGGGTGATCAGGATGGCGATAAAACCCTTGGTCCAGAGCCGGGGAGAGGAGTCAGAAGGAACGTTATTATTTACTCCGGCAGCGCTGCCGTCGATTTCACGGGGCGAAGATGACATGTCACTATGTTTCGGTTCGGCGTATTTGGTTATGCAAGGGGATTTATGGAATCTGCATACTTTGGTGTATGTGGTGGATATCGGCTTTATCCCCCCTAAAATCTTACATAAACAGCCCCCTCTATTCAAGGGGAGTTTTCTTCCCTCCTTGTTCGCGCCAAAGAGACAGTGCTCTTACCCCCTGTTGACAGAAACCTTAGTTTGGGGATAATCGTCCCGATTAGCGTTGCGTTTAAAAAGCAGCTTAGCTGTTATCTGTCGGCCGGCTGCTTGATAAGAGGTTGTCTGGACATATCAAGGCGAGAAAATGGCAGTTCCGAAAAGAAAACACAGTAATGCGAGAACCGGTTCCCGTCGTTCGCAAGACGGCAAGAAGCCCGCTTCGATGGCCCGTTGCCCCGAGTGTGGAAAGGTGAATCTGAACCACACCGTCTGCGCCAACTGCGGTTACTACATGGGTCGTAAGGTCGTTTCGACCGAAGAGTAACGTCCACGGACGCAAGACCGATAGCGTGATCGGGTCTTTTGACGATTCGTCTAAAACAGCCCTGACACCTCAAAAGGCCGCTCCCCGCCGCAGGCGGTGATGGTTCGTTGAGCCGAAAGCGGCGGCATTGCCGGTTTTTCCCTCTTGTTCGATGTTTCGCGAAACATCGCCGCTGTGGGGCCGTATGCAAACCGGCTTAGGTTCCATACCTTGGGTCGGGGATGTTTTCGGTGAAGGCGAAAATCTCCGGTTCTATAGCTGTATGGCGCCTGCGAAAGAGGTGTCCGGCAAGCGTAGAATCGGAGTTTTTTTTATGGGAAAAATCGCTCTTTTATTCCCCGGTCAGGGGGCGCAGACGGTCGGGATGGGGCAGGAGATGCTCGCTCGGCCCGAGGTGACGGAACTGTTTTCTCGCGCTTCCGAGATTCTCGGTTATGATCTGGCCGAGGTCTGTATTAACGGCCCGAAAGAAAAACTTGACTCCACCGCCGTCTGTCAGCCGGCGATCTTCACCGCCAGCTGCGCGGCGCTGCTGCAGCTGAAGGCCGATCAGCCCGAGGTGATCGATACGGCCGCCGCCGCGGCCGGCTTGAGTTTGGGCGAATACACCGCCCTTTATTTCGCCGGCGCGTTTTCGTTTGAGGACGCCCTGCGCCTGGTCCAAAAACGGGGTGAGGCGATGCAGCAGGCCGCCGATTCCCTGGCCGGCGGTATGGTCGCCATCCTCGGACTGGACGCTGCGGACGTGGAGCGTCTGTGCGAAGAGGCGGCTCAGGGGGATGTTCTGAAGGTCGCCAACTATCTCTGTCCCAAAAATTACTCTGTCTCGGGTACCCGGGACGCTTGTGAGCGTGTCGCTCAAATGGCGGAGGCCGCCGGCGCGATGAGGGTCGTCCCCCTGGCGGTGGCGGGCGCTTTCCATACGCCGATGATGGCTTCCGCCGCCGAGGCCCTTTCTTCGCAATTGGCCTCGACACCGGTCGTTTCTCCGAAGATTTCGGTCATCAGCAACGTCGACGTTCGTTCCCACAGCGATCCGGACGACATTCGCCGGACCCTCCTGGCGCAGCTGACCAGCTCGGTTCGCTGGGAAGAGACCGTTCGCGCGCTGATTGCCGACGGGTTCGACCAGTTTTACGAAGTGGGGCCCGGACGTGTCCTGCGCGGCCTGATGAAGAGGATCGATCGCAAAATGCCGATGACGGGGGTCGAATTCTAGCCGGCAGCCGTCCCTTGCCGATCAGCCGCCCGCGTGTGCTATAATATAGGCGAAAGACATCTTCCATTTGAGATGTTTTCCGCTAAAATGGTAAGTGAGGCCCGTGAAGAGACAGTTGCGAAATATATTTTTGCGCTCGGCTTAAGCGAATCAAAAGGAGGAAATACATGATTCAGGTCGATTTGAACGGTCAGGTTGCCGTCGTTACCGGCGCCACGCGAGGGATCGGTTTTGGCGTCGCTAAGGCCCTTTCCAAAGCCGGGGCCGCCGTTGCCTGCATAGGGACGAACGCCGAGAAGCTCAACGCCTCTGTCGAGCAGATCAACGCCGACGGCGGCAAAGCGACGGCTTTCATCTGCAACGTGGCCGATTCGGACGCGGTCAAAGAGACGGCCGCCAAAATTCTCGAACAGTACGGCGGCCGGGTCGATATTCTGGTCAATAACGCCGGTATCACGCGCGACACGCTGCTTCGCGTGATGACCGATGAGCAGTGGGACGACGTGATTGCCGTCAACCTCCGCGGTCCGTTCCTCGTCACCCGTGCCTTCATCAGCGCGATGCGCAAAAAGAAGTACGGCCGAGTCATCAACATCGCCAGTATCAGCGGTATGATCGGCAACCGCGGCCAGGCCAACTATTCCGCGTCGAAGGCCGGCGTGATCGGTTTCACCCGCACGGTCGCCAAAGAGGTCGCCAATCGGAACATCACCGTCAACGTCATCTCCCCCGGTTTCATCGAAACCGATATGACCGCGGTTCTCGATCCGATGATCGTTACCGAAATGATGAACCGCATTCCCGTCGGCCGCTTCGGTCAGCCCGAAGATATCGCCAACGCCGTTCTGTTCTTTGCCTCACCCGAGGCGTCGTTCGTGACCGGCCAGATCATCGCCATCGACGGCGGAATGATTATGTAAAGCGCTCACCCTTTGCGCGCGAAGCGCGAGGACAATTTTCATCCAGCCGCTTTTGTTTTTCCAAGGCCGTTTTTTTGACCGGCCGGGAGCGGCAGGCGGCACAGAAAGTGAAGAGAACCATTATGGATAGGAACGAAATCAAGACGAAAGTTATCGATATCATCGCCGAGCAGCTTGGCGCTGACAGCAAGACTATCACCGAGTCGACCGATATCGCCAATGACCTTGGCGCCGACTCGCTCGACATCGCCGAGCTGATCATCGTCTTCGAGGAGAATTTCGATATCGATATCGTCGAGGAAGACGCCCAGAATATCTCGACCGTCGGTCAGGTGATCGACAACATCGAGAAATCCCTGAACAAGGGGGATGCCGAGTAAGCTCTCCCCTTAAAGCGGGCCTCCGGGCAAAAGGGCATCTCTTGGTTTGAGCTGTTTTGACACCTCAGCGCGTGTCTCAATTCCCCGAGCCAAGAGATGCTTTATTCGTTGAAAGGTCTTTTATTGTCGTTTGCCGGGCATTCCCTTACCCGAAGTGTACCGCGCGACGGGGCGGGGAGTTCGTACTGTAACCCGGCAAACGTGTTATGTTTCGCTGCGTAAGCTCTGACGGTCGAAACGCGCCCGCGATCGTCTCCAAAAGAGGAAAGTGCGGTAGTTGATGAGCAGACGTGTTGTCGTAACCGGTTATGGGCTGGTCACTCCCCTTGGCTGTCAGGTCGAGACGGTCTGGCAGCGGATGCTCCGCGGTGAAAGCGGCGTCAAGCGGTACGAGCAGTTTTCCGACTTCCGTTCGCAGATTGTCGGAATGTGCAACGAGTTTGTTCCGCAAGACCATTTCGATATCAAGGATATCCGTCGTCTCGATCGTTTTACTCTTTTCGCGCTGGCGGCCGCGCGTGACGCGGTGGCTATGGCGAGAATTGATTTTTCCCGGGAAGACCCGTTCCGCTGCGCCTCGATCGTCGGCTGCGGGGTTGGTGGTCTAGGGGAGATCGAGGTTCAGGAAGATCGCTATCGGAACTTAAGCGCCAGCAAGATCTCGCCTTATACCATCCCGAAGATTATGCTCAACGCCGCGGCGGGGAACATCGCCATCGCCTATCAAATCCATGGGCCGGCCCGGGGGGTGGCGACGGCTTGCGCGTCGGCCAACGACGCGATGGCCGACGCCTTTAGGACCATCCGCTGCGAAGAGTGCGACGTGGTCATCACCGGGGGAACCGAGTCGGCCGTGACGAACCTCGGTCTGGGCGGGTTTAGCGCGATGCGGGCCCTCTCCGAGCGAAACGACGATCCGGAAGGGGCCAGCCGGCCGTTCGACAAAGATCGCGACGGCTTTGTTCTGGGCGAAGGGGCGGGGATCCTCGTTTTTGAGGATTACGAGCACGCCAAAAAACGCGGCGCCGCCATCTTGGGGGAGGTTCTCGGCTGTGGCATCACGACCGACGCCTGCCATATTACCAAGCCCGACAGCGAAGGGATCTTCGCCGCGGCGGCGATGGAATCCACCCTTCGAAATGCCCATCTCGGTACCGGCGATATCGATTATATCAACCTCCATGGGACGAGCACCATTTTGGGGGATATCGCCGAGTCGGCGGCGATCGAGCGTCTCTTCAGCGCCGAAATCAAGACCCTGTCGACCTCGAGCACCAAGAGTATGATCGGTCACCTTTTAGGCGGCAGCGGCGGTGTCGAACTGATCGTGACGCTCTTGGCGCTGCGTGACAATGTCGTTCCGCCGACCATCAACCTGATCAACCAAGATCCGGAGTGCCACCTCGACTTCACTCCCCTTCAGCCGAAGGAAAAGCCGCTTCGCCGGGCGATCTCCAACAGTTTCGGCTTCGGCGGCCACAACGCCTGTATCCTGGTCGGGAAGGGGACCGATCTGTAAGATTCCACCCTTGCTTTTTCGAAAGACGCCGGAAAGACCGCTCTGGGGGCTTCCGGCGTCTTTTTTCTATCGTCATCGTATCCTCAAGTGGGAATTCTCTTGACCTATTACCCCCTCTTCGCTAGAATCTGCCGCGGCATAATTTGGGCCCCAAGAGATATAAGATGTCGGGCAAACGCGGTTTCGCCCAAGCGCATTAGGTGCTCCGAAATGAACTATCTTCGTTTTTATTCCGGCCTGGCCAAGACGATTCTCACCCTATCGGTGTCGGTGATTCTTTTTCTCTTCATGCCGCGATCCCCGGCGCAGGAATCGTTCGAAGGGCCCAAGCACACGACCGCGCGGCAGGGGGCGGCATCGCTCCCCTCGGAGGCGGGCCAGATCTATGTCGATTACGACCTGACCCCCTATACCTCTCAGTACCCGAATCTGCAGCATCCCGAGCAGACGATCCTCAGCTGGATCATGGCCGACACCGGCGAGTCGTTCTGGTTCGGGGAACCGTTCGGTTTTCTTTCGGCCGACAGCTCTCATCTTCGGGTCTATCATACGGTGAAAGTTCAGCAGTACATCTCGAACGTTCTCGACCGGTTTATGGATCCGGAGAAGAAAAAACAGCAGTTCACCGTCAAGATCGTCTCGGTCGATTCTCCCGACTGGCGCACGAAGGGGGCCGATTGGATCCGTCCCTATCCCGCCAAGGCCGAGGGGGTCTCGTGCTGGACTCTCGATAACACCGGGTATACTTCCCTGATGCAGTTCCTCTCGCGCCGGAGCGATTTTGAGGAACTCAATCAAGCCAGAAATATTGTCCCGAACGCCGAGACGTTCGGCTGGGTCTTCCCCGCGCCGAAGCGGGAGTATTCCCGGGACATTCAGGTCGCGGCGTCGAATCCCAACGGGTTCGTGACCGACAAGACCTCGATCGACGAGGGGTATCGGATCGAGGTGACCCCGCTGCTGTCGACCAACGGCGATTTGATCGAGTTTATGATCTCGTGCAATTCCACGGTGGTCGAGAAGATGCACACCTTCGCGCTGCGGATACCGACGTCGCAGTCTCCCCGTCAGCAGCTCAACGGTGAGACCCCGCAAATCGCCACCCGTGAGGTGGAGGAAAAGATCTCGTTCCCTCGCGACCGGATCCTTCTGATCGATCTTGGGCTGGTGCCGATCCCCGAAAAAACAAACGGCCAGGAGCCGGGGCTGGGGGATTCCCTCTCGAAGATCATGGGGGGAAAGTCTCTGTGGCGCGATCTGCTGGTCTTCGTGGCGATCAGTGCCCCGATGATCTAGCCATTGCGCGAGAATCTTAGGTTTTTCACCCTTGCTCCCGCCGGAGGCGGGAGTTTTTTCTCCCCAGCGGGGCTTATTCTTTCGTTGACTCCGGCGCGAAACAGACGAAAACCAACCTTTAAGCGCGGCCGCGTAAAATTCCCCCTAAAAACCTCTTCCCGGGCCCTTGACGCTTTTTTACCGCTGGGTAGAATTCGCCCTTGTCTTGCCCCCCTGTTGGGTTGGCGTAAGACACCAGAACCTTGACAATCGGAAAAAGCAAGAGTGGCATCTAAAGACTGTAGATGAAGCCGATGGAGGGCGCGCCGCAAGGCGCGGATCTTTAAGCGGCAGAGTAATACAGCGCGAGATATTAGATACTCGAGAAATAGGACGTTACAACACGATTGACAAGCGAACAGTCGTGGTGTCGTTGATGAACAGGAATATTCGATTCCTGCGATCAAACGATGAAGGGCGCATAGGGGATGTCTTGGCATCAGAAGGCGTTGAAGGGCGCGGAAAACTGCGAAAATCTTCGGGGAGTCGTTAAACAGACCTTGATCCGGAGGTTCCCGAAC
>JAFRFG010000016.1 GCA_017434455.1 Thermoguttaceae bacterium | reverse complement strand
GTCCCCACCGAGACGAGGTGGTAGATAGGCCGGACGTGTGAGTTTAGCAATAGATTGAGCGAACCGGTACTAACGGACGAAAGTTTGATCGCGGGTATTGAATATTCCGCGGATGTCACTCTTGCTTTAGGATTGCGCGCTTCGCCGGGAGAGATTTCGGCGTGAGCGAGTATCCGGTGACGATATCCGAAAGGGCCCACCTGTTCCCATTCCGAATACAGAAGTTAAGCTTTCGGAGCCGATGATAGTAGAAAAACTGCGAAAGTAGGTATCGCCGGGTTTTGCCCCGCTTTCCCCTAAAGGGAGAGCGGGGCTTTTTTTATCCCCCTTTTTTGCCGGGGGAAACGCTTTTTTCGTGACAAAGGCGGGATTGCGATTATAATTTAGCGTTGCGGAGCGTCCCGAAGGGGGGGCGCGCCGCGGGCGTTCTTGGGATTTTACGAAGCATCGTTCGGGTTGATTGTATGATCTGCGTGACCATCGGCTGCGGAAGCCACAAGAGAATGATCACCGAGCATATCAAGCTGGCGGAAGATGGTGTCCGCCTGGTGGAGCTGCGGCTTGATTTTCTCCGGAAGGTTCCCGATCTGGGGCGTCTGCTTCCCAATCGCCCCACCGCGGTGGTCGCCACCTGCCGCCGCCGGGCCGACGGCGGTATGTGGCAGCTCGATGAGCAAAGCCGCCAGCGCGTCCTTCGCGAGGCGATCGTCGAGGGGGTCGAGTACGTCGACCTGGAGCTCGACACCGCCCGGGCGATCCCCCGCTACGGCAAGACCAAGCGGATCATCAGCTACCACAACTTCGAGGAAACCCCCGCCGATCTGGACGCCGTCTTAAACGATCTGCTCGGCGCCGACCCCGATATCGTCAAGCTGGCCGTCACGCCCCAGCGCATCGCCGACGTCTTCCGTATGGTGCGGTTCGTCACCCGGGCCAACGCCGCCAGCGCCGAGCGCGCCGCGAAGACCGGTAAAAAAAGAATCCCCGTCGTCGGCTTCTGCATGGGCGAAATGGGGGTTCCCACCCGCATCCTCGCTAAAAAATTCGGCGTCCCCCTCGCCTACGCCACCTTCTCCCCGAAAAGAATCTTGGCTCCGGGGATGCTCCACTACAAGACCCTCCGCGACCAGTACCGGTTCGAGGAGATCAACCCGCAGACCGAGGTCTACGGCGTCGTCGCCGATCCGGTGGGGCATTCGCTCAGTCCCCTGATCCACAACGCCTCGTTTATTGCCAACGGGTTAAATAAAGTCTATGTCCCGTTCCGCGTCTCCCCCGAGGATATCGGCGAGTTTATCGACCGCGCCGACGAACTCGGGGTCAAGGGGCTCAGCGTGACGATCCCGCACAAGGTCGCCGTGATCGGCAAGCTGACCCAGCTCGATCCGGCGGTCGAGGAGATCAACGCCTGCAATACCATCGTCCTTAAGGGGAAGAAGCGCTTCGGCTACAATACCGACTACCTCGCCTCGGGGCTGTGCATCGAGACCGCCCTGGGGGGGAAGCGCAAGTCCGACGACCTCTCGCCGGTGGCCGGGCGCAGCGTCCTGGTGATGGGGGCCGGCGGCGCCGGGATGGCGATCGCCTACGGCTTAAACGCCCGCGGCGCCCGGGTGACCCTCACCGACGGGGACGACGCCAAGGCCGAGCGCCTGGCCGCCCAATGCGGCTATGAGTTCTGCCCGTGGGAGATGCGCCACAGTTACGTGGTGCAGATCTTGGTCAACGCCACCCCCATCGGGATGTACCCGAACGTGAACGAATGCCCCATCCCGCGCGACTCGCTGCGGGGCGGGATGCTTGTCTTCGACGCGGTCTACAACCCCGAAAAGACCTTTCTTCTGCGTCAGGCGTACGAAAAGGGGTGCACCGTCGTCTCGGGGATCGAGATGTTCATCGGCCAGGCCTGCCTGCAGTACAAGATCTTCACCGGTCACAAGGCCTCGGCGGCGCTGATTCGCGAACTTCTCCACAACGCCCTGGCCCGTTCGCGCGACTAACCCGTACCGCGCGAAAAGCCCGCCCGATCAAAAGCCCGGCCGCGGCGATTGCGCAAACCGGGTCGACCAGCGCGTCGAACATGTTCTGATAGATCCCCAGCCGCCAAAGCAGGTACGCCGCCACAAGGACCGGCCACCGGCTCGGCGCGAGGAAAAGTACCCCCAGGGAGGCGGCCGCCGCGGCCGCCTCGCCCCGGTATCCCCAGCCGTAGAGGTCATAGGGGATAAAACCTAATTCGGTGAGTACCAGCGCCAGTTCCAAAACGGCGACCGCGGCCAGTTCGGCGTTTTTCAGCGGGCTTTTCTTCCCCAGCGCTAAAAACGCGCAGCCGATAACCAGCGTCAGTGACGGTATGTCGATCAAGGCGAAGATCAAGTTCGCCGCGCCGCAGCCCCGGATCGGGGCAAGCAGGGCCGCGAAAAGCGCCGGCAGCGCGAAAGCACGCGCTTTTTTGGGGAAGAGCGCGGCAAGAGCCGCCGCGGCCGAAAACGCGCAGCAAACCAGGCCGATACGGTCGCCGAACAGGGTGAAAAAATCGCTCACTGGTTCTCCTCCCCGAAGGCGATGGTCACCGCCTTAATTCCTTCGCGCTTCCAGGTGTAAAGAAGCTCCAGCGTCCCGTCCCCGCCGGCCAAAAGGACGGGGTACGAGAACTCACAGCCCGGCTCCTCCTCCAGCGTCAGGACCTCTTTCCAATCATAGGGGGCCTCCGCTGCCGCTTCGTACAAAACCAGTTTTGAGCGGTCGCTGCCCGGATTGGCGGCTAAAAACAGCCGGTTTCCCATACGCGCCGCCGCCAGGGAACTGTCGTGGTTTTCGATCGCCAGCGGCTCGGCGGCTTGCCAGCTTCGCCCGGCGTCGGCGGTCTTCGCCGTGGGGATGGTGTCGTCTGCCGCGCCGGCGGCGCGGCGCATCAGGGCTAAGGCCTCCCGATTCCCCAGCGGGATCACCGCCGGCTGCAGCGCCTCACCGGCCGCGGGGATCCGCGCGCGGCGCAGGACCCGCCCCTTGTCATCGACGATGGCGAACAGCGCGTACTTTTTGATCAGCTCGTGATAGAAGGGCAGCCCCAGGCGATCGTGCCCCATTTCCACCGGCGCGCATCGGGCCAGGTTGCTGAGGTTCAGCAGAGGCGATAACTTTAGCCGCCGGAAGCTCCCCGCACTCCCCCCCGCGTTGACCCACAGGTTGAGCGACGACCCGGACCAGCCGCCGAACCCGACCGAGACGACCCAGCAGTACAGCCGTCCGTCCCGAAGAAAAAGAACCGGATTCCCCAGCGTTTTGACGTACCGCCCTGTCCGCTTGGCCAGCTCTTGGCGGCTGAGAAACTCCTCCGGCGCGGTCCAAACCCCGTCGATCCGCCGGGAGGAGTATATCTTCACGTCGCTTTTTCCCTCGCCGCTGCCCGAGTACCAAAGCGCCAGAAGGCCGCCGCCGGGAAGGGGGGCGGCCGCCGCGGCGTGGGACATCGGCTCAGGGGCGGTCAGCAGCGTTTGGCTGACGATCTTTGGCGCGGCCTCGGAAAAAAGCGGCGCGGCGGGGACGTCCGGAAGCTCGAAATAGTCGTACCGCTGGCTTTGGGGCCGAACGAAGAGCGAGTATTCCAGAAGCAGCAGCGCGATGATCACCGCGCGCGCCGCCGGGAACCGGCGTTGGGGGAGAAGGTCGTAAAACATAGGCGTTTTAGTGCTCGGAGGACTCCTTCGGCTGTTCCGGCGATTCCTCCTTGGGCGCGGTGTTTTCCCCCTCGTGCGCGGGAGGCAGGATCGCGACATTCCATGTGTCGGTCACCTTGCCGGGGAAGGTGATGCAGGGGGCGGTCACCTGGGCGATGAAGCGGGCGGTGGGGAAACGCTCTTCCAGTTCTTTGGGAAACGCGCTCTTTCCGTCGGGGGCGTCCCGCGGAAGCCAGACGATGATCCCCCCTTGGTCCTTGCTCTTGTCGACATTCCAGCCGGCGTACTGGTACGAGTCGATCCGCGGTTTGAATCGGCTGAATACCCCGTAGAGAAAGCGCGTCTGCAGTTCTCCTCCCACAAAGGCGCAGGGGCGGTCCGGGTACTCGGCCGACCACAGCTCGTCGATCTGGCGCGACAGCGCCCGGGCCGGACGAAAATGCTCCGCCGCCTTTTCGCCGGGGAAGAAATAGCCGGCGAACGATTGAATCGGGAGGGTCAAAAAAACAACCGCCGCGAAGACCGCGCCGATCTTGACCGACTTCTTCCAAGAGGCCGCCTCGCCGCGCGACGGAAGATAGTACAGCAGGCACAGCGGCAGCAGTTCCCAAAGCTGGAAACCGTAGCTGGGCAGCCGAAACGCCACGCCGTTGAGTATCTGCGCGATGACCAAAAACGGCATCGGCAGGAGGAACATCGCCAAAGGGAAGTTCCGCAGAGGGTCGGCGTCGGATCGTTCCTGACGGGGAGATTTTTCTTCTCCTCCCGTTTTCTTAAAGATCAATACCGGCAGAAGCGAGATGAGCATCGGCGAGGCCATCGCCAGCTGAGAACCCCAGCCGGTAACCATCGCCAGGGGAAAACAGTCGTTCTTCGGCTTTTTGGATTGGACATATCCTTGAATTTCCGCGAAGTGCTCGCGCAGAAACAGAACATGCGGCGCGAACAGGCCCGCGGCGATCGCCACCGCCAGATAGGGGCCGGGGGTCTTAAAGACCTTTCGGCGGCCGGTCCCCAGCGCGTAGGTCACCATCGCCCCGGCCAGGAAAACCGCGGGGTAATGGCTCAGCAGGGCGAATCCCATCGATCCCCCCAGCGCGATCCACCACAGGAGCTTTCCTGTTTTGAGGGCGTGGTAGTAGATCAAAATCGACAGATACCAAAACAGGCAGTGCACCACGTTGCGGTTATAGAAGATCCCGCCGATGCAGGTGTAGTAGAAGGTCGTCAGCAGCAGCGCGGCGATACAGGCGCGTTTGGCGTCGAGGTACTCGCCGGCCAGCCGCCAGACACACCATATCGTCCCCGCCGTGCACAGCGCCGAGGCGATGTAGACGGCAAAGGGGGCTTCGTCGAACGGCGCGCAGAAAATCCTCGCGATCCAGGCGCTGGAGAGATCTCCCCGGAAGTTTCCGATGACCCACTCCCGCCCGGCGCCGATCATCTCGTAGATGTCCCATCGAGGGGTCGGCCAGACAATATTGCCGGTAATCGCCAAAAGGGCGGTGAAGATCAGCAGCGTCAGGTAAAAGATCTTGCGGTATCGCGCCGAGTCGGCGTCCGGCCGCTGGGATGGGGGAAGGGGACGGGTCACTTTTGCGGAACTCCTTGATTTTCCTCGGGGGGAAAAAACGCCACATTCCATGTCTCGGTCGCCTTCCCCGGGAACGTGATGTAGGGGGCGGTTACCTGGCCGACGAACCGCGCGGTCGGGAAGCGCTCGGCCAGCTCCTCGGGCATTTGGCGTTCCCCGTCGGGGGCGTCGACCGGGCGCCAGACCACGACTCCCCCTTGGCTCTTGGTCTTTTCCACGCTCCAGGCGGCATATTGGAACGAGTCGATCTGAGGCCGAAACCGGCTGAAATCGCCGTAGAGGAAACGGCACTGTTCCTCCCCCCCGACGAACCGGCAGGGGCGATCCGGGTACTCGGCCGACCAAAGCTCGTCGATCTGGCGCGAGAGGGCCCGCGCCGGGCGAAGGTGCTGCGCCAGATTTTTGCCGGGGAAGAAATAGCCGGCGGCGGTTTGAATCAGCAGCGCCGCCAGAAGCGACACGGCAAAGATCACTCCCAGGGTGATCGATTTTTTCCACGCCTCGGCGCTTTCGCGGGCCGGGAAGTAATACAGCAGGCAAAGCGGCACCAGCTGCCACAGCTGGAACCCGTAGCTCTGCATCTTAAACGCCACGCCGGTGATGAGCTGGGCCGCCAGCAAAAAGGGAATCGGCAGGAGGAACATCGCCAGCGGGAAGTTCCGCAAAGGGGCGTCTTGGGCCGTTTCTTGACAAGGGGATTTTTCTTTTCCCCCCTTTTTGAGGATCAAAAGGGGGAGAAGCGAGATCAGCATCGGGGCGGCCATCGCCAGCTGGGCCCCCCAGCCGGTGAGCATCCGAAAGAAAAAGCCGTCCTTGGGCTGTTTGCTGTTGATATAGCCCTTGATGTAGTCGTAATGCTCGTGGATAAACAGCAAATGCGGCGCGAACATCCCCAGGGCGATCGCCACGGCCAGGTAGGGGCCGGGGGTCTTAAAGACCCTTCGATGAGGGGTGGCTAAGGCATAGACCGCCATCGCCCCTCCCAGAAAGACCGCGGGGTAGTGACTCAGCAGGGCAAACCCCATCGAGCCCCCCAAGGCCGCCCACCAGAGGAGTTTGTTCTCTTTTAAGGTCCGGTAGAAAATCAGGATCGAGATATACCAGAACAGGGAGTGAACCACGTTTCTGTTAAAGTAGATCCCCCCGATATTGGTGTAGTAGTAGGTCCCCAGCAGCAGCGCGGCCCAGCAGGCGCGCTTGGGGTCGAGGTACTCGCCGGCCAGCCGCCAGACGCACCAAATGGTACCGGCCGCGCATGCCGCCGCGGCGATATAGATGGCGAACGGCGCCCCGCCGAACGGGCCGGAGAAGATCCGCGCCACCCAGGCGCTGGAGATATCCCCCCGGAAGTTCCCGATGACCCACTCGCGGCTGGCGCCGATCATTTCGTAGACGTCCCATCGGGGGGTCGGCCAGACGAGATTGGCGGCCAGCGCCAGAATCGGGATGTAGATCGCCAGGGTGCGGTAAAAGATCGCGCGGTACCGCTTGGGGGCGGTATCGGGCTGCCCGGCCCGCGCGGGGGCCGGGAGTACGGTTTCGCTCACGATATGTTCGATTCCCTTCGTTTTTTGTTCCCTTTGACGAAAAGGCGCGGCCCGTCAGGAGAAAGCCGCCCCCGAAAAGCCATTGTACCGGCGGCCGTTTTTCGGCGCAAGAAGAAATTGGTGTTTTCGCGGCCGCGCCGGCGTCTAGTACAGCGTCGATTCGGTCCCGTGGGGGGAGATCGAGATTCGTTCCCCCGCCGGCATCGGGCGCAGGGCCAGGGTGTACCCTTGGTCCTGCAGGAATTTCTTCACCTCCCGCAGTTCTTTGTACGAGTCGGGGTAGACGCTTAAGGTGATCGTGTTGCTCTCGGGGATAAAGATCGACAGCTTCTTTCGGAAGGCCGAGCCGTCCTTGAGCGCGTCGGCGACTTCCTCGCCGGGAAGGGCGTCGACCGGATCGAACTCGCCCCCCTCGAAGACGCAGGTCATCCGTATCCCCTCGTCGGTCGGCTCTTTGTGGATGGCGGCGACGTAGTGGAATCGATACCCGTCGTACGGCCCCAAAACCTGCTCGATCCGATCGTCTTTGAACTCCCGCATCGAGCGGAACGCCCCGCGGACCAGTTCGGCGAACTCCCCGATCGGGACGTAAGAGATTCTTCCGGCACGGATCGCGAAGACCGCCTCGCTCCCTTCGAGTTTCTTCGAAATCGGGGTCGGCCGGTTCTCCAGCAGCTGGGCCTTCGGGCGGGCGCCGGCCAGCGCCTCTTTGGTCTTGGTCAGAAGATCGAGCGTCTCCTGAAGCCGGGTCAGTTCGGCGCTGTTTTGCGCGAAGGCGATTTTTTCGTCGCTCTTTTCCCTTCGCAGCCGCTCGATGAGCGCCTCCAGCTCGGCGGCCTTTTGCATCAGCTCGGCGTATTCCTTCTGCGAGCTGTCGGCCTGCATTTTAAGTATCGCCGCCTGGTCGTTCAGTTCGCTCACCTCCTTTTGAAGCGCCAGGATGCCGTCTCTTTCCTGATGGTAACGGTCGGCCAGCTCCAGGTACCGCGCCCGGCCGAGGGCCTCTTCTTTGCGGGCTTCCTCTTGGCGCCGGGCGGCCTCCTTTCGGGCGAGCTCTTCCTTTTGGGCGATTTCTTTTTTGCGGGCTATTTCTTCCTGACGGGCGGTCTCTTCCTGCCGGGCGGCGGCCGAGGGCTCTTCCCGATCGGCGCGCGGCTCTTCCTCCGGTACCGCTCGGCCCAGACGGAATCCGGCGATCATCACCAAGATGATCAGGATACCGACCATATTCGAGACGATATCGAGAAACGAATCCTCTCCGGCGCCGGGGGACTCGGCGGTTCTCGCTCTGCGGAAATATCTCATAGATTGCTCGAGGTTATTGCGCCTGTTGAATTTTTACTTTCTGGCTGGTCATCAGGTTCGCCAGCCGCTGGTACGACCCCTCCGCCCCCGGGGCGACCGACGCGCTGATCCAGGGGGTCCAGTACCGGTTGCGGCCGGCGACCTTCCACGACTGGACACAGGCGATGATCGTGCGAAGAATCTCGTTCTCGCACCCCTGCTGCCAGGCGATTTCGGTCCGCTGGGCGACCCCGTTTTGCCGCGGGAAGACAATCCCGTCGGGATGGCACTCGACCAAAATCGGCCGCTCCACCGCCACTTCGGTCGTCTTGTGCAGCTGCTCGTTGAGGTTAAACGCCTTGGGGCTGATCGGCGCGCTCTTGACCGACTCGTGCCCCGGCTGGCCCTGCGGTTTCGATTCGGTGAGCCCCTTGCTTTGCATCCGCTCCAATTCGCTCTGGTAGTAGGCGGTGTTCCCGACGGTCACCGACGGATCGATCGCTTCCCCTTCTTTTGGCTCGCCGGGGTCGGGAGAGGTCTGTCCCTGAGCCGCCATCTGCGCGGTCAGCGACCCGGGAATCTGGCCGTCGGCCGAGACGTTTGGGGCGTCCGAGAGATAGGGGGCATCCGAGGCATTCGGCGCCGCCGGTACGATGCCGCCGGCCCCCGTCAGGGCGACCGCTGCCGAGGCGGCACCGCCTTGCCGCATCGCGCCGTCTTGAGCGGCCGCGCCCTCAGAGGCGGCCATATCTTCTGATCCGGCTGTGCCTTGCGATCCGGCCATGCCGCCGGCCGCTGTGCCGTCGCCTTCCGTACCGCCGCTGTCACCCGCCGCGCCGTATCCCCCAATCCCGTATCCCGAGGTATCGGGGAAGCCCGCCATCAGGCCGCCGGCCGCGCCGTCGGCAGTAGTTCCTTCCATCGGCGGCAGCGGTGCCTCGCCGCCGGCCGAAGCACCGAAGCTCCCGCGGTACGAGGCGGTGATCTGCTCCCCGCCGCCGGGGATGCCGTCGGCCGACATACCGCCGGGTGTGCCGCCGTCGGCCGAGCCCGCGCCGCCGAAGGTCTCCATCGTCCCCGATGGCTGCTCGCTCCCTCCCGAGGACAGCCGCGCGTACGGACCGAGCTGATCGCCCAGGCCGCCGCCGCTCCCCGAGCCGCCGAAGCCGCCGGTTCCCGGGCCGCTCGAAAAGCCGCCGCCCGAGCCGCTGAAACCGCCGCTTCCCGATCCGGAAGCGGCCAGTTCCCGCTGCCGGGCCATCTCCATCTGTTGGCGGAGCATCGCCAAGGTCCCCGCCATGCGGCCCCGGGCGACGACCACCTGGTCCTGCACCTTTTGCGCCAGTTCGGGACTGGCGGCGGGGTACTCGATCTGCGCGTCCTCCTCGATGAACTCGTAGCCGCACTCCCCGCCCCACGAGGCCAGAGCGCCGCGGGCGGCGTAGTAACTCTCCGAGCCGTCGGGCCGGACAATCAGCAGCGGGTACGGTTCGTCCTCCTCGCTCCCCTGGCCGGTGTCGATGTAGTACTGACGCGCGGTTCGAAGCCCGGTATCGAACGGGTTCCCCGGGTATTTCCCCAAGATCAGGTCGTCCATCGGAAAGAAGAAATTCTCCGGCATGAGCGTCACCCCCGAGGCGGTGCACTCGACGTAGATCGGCCGGCGGAATGTCCCGTTCTTCCCCTTGTAGGGGAGGATGGCGTACGAGCGGTTTTCCCCCTGCTGCTCGGCCTTTTTCTTAAGCTCCTCGATCTCGCTGTTGAGCGCCTCGATCGCCGCTTTTTTCTCCTCGATCGCCGCGGCGGCCGCCTCGGCGTCGCCGCCGCTGTCTTCCTCTAAGGCGCGCAGCTGATTTTGCAGATCGGCCAGATGCTCCACCTGCCGGGCAATCTGCGCCTCGGTTTGACTGAGCGCCTGACGGGCCGACTTGAGCGATTCGCCGGTGCGGTCATGGACCTGCTGCAGTTCCCCTCGGAACCAGACGGCCGACTCGACCTCGGTCTTGAGCCCCTCCAGGTCCAAGTCTCCCAGCGCCTGACGCGCCTCGGCGTAGCGCGCCTTTTCGGCGTCGTCCTCGGCGTTATTCTCGGCACTGTCCTCGACCGCCGGGGTTGTCTGACTTTCTGCCGGGGCCTCCTCGGTGTCGGTTTCGGCGGGCGGTTCGGCCGGCTCAGGGGACTGGGGAAAATCAAAGAGCTTCTCTTCCCACGCGCTTTTGGGCACCGGCGCGCTTTTTTCGCCCGCCTCGGCGGCGAGCTCATAGCGCTCGGCCGTATTTTGCCCGATCAGCACCAGGAGCATAATCAAGATCCCCATGGTGCACAGCAGTACGGCCAAGAACGGGAAGAGCGAGACCTCGGCGGTCTCGGCTCTTTGTCTGCCCCGATGGACGCTCATGCGCTCTTACCCTTCCGGCTGGCGCGCCGGCCGAAGACACTGTGACGCGGATGCACTCGGATCGAATCGGCTTGCTCCTCGGCCGGCTTCTGCTCGATCGGTTTGGGTTCCGGAGCCGGGGTGCTTTGAAACAGCGGCGACAGCCGCGAAGGGGTCTGGGGCTTGGCCGGCATCGGCGCCCCCAGCCGTGAGTAGAGCAGCGGAATGACCGCCGCCAGGGAGCTGACCGTCTCGCTGAAGCAGCCGGCCTGCGAAAGGGCGTGGAGGTTCTCGTTGAGGCGGTCCTCCAGCATGCTGATCTTCCCGGTGGCGCTGAGAATATCGCGGAAGAGCGCCCCTTCCTCGGCGAACCGGTCTTGAAGGGAGCTGATTTTCTCGGCGCTTTCTTTCAGCGCGCGGATGTACGGGGTGAGCGTCTCGGACAGGAGTTTTTCCTCCGCCCCGGAGATCATGCGGGCGTGCTGCCCGACCGACTCTTTGAACGAGTCCTGCAGGACCTGACGGATCTGTTCCCCTCCCTGGCGGACCAGCTCCGAGGTCTGGCGCTCGGCCTTGGCCAGGGCGTCTTCCCAGCGCTGGATCTGCGCCTGAACCATCTTGTCGAAAGCGCCGCACAGGGTCTTGAGCATGTGGCGCACGGCGCGGGTGTTGTTCTGTTCGTTTTCCGACGGAATGCGCGCGAAGCGGCCGCGCATCTCCGAGTCGACCAGCCGGGTGACGCGGGCGAACAGGCGCCCCTCGACCCGCTGGACGAAGAAGAGCGAAAAATAGAGAAAGAATACCAGCGTCAGCGCCAGCGCCGTCGTGTCGAACGCGACGTTCAGCCCCGAGGCGAGGTTTTGGCTCGACGATTCCAGCTCGGTGAGGTCAAGGTTCCCCAGCGCCATCGTGATCCCGACGACCGTCCCCAAAAAGCCGAGAATCGGGATCGCCCAGATGAACATCCGGACCATGCCGTATCCCCGCTCGCTGGCCGCCTCGTCATCTTCGGCCAGCAGACGCAGCTCGGTGTCGAGCTCCTCGACCCGGCGGCTGGACTTGAGGAACAGCAGCGCCCGGCGAAGCCGATCGAGATGGAGCGATTTTCCGCGAACCTGCTCGGCCCGGTTGATCGTTTCGAGATACTCATCGGCGCGGCCGCATTTTTCCCGCTTTTTGCGAATCGGCGGGAAGACCGGTCCCAGCGACATCGCCCGCTGCTGATGAAGCACGCCAAGGTACTTGAACAGCAGCGCGACCATGCCGATGAGGAACATCCCGACGATGATATATTCCACCGGGTGCCCCGCCGTGTAGCGCAGCACCAGGGGGTCGGTGATCAGACCCCGGGCGACGGCGGCGTAAAAGCCGGCCGTGGCCAGGCCGCCCCACAAAAGGGCGGAGGTGAAGAATCCCTTGATCAATCTTTTCATAATCGTCTCTCTCCGGGGAAGGGGACGCTTTTTGAGGAAGCGTTCGCGCGCGGAAAAACATTTATTTTGGCGCGGGGCGATGGTAACGATTTTCGCGCCCCGCGGCAATATCACTTGAGAATTGCCCCGCCCCCGCGGGCGTGGTAAAATGAGGTTCGGTTGTTTTTCGTCCGTTTCGGTTTTAAGATCCCCCCCGCCTTGATAAGAGGACTGAAAGTTATGAGACGCCGTACCTTCTTAATGTCGATGGCCGCTACGGCCGCCGTTCCCCTGTTTGCCCAAGACGCGCGCCGTCCTGCCCTGACGCTGTGGCAGCTCCCGAATCAGACGCATACCCAGATGATGTCGTATCTGCTTCTTTGCGACGACGATTCCCTGATCGTCATCGACGGGGGGATGCCGGGGGACAGCGACTACCTGCTGGAGATGATCCGTCAGATTCATCCCGACGGCCATGTCCGCGCCTGGTACCTGTCGCACCCGCACCTGGATCACTACGGGGCCCTGGCCGAAATCCTCCAGCACGAGGAAAAGCGCTCGCTTGTGACGATCGATAAGCTCTACTTTAACTTTCCCGACCGCGACTGGTTCCAGAGCAATTCCTGCTACGCCGCGGTCAAGTTCTGGGACGACAGCCGGCCGTATCTCCCCGATCACGTGATCCCGGCCCCGGGGGAGAAACTCCCGTACGGAAACGTCACGATCGAGACCCTCAACGACTACGACCCGGACCTTCGCGTCAATGTGGTCAACAACGCCTCGATCGTCTACCGCGTCGAGACCCCCAATACCTCGATCCTCTTCCTCGGCGATCTCGGCGTCGAGGGGGGAGACCGTCTTTTGACGCTCGTTCCGGCCGAAAAGATCAAGGCCGACTATGTCCAGATGGCGCACCACGGCCAGCGCGGGGTCACCGAGGAGTTCTACGGCGTTGTTCGCCCGACCGTCTGTCTGTGGCCGACCCCCGATTGGCTGTGGACCAACGTCGACGGGAAGGGGAAGTTCGAGACCCTCAACGTCCGCGCCTGGATGGAGAAGCTCGGCGTGAAGGAGAACTACGTGATCAAAGACGGGCTCCACAAGTTCGAGCTCGACTGAAAGCCGCCCGCCGGCTCCCTTAGCGATACCGCTGGAGAATTGCCCCGCGCCCCGGCGCGTGGTAAAATAGCGTCAGGATTCCGTTCGCTTCGGTTTCCCCAAAGTCATCCGACAGCTCCCTAACCCCCTATGAAGAGGTTTCTGCCATGAAACGCCGTACCTTCCTGATGACCATGACCGCCGCGGCGGCCGCTCCCCTGTTTGCCCAAAACGCGCAGCTTCCCGCGATGATTCTCTGGCAGCTCCCGAATCAGACGGCCACCCAGATGATGTCGTATATTCTTCTTTGCGACGACGATTCCCTCATCGTCGTCGACGGGGGAATGCCGGGCGACGCCGATTATCTGGTCGAGATGATCCGCAAGATCCATCCCGACGGCCATGTCAACGCCTGGTATCTGTCGCACCCGCATATTGACCACTTCGGAGCGCTTTCTCAAATTCTCCAGGACGAGCAGAAACGCTCCCTTGTGATGATCGATAAGCTCTACTACAACTTCCCCGAGCGCCCCTGGTTCGTGGAACGCGCCTCGGAAGGGGAGGTCGATGAGTTCGATTTCTGGGAAAAGTCCGAACCGTGGCGCCCCGAACATATCGTTCCGGCCCCGGGGGAGAAACACACGTACGGAAGCGTCACGATCGAGACCCTCAACGACTACGATCCCGACAACCGCGCCAACGTGGTCAACAACGCCTCGATCGTCTACCGTGTCGAGACCCCGAACACGTCGATCCTCTTCCTCGGCGACCTCGGCGTCGAGGGGGGAGAGCGGCTCCTGACGCTCGTCCCGGACGAGAAGCTCAAGGCCGATTACGTCCAGATGGCGCACCACGGCCAGCGCGGGGTCAACGAGCAGTTCTACGGGCACGTTCGTCCGACCGCCTGCCTGTGGCCGACTCCCGATTGGCTCTGGTCCAATCGCGACGGGCAGGGGCATTACGATACCCTCAATGTCCGCGCCTGGATGGATAAGCTCGGCGTGAAAGAAAACTACGTGATGAAAGACGGGCTCCACAAGTTTGAACTCAAGTGATATCGCGCGCCGGTAAAGCGAAAAAGGGAAAAAGGCCCCGCCGATAGGTTTTTATCCCCCGCGGCGGTGCCGCCGGCTCCCTGTGTGTGAAAAGGTCTTTGCTATGAAACGCCGTTCCTTCCTGATGACGATGGCCAGCGCGGCGGCCGCCCCCCTGTTCGCTCAAGACGCCCCGCGCCCCGCGCTGACCCTTTTACAGCTCCCGAATCAGACGCCCACCCAGATGATGTCGTATCTGCTTCTTTGCGACGACGATTCCCTGATCGTCATCGACGGGGGAATGCCGGGCGACGCCGACTACTTGGTCGAGATGATCCGCAAGATTCATCCCGACGGCCATGTCAGCGCCTGGTACCTGTCGCACCCGCACATCGACCACTTCGGGGCGCTGGCCGAGATCCTCCAGCACGAGGAGAGACGCTCGCTCTTGACGATCGATAAGCTCTGTTTCAACTTCCCCGATCTGGCCTGGTTCGAAAACCGCGCCGATGAGCCGGGGGAGATCGAGGAGTTCAAATACTGGGAAAAGGGGACGCCGTACTTCCCCAAGCGCGAGGTGCCGGTTCCGGGTGAAAAGGTCACGTACGGGAGCGTCACGATCGAGCCGCTCAACGACTATGACCCGGAGCTTCGCGTCAATGTGGTCAACAACGCCTCGATCGTCTACCGCGTCCAGACCCCGAAGACGTCGATCCTCTTCCTCGGCGACCTCGGGGTCGAGGGGGGAGAGCGGCTTTTGACGCTCGTGCCGGACGAAAAGATCAAGGCCGACTACGTCCAGATGGCGCACCACGGCCAGCGCGGGGTCGCCGAGGATTTCTACGGGCACGTTCGTCCGACCGGCTGCCTGTGGCCGACCCCCGATTGGCTGTGGACCAACGTCGACGGGCGGGGGCCCTTCGAGACGCTCAACGTCCGCGCCTGGATGGAGAAGCTCGCCGTGAAGGAGAACTACGTGATGAAAGACGGGCTCCACACCCTTGAGCTCAGTTAAAAAGCGCGGGCCGGTCATGCGGAAAGAAAAGCGAGTGCCGGCGGCCCCGCCGGAAGGATTGTCCGCCAGCGGGCGTCTGGCCCTTCGTCAGGGGCAGACGCTGGGGGGCTATCGTCTGGTGCGCCTGATCGGTTTCGGTTCGATGGCCGACGTCTGGCTGGCGGTTCAAAAGTCGCTCGGGCGGACCGTGGCGCTGAAAATCCTCCGTCCGGAGGCGGCGGATTACCGTCTCTTCCGCTTCGAGCGGGAGGCCGGAGCCGCGGCGAAATTGGATCACCCCAATATCGTCCGAATCTACGATATGGGGAGCTTCCCTTTTCCCGGGGCGCTTTGGAAGCGGATGGCGCGCGTCGGACCGCGGCGTTTGGACTACATCGCCGAGGAGTACATCGCCGGGCTGAATCTGCGCCAGTGGCTGGCCGCCCGCGGCGCGATGCCGCCGAAGGCCGTCGTGTCGCTGCTGGCCCAGGCGGCCGCCGCGCTGGACGCCGCCGACCGGCAGGGGATTGTCCACCGCGACATCAAACCGGAGAATTTCCTCCTGACCCCCCGCCCGTCGCTGAAGCTCGTCGACTTCGGCATGGCCAAAATTCCCTCCCACGCCGGTACCTCACAGGTCGAAAAGACCCAAATCGGCATGGCTCTGGGGACCCCCCTCTATATGAGCCCCGAGCAGGCCGACGGCCGGAAGATCGATATCCGCAGCGACCTCTACTCCCTCGGCGTGACCACCTATCAGTGCCTTGTGGGGAAGCCCCCGTTTACCGCGTCCACCGCGCTGGATATTCTTTTGGCGCACCGCAGCGCGCCGGTCCCCGCGATCCGTCAACGGGCCGGGGATGTCCCCGAGCCGCTGGCGGCGCTGGTGGAGCGGCTTTTGGCCAAATCGCCCGACGATCGCCCGGAAAACGCCCGCGCCCTCTTCGGCGAGGTCTGCGCCGTCGCCCACCGTCTGGGCTTCCTCAGCGCCGAGGAAGGGCCGGAAGGGGTCCTTCTGGAAGAATTGACCCGTCTGGGGGACTGGGGCGAGGACGCGGTGGCGCGAAAGGTCTTTGACGAGAAGAAGAACAGCGTCGAGGCCACCTGTTTGCTTCAGACGCAGATGCTCGGCGCCGGGGCGGCCGCCTCCAAAAAGTTCTCGTGGAAGCGCGCTTTCTGCGTCACCGCCCTGGCGGCCTGTTTGGGGGGGCTGTTCGGCGCGGGGTTCACCCGAATCAAAAGTACCTCGGAGGCGAAAATCGAGCGGTTCGCCACCGTCGAGGAACAGTGGGTCTTCGCCTCGCAGATCGGGACCGCCGCGGCGTGGAAGAGTGTGATCGACTATTTTCCCGATTCGTCCCGCTGGAGTTCCTCGGCCTCCCGGCAGCTCGCCCGCTCGCTGATGCTCGAGGGGAAGACGCGCCGCGCCCGGGCGCTTTTCGGCAAGATGGCGCGAAGCGACGACCCCGACAGCGCCAGTTACGGCCGCGCCGGTGAGGCGTGGTGCCTGGCCGCCGAGGGCCGGTACGACCAGGCCGCGGCGGTGATCTCGGACCTTCGCCGCGCCCCGGCGCGTCCCTACGACCGTCTGACCGAGGATGTGATCACCCGCTCATGCCGCCTGATTCGCGAAAGCCGGCCGGCGCTGGTTTCGGGCCTCGACTCGGAGGACTGACAACGCTTTTTTATTAGGACTTTTCAGTATGGCGCCCCGATACTGGTGATCGGCGGGCCCGACGGCGGGTCGCTCACCCGCTGCTTGCGCTCGGTCACCTGGGATCCCTGCCCAATCGGCGGGGCGGCGCTGGCCACCGCGGCGACATTGCTGGAGGTGACCCCGCTGTTCTGGCCGGCGGGGATGCCTTCCTGGCCGGCGGCTGGGGACTGGCTTATCGTATTGTTCGCCGGCGCGGCCGGGACGCTCAGCCCCAGCGGATTGGCGCCGTTGCCGTCGGGGAACTCCGGAAGCGTCGGCGGGGCCTGGGTGTTCGGGACGGCGCTGCTTTGCGGATCCCCCGCGGCCCCGGCCGGGTCGTTATTGACGGGGTAGGTACTTTCCGGATACAGCGGCAGCGATCCGATCGGCTCCACCGACGACGCCCCCGTGGCGGGGGTGTCGTACGACGGGGCGGCGGTCGCCGCCGGGGCGCCGTAGCTCGGCTGATCGGGGGTGATCGCCTCGGGCGCCGTCGGGGTGGTTGCCTGGGTTTGAGGAATTTGGGTCGTGTTCTGCCGCGGCGCGAACGGGTCGGAAGCGGCCCCCTGCGGCGTGCCCGAGGCCAGGTTGTCGTAACTCGGGTTGGCGGCCGCGCCGGCGGCCGGATTTTGGCCGGGCGCCCCCGCGGCGTTCTGATCGGCGGCCGGCTGACTGCCGGCCAGAAGCGAATTGGCGTCGCCGGAGGAAAGGTTGTTCCGCTTGCTTTGGATCAGGGCGATCTGCTGGGTGATCTGCGTGTCGTTGGGGTTCAGCCGCGAGGCGGCGCGCAGCTGCTCCAGCGCGGCGTCGTCCTCGCCGAGTTTCTCGTGAATGAGCCCGAGTTTGTAGTAGGCGCGGTAGTCGTTCGGCGCGTAGGCGGCGATCTTCTCCAGCGCGGCGGCCGCGTCCCGGTTGGCCCCCTGCGCCTCCAGCAGGTAGGCGATCTCCAGTTTCGGCTCCACCGAGGTCGGATCACGCTCTTCCCAGGCGCGCAGAAGGTTCATCGCCTCGGCCGACTGGTTGCGCTGAGTCAGGACGGTCGCCAGCCCGCGGTAGCAGCAGACGGTGGTCTCGGGGCTGGGATTGCGGTCGAGGCACTGCCGGTAGTAATTTTCGGCCTGCGTGAAGAGCGCCGGCTTGTTTTCTTCGGTCGCCTGACGCTGGTAGGTCGAGGCGATGTTGTAGTAGATCTCCGGGTCTTCGGGGTTCAGGCGGGCGGCGGTCTGGAAGGAGGCCAGCGCCTCGTCGTATTTCCCCCCGTTGTAGTAACGCAGGCCTTCGCTGTTGCGCAGCTTTCCTCCCCAGCTGGAGCATCCCGTCAGTGTCAGTCCCAGAAGGAGCAGCAGCGCGGCTGCCAGCGGCTTGACCGCTTGATCGAGGCGGATAAAAGGATGTTTCATACGCTTTAGACTCCGAAGAGCGCCGTGATTCTTCGCCGCTCCACCCGTTTATTTTTGACCACGCCGGAAAGTGTTCTTTCGCGCCGGTTTTTCCCCGAAAGCTTCGCTTTATGTTGGTTTGAACGCCGTCGGATAAAACCGTTAGGCCGGGGGACAGTACACTATTTTTTCCGAGCGGACAAGAGCATCTTTGGGCGGCTGCCTTCCTTCCCGCCGGGGAAGGGGAGAGGGGTTTTTCGTCGATTGCTCTTGGAAAGAGAAAAAAAACAGGTAAACTTAAGGCATGAACTGAAGCGGGAACACTCCCCGTCGAGGGTTCCCAAACAACCAAAACCATTCGCGCTTCGCGCTGAAAACATACTCTTGTGGAAAACTCCAATACTCAACTATCGCGTACCGGCCTGACCGGTTCCGGCGTGGCTGAAGCGTCCGGTTCCCAGCGGCCGTTCCATCCTCTTTCCGCCGCCTTGGTTCCCGCGGTCCGCGGCGCGGCGGCCAACAGCCCCGCCGATGCCCTGCGGGTGCGCTGGATGCGACGATCCGACCTGGACGACGTCATGGCGCTGGCCGGCCGATCGGCCTCCGAGACGGTCAGCCCCAAGGCGCTGGGCGAGATGCTCCGCAGGCGCAATCGGGTCTGGCTGGTCGCCGAGCGCGGGAGGAAGCTGGTCGGCTTTATGGTCTACGAGCAGACCAAGACCAAACTTGTCATCCTCTGCCTGGTCACCGCGCCGCAGCAGCGCCGCAGGCATATCGCCCGGATGATGATCGAGCGGCTGCAGCGCAAGCTGCGCTGCGGCAGCCGCCGGCGGATTCTGGCCTACGTACACGAGCGGAACCTGACCGCCCAGCTGTTCTTCCGCGCCATGGGGTTTCGGGCGGTCTTTATCTCGCCGGGCCACTTCGACGGCGACGACGCCTATTTGATGCGGTACACCCGCGTGGAGATTCTCTCCTAAAACCGGCCGCGCACGCGCCGGCGCTCAAAAAGAACGCGAAAAAAGCAAACCCCCGGCACCGTCGAAAACCACAGGTGCCGGGGGCTTTTTGTTTTGTTTAGCTCCCCAAGTCAAAGGAGCCGGCGGCGAAAATCACTCCGCGACGGTCGGGCTCTCGGGAAGAGCCGCAGCCGGCGGGGTGGCCAAAGCGGCACCACCGCAGGACGAAGCGGCAGCCGGGGCAGGCGCCGGGGCACCACCACAGGTCGGGGCCGCGGCCGCGGCGCAGGTGGGGCAGCCGCAGGTGTGACCGCAGGACGGGTCGCCGGGGGCGCAGCCGCAGGGGCTCATGCAGCCGCCGTCGCAGCAGCTCGCGCCGCAGAAAGCGCAATGCGGAGCGGTGACGCTGGCCAGCGAACTGAAAACGTTAGAAACCATCGCGCGGGCACCGTTCCCGATGCAGGCCAGACGCTGACCGGCGCAGCAAAGGGCCGGTTTCAGGCAGGGCAGGCAGGGGGTGCAGATCGCCGGAGCGCAGCAAATCGGGGCCGGTTCGCAGGCGCCGCAGGCGCACGGCTCACAAGCGCACGGAGCGCAGGAGCAGGCACCGCAAGCCGGAAGAACGGGGGCGCAGCAGGCCGGAGCCGGTTCGCAGACGCCGCAGGCCGGAAGGGTGCAGCCGCAAACCGGAAGAGCCGGAACGCTGCAGGCGGGGGCCGGCTCACAAGCGGCACACGCCGGGGCCGGGGCGCAAGGCCCGCAGGAAGCGCAAGCCGAGCAGGCCATCAAACTGCGAAGACCGCCGAACAGCTCGCACGGCTGGCAGGCCGGCGCGCAGCCGCAGTCGGCAACCGGGGCGGCGGCCTCGGCAGCACAAGTCGCGCACTCCTGCGCCTGAATTCTCACTCCCAGCATCATGACGATGGCGGCAAAACCAATCAGAATACGGGATCTCATAGGGCAAACTCTCCTTCTTTTACCACTGTTTTACCGGTCTTCCCAAGAGCGCCGCAAAGGCAAACTTGCGATTGTTCTTTCCACGCGGCTTTCGGCCCCCGCTCCCTGCTAAGTACGCGGTACGTCTGCCCCGTCTGAAAAGAAAACCTGCGTCGTGACTTTGCTGGGTGTTTCTCGGATCCTCCCGGTGATGGACGCCTCACGCGATATGCCGGTTCGGCAAGCAACGTACTCGCCGATCCCTTATGTTTTGTCAACCGGCGCGCCGAAACGTCCTTGTTGACACCCTGCGACACACCCCTCGGTCAAACCGGTCGGGAACTCTCACTCCTTTATGGAGTCCCCCGGCACGCCGAAAGGGAAACAAGGTGTACCTATCATTTGGCTTTGAGAATATCGGTAAAATTTTTGCCTCTGCTTGAACGGGATATATCGATTTTTACGAAATGGACATTCTTTCGGACGGGGATAAATAATCCGTTCCGGTTAGATAAAATGGGCAGTTCTTGTCTGAAGTACTCTCTTTTTGGGGGGTGTTTTATCGGTGCAATCGTTCCCACTGTGATTTTGCTCACCGGCGGACTTTTCGAAACGACTGGCGCAATGGTTTTTACCGGCTGGAAAAAGAGGCATTTGCCCCAAAAGAGGGTTCATTCCGTGATAGACCCCCCCGGAACTTGGCGATGAACGGTGCTGAAACCTAAACATTTCGCCGCCGAGGCGCGCGGTTGATTCACGGATTCGAATCGGCCCCAAGCCAAGACAAGTCAGGCGGTATTGAAAGGATGTAAGGATCGTTCGCTCGGACACGGATATCAAGGCGGGACGATAGGCCGCGAATGGATTTTTCGAAGGCCCGGCGCCGTGAGCCCTTTTAAGGGACCGCGGCACGAAAGCAAATCTCTCCCAAGCGCTTATGATACCCGTGAAGCAAGGATGCGACCGCAAGCTAACGGTCGGGGGGGACCTATTGTCTTTAACAGACCGACGGGTCCCCATGGTGAAAGATCAACGGATTTATGCGAAGATCATCCAACCCGATCCACTCGGTCAAAAACTGTTGTCTCTGTGAAGGGCTCTGTTCGCTCGGCGGGGCGGCGCGTTTGACGCTGCTGCTCTTGGGGCTTTTCCTGATGAGTGCCCCGGCCGCGCGGGCCGCCGACGTGAGTATTCCTTCGGCGCCGTACGCCCCTTCGGCGACCGCTCCGGCTCCGCTGGTGCCGATCTTAAAGCAGACGCGGCAGGTCACTCCGATGGCGCTCCCCCTGGAGTCGGCCGCCGAAGACGCTTCCGACCCAAGCTCGATGGGCGAGGCGGACGCCGCCGCGGTGACCGTCGCCGACGGCCGCCGGCTGGTCGCCGAAAAGCGCTGGGGCGAGGCGAAGACGCTCCTGGAAGACGCCCTCAAACACCAGCCCGACCACCGGGCCCTGCGCGGTCTGTATCTGGAGAGCCGCGCCCACCTGGAGGTCGCCGCCCGCTATCACGATCGGACCTTCTGTGATTTTCTCGCCCATACTAATAAAGAGGAGATGATCTCGCTGTGTGACGAGGTTCTGGAGAATATCGAGACCTGGCATGTCGACGCGCCCGACTGGGATTATCTCTTCCAGCGGGGGATCGCCTCGCTGGCGATTGCGCTGAGCGAAGAACCGTTCCTGCGGCAAAACCGCGTCAGCGAAGAGGTGCGCGCCGCGTTGCCGGAGTACACCGGCTCGCTGGTGCGCTACGCCTCGGGGCTGTCGTCCTCCGGCCGTCTGGAACTGCGGGGGAATATCTTCCGCGTCGCCGCTTCTGTTCAGCGCGGTACGGGGATCTCCGGCATTTCGGTGATTATGGAACTGCTGTGCGGGATGGTCAATTCGCTCGACTCCTATTCGGCGTGGCTGACCAGCGGACAGGTCAATGATCTGTTCTCCCTGATCGACGGCCACTTTATCGGGCTGGGGGTCTATCTCGACGCCCAGCAGATCCCCGGCACCTTGGTGATCACCAAGGTGATTCCCGGCTCGCCGGCCTGCTCGGCGGGGCTTAAGAGCGGGGATCGGATCCGCGCCATCGACGGTCAGACGGTCGTCAACGAACAGTCGGCCGAACGGCTCCAGGGACCGGAGGGGTCGCGGGTGACACTGACGGTCGAAAGCGACGATCAGCCCGAACGCGAGCTGACGATCGTCCGCCGCCCGTTCGATTTCCCGAGCGTTGAGGATATAGACGTCCGCCCGAGCGACTCCGGCGTCCAAGTGGCGACGATCCGTATTACCTCCTTCCAAAAATCGACCGTCGACGAGGTTCGTGGCCGCCTGCGCAAGATCGAGAACAGCGCCGTCGGCGCGCTGGTGATCGACCTTCGGAACAATCCCGGCGGGCTGCTCGACAAGGCGATTGAACTGTCGAACCTCTTCCTCGAGAACGGGACGATCGTCCAGACCAAGGGACGCAGCAGCTCCCAGGTTCGCCGCGCCGACGCCTACGAGGCGTACAGCGTGCCGCTGGTCCTGCTGATCGACGGCAACAGCGCCAGCGCCGCGGAGATCTTCGCCGGCGCGATGCAGGAGAACGGCCGCGCGGTGGTCGTCGGAAGCCGAAGCTACGGCAAGGGGACGATCCAGGCGATCATTCAGATCGAAAGTCACCGCGACGCCTCGGTTCTGGCGGGGCTGCGCCTGACGACCGAAAAATTCTTCTCTCCCAACGGGCACGCCTACAGCGGCTTCGGCGTCACCCCCGATATCGATTTAAGCACCCCCGATACCCCGAAGGGACAGTACACCGTGGCTCGTCCGGTTCTCGGCGCTGAGGCGGCCGAGGAAGACCCGGTCCTCCAGCGCGGTATCGCCGAGGCCCGCCTGCTGGCCGGCCGAAGGGGGCTGGCCGGCTCGGAGTGCGCCCGTCGTTAGAAACTTGAAACACTCATCCGCGTTAGGGAAGGGGAGAGGTACTCTATGAGCGAATCAATCAACGCGCCGCGGGAGATCACCCCCTGTTCCCACACGATCGACGCGGCGGTCGATCTGCCCGGTTCCAAGTCGATCACCAACCGCGCCCTTGTTTTGGCGGCGCTGGCCGACGGGGAATCGACCCTGCGCGGGGCGCTGGACTCGGACGATACCCGCGCGATGCTCGGCGCCCTGGCGGCGCTGGGGGTCGGCGTCAAGCACGATGCTTCCTCCGCGACGGTCCGCGTGGCGGGCCGAGGGGTATTTCCGGCGCGGCGCGCGCAGGTCTGGGCCGCCTCCAGCGGGACGACCGCCCGCTTTCTGACGGCGGCCCTGGCGCTGTCCCCCGGCAGGTACACCCTCGACGGAAGCGAGCAGATGCGCCGCCGGCCGCTGGGCGATCTGATCGACGCCCTGGCGATGCTCGGGGCCCGAGTGGACAGTGCCGGCGGATTTCTTCCGCTGACCACAGGCGAATTTACTCCCCGGGGGGAGGAGAATCTATCCTGCCGGGTCCGCGGCTCGATCTCCAGTCAGTTCTTAAGCGCGCTGCTGATGGCGTCCCCCTTGGCCGGCGGCCGGCTTGAAATCACCGTCGCCGAGCCGATCGTCTCGCGCCCCTATATCGAGATGACCGCCGCGATGATGCGCGCTTTCGGCTGCGCGCTTGCCGCCGACGCTTCCTGCACCCGTTTTGAAATTCCCCAAGGCGCGGCGTATTCCCCCAGGGAGTACGATATTGAGCCGGACGCCTCGGCCGCCAGCTACTTCTTTGCCCTGGCGGCGATCTTAGGCGGCCGGGTCACCGTCAAGCGCCTCACGCGCGCCGCCCTGCAGGGGGACGTCGGTTTTGTCGACTGCTTATCGGCGATGGGGTGTGAGGTTGTGGAAGAACAGAACGCCTTGAGCGTTTACCGCGACGAGAATAAGCCCTTAAAGGGGATCGATATTGATATGAACGCCATCAGCGACACAGCGCAGACCCTCTCGGTGGTCGCCCTGTTTGCCGACGGCCCGACCCGGATCCGCCATATCGCGCACGTTCGCGCCAAAGAGACCGACCGAATCGCCGCGGTGGTCAGTCAGCTGCGCCGCCTCGGCGCCGAGGTCGAGGAGTTCGAGGACGGGCTGGCGGTCACCCCGTGCCGCCGGCGGTACCACGGCGCGGTGATCGATACCTTTGACGACCACCGTATGGCGATGAGCTTTTCTCTGGCCGGCTTGGTGATTCCCGGGGTGGCGATCGAAAACCCGGGCTGCGTCGCCAAGACCTTTCCCGACTATTTTGACCGCCTCGGCGCGGCGCTGGGGAAGAATTAAGAGCGGATCAGATCGACGATTTCCTCGACCGTCTCGCACTGGCGCAGCTGATCCAAAAAGCCGGGACGCTTGAGCAATCGGGCGATCTCCGCCAAGAGGCGCAGGTGGGTCTTGTCGTCGATGGCGCAGACGAGAAAGAAAATATCGGTCAGGTTGCCGAACCCCCCGCCGAACGGGATCCCGCGGGGCGATACGCCGAGCAGGACGAACGGTTCGCCGGTGTTGTCCGGCATCGGGCGGCGGGGGTGAAGAATCGCCACGCCGTTGTCCATCGCCGTGGAGAGCATCTCCTCTCTTTGGCGCAGGGCGTCGGCAAGCCGGTCGTGGTCCCAGATTTTGCCGAGCTCGACCCCTTTTTCCGCCAGCGTTCGGAAAACCGAGTCTTTTGTCCTGGCGGCGAAGGGGAAGAGGATATTCTCCGGTCCGATCAGATCGGAAAGCGACAGCTCCTCGGGTTCCTCCTGAGGGACATGGTGCTCGGCGAAATCTTCCATCGAGGCCAGATGCTGGTCGAGGACATTTCCGGAGAGCGACTTCTCGAACCAGACCAGCAGATCGGCTTTGGAGAAGAACCATTTCCCATGGATCTTCTGCCCGTCGAGCTCGCCGTCTTCGGCCATTTTGATCACCTTCTTTTCGGAGAGGTGAGTGAATTTCGCGACCTGCTCGGCGCCGTAGGTTCGTTTTTCCATCGGTCGATATCCTCTTGTCTTTCCTACAAAGACCCTTGGGGGGAGGGCTACTGGATCTGCTCCTCCAGCCAGCGTTGGTAGTCGGGAGAGGAGGCGACGATCGGCAGGGCGATGACCTGCGGGACTTTGTAGGAATGGTGGGACAAGATCAGCTCGGTCACCTCGTCGAAGATGCAAAGCCGCGTCTTGGCGAGGACGAGCCACTCTTCCCCTTCTTTGAATTCCCCCTCCCAATAACACAAGCTCGTAATCGGACCGGTGACCTGAGAACAGGCGGCCAGGTGGCTTTTGACCAGTTTTTTGGCCAGGGCCAGCGCCTCGTCCCGGGTGGGGCAGGTGATCTGAAGCTGGCAGAAATCGTTCGTCATTTGTTCTTATCCTCCACGATAAAAAAGCCGCGTGAGAGATTCCACTCTCCGCTAAGGTTATTATATAATACTTGGTGGAAATCAAGAAGTGTTCCGGCAACCCTGCCCCAATCGGAGCCCCTATGAAAATCGCCGTTATCGGAAGCGGAGGAACCCTTGGATCGGCCATCGCGCGCTGGTGGAATACCCCGGCCGTGACCTTCGGCGGTGAGGCCGCCGAAGACCAAATCACGGGGGTGGACCTCCCCGATTTTAATGTCGCCTCGCGCCGATTCGCTCTGGATACCTTAAAGGAGATCGCCCCGGAGGTGATCGTCAATTGCGCCGCCCTGCGGTTCATCGATTGGGCCGAGTCGCACCCGAACACGGCGCGGACCATCCATGTTCAGGGGACGGCGAATCTCCGTCAGGCGGCCGACCGCCTGGGGGCGCTTTTGGTGCAGATCAGCTGCGCCGAGGTCTTCGGCGATCCCGACCCGGACGCTCCCCCGCGTACCGAAGATGATATCCCCGCGCCGGAATCGGTCTTCGCGAAGACCAAACTCGATTCCGAACGGGCGGCCTCGGAGGCGAAAGATTTTTTGATCGTCCGGACCTCCGCCCTCTTCGGCGAGGTCGGGGAGCAGTCGGCGGGGAATATCGCCGATACGATTCTCAAAAGTTCGCGCCGTACCCGGTCGCTACGGGTCCTGGACGATCGAAAGGTCTCTCCGACCTACACGATCGATTTTCTTCGGGGGCTGCGCTTTTTAATCCACTGCGGCGCGCGCGGGGTCTATCACCTGGTCAATTCCGGCGTGACCACTCCCGCACAGTTCGCCAAAGAGCTTTTGACCGCCTGCGGACTGGCCCGTCACGAAGTCGAGCCGATCACCTCGCAGCAGTACGGTGAAATCGCCCCGCACTCGCGCAACCTGACCCTCTCGGCGGGGAAGTACGCCGCGCTGGCCGGCGCCCCCCCCATGCGCCCGTGGGAAGAGGCCCTGCGCGATTTTATCGCCCGGCGGCAGGCCTCTTTGGACGATGCCGGCCCGGCGAACAACCCTAATAAAAACTAGCGGTGCCGCTTCATCGCGTACAGCGCCCGATCGGCCCGGGCGAGCACGTCGCTGAAGAGTTCCCCCCCGGCGCAGCGCGTCACCCCGTACGAGAAACCGGGCCGCCCCCCCCATGGGCTGTCTTGGGGGAGCGTTTCCTCAAAGCGCGCCAGGAGCTCCTCGGCGCCGATCGTTTGGGGAGGAAGGAGAATCACGAATTCGTCCCCCCCGTACCGCGCGGCGGCTCCATGCGGGGCGTTGGCCGCCAGGAACCTCTCCAGCGCGCCGGCGAACCCTTTCAGCGCCTCGTCCCCGGCCAGGTGCCCGAACCGATCGTTGATTCGCTTGAACATATCCAGGTCGAGAAAGACGACCGTGAGCTCCTCCCCCTCGGGGAGCCGTTCGCACAAAGAACCGAACCGCTCCTCCAGCGCCGGGCGGTTGAGCAGCCCGGTGAGGGGGTCGAGCCCCGCCGGCGCCGAACCACCCGGGTTTTTCCCGAGGAGGAGATAGCCGATCACCTCTTCCCCGTCGCGCACTTCCACGCGCCTCGTGCCGCCGACGGGGGCCTTCGCGCTTTGGGCGATGATTTTTCCCGTCTTGTCGGTCAGGAGAACCGGCTCGGCGCTTTGGCGCAGCCACGCGCCGAGGAATTTTTCCGGGTGGGGGATCGCTCCTGGGCTGTCCACTGTTTAACTCTCCCTTGACAAAAACCGGTTTGTGGAAAACAATTTTTTCGCTAAGTATTATAGCGCACACTCTCGGCCGAGTGGCGGAATGGCAGACGCTGGGGATTTAAAATCCCCTCTCCTAACGGGGGTGCGGGTTCGAGTCCCGCCTCGGCTATCTTTTCTTAAGGATCGTCCCCGCGTGCGGCCGCCGGGCCGGTTTCATTCTAAAAGATATTTCTCCTTCCCGCCAGACGGCAAGAGGCCGCCGGCGGCCGCTCGATAGTTTCTTTTCTCGCGGCGGTGGTGTATAATCGCTCCTTATAAGGCACCGATGAAATTTTTCACCCAACCGCTTCATCACCAACCTTTATTCTATCGAGTGAAAGGGAAACAATGAATCGCTTTTTGCTTACCGTCTTGATCTTTTTTGCGGCGCTGCGGCTTCAGGCCGCCGACTGGCCCCCGCGGCTGGAGCAAAGCGCGCCGTTTAACGGACGGACGGCCGACCGCTATATCCACGGCTCCCAAAGCCAATGGGGGGCTCAAAATCCCGAGCAGACCGACGAGTTCGTCGTGCTGCATCCCCAGGACGACTCCGGCGATAACGCCGTCGGCAAGCGTCCCCTTTACGTGGTGCTCCACTCGGCCGGGCACGCGCTGGACAGCGCCTTGGAGTGCACCTTAACGCCGGGGAACCATGATATCTATACAACCCCCGACGGCTTCTACGGCCTTTACGTCGACTGCCGCGCCAACGAGGCGACCGACTGGTGGTGGGGCGGTCCGCGTCCCGACGAGGATACCGACGAGAACCGCGCCAAGGCCGGTTTCGATCTGTCCCCCTGTGAGAAGCGGGTTATCGATACCATTCGCTGGGTGATCGAGACCTACCCGATCGACGCCAACCGTGTCTATCTAAGCGGCAACTCGATGGGGGGCAGCGGAACCTTGGGGATCGGCCTGCGCCACGGCGATATCTTCGCCGCGATCAAGGCGAATGTCCCCGCCGGGTGCGCGCACGCGGCGGCTCGTCTGGGGTTCGACGCCGGGATCCCCGCCGGGGAAACGATCCCCGATCCCCCGATCTTGGTCGACTACTCGGCGAACAACGACCATTGGTCCTTCGATCACGCAATCCTCTTCCGGGGGATGCGCCAGCGCCACTACGCCCTGATGGCCTTCTGGGGGCCGTTCGGCCATCAGAATAACCACGCGAAGATCGACGAGGTGAATGACCTGATTCACCGATTCGACTGGACCGGCGTGCGCCGCGACGAGGCGTATCCGGTCTTTACCGACGCGACCACCGACGACCCGGTCCCGTGGACCGACGACTTCGAGAATCTTCCCGAGGACGCCCCGGCCGGTCAGGTGAACGGGTTTTTCCGCTGGGAGGTGGTGACCGATACCCCCGATTGCTTCGAGATCCGTCTGCGTCTGGCCTCCGCCGAGGAGATCGCCTCGAAGATCTTCGAGGTTCCGACCGCCTCCACCGCGACGGTCTCGCTGCGCCGGCTTCAGGCGTTCGCAGTGGTGCCCAACGAGAAAGTGGCCTGCCTCTTCGGCGATCAGAATCTGACGGTCCAAGCCGACGCCGACGGCCTGATCACGATTCCCGACCTGACGATCACCGACGAGCCGGTTTCTCTGAAACTGACCCGTTCGGACAAGAAGTAAACGTAAAAAACGAACGTTTTCGCCGTTAAGACAAAGCCGTTAAGACAAAAAGGAAAAAGGGGATCTTCATGCCGAAGAAGCGGACCGTCTTTTGGGGTGTACTGCCGGTACTGTTCTTTCTCTGCCCGGTTGTTTTCGGCGCCGAGGCCCGGGTTTGTGTCGATCCGGCGGGCCAAAGCGCGGCGGTTGAGTTAATCGGCGAGGCGGACCGGGACTGCTTCGCCCGGTTCGGGCCGTTCGCCGCCGAGCAGGTTCGGCGGGAGGAGGACGGAACGGTTCTGATCACCGCCGACGGGGTGACCGGCGCCGTGGCGCCGCCGGCCGCCGGAAGCCCCTTCTTCACGGTGACCTTTTCGACCCGGGCGTCCGCCGATACCGTGCTGAGGGAGTTTAACTCCCAGGCGGCGGTCTTAACGGTCCGCTCGCCGGCCGGCCCGATCGGCGCCGACGCGCTCAAGGCCCTCGGGACGAAGGGGCTCACCGCGGTGGACGGTCACCCGGGAAGTTACGCCTTTTTGGCGATCGCCGACCCCCAGACCAACCGCGGTGTGGTGGCCGGATGGGAGACCAGCCATGTCGGCAGCGGCGTTCTGTTTTCGGAAAAGACCGCCGAAGGCGGTGTATCGCTGCGCGCGAAAATCGAGTACGGGGCCAAGCCGCTTAAGGCGGGGGAATCGTTTACTTCCGAAAAGCTCCTCCTCGGCGCGTTCGACGATGTCCGCCTCGGGCTGGAGGCGTACGCCGACCGGGTGGCGGCGGCCAACGGCGTGACGATGAAGTCCCCCCGGACGGGATTCTGCACCTGGTACTGCGATAAAAACGGCGGCTGCGCCTCGGAGGAAGCGGCGGCTGTTTTCGCGCGGCGCGCCGGCGAGAAACTGGTTCCCTACGGGCTGGACTATTTCCAAATCGACGATCAGTGGCAAAGGGGAGATTCCCGCCGCCTTTCGGGGGGGCCGGATAAGAACTTTTCCGACGTTCGGCCCGACGGCGGCTATCCGTCCGGCATTAAGAAAACCGCCGATACCCTGGCCGAGGCCGGTTTAACCTGCGGGTTGTGGATTCTGCCGTTTAACGGCGACGCCAAAGACCCCTGGTTCGCCGATAAGATGGACTTGTTCGTCAAAAGCGCGATCGACTATCCGCCCCCCGGCCGGAAGAACGAGCGTCTTTTCGCGGTCGACGAGGTGAAGGGGGCCCCGTATGAAGCGTTCTGGGCGGGGACCTGCCTCGATATGACCCGGCCGGAGACGGTCGAGTACGTCGCCGGCAATATCCGCCGGATGGTGGAGGATTGGGGCGTCGGCTTTATCAAAACGGACGGCCTGTGGTGCGGCATGGCGATCGAGGAACTGTACGTCAACGACGGATACCATCCCGACGACATCGGCAATCAGCTCTTCTTCGATTCGAGCAAAACCAACGTCGAGGCGTTTTGCGCCGGGATGACGGTGCTTCGCCAATCGGCGGGGGACGCCTTCGTGCTCGGCTGCTGCGTGCCGCAGAATATGCGGATGATGCTCGCTTCGGCCGGCTTTGTCGACGCGATGCGGATCGGGCCGGATAACGGGGCCTCCTGGGAGGGAATCCGCTCCGGCCCCCGGCGGGCGAGCAACCGCTATTTCTTTAACGGACGGGTTTGGTGGAATGACCCGGATCCGGTCTATGCGCGGGATTCGATTCCGCTGAGTCACTCCCGGACCATCGCCTCGTGGGCGGCGCTGGCCGGTCAGCTCTACGCTTTCTCGGACTGGCTTCCCGATCTGTCGCAGGAGCGGATCAACGTTCTGCGCAGGACGATTCCCGGCCACGGACGCACGACGGTTCGGCCGATCGACTTGTTCACCTCCGATCTGGCCCAAATCTGGACCCTTTCCAACGCCGAGGAAGGGCGCCGGCCCGAAGATACCCGTTTTGTCTGCGGCTTCTTCAACTGGGACGAGAACCGGCCGGCCGGCTATGAGCTGACGCCGGAAAAACTGGAGATCGCCGCCGTTTCTTCCGAGGGAAAACCGGCGGTCGATTACGTTCTCTACGACTACTGGAACGAGGCGTTCCTCGACGCCTTCGACGCGGCCTCGGGCAAGATCAAACTCAACGTTCCCGCGGCGGACTGCCGGATCATCGCGGTTCGGCCGGTCTTCGACCCCAAGCGGCCGATTCTCGTCTCCACCTCGCGAAACGTGAATCAGGGGATTTACGAAATCCTCGCCGAGGAATGGGACGGGGAGAACAGGACGATGACTATCACCGTCGATCCGAAAAAAGCGGCCCTGGCCGAAGAGCTGCCGTATGAGCTCCGGTTCTATCATCCCGAGGGGACCGTGCCGGAGGCGAAGTGCGGGGACGTCGATCTGCCGGTCAATACGTTCGGTCCGGGACGTTTTTCCATCACCGTCAACCCCGACCGAACCCGATTCGCCGATTCTATCGACCCGGTCCGGGTGATCTTGGCCTTCCCGGAACCGTAAACGCCGCCGCGGCGGAATCGGTTATCTTTCTTCCCAGGGAGTGACAAATGAACGGTTCGAACAAAGACAGTTCGAGAACGGTGTTTCCGAACGGCCTTTTATTTTCCCTGATCTTTGCCTCTTGCCTGTGTCTTTTCCTCGCGGCGCCGCCGTCGCGCCTCGCCGCCGAGGATATGGACGCGGAGAATCTTAAATCGAAGATCATCGCCAGTTACGATTTCGCGAAAAATCGGAAGATTCCTCAGGTGATCACCCGCCAGAGGGAAGCCGCCGTTCTGATGTCCGGGGTGGAAGTCCCGGAGGCGACGCTTTATTTTATCGCCAAAGAATCCGACCAGTGGGGACTGACCCAGAAGATCGATCTGACCGAGCTTCTCGACGGGGCCCGCTGCGGGTTTAACCAGCTCGATTACCAGTACACCTTGGGCCACGTTGCCCCCCTGTCGATAGGAATGAACGACGATTGGTTCGTCTTTGGGATTTCCGATTCGCCGGGGACGCCTCCCGACGACCTTTGCGCGGTACTGATCTTTCACAAACGAGACGGCCGGTGGGAATATCATTCCAGGATAGAGAGCCGCGAGAGCATCGATCCGGATCGGACCAACGCCGCTCGGATCGACCATAAACTTGACCGGCGCGTTCTCCTGACGGAGGACGACAACCTGATCGTCTCTTACGAGTATTTCGAAACCGACATTCCGAACCCCACGGGGGATCTTCCGTCCATAGAATATCTTCGTGAGCACGAAGCGGAAATCGAGCAGGCCCTCGGTAACCGGGGCCGTTCCTTGGAGCACGCTCCCAGTGCGAATAAACGCGGAATAGCTTACGTCTACACATTGAACGAATCGTCGAAACCGGAACGGACCGAGACCATCCTGCCGCCGGAAACCGCGCAGTACCCGCTTTGGGGGGGGATGGGGATGTATACCCTCCTGACAGGGAATTACCTTTTCATCCACAATTATGTTCCCGCGCCGGTTACCAGCGGCACCCAGGCCGATCATCTCCCTTGGAACGACTACGCGGTCTACGAAAAAGCCGACGGGCGCTGGCGGTATAAAACATCGCTGTTGTCTCTTGTGCCGGAAGATACATTAGAGAGTGAGTCCGTCGATTTTTTATATCCGTATATCTACGGCGCCGCGGACGGGGATAATCTTTTTATCTACTATCACCTGGATATCCAAGCGACGAAGGTGCTCAAGCTCAGCGTTGAGGACGGCGAGGTCAAGTTTGTCTGCTTTGAAACGTCGCCGCGTTCGGAGATGAATCCGTCTTTTACCTCTCCACAGTTTCCTCAGCAGTACACACTCTTCTATTACGGCCCATTGGTCGGCGTCGGCGGCGCGGTGGAGATTCATGAGCCGTCACCAGATCATGATTATCATTTTGCCCCCACCAGGGCGAGCGCTACCGTTATCGATCTTCGTACCCTTAACTATCTGAACGAAACCATCAAAGAAAGATACCGGCCCCGACACATTCTCCCTTTGGATAGAACGCTCCCCGTTTGGGGTACCCATTTTATGCCTTTGGTAAATTATTCCGTCTTTGGTACCACCTTTATCGTCAGTTTCCACATCGATGGGCTCTATCTGGATGATGACCCGCGATTCGCGATGTACGCCAGAGTATGGAGCGGTATCAGTATCTATGAGTATGTCCCGGGAGAATATGACCCGGGAAGGTACGATCCGGTCAAAAATGTATTCCGTATGGTAACCTCGCAGAACCGGGATCTGGCCGTGGAGCCCGTCGCGGAACAAAACAATATCTTTATCTCATGGCCCTAACCTTCAAACGCGGGAGAACCAAAATGAGCAAGTGGACCGATCGGTATCGATTTCGGCTCGTATGGCGATGGCTTCCTGTTATTCTGGGCCTGTTTTTCATCGTTCAATTTGTCTCTGTCAGGTCAACCGGAAAGGTCTACGTTCCCTATCCTACCAGAGAATTAACGCGGTTCGGCTTGTGGCTGGCCGATTTCCTGCCGACCAACAAGGGGATGGTTGACCAGGCGGCGTCGATTCGTTCGCGGAAGATTCCTCAGGTGATTATAAGGGAGAACCAGGCGGCGGTCCTGATGACGGGGGTGGAGGAACCGGCGGCAAAGCTCTATTTTATCGCCAAAGATTCCTCCGGCTGGCAGCTGAAGCAGAAGATCGATCTGGCCGATCTTTTGGGCGGCGCGCGGTGCTGCTTCGATAACTATGAACACCGGCACAAGAATGATCCGATCCTGTCGATCGGAATGAACGAAAACTGGTTCGCCTTCGGAATATCGGATTCCCAGGATATCGAACCGAGCGACCTTTGCGCGATCATTATCTTTCACAAAAAAGACGGCCGGTGGGCCTATCATTCCACAATCGACAGCCGCCAGAGCGTCGATTCGGATCTGTCCCATATCACGCGGGTCTCTCACAGACTCGAAAGAACGTTCGTCTTGACCGAAGACGACGAGCTGATTGTCTCGTATGAGAATTACGAAACCGACACGGCGAACAATATAGAGGGTTCACCGATATACGAGATGCTTCTCGAGCGGGAACCGGCTCTTGAGAAGGTACTTAAATCGAACAAACGCGGGATTTCCTACGTCTATAAGCTGAAAGAATCGGCCGGGCCTGAACTGATCCAGACGATTGCCCCGCCGCCCCTGGCCCAGTACGCGCTGCCCGGCGGCATGGGGCTTTATTCGATCGCGGTCGGGAACTATCTGTTCATCCACAATTACGTCCCGGCGCCGGTGGTCTGCGGCTGCGCGGCCGACGCGCTTCCCTGGGATGATTTCGCGATCTACGAGAAGAGAAATGACCAGTGGGAATATAAAACGTCCCTCCTTTCCCTTATCCCCTCGGAGATATTAAGGAACGAATCGATTCCCAACCTGTTGTATCGCTATATCAACGCCATAGAGGACGGCGATAATCTCTTTATCTACTATCACCAGGACTTCTATCCGGTCAGAGCGTTAAAACTGGCGGTGAAGAACGATTCCATCGAATTCGTTTCATTTCAATCATCCGATACCCGGCGTCATCACAGTCGAAATCTTCAGATTCCCAAACAGTGCGTCTTCGATTTCGATATGAAATCCTCGCTCAAAGGAGCCCCGCCGTCCTCCGACGACGAATGCCATTTTATAGGGACTTCATGTTATTTGACCGTGCCCGATGGTGATTCGATCGGGATCATGGGAGTACCGCCGGCGCGGATGCCTGAAGGCAGAGAGATCATACTGTTAGACGATCCTCGCTATCAACCGCTGATTCGATATTCGTATTCCGCCACAGGGCTCATCACAAGCTACTACTATGATGGGGTCTATTTGGATGGGAAAGCGACCATGGGATGGTGGCTCTCCAGGGCATGGAGCGGTGTGGATATCTACGAGGTTGATCCCAAAACCGGGCCGAAAAAGGTCTTTCGCATGACGACGTCGCACCACCGCGATCTCAAGGAAGTGCCCGTTTCCGAAGAAGAGGACTAACGCGGGGAAGAGCCGCGAAAAGGAAAAGGACAAAAAAGAAGGGGGGCTAAAAGCCCCCCTCTTTGTCGCTTCGCGAATCGTCCGCGTTTTTCTCTTACGGCAGCGGCTCGGCCGGGGTCTCGGCGGGGGCCGGCGGGGCTTCGGCCTCGTCCTGCTCCGGCGCCTGGCCCATGATCCAGCCGGTGATCGCCTTGATCTCGTCCTCGGCGCCGGTCAGCGGGGCGCCGAACAGCTCGCCCATAACCGGGGCGGCCAGGACGATGTTCCCGAAGATCTCGGTGAACTTATCCGGCTGGAAGGCGAGCGTGTCGGGGCGGGTCCACTCGATCGCCTTTTCGGGGACCACCGCCACCACCATAAAGGTATGGCCGGGGTTCGGGATATCCCCGAGTTTCAGCGCGCCGCCGGCGGCGCCGAACGGCGTGTCGGGCGAGGCGAACATCTGGTAGGTCGTCTTCGTCGTGATCGACGGATCGAGCGGGCTGGCGTAGATCTGCGGCATCTTCTCCAGCAGCTTGATGTTGTTTTCGCTGTCCCACGGCTCGTCGAGTTTAAACTGATTGTAGAGCGCTTCCCCCTCGGGCCCGAAGGCCGGCAGCAGCGCCACGCGCCAGCTCAAAAGGGGCGTTCCGTCGGCGGCGCGGATCGCCAGGGGGGGCAGCTCGTTGTTCTTGGCGTAATAGGTGTTGTTCATCGCCCGGCCGATGAACGCCAGCTGCTGCGCCACCTGCTGATAGCGCATCTGCTGGTTCGCCTGGTCGATCGCCCGATTGAAGTAGCCCAGCGCGTCGCCGAGCAGCGACTGAACCTCCTCGTTTTTCGGGAAAGAGACGGTGACGCCCTGATCGTTCTTTTCGACTTTCGCCGTCGTCTTGACGATTTCTCCGAGGCGCTTCATGTAGTCGGACAGCTCGGCGGGCGTCTCCTCGGGAAGCTTCTCCCGCATCTGAACCAGCTGCATCAGCGCCGTGCCGAAACCGTGCTCGATCTCGGCCGCGTCCTCGGTACTGCCGGCGACCGTGTCGATGGCGATCGCGCTTTCCCCGTCGGCGGCCGAGCCGTTGATCTTCAGGGCCGCCGCCTTGGCCTTTTTGACCAGCAGGTCGGCCAGCTCCTGCGAGACGGGAAGACGAATCGCCTCTTTGAGGGAGTTCTGGAAATCGTAGAGGAAGGCAAAATCGCTCTTGGTCGTGTCGAGGCGCCCCAGCCGCTGCGCCAGCGCGCCGCGGCTGTCGCCCCCGCCGATGGTGAAGAAGCGCTCGACATCTTCTTTGGGGGCGGTGAGGATGACCGCGGTGTTGGGGGCGGGCTGGTACAGCGCCGTGACGATATTATCGACGGTCGCGCTGTTTCGGCCGGTGCTGTCCAAAGGAATCCTGACCTGGCGGGTGATCGCCTTGACCGTGAAGGAACCGATCGTCTGATCGGCCAGGCCGCTCTGCTGCTGGCCGAACGCGAAGTTGGTGATCGCCTCGGCGCCGAACGGCTCGCTCTTGGTCAGATAGAGCGTTTTGACCGGAAGCGGGTAACGCTGGGGAAGCGTCTGGCCGCTGGCCGGATCGGTGAGCTGAACGAACGAGATCCCCTCGCTTTCGACCACCAGGTCGAGCTCCTTGAACTGTCCCCAGTTGGCGAGGATCGCGTTGTTCTTCTCGAGGAAGGCGGTGGCGGTGTCGTACAGGGGGCAGCTCTTAAACCGTGTCGGCCGAAAAACGCGCGCCGAGAAGGCGCCGGGGAGAACCCACTCGGCGGGGAGGTCGTTGGCCGGTCCCAGCGCGGCGAGCTCCTCGGCCGAGAGCGAGACGATCTCGGGGGTCTCGAACTCGGGGATCTGAGCCATCGACGAAAAGTCGGAACTGATGGTCGCCCCCGACATGTCGCCGGAGTCGTCGGTCGGATCGGTCTGCTTGTGGCAGCCGGCCGTCATGAAGATCAAACCAAGCGAAATAAAGAACGATGTCAGTACCGTCCGATTCATAGGGGTTCGTCCTTTCGTTATTGTTCGTCCTTGCGCTTTTTTGCCGAGGAACCGCCCGGGGCCGAGCGCTTCTTTGCCGACGCGGCGTTCTTGCCGCGGACGATGGTTTTGGGATCGGTCTTGGGACGCGTGAAGGGGGTGTCGGGATGCACCCATCCCTTCCCATGCTTTTGGCTTTCTTCGTCGGGTCCGCGGCGCCGCGCGCCGCTTTTTTGGCCTCGGCCGGCGGCGGGTTTATCACCGCGGCGTGTCGCGGCGGGCTTGTCTTTCGCCCGCGGCGCGCGATCTTTGGCCGGGCGGCGGATTTTGTTGTCGATCGCCAGCAGCTCGGGGATCGGATCGATCGGTTTGCCGGCGGCCAGGTCTTCTTCGCGCTGTCGGATCTCTTCGTAGCGGTTCTTATGGCAGATCTGCAGAATCACGCTGCTGTGCTCGTCCCCCGGGACGGTGTATTCATCGATCTTGCGAAGCGCCAAGTTGGTCAGCAGACCGAGGTGCCGCGATAATTTCCGCTCCTCCACCCACGAGGGGCCCTTGATCATCAGCAGCCGGTCGAACGCCTGCCAGCAGGGGGCGAACATCGTCAAGAGGCGATCCATCTTCGAGACGGCGCGGATCACCAGCGTGTGGTAGCGCCGCACGCGCAGAAGCTCTTCGCCCTTGGCGTGCCACAGGTTGTTCTTTAGCCCGACCGCGTCGAGAATCGCCCCCAAAGCGACGGTTTTTTTGCCGGTCGAGTCACACAGATCAACCCGAAGATCGGGGCGCAGAATGGTCAAAAGCACCCCGGGAACCCCCCCGCCGGTGCCGACGTCGAGGACGCTCTCCCCCTTTTGCAGGCAGGCGGCCAGGCGAATTGAGTCAATAAGATCGCGCGTGACGAATTTATCCCAATCGTTGTGGCGGGTGAGATTCAGTTTGGTGTTCCACTGCCACAGCTCCAGGGCGTACGCCTCCAGACGCCTGATCTTGCCGGGCGAAAGCGCGATGTCGTATTTTTGAAGCGTCTCGGCTAAGGTATTGGGTGTTTCGGACATAGGCGTGAGCGTTTACAGGCCGCGAATGAGAACCGCCGAGGTTTGGCCGAATTTTTGCCCGGCGAGCTTCAGGAAGGTTTTTCCCGCCGGCTCGCCGAATTGACGCACCGGACGGATGGGACAGCGCGGGTCGTCGGTCCGGTTGTTGAGAATCGGGAAAAGCGCCCCTTCTTTGAGCGCCAGGATCGAGGCGATCAGATCGATGAAGCCGCCCCCCGCGCCGGGGTTGCCGATATGCCCCTTCAGGCAGGTGACGGGGATCGTGTCGGCGGCCGAGCCGAAGAATGTCCGTATCGCCGCCGCCTCGGCGCGGTCGTCGAGGGGGGTTCCCAGCCCGTTGGCGTTGATATGGCCAATTTTGTCGGGGGCGATTTCCGCCCGGGCGAAGAGCGCCCCCAGGGTCAGCAGGTACGAACGCGTCAGGTCGTCTTCCGACGGCGAGGAGAGATCTCTGGAACCGGCGCGGTAGCGGGGGCAGGCCCGGGTCACCGAGCCGAGAACCTCGGCGAAAATAGGAACGCCGCGCTTTTGCGCCCCCTCGAGCGTCTCGATAAAGACCGCGGCCGCCCCCTCGCCGAGGACCATGCCGGTGCGGTCGTTGTCGAACGGCCGGGAAGCGGTTTCCGGATCGAGGGACGGGTCGGCCAAGACGTCGCCGCGAATCGCGCCGGCCTGCTTGACCGGGTGAATCCGCGAGCCGGTCGCCCCGACCACCATCGCGTCGACACGCCCCGAGCGAATAGCCAAAACCGCCTCGGCCAGCGACGCCCCGACCGAGGCCTCGCGCCCTGTGGTGTTGAACCCGACCCCGTGGAACGAGTTGAGGATCGAGATGTGGGAGGTCGACATATTGGGGAGGAACTTCAGCTGCCAGACCGGGGTCATCTGACGAAGCCCGTCGACTCCCCAGCGGCTGAAGTCAAATTGATCGCCGTCCAGGCACGCCGCCACGGCGGCGCACAGCTCCTCGGGCGTGGTAATGACATAATCGGAGGCGAACGAGACCCCGACGCGGGACGGCTCGAAGGTTTCCGCGCCGACCGACGCCGACCGCAAGGCCCGCTGCGCGCTGGCGACACCCATTTGGATCTCGCGCGCCATGAGTTTGAGCGACTTGCGGATATTTTTGCTCAGCGCCGGATCGAGTTCCCCGAAATCGGCAATCGAACCGGTGAAGCCCTCCGCCGGGGCGGCGAACCGCAGAGCGTTTTCGGGGAAGAAATCGCCCGTCGGGACGACCGCGCGGACTTTGCTCTTTCCCCCCTTGCAGGTCTCCCAAAGAGACTGGGGCGTCAGCCCGGCCGCGGAAATCTGTCCGATCCCGGTGATCACGACACGTCGGTGGCTGTTGGATGTTTCTTGCTCTATCATAGATAGGTATTTTATCAGTTTGTCCCCCCGTGTAAAGAGAAAAACAAGGGGCTTTCGCTTCGCGGCAGGGGCCTTTCGGCTAAGGAAAACGGGGGGTAAAAAAAGACCTTCGCTTCTTGCAAGCGAAGGTCTTTCCTTTCCAAAGGATCCGTCCGCCGGAAAGATATTACCGATTTCGAAGGAACTCGGTCGGGGATTGGGTCGGGATCTTGCGAACCGACGTCTCGGCGACGGGAGTCGTGCTGTCGTAGAGGGTGAACGCCGAGGTATCGTCGGCGGCCTCCGCCGGCTGGGAAGCGGGCTGCTCGGCGGGAGCCGAAGCGGCCGGCTCGGCGGAGTCGTTCGACGGCGAGACGCTCTTCGCGTCGGGAAGCGGCGGGGCCGGGGTGCTCGGATACTTCACCTCGACCGGAACCGGCTTGGCCTCGTTCGGCGAGGCGGCGTCCTGGGCCGCGGCCGGACGGGCGGTGCTCGACGCGTCCCCCTGGTAACCGGCATTGCTCACCGGATTGTCGGCGCTGTAGGTCTTGGCGTCGGCCTGCGGAATGGCCGGATCTTCGGTCGAGAGGACTTCATCGTCCGGAACCGGACCGGGGTATCTCACCGCGGCGCTTTGGCCGGCCTCGGCGGCCGGGGTCTCGGCCGGGCTTTCCGGCTTTTTGACGCTCGATTCCTCGGCCAGGGTCGGGGTCGAATCACCGGCGGTGCTGTCACTGACAGAGGTGTCACTGACGGCCGTGTCGCTGGCGGTGTTCACCGGGCAGCCGTTCGGGCCGGAGATCACCCGTCCGGCGGCGCGGCACTGCTCGCACGGCATCGAGGCGTTGGCGCACTTGTCGCAGACCGGATACTGCTTGTAGACCGTCACCGGGCGCTGGACCTTGGTCACCTTAGCGACCTGGCGGGCCACCTTGACGGTGTACGGCTCGCGAATCACTTCGGTAACCGGCTTGTACGTGGTGACGGGGATGTCACGAACGCGCTCTTCGGTCACCATCCGGCAGACCTTCTCGGGGATCTTCTGTACGACCCGCTCGGTGACCGGCTTGTAGGTCGTCACCGGGATCTTCTTGGTGATCTGCTCGGAGACCATCCGTGTGACGGGGACCTGCTCGGTGCGGGTCACCTGCTCTTGGATGACGCGGTTGACCGTGACGGGGACCTGCTCGCGAATCGTCTCGGGGACATAGCTGGTTACCTGAACCTGCTCCGAAACTAAGTTCGGCTGCCAGACCTGCTGCGGACGATACTCCGGCTGGGCACGCAGATCGGTCCAGTACAGACCGGGGAGGCGGGTCTTTGTGGTTCCCGTGGCCGGATCGAAGTATTCCCCGCCCCTTTGCCACGTCAAACGGGTGTATTCCTTCGGCGGCTCGGGGGTGTAGCGGGTGACGTAGCCGCCGCGGTCGCGGATCTGCGTCTGGCAGGTGGTGACCGGGCGATTGACCGTCACGCAGCGCTCCTGCATCACCGTCTCGGTGACGGGACGATTGACCGTCTCGGTATACTGACGTTCCTCGTACTCGGTGACCGGACGGCAAACGGTTTGGACCTCTTCCTTCTCGGTCGTCTCGGGAACGTAGCGGACCACATCGTAGGACGATTCTCTTTCTACGGTCTCCCAGACGGGCTTCGAGACGGTGTACTTCTCTTGGCGAACCGAAGTCTCGGCGACCTGGCGGGTGACCGTTCGTTCACGATAACGGGTCTCCTCATCCCAGACGGTCTCGTAGGTAGTGACCTCCTCTTCGCGCATCTCGGTCTCGGGGTAGGTCCGCGAAACCGGGCGGCTCGCAGAACAGCTGACCACCACCGGCGCCGGACAAGCCGAGCAGGAGTAGTTCACTCGCGGGGCGGCGCAGACCCTGCAGGGACGAGCCGCGGAGCGAACCACCGGCGCGCTGTAGACCGGCGCGGAGGTATAGACCGGTGCCGACACGTAGACGGGGGCCTGGGCGACGACCGGACGCGAGATCACCCGCGGCTGCGCCACCGCCGGCGCGGAACCGCCGCCGCAGCCGCAGCCGGCCTTTGACACGCTGGAGATCGTCCCGAGCCCCAGCGCGGCAACGCCAAGCATGGCCAGCAGGATCTTCCATTGACTGGAACACTTTGTTCTCATAATTCAAAGCTCCTATACACTTGACTTACCTGTAACACAGGATAGTTAGTTTTTTACCCATTTTATCTGCATTACCCAAATAACCATTACGGTCATCTTACCAGAGACCGTCGGAAATGTCAAAGGAATAATCACAATCCGAAAGGATTTTCCTGGCTTTTTGCTATTTTGAGCAATATGCTCTTACAGTTATAATAACCGGCACCACCGTTACTGTCAAAAAAAATCTCAAAATCCGAATGGCTTTTTCGACCGAAAAAACCGGATCGGCGCCGGAACATGTTAAAGTTTAACGATTATAACGATTTGCGTTAAAATGTATCGATTATAACGATTATTCCGGCTTCTCCCCGTTTCCGGCTCCCGGAAGCGTTTTTCCGGCCGAAAGGGGAGCTGTCCTCATTACGATCCGCCCGCGAAATCCATCCCTCGGCGATCGCTTCCCTAAGGGCGGAAAACGGTGAAAAAAAGGGGGGAAGACGCCGTATTTCCGATACATCCGTTGAAACCATTAATAATAATAGGCGGCGCGGATCGCGGGAGAGACAAAAAATTTCTCAAAAATCTATTGTCTATTCTTGAAAACGCCATCGAACTTGTTAGAATAACTCTTGTCTTTCGATTGCGCGGTTTAAGGAACCGGGGTAGTTTATTCCTTCCAACGGCCCCCGATTCCAGAACACGCCGTCGAAAAACCGATAGAATTCATAATATATATTGGGAGTATTCTCGCGGCCAAGGGGCGCTGTCTTGCACGCGCCGGCGGCCGGGTGGGTGTCTGTCGATAAACGATTTTGAGAACGGGTTTTCCGTCATCATTCATTCGTTGTTCTTGGGTTTCTTTCGCCTCGGCCCGATGGAGCCGCCGCTGAAGAGACCGGGCCGTCCCAGCTCAAAATCGACTGTCGGCAGTAAGACCCAGGGCAGCCATTGACAGCTGCTTTCGGTAAAGGGAGGGAGCCGTTACTGTCGGCCAAGGTTCGCAAGAGCGCCGTGCCGCGGCAGCTCTGCGGCGCGAGCCCGGGCGGGTGGCGGTTCTGTAAAAAACGGATGATTGATGGGGAACCAATGCAAGTTCAGTTAAAGGTCACTAATGGTACTAGGGCAGGGCAGCTGATTCCGATCAATCGCCCTCGTTTTCTCATCGGACGTGCCGAAGATTGTCATCTCAAGCCGAAGAGCGAGTTGATCAGCCGCTACCACTGCGCGATCCTCTCGGAGGACGGCTACGTCGCCGCTCGCGATTTGGGGAGCAAAAACGGCGTTTTCGTCAACGGCAAGCGTGTCAGTGTTGAGGAAGAGCTCAAAAACGGCGATCACCTCATCATCGGCCCGCTCGATTTCGAGGTCGTTCTGTCGGTCGCCCTGGCGGCGGAAAAGAAAAAGCCGAAGATCGAGACGATGCAGGAACTCGTGGCCCGCACGGTCGAGCAGTCGCCGAAGGCCGATTCCGCGAGCGCCTCGTCGACCGACCTGGCCGATTGGCTCATGGAAGACGACGCGAACCCGGCCGCCGGAACCAAGACCATCCAGGCCGATCAGCTCGCCGAACTCGGTCTGACTCCCGATTCCGACGAGGAAGACGTGCTCAGCCAGCTCATCGATACCCCCGATTCGCAGGCGGGCAAAAAACCGGCGAAACCCAGCGATGTCACGGTGACCCACAAGGCCCCCGAGCCCAAACCGGTGGCGCCCCCGCTCCAGGCCGATCCGGACACCGCGGCCAACGCGCTGAAGAATTTCTTCCAAGAGTAAAATCCCTCCGGCGCCGCGCGCCCCTTTCGCGCCGGAGCATCGTCAAACACGAGAAAAGGTTTCCCGCTGTATCATCTACCGAGGGAGACCTTTTTTCTTTGGTCGACCTTTTATGTCCCCCCAAGCCGCCGCGCACGACTGGAAGACGAGGCAACGATAGAAGATGAGACCGAACATAAAAAAAGCCCTTCTGGGACTCGGCCTGGATAATCGAGACGGCCAGGTCCGTCTGACCCGCGGCGAGAACTTCACCTTGATGGGGGGCAGCGAAGAGACGCACTCGCTGATGCAGGAGACCGCGGTTAAGGTCAACGAGGAGTTGGGGCGCAAAGGGAAGACGCTCGACGATGTCTCCTCCGCCGAGTTGGCCGACGTCATCATGGACGTGACCGACAAGATCGGTGCCCGACCCCCCCGTCCTCAAGAACCGCCGCGCCCCTAGCGCGCGGGGCGGCCGAACTGTCTTAAAGAAATACCGACCGGCTGATCGATCCGGGCAGCCGGTCTTTTTCCGTTTTTTCGAAGCGATCAGCACCGCGCGCTCGACGCCGCGCGGCAGGGGAGGAGAAGATGCCCTGGTTTTATCAAGAAGGAGAACTGGACCGTCAGACGGTTTTGGACTTGGCGCGGCGGGCCGCCGAGGAATCGCTTAAACGGGTCTGTCCCAAACCGCGCCGTGTTCTGCTTCTTCCCCCCGATATTACCCGAGCCCACAGCGGCGCCGGCTGGATCACCGAATCACTCTATCACTTCTATACCGATCTGGGGGCGGAGGTTCACCTGATTCCGACCCTCGGACAGCACGTTCCCCACACGCCGGATCAGAACAAGTGGATGTTCGGCACGGTTCCCGAGGAGCGGATTCACGCGCACGACTGGCGCGGCGGGGCCCGCACGATCGGTGAGGTTCCCGCCGACTTTGTCCGTGAGGTCTCCCGCGGCAAAGCCGACTGGGCCATCCCCGTGTCGCTCAACACGCTGCTGCTCGACGGCGGCTGGGATCTGATCGCCAATGTCGGGCATATCGTTCCGCACGAGGTGCTCGGCTTCGCCAACCACAATAAGAACTACTTCATCGGTTTGGGGGGCAAGCCGATGATCTGCGCCTCGCACATGATGGCGGCGTGCTGCGGGATCGAGAACAACCTCGGGAACCTGACCACTCCGCTGAGAAAATGTTATAACAAGGCCGAAGACGACTATCTCGGCGATCTGCCCGACTTCTACTTCGAGGTCGTGATGGCGTACGATCAGCGGGGGAACCTCGGGCATACCGGGGTTTATGTCGGCGACGACGTCGATACCTACCTTATGGCCGCCCGTGCCTCGCGCCGGCAGAATATCACTATTGTCGAGCCGCTGAAAAAGGTGGTCGCCGTGATGCAGGGGGATGAGTTCTACAGCACTTGGGTCGCCAATAAGGCGATCTATCGTACCCGCATGGCGATGGCCGACGGCGGCGAGCTGCTGATCATCGCCCCGGGGCTGAAGCGCTTCGGCGAACAGGAAGATGTCGACGCGCTGATCCGCCGCTACGGCTATTCGGGGACCGAGAACATTATGCGCCTTTGGAAGACCGAGCCGGTTCTCCAGGATCTCACCCACGGGACCGCGCACCTCATTCACGGCTCTTCCGAGGGGCGCTTCAAAATCACCTACGCCCCGGGGCATCTCTCCCGTGAGGAGGTCGAGTCGGTCGGTTTTCATTACGCCGATCTGAACCAGATGCTCGCCCGCTATAACCCCGCCGTCATGAAAAACGGCTTCAACACGATGCCCGACGGGGAGGAAGTGTACTACATCAGTACCCCCAGCGCCGGGCTTTGGACCACCGCGGCGAAACTGGAGGGGAGACAATGAGCGGACTGTACCACCCCGATTTTCTCCTTCGAACCGAGGCGGCCCGCCGGCTCTATCACGAGTACGCCGAGGGAAAGCCGATCATCGACTATCACTGCCATCTTCCGGTCAAGGAGATCGCCGAGGACCGCCGCTTCGACAACCTCGCGCAAATCTGGCTGGGGGGGGACCACTACAAATGGCGGGCGATGCGCTCCTGCGGCGTCCCCGAAAGGTTCATTACCGGCGATTCTTCCGACTGGGAGAAGTTCCTCGCCTGGTCGCGCGTCTTCCCGAAGACGATCCGCCATCCCCTCTTTCATTGGACGATCCTCGAGCTGGCCAACCCGTTTGGGATCACCGATCGCTATCTCGGCGGCGATACCGCCGAGTCGATCTGGAACCGATGCAACGAGCTTTTGGCCGGCGACGGCTTTTCGGCCCGCGGTTTAATGACCCGAATGAACGTAAAGGTGGTCTGCACCACGGACGATCCGGCCGATCGGCTCGAGGCGCACCGTCGGCTCGCCGAGGAGTACGAAAAGGGACTTTTCGGCATCCGTGTTCTCCCCACCTTCCGCCCCGATAAGGCGCTCCCCTTAGGCGCGGTGACCGAAGATGGGGCACGCGCCTACCAGGCGTATCTGGAAAAGCTGGGCCGCACGGCCGACCGGTCGATCCGTTCCCTGGACGACCTTCTCGACGCGCTGGCCGCCCGGCACGAGGCGTTCCACCGGCTCGGCGGACGTCTGGCCGACCACGGTTTCGCGCTGTTTGACTTCGATGAAAACGCTTCTTTCGAGCGGGCCGGCAGTGCTTTCGCCTCGCTGGTTGGCGGCGGCGCGATCTCGCCGGAGGAGGCCCGGGTGATCTCGTCGATCGTTCTGCTGCGCTGCGCGCGGCTGCACGCCCAGCGCCGCTGGACGATGCAGCTGCATATCGGCGCGATTCGCGACAACTCCACCCGTGTCTATCGCGCGGTCGGGCCCGACGCCGGCTGCGACTCGATCCTGGACGGGGCGTATATGCGGCCGCTGTCCCGGTTCCTGGACCGGCTCGACGGCGAAGACGCCCTCCCGAAGACGATCGTCTATAACCTCAACCCCGCCTCGAACTATCCGCTGGCCTCGATGATCGCCAACTTCTCGCGCGACTTCCCCGGGAAGATGCAGTATGGCGCGGCGTGGTGGTTCCTCGATCAATTCGACGGGATGCGCCGGCAGCTGGAGACCGTTTCGACGATGGGGCTGCTCTCCCTCTTTGTCGGGATGCTGACCGACAGCCGTTCGTTCCTCTCGTACACCCGCCACGAGTACTTCCGCCGGATCCTCTGCGATTTGCTCGGCCGCGAGATGGAAGAGGGGCTTCTGCCGAACGACTTCGATTGGATCGGGTCGATCGTCGAGGATATCGCCCACCGCAACGCCGAGAACTATTTCGGCTTTTAAGGGGCCAAAGTAGTTTTTCGGTACACAGAAGCCCTTTTGGGAGAACCTATGAAACCGACCGCGCGCGTGACTTGGCGTTCCCTTCCGGTGGCCGCCTCGGTTGCCTGCGCGGTCGGTTTTTTCGCGTCGGTCTATCCGCTGGGGACCTCCGAGCCGATTCGCCGCGCCGCGGTCGCCGTTTTGCCGCTGCTGGACGGTTCGGTTTTTTCGGACCTCTTCCGAACCGATCCCACCCCGCTTCACGGGTTCATGACTCGCCTGGTCGCCCCGGGGATCTTCACGGGGCTGTTTCTGATATTGGCCCTGGCGCTGGGCAGCGCGCTTCTGCGGCTGATACGCTTTTCCCCCGTGTCGAGAGCCGAGCGCGCCTTTTTCTCCCTCACTTTGGGGACGGCGGTTTTGACGCTCTTGCCCCCGCTGGCGATGCTTTGGGGGCCTCTTTCTTGGCTCTTTGCCGCCTTGGCGCTTGCGGCGCTTGTCGGTGAAGGGCTGTTTTGTTTGCGCGCGATTCGCGCCGAAAAGCCGCTTGGGATTAAAGGGCTGCCGGAAACCAAAGAGAAGCTGGGCGTTTTCGGCGGCGCCGCCGTCGCTTTGATCGTTCTTTTGTCGCTGCTGCTGGTGACCGCCTCCGGCGCGCCGCCGTTTGATTACGATACCTTGGAGTACCACGCCGAGGCGGCTCGGGAGATCGCGCGGACCGGCTCCATCGGTTTTTTCCCGCGCAACGCCTATATGAATATGCCCCTGGCCGGGGAGATGCTTCTTTGGTGGGGGAATCTCTCCTCTGGCGCCCTTGGAGACTTGTGCGCCGGAGAGCGGCTCTTGGAGGGGACCTGCCGGGGGAAGATGCTCTTGGGCGCCATGGCGCTTCTGGCGGCGCTGGGGCTTTACGCGTTTTCCCGGCGTTTCTCCGGCGCCCGGCGCACCGGCCTGACCGCGGCGCTGCTCTTCCTGGCGTTCCCGTCGGTCTTCGAGAACTTTTCGTTCGGCCTGGTCGACGGCCTGCTGGGGCTGGCGCTTTTGGCCGCCTTCTACGCCGCGGTGATTTATTTCAGCGACTCGTCCCGGCATCCGGCGCCGGTACTGTTGGCCGGCGCGTTCGCCGGCTGGGCGGCGGCGATCAAATATACCGGGGTGGTCTTTGTGCTGATTCCCGTCGCGTCGCTTTTGGCCGCGGCAATGTTTTTCCCCAAAAAAATACGCCGGGGAAGGGCGCTTTTAACCCTTTTCGCCTTCGGCGCCGCCGCGCTGTTGTTCGGCGGGTATTGGTACCTCAAAAACGCCGTCGTCGCCGGCAATCCCGTCTGGCCGCTGGCCGTCTCCCTCTTTGGGGACGGCACCGGCAGCTGGAGCGCCGCCATCCAAGAGCGCTGGCATCAGGCGCACTCCCCCCACGGCTTTGGCTTCTCGGCGCTGGCCGCCTCGGCCCGTGCGCTGTTCATCGGTGAGCCGTCCGCCTCGGCGGTGCTGGCTCTTTTGCCCCTGGCGCCCTTGTCGCTTACCCGGCGCCGCGGGCGGGGGGTCGATATCCTGCTGCTGGGCTACGCGCTTTTGTTTGTTCTCCTGTGGTTTTTCTTCACCCACCGGCTGACCCGTTTCCTCGTTCCGATTCTCCCGATCGTCTCGCTGATCATTGCCCGGGCTTCGGCGAACCTGGCCGAGACCGCCGCACGCCTGCGGCGCGCCGCCGTGGGGACGCTGATCCTGCTGTGCGCCCTTTACGCCCTGGCCGTCAATGCGGTGATGGCGGTGATGACCAGCGATCTTTTTGTCTCTCCCCAACAGCTCGCCCGTGACCCGCTGCGCAGCGGCGAGTGGTCCGCCTGGCTTGCCGACCGCGGCGGTCAGTTTCCCGACGCCGACCGGGCGGCCGGAAACCGCCTTTTGCTCCTCGGCGATGCGCGCGCGTTTGCCTATCGGGTCCCGATCGATTACTCAACCTGCTGGAACCGCTCCCCCCTGGCCGAAGTCCTTCCGGAAAGCGCAGCCCGGCGGCTTCGCGGCCTCGGCGGCCCTGGGAATTTTTCTTTAACCGGCCGGGAGGCCGCCGCCCTGCGCGATCGATTGGCCGAGCGCGGTATCGGCTTTGTTCTTTACGATCAGCGGGAGATCGAGCGGTTCCTCTCCCCGGGGAACTACGGTTTAACCGACGGGGAACTGCTGAGCCCCGCGCTGATCGCCGCGATGGAAAAAGCGCGTATTATATCTCGCGTCACCCCGAGCGCGGAAGAGACGGAGCGCTCTTTCCCCGCCGGCGCGCTTGATAAGGTTCGTCTGTACCGCGTCGAAAAAAGCGGCGCGCCTAAAAACCCGTCACAAAACTAATCACGAGAAACCGTGCCGAAGACTATCCCCGCGCGATCGGCCGCCTCGGCCAGCGCGCCGCGGTCCATCGGGTACGATTCATCGACCGCCAGAAGCGTCGCCTTCGCGTCTTTCATCGCTTCGATCACGCCGGCGCCCAGCGGTTCACAAACGTTATCGCTATTTGCGATGCGGTACACCAAAACCAGCGCCCCGGGACAGCGCGATTCTTTCCCCCGCGCGACGGCCGCCTCGACCCCCTCGATCGTCTCGACCTCGATGACCGAGCGCTTGCGGATCAATACGGTTCGTCCCACGCCGTATTGCCCCAGGGCTCGAGCGTACGGCCAGCCGTAGTTCAGGTCGGCTGCCTGGCCGGCCGACGGCCTTCGGCGTGTCAGCCGGGTGAAGGGGACGCTTTTTCCCGCGCCGGGCGGGGTCCGGTCGACCGGCTCCTCCTTTGGGGGGGGAACCGGCGTGATGAGCGCTTGATCGAACGGACAGGTGTCCGATAAACGATCCTCGTCCCTCAGCGCGACGATCGTCAGCCCATGTTCATTGGCGAAGCGGGCAAGCTCCTCCGGCGGTTCTATCATGATCGTCCGCCCCGCCTCCATCGCCAGGAGGGAAATCCCGTTTTTGACCATCGCTTTGAGCGTCTCCATCCCCATGGTCGGAACGTCGAAACGCATATCCTGGTTCGGTTTCCCGATCTTAATGATCGATACATCCCCGCTTTTTCCCAGGGAAACGCCGCGCCGGGCGGTCCGGTCGGTCCCCCCCACCCCTTCGATCGCGAGGATCCGTTTGTCTTGAACCACCGTCATTTGACCGATGTCGAGGCGTCCGATCTCACGCGTCAGGGGCCAGGCACAGCGGATGTCGTCCCATTGCCTGGGGGTGATCGGCCGGTCGGTTAAGCGCCCCCGCCCCAACAGAAACGACGGGACCAGGTCGGTGGCGGGGATAAGGTGAATTCCCTTTTGCTCAAAGGCCCGGACCGACGCCAGCAGAAGCGTATCGGAGTTAAAGTCGGTCTTGGGGGAGAAAAAGATGGAGAGAAAGGTCCGGATGGTATGCGGATCGGGGAGCTGACGAAAGATGAAACCCGGCTGCAGAAGGAGTTCTTTGAAGATCTTTCCCGCCATGACGGCGCGATTGACATGATGCCGCCGAAAAAAACCGCAGGCGCGGCCGAATTTCGCCAGGCCGCTGTACCGAAACACGTCGCACAGTTCGGCGAGAACCGGGTCGGCGTGATTGTGGACCCCAATGCAGACGACCTTATAGCCGTCGGCCTTCAGCGCGCGAACCAGCGTGATCGGGTAATTCCCCCACCCGGCGATCAGGCCGATGGTCTTGTCGTCCGGATTCGTGCGGCTTTCGCGCGGATAGTCCATCTGCTTCCTCGGCCATTGCCGGCCAAACTATTCTTTCGGCCCTTGTCCGGCGGCGTCCAACCGCTGACGAAGCTCGCGAACCTCGTTCTGCAGGGCGATAAACTCGCGGCGCATGGTCGGCAGTTTGGTGATCGCCGCCTGCTGCTTGAACTGCGTCTTAAAGTCGGTCGCCGGGATACCGACGTACTGCGATCCCTCGGGGATATCCCCCATCACTCCCGCCATCGCGCCGAGTACCGCGCCGGTACCGATCCGGACGTGGTCTTTGACGCCGACCCGGCCCGCCATCACGACAAAATCGCCGGTCGTGGTGCTTCCCGCTACCCCGGTGTGGGCGCAGATAAGGTTGCACCGGCCAATGCGGCAGTTGTGCGCGATCATCACCAAGTTGTCGATCTTGGTGCCGGCACCGATCACGGTCGAGCCGTGGGTCGCGCGGTCGACGGTCGAGCAGGCGCCGATTTCAACATCGTCCCCGATCACGACATTCCCCAGCTGAGCGGAGAGGCGGTGCCCGTGGGCCGACGACTCGTAACCGAATCCGTAGGCGCCGATCGCCGCGGAGGCGTGGATGATACAGCGCGCGCCGATTTCACAATTTTCGTAGATCGTCACGTTCGGGTAAAGAACAGTCCCCTCACCGACTGTCGTTCCGTCTAAGACCACGGTGTTCGGATAGAGGACGCATCCCTTCGCGATCTTGACTTCCCGTCCGACATAGGCTCCCGCGCCGATGGCGGCTCCCTCTTCGACGACGGCCGTCGGGTCGAGGTACGCTTTCGGGGAAATGCCGCGAACCATCTCGGTTCGCGGGGGGCGAAACAGCGCCGCCGCCCGATCGAAACAGTCGCTCACTTGGTCGACGATAAGCAGACTTTTTCCGGCGAAACTTTCCGGGGAGCGGTCCTGAAGGCCGGCGGGAATCATCACCGCCGAGGCGGCGCAATCTTTCAGCGAAGGGAGGTAACGCGCGTCGAGGAGGAACGTCAGCTCCCCTTCCTTGGCGAGATGCAGGGGGGCGACCCCGGTAATGATCAAGGCCCGATCGCCTATAACCTGGCCGCCGAGAAGCTCGGACAGCCGCGCGAGCGTTGTTTGTTCTTTCATAACCATCCTTAGTTTTTCCGCCTTGGGAAAGGTTTCCGCCCGTGATTCTAAACGATAATCTCCCTATTCACAAGCTAAAAAGACCGCGGCTGCCCGCGGTCTTTTTTAGGTGAGGGAACGATCAGGATGGGGAGTTCCTGACGGTTTTCAGCCGACGATCTCTTTGATCTTGATCTTGATGTAGGTCTGGCGGTGACCGGTCTTTTTCCGGCTGTTCTTACGGCGGCGGAACCAGCGGATGACCAGCTTGGGCCCCTTGGCCTTGCACATCACCTCGGCGACGACCTTGGCACCGGCGACCATCGGCTGGCCGATGGTGACATTCCCCTCGCCGTCGCTGAGGGCCAGAACCTCATCGAAAACCAGATCGACACCCGGCTCGATGTCACGAACGTCGACGTACATCTCTTTGCCCACTTCGGCCTTGTACTGGTGACCACCGTCACGGAAAATCGCGTACATTGCTCTTCTTCTTTCTTGCGGCGAAGCTTTCGGCTTCTTTTTCGCGCCGCGTTAGGAAACACTTGTAAAACCAGCCCGTCTCTCGCGGCGCGAGAAACAAGCTCTACGCTAACAAGTGCTTTCGGCGTTTTTTCCCCGCGCGAATCTATTGGCCCTGTCTTAAAACAGGGCGCCGCGCTAAGCACTTGACACCAACGCGGTGACCGACAACGCCACCGCTGGGACCCCAAACACAGCCCTAAACAAAGGGCCGCCAAAGCAACGCTCCTTAGCGGCAAAGCAAACGCGCGCTAAGGGGCCGGATATGGGAAACGCCCAAACTTGGCCCCATTATATCGAGAAAAAACCCCCTTTCAAGCCCCGGCATTTGTCCCTCGGGGCTGGAAAGGGGGGAAGGGGAGAGACCTTTTGAACTACCGGCCTTGCGTCAGCGCCGGGGCGACAAACGGAACGCTGCTCCCCGAGATATCGCTGCACTGGATCTCGAAAAACTCGGGCCAGGCGTCCGGCTCGCTGCGCAGGTTGATCGAGACGTCCCCGTCGCGCTCCAGCTGCGCCAACTGGACACGTTTGCGGTTGTTGATGTATTCGGCCACCTCGTCGGCGACGACCACCGTGATATAGACGATCTTCGGGTCCTGCGAGGCGATCGCCAGGGTGCGCATCGTCTCCAGCGCCATGGTCTCGACCGATTTGACCAAGCCGCCGCCGTGGCAGCAGGGGCACTCGCGGTAGATACTCCGCTTCAGGCCCGGACGAACCCGCTGACGGGTCATCTCGATCAGGCCGAACGGGCTGGTCTTGAGAATCTTGGTACGGGAGCGATCCCGTTTCATCGCGTCGCGAAGGGTACGCTCCACGGCGCGGCAGTGCTGCTCGGACGACATATCGATGAAGTCGTTGACAATCACCCCGCCGAGGTCGCGCAGACGAATCTGGCGGGCGATCTCTTTGGCGGCGCGCAGGTTCATCTGGAAGGCGGTATCCTCGGCCGAGGCGCTTGTGCGGAAACTGCCGCTGTTGACGTCGATTGCCACCAGCGCCTCGGTTTGATCGATGACGATCGAGCCGCCGTCGGCCAGCGGAACACGGCGCTGGTTGATCTTCGCGATCTCTTCTTCCAACTTATAGTGGGAAAACAGCGGCTCCCGGCCGTCGTAGTAGGAGATCCGATCGGCGTAGCGGGGCATCACCACTTGGAGGAACTCTTGGGCCCGTTTAAAGGCGTTTTCCTCGTCGATAATGATCGAACTGACCTCGGCGCTGAACATATCCCGGATCGTCCGGATGATCATGTCGCTCTCTTCGTAGATGTCGATCGGCGCCGGCAAGGTCATGATGCGGCGGACAATCACCTTCCACAGACGCATCAGGTATGACAGGTCGTGGGCCAGCTCCCGGCGGGTACGATCGGCGCCGGCGGTGCGAACGATGAATCCGAGTCCCTTGGGGGGATTTAACTCATTCATGATGTCGCGCAGCTTGCGGCGGACCGTGTCGTCCTCGATTTTGCGCGAGACACCGACGCGCCCCAGCGACGGCATAAGAACCAGATAGCGTCCCGGGATGCTGATATAGGTCGAGAGGGTCGGCCCTTTGGTCCCGATTCCCTCTTTGGTGACCTGAACGACCACTTCGTCGCCGCGCTGGAAAACGTCTTGGATCAGAGGTTTGATCCGGGGACGTCCGTAGCCGTCTTCGTCGTGGTGGCTGTGGTAGTCGCTGTGCTCTTCGACGAACTTCGGATCTTGTTTGAAATAACTCGGCTCCACGTCGCTGATGTGAAGAAAACCGTTGCGCCCCGCGCCGAAGTCAACGAACGCCGCCTGAATACTCGGCTCGATGTTGACGATGATCCCTTTGTAGATGTTCCCCGCGAAATTCTCGTTCGTGCTGCGCTCGACATAGAGTTCTTCGAGCTGGCCGTCTTCGACCATCGCGATCCGGCATTCCTCGGGCTGCCGGAAATTCACTAGCATTTCCTGTGCCATAATAACTGATCTTTCCTGTTGGCCGGCGCGAAGCGCTTCTCGCGAAAGCGTTCCGTGCCGGTGTGCTCTTAAAAAACCGCTCGCCCCGGAAACGAACTTGCCCACCCCTTTTTCACAAAGGAAAAAGGGCTCGGGTGACGATCGAATCACACCCCCGCTTGGGCGTACCTTAAAGGCGCGCCGGCGAGAGGAACAGCGGTGACGCGCGTTTTGAAAAAAGCGCGTCAAAATTGTTGTATGTGCTTTTTTATTCTTCGGCCGTCCAGCCGGTCCCCAGCTTTTTGTCGGTCTCCAGCCGCAGGTAATTGCGAATGTCGCGCGCGGTCTCCATGAACAGCGCCTTCTTCGCGACTTCTTCGCACTCTTTGACCGTGACGTTGCGGCAGAGATCTTTGATGACCGGAATGACCCCCGGGGCAACGCTGAAATGACGCAGCCCCAAACCGATGAGGAGCATCGTGTTGTTGGGGTCGCTGCTGATCTGACCGCAGATCGAGATCGGCTTATCGTACATAGTCGCCACCTGGATCGCGCGGTGGACCAGCTGCAAAATCGCCGGGTCCTCGGAATTGTAGAGGAAGTCAACCCCCTTGTTGCCGCGGTCGACCGCCAGGGAGTATTGGGTGAGGTCGTTCGTTCCGATGCTGAAGAAGTCGACCTCTTTGACGAAGGTGTGGATCATGATGATCGACGCCGGAACCTCGAGCATCATCCCGATCGGGATGGAGTGGTCGAACGGAACCCCCGCCTCGTCGAGCTCCTCGCAGACGTCGAGAAAGATACTTTTCGCGTTGCGGAACTCCAGGATGGTGGAGACCAGCGGGAACATGATTCGGATCGGACCGAAAGCGCTGGCGCGCAAAATGGCGCGCAGCTGCTTGCGGAACATATCTTGATATTTAAGGGACAGCCGGATGGAACGGACCCCCATAAAGGGGTTCGCCTCGACGATTTCTGTCGTGAGACCGGAGGGGAGCTTATCGGCCCCCAGGTCGAAGGTACGGATCGTGGTGACTCGATTCGGCCCCATCGCCTCGATCACCGTCCGGTACGCCTGAAAGTGGTCTTCCTCGGTCGGCAAACTCGCCAGGTCGGCACCCAGATAGAGGAATTCGGTCCGGTACAGGCCGATCCCCGCGGCGCCGTTTATGTCACAGATGCGCGATTCGTAGTGGTACTCGATATTGCCGAAGACTTGGATCTCTGTCCCGTCTTGGGTGATCGCCGGGGCGCTGCTGCGGGAGAAGAGCCGCTGCGACACGCTCTTTTGACGGTCAATGATCTGTTGATACTTCCGTGTCGTCTCGGCGTCGGGATTGAGAATTAAAAGACCTTTGTCTCCGTCGAGGATCACCCGGTCGCCTTCCTGGACGTCGGCGAGGAAGCGGCCGATGCCGAGCACCGCCGGTATTTGCAGTGCCGAGGCGACAATGGCGGTGTGGCTTCCGCGCGCTCCTTCTTCGGTGGCGAAACCAAGGACGTTGTCACGGTCGAGATTAGAGGTCTCGCTCGGGGTCAGCGAAGCGGCCAGAAGAATCACCGGACGGTCAAGATGGGCGAGACTGTTTTGATGAACCCCCATAAGCTGACGCAGCAGACGAACCTTGATGTCCACCACGTCGTTGGCGCGTTCGGAATAGAGGGTACCGGCGACCCTTCGGAGCATATCCGCCTGGCGGTCGAAGACTTCGGTGACCGCGTACTCGGCGCTGTAGTTGTGCTGCCGAATCGGTTCTTCCAGATCGCGAAGGAGCTTTTTGTCGGTCAGGATACTGAGGTGAGCCCCAAAGATATGACCGTACTCTTCACCGATTTCGCGCGTGACCGAGTCGCGATCCTGCGCGATCTGATCACTGGTGGCCTGGATGGCGCTCTTTAACCGGTTGATTTCGGAATCGACCTCGTGCGGATCAATGAAACGGCGGCTGAGACGACAGCCGCTGTTGTCGAGGATCAGCACCTCGCCGATTGCCGCTCCGTTGGATACGGAAATCCCTCGATACGTTTTCATTGGCCTATGCTATTGTGCCGATGACGCCGGCGGACGATAAAGAGGTTATACCGGAGCCGACGCTGTTTTTTCGAACTCGTCCTCACCAAACTTCTGCAGGAAGAGCGCCTCGATTTTGTCGACGACCTCGGCGGCGTCGCTTCCCTCGGCGCAAAGGGTCAATTCAGCCCCCTCTTCCGCTCCGATGAGGGAGAGGAGATCCCAAGAACTTTTGCAATCGGCGCGACAACTTTTGTAGACAAGCGTCACATCGGACTGAGCCGTCTCCGCGACCTTCACGATTTGGTTCATGGGGCGTAAATGAAACCCCGCCTTATTGGTGATCTTAACGGTTTTGGTGACTTGCAATTGTGTATTGACCTCCACTGCACAGGAACCACAGAGGCATTGTTTTTCGGTCGAAAAAACAAAAAACAATGGAAGGGAAACACCCTTCTTGGGTCTCGGGGAAACGGCGGTTCCGCGCTGTTTTTGGAGCCGCCGAACCGCTCTTTTCTCCCGAACCGACCACTGTCGGCATCCGGTGCCGTAATTTCGAAGAAAGCGGCTGCTTTGGACTAGGGGCCGCTTCAAAGAGGCACTGTTATGCCTTGGACGGTGAAACAGCCGTTCTTATTTGGTGAATTCCCCCCTGTCGGCTTCATCGAGAAGCTGCTTGATTTGACTGCAGTCACGCGCCTGCTTCAGATAGCGGCAGAAGCCGTCGTCTTTGATCATGCGGGTGATGTGCTCCAGCGCGCGAAGATGCTCGCCGGGGTGCTCGTTCGGCGACAGGAGGAGGACGAAGAGGTAGACGGGCTCGCCGTCGAGACTTTCGTACTCAACCCCTTCCTGGCTGATCGCCACCGTACCGACCATCTGGGTGAGACTCGGGTGCTTGGTGTGGGGGACGGCGACCCCCCGGCCGATACCGGTGGAGCCGAGCTCCTCACGACGAAGCACCGCGGCGACGATCCCCTCGTAATCGGACTCGTCGATGCCGCCGGCATCCTGGATCGATTTGACCATTTCGCGAACGACGCCCTCTTTGTCCTTGGCTTTGACTTCCGCCCGGATCGCGTCGACCAAAATGAACTCCGAAAATTTCACGATAACCTCCTTAACCGATCTATACCGAACGGACCGGTTTATGTATGTCTAAAGATGATTGTTTCTACCTTTTTGAGGCCCCCCTTGGAGCGAAAGCGCAAAAAGGGGTGAGCCGCGCCCACCGCGGCGACAGAACGTTGTGACGGGCGATTTTGGCCTGTTCGCCAAAAGCCCCACTCCCGATATCTATCATACCAGAAGATGAGCGATTTTCCTAGTAAGTTCAAACGATTATTTCGGCAAATTTCGAGAGAAATCTTCCTTGGCGCGGCCACCGGAGAGCTAAAAAAGCGTCTTCCCCGGTTTCCCGGGAAAGACGCTTTGCCTAAATTCACTTCCCGGCCGCGGGGCCGTCGGCGGAGCGTTAGCGCTGCTGATGATCCGTCATCTTGTCGTTGAATTTCTTCATCTGCTGCTGGAGCTTGTCGATCACCTGGTCGACGGCGCCGAACATGTCGTTCGAGGAGTAGGAGGCGTTGAACTCTTTCTTCAGCTCGGTGACCACCTTCAGGTCGATCTTCGGGGTATCCGCTTTCTCCAGATCGACGACGACCTCGGCCTTGCTCACCCGCTGGATGAACTTCGCCAGCCGCTCAACCTTCCCGATGATCTTCTCTTTTGCCGCTTCCGAAAGGGAACCGTGCCGAACCGTGATCTTAATTTCCATCGCTTCCTCCTTTGCTCTAGGGGACCGTTCGACGTTATCTCGCCGGGGGATAACCCACCATAAGGATATGTTGCCGCGGCGAGATGTTTGTTGCCGGAGAATCTCTCCCACGGAGGAAGTATAACGGATTGTTCCGGCGTTTAACACAGGGATAAGCGAAAATTTTTCGCTCGGCGGGGAAATCCCCCTATTTCGAATAAAAAACCTCGGTCGGGAGGGATGTTTCCTCGGCGATTTTTGCCGCGTAGGCGTCCATTTCGCCGTCGTCCAGGGGCGTACAGCAGCCGTGTGCCGGAGGACGGGCGACGGTGTACAGCTGGATGGAGCGGAAAGTCCCTCCGGCACCGAGAATCTCACGCACCGCGGCGCAGTAGCAGTCGATCCACCGGTTATCGGGCGCTCGGCCCCCGAGCCGAAGGAGCATCGTCTGAAGTTTGACCGGCCAGCGGCGGCTGGCGAAGCGCAGATTCTCCAGAATCGTCGAAAAGGGAACCTCCGAGCGATTCATCTCCCGGTAGTCGGCCTCGGTCCCGCCGTCGAGTTTGGCCCAGATTTCGCCGTTCTCGGCGGTGAGCGCGTCGCAGCCGGCGATCGTCCGCTCCTCCCGCAGGGTGGTGGAGTTCGTAATCAGGATCAGCTTGACCTGGGGCAGAGCCAATTCTCTTCGGATCGAGCGGAGGATATCGACCACCTCGGGGAACTGAGGGGCCAGCGTCGGCTCACCGTCGCCGGAGAAGGCAAAATCGTTCAGGCGGCGATAATCCGACCGCGTAGCGCCGAAGCGCTTCTCCTCGAAGAGACGGCCGCTTACGGCGCTGTCGACCGTGGCCAGAAGCTCGCGGCGAAGCTGACCGAGGTCAATCGTTGGGGAGAGGAGCGCCAGTTCCTTGGCGTTTTTGGTCCGATCGACATGGATTTGGCAGTAGACGCAGCCGAAGGTACACCGTTTTGTCGGGCTGACGTTGATTCCGATCGAGATTCCCCTTGAACGACGGCTGATCACCGGATAGACAATCGTCTGCTGGTGGAACGACGAGGGATGATTGCGCGTTGGATATTCCATGGGGGAGCCAAACCCTAAGATCAAACGGGGACGCGGTTTTTTTGTTCGGCTAAAAAAAAGATTCCTCGCGCGCCTTAGAAGCGGCGCGAGGAATCTCATCGAAAGAGTGGTTATTCGAGGCGCGGAAACCTAGAATTCTTTCTCGTCGATCCAGCTCATCATCTTGCGCAGACGCTTGCCGACCTGCTCGAGGAGATGGTCATGGTGCTGACGGCGCAGCGCCTTGAAGCGCGGGGCCTTGACCTGGTTCTCGAGGAGCCATTCGCGAGCGAAGGTACCGTCCTGGATCTCGGTGAGGATCTTCTTCATCTCTTTCTTAGTCTCTTCGGTGATGATGCGCGGGCCGCGGGTGTAGTCGCCGTATTCAGCGGTGTTCGAAACGCTGTAGCGCATGTAGTTCAGACCACCCTGATAGAAGAGGTCGACGATCAGCTTGACTTCGTGCATGCATTCGAAGTAAGCCATTTCCGGCTGGTAACCGGCTTCAACCAGCGTTTCGAAGCCGGCCTGGATCAGAGCGGAAAGACCGCCGCAAAGAACGGCCTGCTCACCAAACAGGTCGGTCTCGGTCTCTTCGGCGAAGGTCGTCTCGATGACACCGCCCTTGGTGCCGCCGATCCCCTTGGCGTAAGCCAGACCGATCGCCTTCTCGCGATCGCCGGCCCCCGGGCCGAGGGCGATCAGGCACGGAACGCCGCCGCCCTTGACGAATTCGGAACGGACGAGGTGGCCCGGGCCCTTCGGGGCGATCATGATCGCCGAGCAGCCCTCGGGGATATCGAACTGGCCGAAATGAACGTTGAAACCGTGGGTCGCCAGGAGGATATTCCCCTTGGAGAGGTTCGGACGGATCTGGTCACGGAAGATCTGGCCCTGGAGCTCGTCGGGGAGGGTCAGGACGATGACGTCGCCGGCCTTGACGGCTTCTTCGGTGGACATCGGCTTGAAGCCGTGCTCCGTGGCGATCTTGTAGTTGTCGGTTCCTTCCATCTCGGCGATCACAACGTTGATGCCGCTGTCACGAAGGTTCTGCGCGTGAGCGTGTCCCTGGGAGCCGTAACCGAGAATCGCCACGGTCATTCCCTGGAGATTCGCAAGGTCAGCGTCTTTGTCATAATACATAGTTGCAGCCATTTCCAAAACTCCTTAAGGTTAAAGTTTTTGTAAAAACTCCAAAGCTTTAGCTCGCAACGCTCACGGGCCGGTTGACAGCTTCTGGCAGTTTTAATTCTCTTTTGTGATTCCCGCGCGGGGCGTTTCTCTTACGACTGTTTCGCGTCGGTTTGGGAACCGTCGCCGGCGCGGGCCAGCGCGATTCGGCCGGAACGAGCCATATCGATGATGCCGAACGGACGCATCACGTCGATGAACGCCTCGATCTTCGATTCTTTTCCGGAGACCTCGATCATCATCGATTCGGGATGGACATCGACCACATTGGCACGGAAGATATGCGCCAGTTCCAACGCGCTGGAACGGGGAAGTTTACTCGTTCCAATGCGGATGAGCATCAAGTCACGCTCGACAAGCGGTCTTTCGCTTAAGTCGTCGACCGAGACCACGGTGACGAGCTTCAGCAGCTGAGAGCGAACCTGGTCGAGGATATGGTCGTTGCCGACGACAACGAAGGTCATGCGCGAAAAATGAGGGTCGTCGGTCTCCCCGACGGCCAGCGAGTCGATATTGTAACCACGGGCGGCAAGCATTCCGGAGACATGGGATAGGACCCCCGGAACGTTTTGCACCAGCGCCGTGATGACATGTTTCATTGTTGTGGTCATGATGCCCCAAGAAATAACGGCGTTACATCTGCTTTGTTTGGAGACGCTTCGCGCGCTTCAATGGCAGAAACCTTATTGTACCGCCTCGGGTGATTTATTCAATCCCCGGAAACTCTTCGGCCGCGCCTTGAGCGTTCTTCCTAACGTCTTGCGAAAAAAAAGGATGCCAAAAACAGGCATCCTTTTTTTCGTTTGCCTTGTCTCAAGACAAGTTACTTGATGGAGGCCTTTGCGCCGGCTTCCTCGAGTTCTTTCTTGAGCTTCTCGGCCTCCTCCTTGGAGACACCCTGCTTGATCGCCTTCGGGGCGGCTTCGACCATCGACTTGGCATCGCCCAGCGACGCGCCGGTGGCGGTACGGACGACCTTGATGACGGCGACCTTGTTGGCGCCGAACTCCTCGAGAACGACATCGAACTCGGTCTTCTCTTCGGCGGCGGCGGCTTCGCCGGCACCGGCGGCCGGGGCGGCCATCATGACGGCACCACCGGCGGCGGGTTCGATACCATGGACTTCCTTGAGGTAGTCGCTCAGCTCTTTGGCCTCTTTGAGCGTCATCCCCATGATCTTGTCGCCCAGCTCTTTGATCTCAGCAGCGAATTCACGGACTTCTTCGGACATCGTAATGATCCTTTCCTGATCTGTTTGCGGCACCGATCACTCCCACAACCCTTGGGTCCACGATGGCCTGTGTGGTAAATGGCGCGCGATACCGCTTGTTGAAACTATTGGCTTGAAGTTTTGTACTTGAAGTTATTGTCGCGGCGCTTTCGGGCAAAGAAAACTTTACTCGGCAGCGGCCTCGCCGGCCTCTTCCGGCTCGGCGATCTTTTTGAACTGACTGGCCAGCTTCGAACCGACGCTGGTGATCTGGGCCGAAAGTTTGCCGCCGACACCGATGATCTGACCGAGGAGAAGAGCGATCTGCTCCTCACGGGTCGGCCAGGTGCTGATCTCAACGGCGCGAGCGGCGCCAAAGACCTCACCGTCGAGGATACCGCCGCGAATCTCGAACTTGGCGTAGGCCTTGTCCTTCGAGACGCGGACGATCTCTTTGGCCAGGTTGACGATGTCCATATCGCCGAAAGCCAGGGCACAGGGCCCGGTGGCTTTGTCAAACAGCCCATCCAGGGACGTTCCCTTGAAGGCACGGTTGGCGAGGGAGTTCTTGACGACCATCAGACGAACACCCTTGGCCGCCAGGTCACCGCGCAGACGATTGCTCGTGTTGACTTCAAGGCCGATGACATTGACCAGAAGGGCGTTTTCGACCCCTTCCAGTTTCTTCGCCAGATCGTTGGCGATGATATTCTTGATTTTCTTACTCATTTGTATCGTTTCCCGCTTTTACGAGGTGAATGTTGCTTGAAATGACGCTTTGTGGGTAGTACCCAGCCAGGTAAGGCAACGGCCTAGAACTGCAGGTAAAGACCCGGAGTCATCGTCGCGGAGATCGATACCGACTTCACGTAAACACCCTTGATGGAGGCCGGTTTCAGAGCGTTGACATACTGGATGAACGCCTGAATGTTCTCGGCCAGCTTCGGCGCGTCAAAACTGAGTTTGCCGACGACACCGTGGACGATACCACCCTTGTCATTGCGGAACTCGACCTTACCGGCCTTGTACTCTTTGACGGTCTTGGCGATATCGGGGGTGACGGTACCGGCACGGGGGCTCGGCATCAAACCGCGGGGACCAAGCGTACGGCCCAGAGGACCGACAACGCCCATCATATCGGGGGAAGCGATGCAGACGTCAAAGTCGAGCCATCCACCCTTGATCTTCTCGGCCAGATCGGCATCACCGACGAAGTCGGCGCCGGCTTCGGTCGCCTCGGCGGCCTTTTCGCCCTTGGCGAAGACCAAGACGCGCAAACTCTTGCCGATACCGTTGGGGAGAACCACCGAGCCGCGGACGATCTGATCGGCCTGCTTGGGGTCAACACCCAAACGCATCGATATCTCGACGGTCTGATCGAATTTGCGGGTATTGAACTGCTTGAGAATATTGACCGCCTCATCGAGCGGGAGAGGAGTCTTGGCTGCGGGAACCAGCTCCTTCATTTGCTTCATTTTCTTTGTTTTGGCCATACAGCTAACTCTATCTCTTTCCTAAGGTTCTGTTCCAAAGACCCGGGCTGGCTTGCCTTGCCATTTTTCTTGAGGCGAGGAACCCGGGGCTGGCGGGAGTTTCCAAAGAGAGGCGAACGTTTGTTCGACTAGTCGACAACGTCGAGCCCCATACTGCGGGCGGTTCCGGCCAGAATGTTCGCGGCGTGATCAACGTCACGAGCGTTCAGGTCCTTTTGCTTAACCGCCGCGATCTCTTTGAGCTGCTTGACGGTCACCGAACCGACCTTTTCCTTCGGAACATGAGACGAACCCTGGGTGATGCCGGCGGCCTGCTTGAGAAGGTCGACGGAATGGGGACTTTTGGTCTCCAGCTCAAAGGATCGGTCATTGTAAACCTTCACGACAACGGGGATACGCATCCCCATGCTTTCTTTCGTCCGTTCGTTGAACTGCTGGACGAACTGGCCAAGATTCAGACCGTACTTACCAAGAGCGGTACCGACAGGGGGTGCTGCGGTCGCCTTGCCACCGGTCGCGTGAAACTTGACGGTTGCAGTTAGCTGCTTTGCCATAATGCCTTCCTATCAATTGTCTTTAGCCCACGCGGGCTAACTAAGGATGATGCTGACGCTGGGAACATCAGCTAATGGATTCGATATCCCAAATCTCGAAGTCGATCGGAGTCGGCTTGTGGAATATCTCAATCGTAACGGTGACGCGACCGGTCGCCAGATCGATCTTTGTCACCTCCCCCTCCATTGAATTAAACGTTCCGTTGATGACACGAACCTTGTCACCAATGTTATACGGAATCTGCGATTTGCTAATCCCTCCCTCACCGGTCGTCGGGTCGGCCTCTTGGCGCATCCGCTCGACCTCAATGTCGGTCAATGCCGTCGGCATGCTGTCGGCGCCGATGAAATCACCCACGCCGCTGGTCTCACGAATGAGGAACCAGGAATCGGGGGTGACCTGCATACGGACCAGGACGTAGCCGGGGTAAAGGAGGCGGTCTTCCTGACGAACTTTATTACCGCGCTTGACGGTGTATTTTTGCGTCGGAAGGAATACCTCTTGGATTAAATTCCCAAGATTCGCCATCGCGATACGGCGTTCAAGCTCTTCTTTGGTGCGCTTCTCGCGGTTGACTTGAACCTTGAGGATATACCAGCCAAGGGGGGCCTGATAGCGAACGCGCTCTTCTTCCGCCGGCTTTTCTTTGGCGGTCTTCTTCGAAGCGCGACGCGTGGTCTTCCTCGGCTTCCTGGCGGGCTTTTTCTTCTCCTCCGGCTCGGGCTGCTCTTCGTCCTCGTCCGCGACGGCGGCGGGCTCGGCTGTTTCGGCGGCGGGCTGGGTCGTTTCGGCGGCGGGCGCCTCGGCAGCGGGCGCCTCGGCAGCGGGCTGGGCCGTTTCGGCGGCGGCCTTGACGGTTTCGGCGGCGGAACTATCAGCGACACTGTCAGCGGCAATACCTTCGGCCGCGGCGTCCACGCTCTGGGCTTCCGTATTGATATCGCTGGCAGGAAGATCGTTTTCAGACATTCGGTCCATCGTGATTATCGCTCTTGCGTGTCGAGAGAGTTTTCCGTGTCACCACGGGCGGTTGGCGGTCTTAGCAATTACTAAAGGCCAACCACCCAAGGAGAAAATATTGGCGCTCATTTTAACACACGAGGCGATGTATGTGAATACACCGCCTCGAGGAAATTTCCCTAAATTACGGCCTTTTTTTCAAAGAACGAAAAGGGAAGGCCCGCACTCCCTAAAATCAAGCGTCCGAAGCGCGGATACCCGCGGGAGATGATTTAGTGAAAACGGCGCTTTAGGCGCCCATCACCTTGTTCAGTGCCGTGATCAGAAGGTTGAAGATCGTATCGTAAACGAAAATCAGCGCGACGAACAGGAACATGAAAATCAAGACGACTTTCGACGTCGACTTCACCTCTTTGGCGGAGGGCCAGTAGACCTTGCGCATCTCGGCCTCGACCGAGACGAGGAACTCGGCAAACGGCGGGAACTGAACCAGTCGGTACGAGAACCAGGCGCTGAGCAAAGCCAGGACGAAGCAGACCGGGCCGTTGACGCTCGGGGCACCGAAGAGGTTGCCGCGGTAAGCGACGTAGACACCCGCCAAAAGAAGAACGAGCATCCCGAGCATGGTAGCGCGGCGAGCGGTCTTGCCGAGGGTAGGCTTATAGGGCGCGACTTTGAACAGGTCTTTGATGAAAGCGGCGATCATTTTCAACGCTCCGCGTAGTGAGATGAACCGTTCTTAAAAAAAGCCGGACAGTACGCCCGGCTTCACAGGGGAGGAGGGAATCGAACCCCCACCAGCGGTTTTGGAGACCGCAGTTCTACCACTAAACTACTCCCCTACTCACAAAGGCACATCCTCGAGGACGTGCCTTTGCGATGTATAGCGGGGGGTGTGCTTACTTGATGATCTTGGTCACAACACCGGAACCGACGGTACGACCGCCTTCGCGGATAGCGAAACGGACGTTCTCTTCCATCGCGATCGGGCTGATCAGCTCGACATGGAGCTCGATGTTATCACCGGGCATGCACATCTTGACGTCGCCCTTGAGGGTGAGCGTACCGGTGACATCCGTGGTGCGGAAGTAGAACTGCGGACGGTAACCGCTGAAGAACGGGGTCGAACGGCCGCCTTCCTCCTTCGACAGAACGTAAACGTTCGCGTCGAACTCGGTGTGCGGGGTGATGCTGCCCGGCTTGGCCAGAACCTGACCGCGCTGGATCTCGTCACGCTTGATACCGCGCAGAAGCAGACCGACGTTGTCGCCGGCCATACCGGATTCGAGGGTCTTGTTGAACATCTCGACGCCGGTGACAACCGTCTTGCGGGATTCCGGAGCCAGACCAATGATCTCAACCTCGTCGCCGATCTTCACAACACCGCGCTCGATACGGCCGGTACCAACGGTACCGCGGCCTTCGATCGAGAAGACGTCTTCGACAGCCATGAGGAACGGCTTGTCCTGCTCGCGCTGCGGCTCGGGGATCTCACTGTCGATCGCGTTCATCAGCTCGGTGATGCAGGCACTGGCTTCCGGGTCGGTCGGATTCTGAACGGCCGGCAGAGCGCTTCCGCGGACGATCTTGACATCTTCAAAGCCGTAGGAGCTCAGCAGTTCCTGGACTTCCATCTCGACCAGCTCGAGAAGCTCTTCATCGGGCATGAGGTCGCACTTGTTCAGGAAGACGACCAGCTTCGGGACGTTCACCTGACGGGCCAGAAGCACGTGCTCACGGGTCTGGGGCATCGGACCGTCGGCGGCGGAAACGACGAGGATCGCGCCATCCATCTGGGCGGCACCGGTGATCATGTTCTTGATGAAGTCGGCGTGGCCCGGGCAGTCGATGTGGGCGTAGTGACGCTTCTCGGTCTCGTACTCAACGTGAGCGACGGCGATGGTCACCGTCTTGCTGGCGTCACGAACGGTACCGCCCTTGGCGATATCGGCGTAAGACTTGGTCTTAGCCAGACCCTTGGCGGCCTGGACGGCCAGAATCGCGGCGGTCAGAGTGGTCTTGCCGTGGTCGATGTGGCCGATGGTCCCGACGTTAACATGGGGCTTCGTCCGTTCAAAAACTTCCTTTGCCATCTGAAATTCTCCCTAACGTAGTTTGGGTGACGGGGAATGATGAAACTTTCGATTATATCTTGCGGAACCGCTCACCATAAAAAAAGAAAGCTGCTGATGAGATTTGAACTCATGACCTCGTCCTTACCAAGGACGCGCTCTACCGACTGAGCTACAGCAGCAAGTCTTCTGTCTGTCGCGGGAAGAACCCTTTGGGCTTTTTGGGATCAGCGCCTAAAGGAATCTCTTCGCAAGTAAAACCGCCAGTGGGACCATTACCCCATATCCTTACCAGCGGCACGCACATCCCTCAACATCGGGGGATGTACTCTCACCACGCCTGCGGTGAAATTGTTCGTACACTTGGGTCTGTGAACCCCTCAAAGCGGGTGAAGGGAATCGAACCCTCGTTTTCAGCTTGGAAGGCTGTGGCTCTACCATTG
>JAFRFG010000015.1 GCA_017434455.1 Thermoguttaceae bacterium | reverse complement strand
GTTCATCATGGGGTTCTCCTTGGTTTTTGTTATCACCACACCGTATCTAATACGGCAAGGAGACCCCATTTTCTATAATTTAACAGTTTGGATTTTTCTCGTAGTCTGCTTTAGATCGCAGATTTTCTTGAAAAGTCCAGTTGTCGTGAGAAATGCTAAAAGTCGTTGGGTAGGACTTTTGGGTATTGGCCAAAGCGCCCAGGCAATTCAAGAACGCCCTTCCTCCCCCATACGTTAACGGACAAGAAATGGGGGCATACGCATCGGTTAAGAGTTGAATACCACCATCGGTTTTCTCCTCTTTCATGACAAAGATGGTTCTATTGGGAGCTTCATCCGTCAACCCCGTCTGCCTGACATAATGGGCGCGCAAGTCCAAGTTTGTGACGGTGATGTGATTATGGCCACGGGTAAAGCCCTCTTCCGGGATGGCCTGATCCATTACAAAACTTTCGAGGGTCATTGTCTTGGACTTGATCAGTGAGCCGGTCCCGCGAAGTAAGAGCGTGCCGTTCGACGTATCGAAGCTCTCCGCTTCTTCTTTCGAATCGACAAGGTATTTCGAGAAAGTATAAGTGCATTTAAACTCCACTTTCCGGAGATATTCATCGATTTGGTTCTTAAGGGTACGAAGAAGCTTCTCTTGGTTCTCCTTCCCCACAGCGCCGCGGCTCATCACCAGCATGAGGAGAAAGATCACGATTCCCGGCCATCGGTGTTTGAAAGAAATGTTGTTCATGAGGTACATTCCTTCTTACGCGAGATTTAAGTTTGACGCGAGCTTCAAGTTAATTGCCGCCTACCCCAGCTCCAGCAGCAGCGGCGCGATGGCGCCGGGGGGGAGCGTCACGTTGACGGTACTGCCGCCGGTGTCGTTTTGGGTGAGCGTGACCGGGGCGTTTTCGATCGGCTGAGCGAGCAGGTCGGTCCGTCGGGCGGCCCGCAGGGGGAACGGGGTGGTGATCTCGGCGCGGGTCTCTTTCCCCGAGGTCTCGTGCAGGACCAGGCGGATCGCGCCGATCGTGTCGTCGGTACTTGGGGTCTGTTCCGGCTGTTCGCCGCCTTCCTGGGCACCGCCGCCGTTTTCCAAAAGCGCGGCCCGGACGGCGGCCGGTTCGATGGTCAGGAAGTTTATCAGCCCCCGGCGGGTGGCCGGGACGCCGGACAGATGGAGCATCGCCGGTTCGAGCGAGCGGCGCGCCTCGGCGGCGGGGTCCTCCAGGTCGATGCCGACCCGAAAGCGGAAAGAGCGCTCGGTTTCACTCTTGGGAATAAGTACCATATCCATTTGGCGCATCCCCCAGCGGCGGAAGAAGGGGAGCCCCCGCGGGAAGATCGACAGACGGATCGACTTGTCGCTTTGAATGTCGACGCACTCCGGCGCCTGAAGGTAATCGCGGTCGGTTCGCCAGAGTCGGCCGCCCACCCCCGAGAAGACCGTCGCCAGCGTATCGTTCCAGGCGAACCGGACGCCGTAGTAGTTTTCCCAAGGCCGCCCGGCGGGGAGGGTCGTCTCGGGATCGATAGTCAGTTCCACATCGATGAACGGTTCCCCTTCCGCGACGGTGATCGTCTCTTGGAAGGCGGCGGCCTTGCTCCCGTCGGGGAGACACAATCGGCCGGTGATCCGGACGACGGCGCGCGGCGGGCCTTCGGCGAGGATCTCGATCGAGTCGGCCGCCGCGATCGAATAGCCGTAGCCGGGGGCGTTTTCCGGACGGGAGTCGGCCTGAAGCTGCGCGCCGCCGAGCCGGTAGGCCGGCTGCCAGGCGAGGCGGTTCCCCATCGCCGGCTGGCGCAGGATCCCGCCGCCGGTTCGAACCGACGGGGCCGAGAAGGTCTTGATCGAGCGCACCTGACCGGTCGCCTCGTCGATCTTCATCTCGAAGAAGCGGTTTCGGATCGTGTAGAAGTTGTCCGGCGTCCCGTCCGAGAAGCGCTCGCGCCGATGGTTCGCCATCGCCGCCGGGCGCTGTTTGTCCGGCGTCCCCTTGCCGGTGAGCCGCCGCCACAGCGATACCCGCTTGGGCTGTTCGGCCTTGGTCTGTTCGTTCTTGGTCTGTTCCGGGCCGGTTCCGTTTTCTTTGGTTTCGGCCGGTTCGCTCGGGGCGACGGTCCCCTCGGCCAGCCAGACGGCGCTGTAGGGGGGGAGGGTCAGGATCGTCTCCTCGCCGCGGCGGCGCAGCAGCGGCGCGATCTCGTCCGGGATATCCCCCGGCCGCGCGATCGCCCGTGAGCGGCTCGACGGCGTGAGATTGGCGTAGAAATCGCCTCTGCCGGCGGCACCTTCCTCACACAGCGCGCCGTGGAGCAGTTCGGCCAGGGAAAGATCAAAAATCTTGTGCCGCTGTTCTTCCGACGGCAATTCGGCCAGGCGCCGCAGGGCCGCTTGCATCTGCTCTTCGGCCTTTTGGGCCGCCTGATCGATTTTTTCTTCCTGCCCGGCTTGAGCGTTCGGATCGGCTTGGTCTTCCGGGCCAAAATCGAGTTCCTGCGACAGGGGGCGGAAGAGGACCGATTCGAGCGCCTCCTCGGTCTGTTCCAAAACCGTCCCCTTCTCGCTGAGCTGATCGAGCCGCGGCAGGGCCGCGAACGAGCGCTCTTTGACGGAAAGCGCCGCGAAAAGAACCGCGGCCGTCCCCCGGGCCATCTCTTTTTGGAGGCGGAAGTACCGCGGCCACAGCCCGACCGGGCAGGGGCGGTTCTCTTTGACGGCGCGGGTGAGGAAGTTCGTCTTGAACTGGTCGAAGCCCCACTCTTTGCGGTAGGCGGTGCTCTTGGTCGCGTCGAAATACTTTTCCAAATCGGTGACCTCGCCGAGGACCTTGGCGAAGCGGTTCATCCGGGCCATATCGGCCAGCCAGGGGCGCTCGCGGCCCGGGCGGTGCTCCAGGACGATCGTCTGGGCGTAGTCGGAACTGGCGTTGTAGCCGACCTTGTCCGAGAACTCCATAAAGGTCTTGTGGCTCTCGGCCGAAAGGGGGTTCCGGGACAGCAGCGCCAGGCGGTTGGGCCCCGCGCCGGTCCAGTCGATTCGGCTTTGGTTCTCTTTGTTCGGTCTCCAGCCGTCGCGGGTGAAGAACAAAGCGCCCCGATAGCCGCAAAGGGGGAGGATCTCCCCGAGCAGGGGAGAGAATCCCGCGCTGAGGCGGCCGTAGAGGGTGGGGACGGTTCCGAGTTTTTCGGCGTAGAACCGATGGGCGTCCAGCAGACGGCGGGCGATCACCTCGGGAGGAAGCAGGTACAGGGGGGCCTCGTTTATGTCGCCGCCGACCACGCGGACCCGGCGCGCGGCGATCTCCTCGCGCAAAAGCGCCATCACCTCGGGGGCCTCTTCCTCCAGCCAGGCGGCCTGGCAGGTCGACAGCACCAGGTTGGTCGCCTCGCCGCGGCGCCGCCGCCGCGTCAGCATCGCGCCGAGGGCGTCGAAACTTTGGCGGTCGAGCCAGGTTAATTCGACGATGCGCGACGCTGTCGGGAAAAAGTAGGTCTTCGATTCGGCCAGCAGCTCAAAGGCGCGGCGAATCGCCTTTTCGTACCGGTCGCGCTCCCCGGCGCGCAGGCGGGGGACCGCCTCCTCGATCTTTTTAAAGAAGTTTTGGGTATCGAGGTTGCTCATGTAGCGCAGTTTGCGCGAGACCAGTTCCGAGGACAAATGGCAGTAGCCCAGGGCGTAGAAGGTCTCGACGTCGTCCTGGTCGAAACCTTCCGGCGAGGCGCCGAGTTTTTCGAGCGCCTCGGCGGCAATCTCCTCGCGCGTGCTCTTGTCGCGGACGATCACCGCCCCCGATTCCTCCGCGTTCTTGAGCCATTGGCGCGGGACCTTGCTTTCGCAGCAGGGGGGGATGATCACCAGCCGGTGCGGGATGTTGGCGGTCGGGTTCCCCGCCCGCTCCCAGCGGGGGGTCTTGCCCAGGGCTTCGATCAGCGCCGGGTGGTAGGCGGCCGAAAAGGCGGAGAAGATCTCGCCGGCCTCCTCCTCGGCGCGGTAGATGGAGAAATCCTCGAGACTGTAGCAGGGGAGCAGAACGATCACGATTTAGGCGAACCTCGCGCGAAAGGGCGGTACGTCGGCGAAAAAGCGTCTTCCCCCTCCGCGCCGAAAGGGTGGTTTATGGCTTGTAAAAATCGTCGGGGATAAACAGCAGGTAGCCGCACGTCTGGCACAGATACGGTTCCCCCTTGAGGAGGTTCACAACGAACTGCGGGGGGATCTCGCGGCGGCAGTGTCCGCAGTATCCGCGGTCGATCACCGGGACCAGGCCGCCGCGGCCGTGATATTCGATGGCGCGATCGTACAGGGTGCGGAAGTCGCCCGGGAGATTCTCGACCGCCTTTTTCAGATCAATCTGAACTTGCGCGGTATCGTCCTCGATCACCTTCGCTTCCTCGTCGCACGAGGCCCGGAACGTCTCGGCGGTCTTCTCGGCCTTGGTTACCTCTTCTTTGGCCGCGGTGACCTGTTCCTCAAACTCTTCGGCGGCGGCGATCGCCTCGATCGTCTCGTCGGCCAGCTGGTTGTTTTTCTCTTGGTCGAGGGAGATCTGCTCTTTGAGCGACTGGAACTCCTTATTGGTCTTTGCCTCGGAAAGCTGCTCTTTGCGCCGGTTGATGGCCGCCTCGGCCGCCGCCATTTCTTTTTCTTTTTCGCGGGCGGCCAGCGTCAGGGCGTTTTTCTCGGCGAGGACCTGATCGAGCTGGGCTTTGGCCTGGTCGACCTTTTTCGCGGCCGCCTCGCGGCGGCGCCGCAGCCGGGCGAGACGCTCGTCGAGGGTAGTGAGCATCGAGAGGTTCAGGTGGACGTTCTGCAGCGCCTGTTGAATCTTCTTCCCGTCGGACATACTTCTTGTACCCGTCTTGTGCCTGTTTTGTACCCGGTATGATCGATTTTTGAGCCGGATGGTTTTTTCGCCGCGGAGGTTCGCCCCGGGCGTTCCTTTAGCCGATAAAACCCCTAACGAAGGATTATAACGCCGCGCCCGGGCCGAGGCAAGTTTTGAGACATTCGCGGCCGATAAAACTCCTAAGGCGCGTCTTTTATCATCCTTCTAAATTTTGTATAATCTAACGCGTCGAAAGTCACCGTTTGATTCACTTTCATGGCTTACGGGCGAATTGCTATGCCGATTACGACTGAAATACTCGCGAAAGCGGGAGTTGTCGGAGCGGGGGGCGCGGGTTTCCCGACCCACGTCAAGCTCTCCGGCAAGGCCGATACCGTGGTGATTAACGGGGCCGAGTGCGAGCCCCTTCTCCACAAAGACAAAGAGCTCCTGGTCAAAGAGGGGCGCGCCGTGATAGAGGGGCTGGCCCGGGCGATGGAGCTGACCGGCGCGCGGCGCGGCGTCGTCGGGATCAAGCGCAAGTACCAGCGGGTGATCGATTCGGTCGCCCCGCTTCTGCGCGAGGGGATGTCGATCGGCCCGCTGGACGATGTCTATCCTTCCGGCGATGAGTTTATTCTCATCTGGCAGACCCTCGGCCGCGTGATCCCCCCGGGGGGGATTCCCCTGGCCGTCGGCGCGGTGGTGATGAACGTCGAGACGGCGCTGAACGTCGCCCGCGCCGAAGAGCTCCCGGTGGTAGATAAGTACATCACCGTCGCCGGGGCGGTTCGCAATCCCTGTTCGGTCTGCGTCCCGATCGGCGCTCCCCTGTCGGTCTGCCTGGCGGCGGCCGGCGGGGCGGAGATCGACGATCCGTCGTTTATCCTCGGCGGGGCGATGATGGGGACGCTGGTCGAGTCGCTCGACGGCCCGGTGACCAAGACCACCGGCGGCATTATTGTGCTTCCGAAAGATCATTTCATCGTCCGGCGCAAGAGCTGGAGCTGGGAGCGGACCCGCCGGGTCGCGCGGGCCGCGTGCGATCAGTGCTCGCACTGCACCGAGATGTGCCCCCGCTATCTGCTCGGCCACCCGATCGAGCCGGCCAAGTCGATGCGCAGCGTCGGCTTCTCCGGGACCGGCCGGGCCGAGTTCCCCGGAACGCTCTACTGCTCGGAGTGCAACCTGTGCAGCTACTGCTCCTGCCCCGAGGGGCTCGACCCGAAGGGGGTCAACGCCGAAAACAAGCGCCGCCTGATGGCCGAGAAGAAGCGCATGGAAAATCCGCCGTTCCATCCCGAGCGGGCGGCCCGAATGATGTCGATGCGCCAGACCCCGACCCACCGGCTGATGCAGCGCATCGGCCTGGATCGGTTCGTCAATAAAGGGGAACTGCTCGGGCGGCCGATCGAGGTTCGCGCCGTCGAACTGCTGCTCAAGCAGCATATCGGCGCGCCGCTGACCCCGACGGTTCACGCCGGACAGCAGGTTCACCGCGGCGAGCCGGTCGCCGTTCGTCCCGTCGCCGACGGCAAGCCGGCGCTGGGGGCCGACCTTCACGCCAGTATCGACGGGGTGGTCACCGCGGTGAGCGACGAGTCGATCCGAATCGAGGCGTAAACCGATTTTTGCGTCACCCAGTTTTAAGGGATTCATCACATCACAAACAATCAAAGAAGAGATATTCCTATGAATAACGCGGCTATCGGGGCAATTGAATTTTCGAGCATCGGCGCCGGCTATCGCGCCGAAGATGAACTCCTCAAGTCGGCGACGGTCGAGCTTCTGATCGCGCGGACGATCTGTTCGGGGAAATTCCTCGTCGTCTTTACCGGCCTGGTCAGCGATGTCGAGGCGGCGGTGAAGACCGCGCTGGATATCGGCGGTGAGTTTGTCGTCGACCATCTGATGGTTCCGAGCGTTCACCCGGCGCTTTTCCCGGCGATGGCCCAATCGGTCGTCCTCTCCCCCGAGGAGATCGGCTCGCTTGGGGTGATCGAGACCTTTAGCGCCACCAGCGCCCTGGTCGCCGCCGATGTCGCCGCCAAGGCGGCCAACGTCACGCTGTTTCGCCTTAATATGGCGATGGCGATGGGAGGGAAGGGGCTGCTGATGATGACCGGTACGGTCGCCAACGTCGAGGCCGCCGTGGAGGCCGCCGCCGACGAGGTGAAGAAGCACGGGCTGCTGGTCTCGACCACCGTGATCGCCCGCCCGCAGCGCGAGCTGTTCGAGGATTACCTGTAAAACAGCCCTCCCCGCGTTCGCGCGGTTTTAGAATAACGAAAACGCCCCCGCCGCTTTTTGCCTCAGGGGGCGTTTTTTCTTTCTCCCTTAGCAATCCATTCCAGCGGCGAGGTGAGCGAATGTCGAAACGATCGGCGCGGTTCAACAACAAAACGACGGTGATTCTTTGTCTGTTGGCGTGTTTATCGGCGCCGTGCCGACCGCTTCCCGCCGAGGAGGCCGGCGGGTTTTCTTTTTCGGGGATCTTCCCGGGGCTGTCGTACTCCAACGACGAGGATGAGTGCGGGACCGGCGCGGTCGTTCCCTGGGCCGATCGGCTCTGGCTGATCACCTACGGCCCCCATTGCCCGTTCGGCTCGAGCGATATTTTAGGTGAGGTCACCCCCGAGTCGGCGCTGAAAGTTCATCCCGCCTCGGTCGGGGGGACCCACGCCGGGAGGATGATCCACGACCCTTCGCGGCAGCTCTTCCTCGGGCCGTACGTGATCGACCGGGAGGGGAAGGTCCGGGTGATTCCGCCGGGCCGGATGCCGGGGCGCCTGACCGGTTTCGCCCGCCACCTGAGCGAGCCGGAAAGAAAAATTCTCTGCGCGACGATGGAGGAGGGGTTCTACGAGATCGATGTTAAGACGCTCGAGGCGGTCGAGCTGTGGCGCGATACCAACGTCAAACCCGACGACCCCCGGGCCCCCGGCCGGACCGTCCGCGCGATGCCGGGCCGCGGGGAAGATATCCTCCCCGGCTATCACGGCAAGGGGTTTTATTCGGGGCAGGGGCGGCTGGTTTACGCGAACAACGGCGAACAGACCCCGGAGGCGCTCATCGACCCGACCATCCCTTCCGGGGCGCTGGGCCAGTGGTTTTTCCCCAAACCGGGGGAAGAGCCGCTCCGGTGGGAGACGGTTCTTCGCGCGCAGTGCTGCGAGGTGACCTCGCGGGGAGGAATCCACAGCGGCGGTGACGACGACGACCCGATCTGGGTGAGCGGCTGGGACGATCGTTCCGTGTTCGTGATGCTGCTGGACGGCGGCAAGTGGACAAAATACCGGCTCCCCAAAGGGTCGCGCTGCTACGACGGGGCCCACGGCTGGAATACCGAGTGGCCTCGGATTCGAAACATCGCGCCGGGGGCGGCCGCTCTTGGCGCCTCCGCGCCGAGCGGGCCGCTGCTGATGACGATGCACGGGATGTTTTGGGATTTCCCCGCCGATTTTTCCGCCTCGCGCGCGGCGGGGATTCGTCCGAAGAGCGCCTATTTGAAGGTGATCGGCGATTTTTGCCGGTGGGACGCCTTCGGCGACGGCCGCTGGATTGTCTGCGGCTGCGACGACGCGGCACGCAGCGAGTTTATCAATAAGCGGCGCTATAAGGGGACGCTTTGCGCGCCGGGGCGTTCACAGTCGAACCTCTGGTTTGTCCGGCCCGAGACCCTCTCGTGTTTGGGCCCGCCGTACGCCGCCGGGGCGCTGTGGAAAAACCAGGCCGTCGAGGCGAATCTCCCCTCCGATCCGATCCTCTTCGCCGGCTGGCCGAAGCGCGCGCTGTTTGTTGATTTCGGCGACGGCCAAAGCGCGGCGGTGACCGTCGAGATCGACCGCGCCGGCGACGGCCGGTGGGAGACGCTTCAAACCGCCGCGCTGCCGGATGGGCGCGGTTTTCTGGAATTCGACCGCGCTGCCCCGGGGGAATGGATCCGCGTTAAAGCCGACCGCTCGGGGACGAGCGCCTCGGCGTACCTGGTCTGTCTCCCCGACGATTCGCGCGGTACGGTTCCCGAGGAGATCTTTTCCGGCTTTCCCGAGGTGGGGAGCCCGATCCCCGGCCGGTCGCTTCTTTGGTCCGACGCCGAAAGGGCGCTGCGCGTGGTGACGGACCCCGACGGCGGCCAAAAGGGGTTTATGGTCGATCTGGCCCCCGGCGGCGGCCGGTTCGCCGTCCGGCCGATGGACGAGGCAACGGCCCGCGAAACCGCCGGGAAGGTTCCGCTCCCCGAGGTCTGCCCGGAGGTTACCGCCGATAAGGTGACGATTACCGACGATCACGGCAAGTGTTTTCTCCTTCCCGTGACCGACCGCTGGCGCGCCTTGAGCGACAGCGGCCGCGCCGAAGAGAACCGCTGCCGCCACGACCGCGAGGTCTGCACCGAGCGGGATCTCTTCCACGCGGCGGGGACCTTCTACGAGCTTCCGGCCGAGAACGCCGGGGGCTTTTGGGGAATCCGCCCGATCGCCTCCCATCCCCTGCGCGTCGACGACTACGCCTCGTGGCGGGGGCTTTTGGTTCTGTCGGTCGGCCTGCGGCAAGAGGAGGTGAACACGCAAGGCGGCGCGCAAGAGATGAACGGCCGCTGGCTTCGGCTCGATGAGAATCACGCCCTTTGGTTCGGGGCGGTCGATGATCTGTGGCGGCTCGGCCGGCCGACCGGCCGGATCGGCCTGTGGTCGCGGCAGCCGGTCAATGCCGAGGTTCCCTCCGACCCGTGCCTGGCCCACGGCTACGCCGCCAAACATGTGCGGATCGAGCGGCACGACGAGGGGCCTTCGGCGCGCGTTCGGCTGGAGGCCGATTTCGCCGGACAGGGGATCTTCCATGAAGTCAAGTGTTATACCCTCGCCGGGGGCCAGGTGATCGACGAGACCCTCCCCGAGTCGCTCGGCGCGTTTTGGCTGCGGTTAGTCCCCGAGGAGGACGCGGTCCTTTCGGCGGAATTTTGTTACGAGTAAATCATAAAAAAAGAACCGCCCCAGAGGCGGTTCTTTTTGGGGGAATTTTACAGTCCCCTGATTACAGCCGGAACCCGGCCTCGTACGCCTCGTCGAGGGCGGGGTTGCCGAGGATATCGTCCTTTTCGTAGACCCCCGGCACCTGGATCATGCCGGCGACGGTCGAGCCCTCGCAGCAGGCCAAAAAGCCGTTGAGCGCCTCGACCGTCCCCTTGAACATCTTCTTTTTGGTGTCGGCCATCGCCATAATGTAGCAGAACGTCTTGTTCTTGATATTCGGGTAGACGGCGACCGAGCGGTCGATCAGGGCTTTCAGCTGCGCGGTCATCGTGTAGAAATAGACCGGCGTGGAAAGGACGATCACATCGGCGGCGAGCATCTTGCTCAAAATCCGCGCGGCGTCGTCCTTTTGGGGGCACTTCCCCTTTTGACAGGCGTAACAGCCGGTGCAAAAACCGATCGTCTTTTCGGCCAGGCGGACCTTTTGAACCTTATGGCCGGCCGCTTTGGCCCCCTTGGCGAAGCTGTCGCACAGCCGTTCGGTATTCCCTCCCTTGCGGGGGGAGGAGGAGATAATCAGGACGGTCTTTTCTTGATTTTTGGGCATGTTGTTCCTCGTGTTTCGGTGATACTATTACGATGTTATATTTGGCGTATTGTTGTGTTTAGTATTGCGGGGTCGGGGGACGGTACGAGTCGATGTCGATCCCCTTGAACCAGCCGATCGTCTCGGCCAGTCCCTCCTCCAGCGGGACGGCCGGCTCCCAGCCGAGGCGCTCCCGGGCCAGGGTGATGTCGGGCTGGCGGCGGTGGGGGTCGTCCTCGGGGAGCGGCTTAAAGACAAAGTTCTCTTCCCGGTTCTCGTCCCGTCCCAGGGCCTTGGCGACGTGTTTGGCCAGCTCTAAAATGGTATATTCCTTCGGGTTCCCCAGGTTCACCGGCCCGGTGAAGTCGTCGTCCTCGCTGTTCATCAGCCGGACGAGTCCCTCGATCAAGTCGGTGCAGTAGCAGAACGAACGTGTTTGCTCCCCGGTGCCGAAAATGGTAATCGGTTCCCCCTGAAGCCCCTGGCGGATGAAGTTCGAGATGACCCGCCCGTCGAACGGGTGCATTCCCGGGCCGTAGGTGTTGAAGATCCGCGCGATCTTGATGTTCACCCGGTGCATTCGGTAGTAGTCCATAAAGAGCGTCTCGGCGGCGCGCTTCCCCTCGTCGTAACAGGCGCGCACTCCCAGGGTATTGACCGAGCCGCGGTAATCCTCCCGCTGGGGATGCACCTCGGGGTCGCCGTAGACCTCGCTGGTCGACGCCTGAAGGATCCGCGCCCGGCAGCGCTTCGCCATCCCGAGCAGATGAATCGCCCCCAGCAAAGAGGTCTTCATCGTCTTGATCGGGTTGAACTGATAGTGACCCGGGGCGGCGGGGCAGGCGAGGTTGTAGATCTGATCGACCTCCAGCAGCAGCGGCGCGGTGACGTCGTGGCGGATCAGCTCGAAGTTCGGGCACGCAAGCAGATCGGCGACGTTCTTCTTCTGCGAGGTGAAGAAGTTGTCGACGCAGATCACGTCGTGCCCCTCGCCGACCAGACGGCGGCACAGCCAGGAACCGAGAAAACCGGCGCCGCCGGCGACCAGGATGCGGAGATTCTTTTTCATGGCCATGTGTAATTTTGGGGTTATTTGTATTAACGTTGCTGTTTGCCGCTTACCGCCCGGCGTTGTCGATCCGCACGCGGCAGCGGGGGAGCGCCTCGATGAAGCGGCGTCCGTAAAATTTGGTTCGGATCCTCGGGTCGAGCACCACCACCAGCCCCTTGTCGTCCCGCGAGCGGATGAGGCGGCCGAACCCCTGTTTGAATTTTAAAATCGCCTGCGGCAGGGAATAACTCATAAAGGGGTTTTCCCCCCGCTGCTCGATCGCCTCGGATCGCGCCTCGATCAGCGGCAGGGTCGGGACCGGGAAGGGGAAGCGGGTGATGATCACGTTGCGCAGCGCCTCGCCCCGGACATCGACCCCCTGCCAAAAACTGTCGGCGCCGAAGAGAACCCCCCGCTTCTGACGGCGAAATTCCTCGATCATCCGGCTGCGCTGCATCCCCTCCCCCTGGACGTAAAGGGGGTACCCCTCCTCGTCAAACCAGGGGCGAAGATGATCGGCCGTTTTGCGCAAAAGGGCGTTGCTGGTGAACAGGACGAACGCCCCGCCGTCGGTCTGCTGGACATAGCGCTTGATCGACGAGACGAACAGGGGCGAAAGGTTTTCTTTCGAGGCGCTCGGCTCCGGAATCCCCTCGACCAGCACCAGCGTCATCTGTTTTTCGTAGTCGAAGGGGCTTCCGAAGCGCGCCTGGATCGCGTTGGGGGGGACGCCGACGCGGCTGCGGAAGAACAAAAATCCGCGCGAATCGTCGGTATCCTCGCCGGATGTCTCCGTGTCGGAAACATAGCGGCGCTTGGGGGCCGCCTCGTGAACGGCCGCCCCGCCGGCGGTCGACAGCGTCGCGCTGGTCATGACGACCGTCGGGATCGTCCCGAACAGCCGCGTGCGAAGGATTTTGCCGACGTCCAGCGGTGCCGATCTCATCGAGATTTGGCTCCCCCGGCGGGCGGCGGTGGTTTCCAGCCAGTAGACGTCCTCCTCGCACGACTGGCCGATCCAGGTATCGATCTCCCCGGCCAGGGCGTTGGTCTGGGCGCGGGCGGCGACGTACTCGATCCGATCCTTCGGTTCGTCGATCTGGTCACAGACATCGTGCAGCCCGATCGCCAGACGCTTAAGCGCCTCGGGGAGAGAACGGGAGACGATCCCCGGCTGACGGACGCGGCCGTTCCCCCCCGGCCGGTCGGCCAGCCAGTTCTCCAGGTCGTGAAAAAGAATATCCGACTCTTTGCGGCAGCGCCCGACGGCGCGGCGGGCCTCGACGAAGGCGTCGCCCCCCGCGACGCTGAGCAGCCCCCGCCCGGTACGCTCACTCGACAGGCGGTTGAGCAGGTAACTGACGCTCCCCTGGGTGATCGACAGCCCCATCTGCTCCCCGGCGGTCTGCTCCATCGTGTGCGCCTCGTCGAAGATGAGCAGATCGAAGTTCGGCAAAATCGCCCCGCCCCCCTGACGGACCATCAGGTCGCTGAACAGCAGGGCGTGATTGACGACCAGCAGCGAGGCGTTTTCGGCCCGGCGGCGCGCCTGCTGATAGAAACAATCTTTACGGAATGGGCAGTGCCGGCCGAGACAGTTCCCCCGTTCGCAGGCGATTTCGTTCCAGACGGTATTGAGGACCGCATCGCTGCCGAAGGCGGGAAGGTCCGACTTGGTGCCGTCGGTCGTTTGGCGGCTCCATCGGCGAATCTCCTGAAGGATCTCGTCGGAGGTATCGTCGAACAGTTTGCGGCTGTGGCGCAGCGCCTTGTCGAGCCGGCGGCGGCAGAGGTAATTCCCCCGCCCCTTGATCAGAACCGACGTGAACTCGATCGGGAGGACCGAGTGAAGAAAGGGGAGGTCTTTGTCGAAGAGCTGCTCCTGCAGCGCGATCGTATGGGTCGAGATCACCGTGCGGTGCCGGGGGGCCAGCTCTTCGCCGGTGGGGGCCTCCGCCTCCAGGATATACCGCTCGATCGCCTGCTGAGTGTCGTCGTCCGAAAGAACGTCGGCCGCCGGCTGCGGGGCCTGGGGGAGGGTGGTTTCCGGAGCGTTGTCGCTTAGGCGCAAAACCGCGGCGGCCGAGTAGGCGAAACTCTTTCCGACGCCGGTCCCCGCCTCTAAGACGGCGTGCCTTTCCTCGGCGATCGCCTCGGCGACCGCCGAAGCCATCGCCAGCTGCTCGGGGCGCTTTTCGTAATGGGAAAGACGCCGGGCAATCAGTCCATCATCTCCAAAGATGTCGTGAACGGTGAGCATGCGGAACAATACCCCTAACGGCGGGCGATTTGATGGGCGGCTCGGCGGCCTGTCGTCCCTTAGGGATGCAGCGGCTTATTGGAAAAACCTTGCCAAGACCAATAGGCCCGCCCGTCGGAAGACAGGGAATGAAGCAGAACGACGGCGAAGAAGAACGTCTCGGTCCGCCCCGCGGCGCTTGTGTAGGTCGCCGCGTAGATGAGGGGGAGCAGCTCGGAATTCTCTTTTTCGTCTTTCACGATCGGCTCGTGCCTGACGAGGGTGAGTTTGACGCTGTCGCGGTAGTTGTAAATCGACAGCACCGAGGGGTTGGAGATCGAGTTTTTATGAAGATCCATGTGGGCGGTCGACAGAGGATTCCCCCCCTGTTTGGCGTCGATGATATCTTTCCAATACTGTTTTTCGTCGGTCACCCGGCCGCGGGAGGGACTGGGCATCGAGGCCAGGTGGAACTGGAGCGTGTCCCCCGATTTGATAAAGTCAAACAGCCGCCGCGCGAAGGCGTCCCCCTGCGAGACGACCGTTTTGGTGTAGATCGTATTGGCCGTGAAGACGGCGATCAGGACGAAGGCCGCCAGGCAGAAGCCGAGAAGGAGCAGCCCCTTGCCGAGGGTCTCACCGCCGGAAAGGTACAGCCAAAGCGCGATGCCCGCGGCAAGGATCAGCGCGATCCAAGGGATAAAGATCAGCGTGTCGAAGACAAGCGCCGGAAGGGAGAGGACCCCCAGAACGAGGATGAGAATCGACCAGACGGAAATCTGTTTGGAAATAATTTCCGTCGGTTCGTCCTTTTGAGTCGCCCAGTCGGAATCGAAGATCGACTTTCGTGCCCCTTCGCTGCCTTGGTTCTGTTGGGCGTCGTTCTTGTCGGGCGTGTCGAAAATACTTCCCATTTGGTTGCCTCTGTCGGGTTGGCCGCCTTCACCCGGCGCGCGTTTCGCGCGTTCGGTTCGGCGTTGTCCGGTGGTGGTTATTTATTTGCTTCAACGAACGGTGTTCGTTGATATTTCACATAATATTTCTTCCCCCCGCGCGGCGCGGGGGAGGGCTTAAGGTTTGTTCGGCGAACTGCTCCCCTGGAACGTCCACGCGGCCTTGACGCCGGAAGAGCTGGAAGAGCTTCCCCTCACGTCGGCATCGACCTGCGAGTAAACCGCGCAGCGGCGATTGAAATGGTTCTCGAAATATCTGGAGAAATCAAATTGCTGTTTCCCCGACAGCGAACCTTTCGAGAGAAACTCCAAGGCGAGGAACTGGGGCGGGACGTTGATAGACAGCTGACCGCCGGCGCCGATGTCGACCGCCTTGAGATCCGGCTTTTCGGGGATGGTGTAATAGAACAGAAGCGCCGAGGTGGAATAGAAACCGAGGAAGAATATCCCCATCAGCACGAAGGCGCCGGTTCTGTTGGCCTTGGATGGGAGCTGGACGTTGATTTTAGAAATAAAATTCGTCGCGTAGACCTCGATAGCCAGGACGATGCCGAAGACCAGAAGGAAGGCCCACATATCGTTGAAGAAGGCCCACTCGAGCTTCATCGAGTCGAGCAGATTGGCCAGCGGCTCGTAGAGGCAAAGCGCGAAGAGCGTGGCGAAGAGAACACAGAAGGTCTTGACCGCCATATCCCAGAGGGAATGACTTCTGCAGAAGCCGAAGATCGCCAAAAAGGTGATCGGCAGGCAGATATAAAACACGATATGGCAGGTGAGATGGCTTGTGATGAAACTCATTCTTTCCTCCAGTCCCTTCATCTTAAGGGAAAGCTGAATATCTCTCTTTCGCCGGGAGTATTGTTGTGAATTTACTTAAGGCAGCGAACCAGCTCCTCGTAGGAGGTGACCCCCCACAAGAGGAAACGGCCGCCGTCGGTCGCGAACCCGTACTCTTCTCCCTTGGCCGCCTCGGCGTGAATCGCCTGCTCCGACGGCTGAGTGACCAGGATACGACGGATATTGTCGGTGACGGTGAGGATATCGTAGATCCCCTTTCGCGTCTTGAAACCAAACCCCATGCACCCATCGCAGACCTTCTCGCCGTGGGCCGCGTCGGTGCTGTGCGGGCGGTAGAACGTGTCGATGCTCTGACGGTGGATCCCGATATGGCGCAGAACCTCGGGGTTGACCGGCGCCGGCTCTTTGCAGAAGGGGCACAGCACCCGAATCAGCCGCTGAGTGACCACCCCGAGCAGGGAATCGGCCAGCAGTTTGGGGTCGATCCCCATCCTGAGGATCTGCAGAATCGCGTCGGCGGAATTGCGGGCGCGGACGGTCGTGATGATCAGACGGTCGTTCTGGATCTCGCGGCAGCAGTACTCGAGCGTCTCGCGGTTGACCAGATCGCGGATCACCAGCACGCGCGGCTCTTTGAAGAAGACGTCGCTGAGGATATTCATCGGCGTCTGCCCCTGGCGGGAATCGTAGGTGGCGCGCACGGCGTTTTCGACGGGGTCGTAGGGGCGAGCCAGGTCCTCAACCGCGGTGAAGTCGCGCGTGAAGCGGTCGGCGCTGGAAAGCGCCACGTGGGTGAAGGTCCGCAGCCCGTGCGCCGGGGGAGCGGCCAGGATGACCAGGCCCCGCTCGGCGCGGAGAAAACCGCGAAGCAGATCGGCCCGCTGCTTGGACATCCCGAGGTGCTCTAAACTCTTGAAGTGCTGCGCCAGGGGTTTAAAGGTGATCTGCATCGCCTCGCCGGTTGGCTGCGGCGCTAAAAGGACCTGCGCCGCCATCTTTTTCTTCTTGCCGCCGACGTTGTCGTACTCCATATAGATTTCCCCCGCGAGGCGGCGCGGGGCGGCTTTTTCGGCCGGCTGGTCGGCGCCTTTCGGCTCATCGGCCGGTACAGCGCCGAGCAGCGCCTTCATCGCTTGGACCACGCCCTTGTAGCGGTCGATTCTGATCGGGGGGGCAAAGACGCCGGGGACTTCCTGCCAAAGACCGTCGAGCTGGTACTTGACCGATGTCGCCTCGGCGCCGGGAAGAATCTGCAGCGCGGTTGCTTTGCGCTTGAGCGCCCTGTAGACCAGATCACACAGCGGGACACAGCCGGTAATCGCCTTGGCGGCCTCGCCGCGCTCGGCGTGCATGCTCTTGCTGACCCCGCTGCCGTAGCCGAACAGCTCGATCGGGAGGGTCCACTGCGCCTCTTCCTGTTTTTTCTTCTTGTTCCCCTTCCCCCGCGACAGCCGGGCGAGGTGACCGGGGGTCATCACCTTTTGCCCGGGGGGAAGACCGCTGTTGCGGAAGATAACGTAGGCGAGGGAGGGAATAATCGCCGCCGCGGCCACAATCGCCGCGCCGACGGCTATCGAGGAACCGAAGAACAGGATCGTCACCGTCAGGGCGATCGGGAAGACCAGTGCGAGGACGAGCTTCCACGGCATATCGGCGCTTTTTTTCAGTTCGCGCAGATCCCCCTCGGCCCACGAGCCGACGAATGCCCACAGGGCGAACATCAGGACCATCACCGCAAAAAGCGGAATCGAGGGGAGCAGATCGATCGCTCCCTGGGTGACTTTCACCCCTTCTCCCCCGGCGCCGAGCTGGCCCTCCAAAAAAGGACCGGGGAGCTTCTTGGAAAGGAACGCGGCGGCCCCGGCGGCGGCTAGGGCCGCCCCCACGCCGGCACCGAGATCGGCCCCGGCGGGGAGAAAACGCGCCGACTTGGGGCAGCGTTTGACCAGTTCGAAGAAGGCCAGCCCCGCGACGATCCCGATCACGCCGATGCCGATCAGCGCCCCGGCGCCGGAGGCGTCGATCATGCCGGCGACGTTATTGGCGAAGAGAAGCCCCGCGACGACGGCCAGCGTCAGGGCCGCTATGCGGGTGAGGCCCCCCCAGAACCCTTTCATCAGCGCCGCGATCAGGGCACCGAGGGCGAAGATACCAAGAAGGATATAGTTGCAATAGGCCATGGATTGTTCTTTCTTTTATCCTTTCATCACGCGGACCAGCTCTTCGTACGAGGTGGTCCCGTCGGCGACTAAGCGCGCCGCGTCGCTGAGGAACCCCCGGCACTTGGCCCGCAAAGCCGCCTGGCGCAGAAGCTTCGGGTCGGGGTTGGTTCGGATCAGCTGACGGATCTCGTCGTTGATGATGATTCCGTCGTAGATGCCCGCGCGTCCTTTATAGCCGATTTCCAGGCAGTGGGGGCACGGTTCGTAGGTATCTTTTTGGCCGGGAACCACGGTATGAACCCGCTTGCGGCAGATCGTCTCGATCGAGGCGGGAAGACCGAGCTGGCGCAGTACCTGGGCCGGGGCGGGAATCGCCTCTTTGCACTCGGGGCACAGCCGTCGGACCAGCCGCTGGTTCAGCACGTAGGTCAGGGCGCCGGCCAGCGTGTCGCGGTCGATGAACTTGAGCATCCGAAGGATGGTGTCAACCGAGTCGACGCCGCGGAAGGTGGTGATGATCAGGCGCTCGTTTTTGATTTCGTCGCAGCACAGCTTCAGCGACTCGACGTTGACCGGATCGCGCAGCAGGAGAACCTTCGCCTCTTTGAAGAAGACATCGGGGAGGACCGTCATCGGCGATTCCTTCTTCGAGGAGTCGTACGAGACGACCTGGATGTTCTCGATCTCCATGTACGGCTTATTGACATCCTCGACGGTGACAAAGTCGCGGGTGAAGCGGTCGGCGCAGTCGAAGGCGACGTTCGTCATCGTCCGCAGCCCCTGACGGGGAGCGGCCGAAAGAATGACCAGACCCTTGTCGAGGTTGATCATCTTTTTGACCTCGGCCTCGCGGTCGGGGTTCATCCCCAGGCCGGCGAGGGAATCGAACGGCAGCGCCTGGAACTGGATCACGATATGCGCCTGCTCGGCGGTGGCGTTGGCCTGGATGGTGCAGTCGGCGACCGCCTTTTGTTTGGTGCCGTACTGCGCCAGGAACTGGCCGCTCTGGCGGGGGAGGTTGCTCGGACGGCAGCCGCAGAGGGTCTTCACCGTCGCGATCATCGAACGAACCTCCTCGACGGTGAGCTCCTCGTGGCCGCGCTCGGCGAGGAGGTCTTTCCAGGGATGCCAGATACCGTCGACCAGCAGCTGGATATTCACTCCCGTACCGTGATCCTCGATTTTAAGCTCGGGGATATTAAACTGGACCGACTTGTAGATCAGCGCGCGAAGCGGGTTGTAGCCGGGCGTATTGCGCGCCACGATGCCGCGTCCCTTTTGGGTCTGTTTGTCGACCGACTTCCCCCAGCCGGAGAATTGAATCGGGGCGCCGACCTCGTAGAGCGCCTTCTTCGGGGCGGTGCTCATGTGGAGCGTCCGCTTAATGAGGTATCCGATGTGGTCGGCGGTCATCACCTTTTCGGCCTTCAGCCGGCCGTGGTTTCGGTGAACGACGTAGACGAGCACCGGAACGAGCCACCCCAAAAACGCGATCGGAAGCGTGGCCCAAAAGATGGGGACGCACAGCCCGGCCAGAAGCGCCGCCGGGAAGACGGTGAGCATGATCGTGTTCCATCGGTAGCGGTTCAGGTCGATCGTCAGCTGGGTGTCGTTATTGACCCAGCTGGTGGTCGCGACCCACAGCCAGAAGATGACGTTCAGGAGAATCAGCTTGGTGATGCCGAAATAGAAGCCGACATTGTGCGACGCACCAAAACGCCAGCCGTCTTTATTGGCTTTTTTCCCCTGCTGGTTGATTTCTTTCATCTCCTCGGGGGTGAACGCGCGCTTGGGGGCGTCTTTTTTCTCGGCGCCGATGCCCTGAGCCGCCGCTTGGCCCTGCGGCACGGCGACCGCGGAGGGAAGCACAAACAGGGCGATCGCCGCGAGAATGACCCCGGAGAATGTAATTCCGATTGATTTCATAGAATACCCGGCTCCTTGACCTCGATACCCTTGAGGGCCATCTTCAGCGCCTCGATGTTCGGAGCGACTTCGAAGGCGGTGGCCCGGTCGATCTTTTTGGCCTGAACAAGGTTTTTCAAGCTCATGGTGAAGTCCTGCATCCCCTCCTGGGCGCCGATACGGATGGCGTCGGAGAGTTTTTCGTCCTGTTCCTCTAGGATCAGCTTGCGCACGGTCGGGTTGAACATCATGATCTCGACCGTCGGCACCCGCTGAACGCCGGGAAGAATCGACGGCAGCAGTTTTTGAGCGATAATGCCGCGCATGTTAAACGCCAGGGCGCTTCGGATCGCCTTGTGCATGTTCGACGGGAAGAGGTCGAGAATACGGCCGATGGTCGACGGCGCGGTCGAGGCGTGAATGGTTCCGAAAACAAGGTGCCCGGTTTCGGCGGCGTGAATCGCCGTTTCGAATGTTTCGCGGTCACGCATCTCGCCGACGAGCATGACGTCGGGGTCTTCACGAACGGCGTGCTTCATGCCGACCGAGAAGTCGACCACGTCCATACCGATCTCGCGCTGGTTGATCAGGCATTTCTCTTCGGTGAACATAAACTCGATCGGGTCTTCGAGCGTGAGGATATGCTTGTTGTAGTTTCGGTTGACCCAGTTGAGCATCGAGGCGATCGTGGTCGACTTTCCCGAACCGGTGACCCCGGCCAGCAGGATCATCCCCTGCGAGAACTTGCACAGTTCGTAGAGGACCGTCGGAAGGTGAAGACCCTCCAGCTCGGGGATGAAGTTGTTGATTCGTCGGGCGACCAGCCCGATATGCCCCATCTGCGTCAGGACGTTGACGCGGAAACGCCACTGCACCCCGTCGACCAGGCAGGTGTGGGCGAAGTCGGCGCCGCCGTCGTTGTTGTAGATTTTGCGGTTGCGCTCGTCCATCATCGGGTAGATCAGACGGTTCATCTCCTCGTCGTCGATCGGGCCGCGGTTGAGGGTGCGCAGCTCCCCCTTAACACGAATGTAGGGGGGACGGTCCACTTTTAAGTGAAGGTCGCTCCCCTTGAGTTTGACCAGCGCTTTGAAGAGAACGTCGATCTCGAGCTCTTTTTTCCGGAAGGACCGAAGGGGGACATTTTGCTGATCATCTGACATGGGAGGCCTCGGGCGTCGTGGAGGTACTGGTTCGCCAGTCGAGCAGACGCAGCTCGACCTGGCCGAAGTAATCGTTATAAACTACTTGGAACGCGATATCGAACGCGGCCGCCGCGTTGGCGGCGTAAAGCGCGTTCATCTCGTCGACCCAATCACCGCGGCCGAAGGCGACCGCCCGGCGCTCATCGCGCCACTGGCGGAATTTTGCCTGGAAGGTACGGCCGAGGGTATCGGTGGATTCTGTGTTTTTGGCGCCGGCGGCGGTATCGGGGGCATTGCCCGCCGAGGTGCTGCCGGACGGTTTGCGGTTTTTCCCCCCGACACGGCGGGCCGGGGCGCTGAGCGTGACCCCGTAGCTGACGAAAACCGGACGGGTATTGTCGGCGCCGAACGGTGCCAGCGCGTCGATTTCGGCAAGGGTCTTATTGGTGAAGGCCGACAGCGGGAACTCCCCGTCGACGCGAAGGAGCGTTTTGCTCCCGGTGTCGTGGTAATGCTCGGCGACGTAGTCGCAAAACGCGCTTCGGAAAGCGTCGATCTTGTCGGAACGAATCCCCAGCCCGGCCGCCGCGGCGTGGCCGCCGAAGCGGGTCAGGTGCTCTTTGCACGCCTCGAAAGCGTTGTAGAGGTTGAAGTCCGAATCGGGGATCCCTCGGCCGCTCCCCGTGCCGGGGTCTCGATTCTGAAGCGAAATCATCACCGTGGGGCGATTGAACTGCTCGGCCAGGCGGCCGGCGACGATGCCGATGACGCCGGGATGCCAAAAGGCGCTGGCCAGGACAAACGCCGGGGCGTCCTGCCACGAGGCCTTGATCTGCTCGAGCGCCTCGTGCATGATCTTGCGCTCCAGCTTTTGGCGGCTCTCGTTGAGGTTGTTGATAAAGTGGGCCAATTCGCCGGCCCGTTCGGCCGATTGGGTGACCAGAAGCTCCACCCCCAAACTGGCCAGCCCCATCTGGCCGGCGGCCGCCAGGCGGTCGGGGTGCTCCAACAGCGCCTTGGCGGCTTTCCAATTCTGCTCGTCGATTTCGTCCTTGGGGGACGACTCGCACAGAACCTCACGGCCGGCGGCGTTGAGCCGCGGGGCGATCGAAAAGCCGATGTCCTCACTGGTGATCTTTTTGCGGGCGCGCGAGGCGATTCCCGACTCGGCGACCAAAGCGCAAAGCCCGATCGGGACGTAGCTTTCGGCCGCGTCACTGCTTTCGCTCGGGAAGACCGCCCCGAAGCTCTTTTCCAGCGCGAAGCGAACGAGGGTTCGGTTTTCGTCCCAGAGGGGGACGACGTCGGCGACCGTCCCGAGCGCGGCCAGACCGACCGCCTTGATCAGGAAACGCCGCTTTTCGGCGCTGACGCGGGAGGTTCCCTCGGCGGCGCGCTCCAGCGCCCAGGCGAGCTTAAAGGCGACCACCGCGCCGCACAGTTCGGGGAAGGGGTAGGGGGGGACGCCATCGAGAAGCAGCCGCGGGTGGGTAATGGCCGCCGCGTCGGGGAGAATCTGCTTTCCCGTCTCGGGGTCGGTGAGGATGGTGTGGTGGTCGGTGATGACCAGGTCCAGACCGATCTGACGCGCGTGAAGGGCCTCTTTCAGCGAGGAGATGCCGCAGTCGACCGTGATGACCATCCCGATCCCCTCATGGCTGAGGCGGTCGAGCGCGTCACAGTTGAGGCCATACCCTTCGTCCAGACGGTTGGGAACGTAGTACTTGGCGCTGCCGCCGGCCAGGGTGATCGCCTCGACCAAAATGGCGGTGGCGGTCATGCCGTCGACGTCGTAGTCGCCGTAGACGGCGATCCGCTTTTCGGCGCGGATGGCGGCGAGAATCTTTTCGGCGGCCTCGACACACCCCGGCAGCTGCTCCGGAGGACGCAGCCCGGTAGAGAGATTCGGCGCGGAAAGCGCCGCGGCGACATCTTTGGGATCGGTGATTCCCCGGCCGAGGAACAGCTGGGCCAGCAGAGGAGACAGGCGCGGCCCCAGGGGCGCGGTTTGTTGGATCAGGCGTTCCACGCGCTGGGCGTCAAATGGGCGAGCGGCCCAATTTTTTTCCTCTTGGCGGGAACCGTCCGGCATTACTTTCCCCTGAAGTTGAAACGACTTGCGATTACGACTTTAAATTATTGAACGATCTCGGGGTGTTTAGGCCCGCGCGCGAAAGAAAAAACTTACGCCAGTATATACGTATAGGATAACTGCCGAGGCCAAAAAAAACAAGGGGCGGCAGAAGCTAATGTCCCGCGCCCCTCATGTGGAGAAAAGTTCGATATCCCACGTTTCGGCGCCCTTGGGGCCGCGCGCCGGTGAGCGGCGCCCCAGAGCCGTTGTTTGCGACAATACAACACAGCCGCGGCCGCTTACCGGCGCGCGGTCGCGCACCGGTGAGCGGCAACCCCCAAAAACACTCCTTCGGCGAAAGAATCTTTCGCCGAAGGATCGGAAACAAACTTACTTTTTCTTCTCGACGTGCATCGTGTGCTTGCGAAGCCGCGGGGAGTACTTCATGAGACGAAGCTTCTCGCCGCCCGGCTTGCGGCGGACGATGTAGTTGTAATCACCGGTCTCTTCGCAGACCAGGTAGACCGTTTCGGCCTTTTTCTTGCTTCTTCCAGCCATTTGATTTTCCTGCCTTAGATTTTATGTAGTGGGAAGGGTCGCCCTTCATACTCAAATGCTTGTCAAAAATCGACGCCGAAATTATAATTGGGAGGTAGAGTATAAAAAGGGGGGGATACGCAAGGTGACGCCCGCGCCGACGGGTTGTTTTTTACCGCCGTTCTTCCCCCCGCCCGCCGCCCAAGAGGGGCTCGCGAAGAGGCGCGCGCCGCGCCGCAGAAGGATCGTCGTTTTTTCCTGCCGCAGAGTGTACCCGCCATGAGAGATGTGACAGACAATCCTTTCGATCCCTCCGGTTCCCCCCCCGATCCCGAAAACCCCTCCGACCGGGATCCTCTTCTCGACGACGAATTTGGGAAAGAGGCGATTCCGTTTGCCAACATCGACGACGATCCGGCCGACGACAATAATGTCGCCGATGACGCCGGCGATAACCCAGCCGCCGACAGCCCCGCCGGACGGGACCCTCTTCTCGACGACGAATTCGGGAAAGAGGCGGTACCGTTTGCCGATATCGACGATTCCGACGACGATAGTAATTACACCGCTGACGGCATTGCCGACAACAGCGTCGCCGACAACAGCGTCGCCGATGACAGTGCCGCCGACAGCTCCGCCGACGTTTTGAACGCCCCGGCGAAGGCCGCCGCCGATCCTCGGCGCGAGGAGCTCAATCGCCGGGCCGCCTCGCGTTTTCGCGAGAAGGTTCGCCGGGAGCAGGAAGAGCTTCAGGCCGCCGCGGCCGATCAGCTCGCCGACGCCGACCCCGACACCGAAATGGCGGTCGAGGCGATCTTCCATGAACGGGAACGCGACCTGGCCGACCGGCTCAGGACGCTGCCGATATGGCTGCTGAGCATCGGTCTGCACGTGCTGATTATGATCTTCCTGGGGATGCACGTCTTCGGGACCAAGCATTCCGACCGGCTCGAGATCATTGCCCAGCCGAGCGACGAGGTCGGGGTCGATATGGACGATCTCGACGCCGACGACCTCGATATCGCCGACTTCTCTATCGATACGTTCGAGGAACCGACGGTCGAAACGCCGATCGCCACCTCCGTCGATATCCAGCCGATGGAAGATGTTCCCCTGACCGACGACCTGACTTTTGACACCGAGCAGGCGGCCGAGCTGGTCGAGCCGGTCAGCGCCGCCTCGTCGCTGACCGGTCTGGCCGGACGCATGGAGGGGAAGGCGCGCCTTTTGAAATCCGGCGGCGGCAACGACGCCAGCGAAAAGGCGGTTCAAAACGCGCTGGTCTGGCTGGCGCGCCACCAGCGGCCCGACGGAAGCTGGTCGATTCAGCACGACGAGGGACTGACCTGTCAGTGCGGAGGCGGCGGTTCGAGGACGAAAGCCCCGATGGCGGCCACCTCGCTGGCTCTTTTGCCGTTCCTCGGCGCGGGGAACACCCCGACCCATGGGAAGTACGCCGATTTGGTCGCCAAGGGGATTGATTTCCTTTTGGCCAACGGGCAGCGGACGCCCCAAGGGTTCGATATGCGTGACGAGGGGGGGACGATGTACTCCCACGGCCTGGCGACGATCGCCCTGTGTGAGGCGTGCGCGATGGCCCGCGACGACGAGAAGAAGAAATACAGCCAGCTGCGTCAGGCCGCCAAAGAGGCGGTCGCGTTCATCGTGTTCGCTCAAGACCCCAACGAGGGGGGCTGGCGGTACCAGCCGCAGCAGCCGGGAGACACCTCGGTGGTCGGCTGGCAGCTTATGGCCCTTAAAAGCGCCGAGTACGGCGGAATCAATGTCCCGCCCGAGGTCATGGCCAAGGCGCGCGCCTTTTTGGCCGGCAAGGTCGCTTACGACGGGGGGACCCGATACGGGTACACCGACCCGGGGACCGGGACCGACGCCACCACCGCGATCGGGCTTCTGTGCCGTCTGTTCCTCGACTGGGGGGTCGATAACCGGGTTTTGGCGAAGGGGACCGACGCCATCATCGCGGAGGTTCCCAAATACGATAATCCCTACCTCATCTACTACGCGACGCAGCTGTTTCACCATATCGGCGGCCCGAAGTGGACGACCTGGAACAACCAGGTCCGCGACGAGCTGATCCGGCGGCAGGCGACCGACGGGGAGAGGGCCGGCAGCTGGGATCTCCCCGTCTCGACCTCGATCAGCGATTCGGGAATCGGGTATTCCTCCGCCGGCGGCCGCCTTTACGTCACGTCGCTGTACTGCATGACGCTGGAGGTCTACTACCGGCACATGCCGATCTACCAGCTCAGGAAGGCCGGCCGGGGCTCGGATCTGTTCCCGATCGATTGACGCAGGGGGCCGATGGGGAAACAGAAAATGATAGAACTTGAACGGGCGGCCGAATCAGCGGCGGATTCGTCTCCTTACCCTTATCAGAACCCCCCGGCGGCGCTAAAATAGGGTAAATAAAAGGCGGCGGACCAAAACAGATAAATAAAATCCGACAAGCGGATAATAACGTTTAACAAGCAAACAATAAATCATCGAGTAAAACGCGTTTCCCTTTGTTCTAAGGAGCAGTATCGAAGATGAGTTCAGGCAAAGAAATCACGAACAGCAACGAAACCCGGCGGAGTTTCTGCCGAACCGTCGTCGCCGCCGGCGCCGGCGCCGCGGCGGTGGCGCTGCCGATCTACGGCGGGGCCCGCATGGCGCTTTACCCCCTCCAGCAAGAGGGGCTGTCGGGCAAGGAGTATCAGCTCACGACGATTGACAACTTAGACGCGACCCCCCGGTCGTACGCCGTGGTCGACACGATCCACGACGCGTGGGTCTCGGCCCCGAACCAGACGATCGGCAACGTCTTCCTTCGCAAGGTGACCAACGAGGACGGTTCGGTCGGCGTGGAGGCGTTCCAGACCGTCTGCCCGCACGCCGGCTGCCGCGTGAAGGTTGACCAGCAGAAGAACCCGAAGACCGGCCAGGTCGAGACGATGTTCTACTGCCCCTGCCACGGCGATATGTTCTCGCTGTCCGGTCAGCGCATCGATCCGGACACCAGCAAGTCGGCGCGCGATCTCGATTCGCTCGAGGCCCGGGTCGACGAGGACGGCCGCGTCTTCGTCAAGTTCCAGAATTTCCAGCTCGGCTGCGCCGACAAATCTCCGGTCTGACGACGGCGGGGCCTGGAGTATCCGGTCCCTTGCGGCGTGAACGATAAAAATAACTCCTTTAGACGAAAAAAGATATTCAGGATAGAAATATGCAAGGTTTTCTCCGCTGGCTCGATGAGCGAACTGGGCTGGTCACGGGTTTGGGAAAAGTGGCCCATTACACCGTTCCGGCGCACTGGTGTATGTGCCGCTTCCTCCCGGTCGCGATCATCTTCGCGTTTATTCTTCAGGGAATCACCGGTCTGTTCCTCTGGGCCTTCTACGCCCCGAGCGGCCAGACGGCCTGGGAGAGTGTCTATTATATTCAGTACCAGCTTCCGTACGGCTGGCTGGTCCGCGGCATCCACCACTATTCCGCTCAGGTTCTGGTGGCGATGCTCTTCCTCTACGTCTTCTTGCTGATTATCCACGGCGCCTACCGCCGTCCGCGTGAGTTTGTCTACTGGGCCGCGGTGGTGATGTTCCTCATGGCGCTGTGCAGCTGCCTGACCGGCGACCTTCTGATGTGGTCGCTGTCCGGCTACTTCGCGACGATCACCCGCGTCTCGTTCCTGCAGCTGCTCCCGAAAATCGGCCTGCCGCTCTACCAGCTGGTGGTCGGCGGTCCCGATCCGCAGTTCGGCACCCTCACCCTCACCCGATTCATCGTCCTCCACGTGGCGGTCTTCGGCGGCGGCGGTTTCGTGATGCTCCTTCTGTGGAAGTGGTTCGACCTCAAATCGCGCCCCCTGTCGCATGAAAAGGATTGCAAGCACCCCTGCGGGCTGGCGTGCGCCGCGGTCGAACGCAAATCTTTCTGGAACTGGGATGTCCTCTGGGCCGGTCTTGCCTGCGTTGTGACCATGGCGATCATTTTGGTGCTGGTCTTCCAGCACTCGCTCACTCCCAGCCAGGTCGCCTCGCGCGACGCCACCCTTCCGGCCGAGTCGTATCTGGGGGCCGACCTCAGTTCCCCGGCCGATCCGGGCAGCTCCTTCGACGCGGCCCGCCCGGAGTGGTCGTTCCGCGCTTTGTACCACATGACCCGGCTGCCGATCTTCTCGAAGATCGGTATGGTCTACGCCATCTTCGGGGTCTCGGGGATTTTGGTCGCCTTCTTCCTGGCGATACCGATCCTGGCGCGCGTACCGGGGTTCCACTTCCTGATTGTCCTCATCACGGTGGCGCTGTTCGGTGTCACCTGCTGGTTCACCTACCTGTCGTACTGGGACGACTACAAAAACCCCGACCACGCCCCGACGTTCCTGGCCAGCGTCGCCCAGGCCGATACGCTCGCCAAGCGTTCGGTCGAGCTGTGCGCTGCCCCCGACGGCATCCCGACCACCGGCGCGCTGTCGCTGCTCAAGAAAGACCCGTTTGTCCAGGGGCCGAAGCTCTTCTCGCAGCACTGCGCCAGCTGCCATAACTTCGCGCCGTTCGGCTCGATTGGGCCCGACGCCGACTTCACCCCGATCGAATGCGCCGACCCGAGCGCGCCGAACCTCTACAAGGCGATCTCGCCGCAGTGGATCGGCGGCTTCTGCGACGCCGATCGCCTGGTGACCGACGACTTCTTCGGGAAGACCACCAGTTTCGCCAAGAACGGCTCGATGATCACCTACCTCAAGGGGCGCGTCTTCGGCGGCGTCCGGATGGACGACGGCAGCTTGATGCTCAATACCTCCGACGGTCTGATCGGTCAGCTGATCGCTCCCGACGCCTCGCCGGCGTTTGATATCCTGGAAGAGTCCCTCACCGAGCTGGTCGAGGACGACGACGCCAATGAGAAGGTCGCCTCGGGCGAGTACCTCGATCTGCTCAAAGAGAAGATCGCCGAGAAGTTCGACGATCCGGCGGTGATGGCCGCGCTCGATCCCAAACTCCCGCGGCCGGTCGCCGATGCCCTGAAGAATGTTCTGATCGGGATGGTGGACGATGAGCAGTACGCCGAGCTTCTGACCGATGAGGACAATATCGAGTCGATCACCGACGACGATATCGATACCTTCCTGACCGATGTCTATCTGGCGAAACTCTGCGGCGAGGATGAACCGATTCCCGCCGACGAAACGCAGTACATCGATCAGCTGCGCGAAGGGGTCCTGGCCTGCGTCGCCGGTGTCGAGCAGGTCCTCTATCAAGAGTCGCAGCTGGACGCCCCCCGCGCGCAAAACGGCGACAAGTGGGAAGGGCTCGCCGAGACGGCCGTCTCCGACATGACGTTCCTGCGCTGCACCGAGTGCCACTCCTTCTACGGGAGCAGCTCCGATCACGCCTGCGATCTGCGCGGGTATATGTCGAAGCCGTGGCTGGTCGGCATTATTTCCGACCCGACCGCCCCGGAGTACTACGGGGCGAAGAACGACCGGATGCCCGCCTACTGCCCGAAACAGGGGGATCGCCTCATGTCGGCCGAAGAGGTCGATATGCTCGCCGATTGGCTCCACGGCCGCTGGTACCGCGCCCCCGAGGTGAAGAACGATCAGCTCTTCGGCGAGTGGGGAGGCAAGGGGTTCTTTCCCTGCGAGCGCCAGGAAGGGGAACTCTTGCCGCGCCCGGTTAAGTGATCGCCAGCGCGTCAACGAAAAAAGCGGGAGCTGAAGCTCCCGCTTTTTTTTGCGCTTTTTTCCGCGCGCTGTTTTCTATCGCGGCGGGGCGATATCCGGGGGGAGGAAGCCGCCGCGCGGGGGGATGACCGCCATCGAGACGCGCAGCGGGGGGACCTTGGCCTTTGTTCGATAGGGGACCAAAAACGACGCGGAGAAGACCGCCCGAGGATAGCGCTGTTTGATCGCCGCGATGATTGTTTCTTTGTCGGGATCGTCGTCGTCCCAAATCCAGATTCCCCCTTGGCGGTCGAACTCTTCTTCGCCGGCCCACTCCTCGTTCCAGACGCGCGGCCGGCCGGGGCCGTAGACCGAGGCGTTGTTGGCCAGACGCGCTTCTCCCCGGACGAAGGGCAGGGGGGTAAAGGCGCCGCTGGAGCGCCACTGGTTCCAGACCGCCCACGAGAGGGGACGCCCCGGGAAGTGGCAGCTCAGCGGCTTGCCCGTGCGCGCGGGGTACTGCACGACGGCAAACGATCCGGCGGCGAGAATCAGGACGGGGACCACGACCGCCAGGGCCAAACTGGTCCATTGGCGCGCGGGGGAGGGGTTCTTTTTCCCGAAGTGGTAAAGAAAGAAAATCGGCAGCAGATAGAAAAGCTGGCCGGCCCGCGCCACCTGAAAGTGACCATGGCCCGCGAGGGTGACGATCGGGGCACTGAACATCGCCGCGAGAAAAACGGCATTGGCCGGTTCTTTTTCCCCGGCGGCCGTCTCGCCGCGCTTTTGAAAAAAGGCCGACATCGGAAGGAGGGGAATGAGGATCAAAAGGGCGATGATTCCCACCGCGCCGAAGAAGCGGGGAACCTCCGGGACGGGGCAGGGCGAGGGGGGAAGTGGGGGCAAACGCAGCCCGGCCCCGTTGTGCCGGAAGGCCCAGACAACCAGCGGGGCGGCCACCAGCGCGAAAACCGCCGTCGTCAGCGCCGCACCGGGGAGGAACCGCTGATCGGACAGCCGCCTTTGAGCCGGTATCGGCAAGACCTGGTAGACCAGCATCACCAGGGCCAGCGCGGCGATGAGCGGTGAACAGTACATCCCCAAGCCGAGGCACAGCCCGGTTCGGGCCCAGTCGGCCGTTTTCCCCTCGGTCAGGGCCCGATGGTAGAAGAAGATCGACCCCAGCCAGAAGATCGGCATCGTGACCGTGCCGCCCAGCATCGTGCTGTCGATGTTGAAGAAGCAAAACGAGAGCATCGCCATCGCGGCGGCGAACGCCTGGCGCTCGGGCAAAAAACGCTTCGCCAGGGCGCGGCAGATGAACAGTGACAGGACGACGCACATCTGCGCGACGAAGTAAGGGGCCCAGGGGGCGCGCTGCGTGGCGTCGTAGAAGACATCGGCCAGAAAGCAGGTCAGCGCGCCATGGCCCAGAAGCGCCGGCTGCCAGTTCTGCCCGGCGGCGAGGGTCTGGAGCGTTTCGGGCCGAAAGTTCGGGACGACCTTCGTCGGGACGATGATCCAGCAAAGCGCCAGGGTCAGGACCGGCAGCCAAAACAGGGCGCGGTCGGTGTCGGGCCGTGCGGCCTCGGCGCGCAGCGGAGGGGGCGTCGGTGCTTGGGGGAGCGATGGGGCAGTCATAGGGCGTGATCCGATCAAAGGCGTGGTTCCAAATTCCCTATCCACTATACCACAAAGCGCGCCGCGTGGTTAGGCGTCGAAATTTGGGTTCCAGGGGGTTTTATCGACAGGGCCGTTTCTGTTATAATTTCGCCGGAGTGCCGACACGTGTGGAAGCCGCCTTCCCTTTTTGGGGCGCGGTTCGAACGCGGGCGGCGTCTTTTGGTCCGACGCCCGAAGGAGTGACGTTGCTATGGATTCTATGATTCGCAAAACCTGTGTACTGATTCTCGGCGGCGGCCGCGGCACGCGTCTTTATCCGCTGACCAAGTACCGGTCGAAGCCGGCCGTTCCGATCGGGGGGAAATACCGTCTGATCGATATCCCTCTTTCGAACTGCATCAACAGCGGCCTGACGCGCATTTATATCGCGACGCAGTTCAACTCGGTCAGCTTGCACCACCATATCCAGTCGTACTCGTTCGACGACTACAGCAACGGCTTTGTCCAGATATTGGCCGCCCAGCAGACCAACGGCAACGACGGCATGTGGTACCAGGGGACGGCCGACGCGGTTCGGCAGAATTTCAACTACCTCTCGCAGCGCAAAATCGAGAACGTCCTGATTCTCTCCGGCGACCAGCTCTACCGAATGGACTTCAAGAAGATGATGAAGACCCATTTGGACTCGGGCGCCGACGTGACGATCGCCGCCGTCCCGGTGCTCCGCCGGCGGGCGCACGATCTCGGCATTATGCGTCTGAACAAGGACGGACGGGTGGTCGGCTTCATCGAAAAGCCGCAGACGGCCGAGGAACTGGACCATTTCAAGACCGACGAAGATCAGATCAAAGGGTTTGGAGTCGAGCCGAACGGCCGCCATTACCTGGCGAGCATGGGTATCTACCTCTTTAAGAAAAAGACCCTCACCGACACGCTGGAGAAGACCGGCTACACCGATTTCGGCAAAGAGGTCCTCCCCGCGGCGATCCATACCCGCAAGGTACAGGTCCATCTGTTCGACGGCTATTGGGAAGATATCGGAACGATCCGTTCGTTCTACGAGACCAACCTGGCGATGGCCTCGCAGAATCCTCCGTTCTCGCTGGCCGACGTCGAGATGCCGACCTACACCCGGTCGCGCTTTTTGCCCGCCACGCAGATCGACGCGGCGGTGATCCGTTCCAGTCTGATCGCCGACGGCTGCACCATCGGGGAGGGGACGGTGATCGAAAACTCGATCATCGGGCTGCGTTCCCAAATCGGAAAGAACTGTGTCATCCGCAATACCATCGTGATGGGGGCCGACTACTACCTCACCAAAGAGGAGCGCGCTCAGGACGCCGCCGACGGCCGGCCGTCGATCGGTGTGGCCGATCATGTGACGATCGAAGGGGCGATCATCGATAAGAACTGCGCCATCGGCACCGACGCGGTGATCACCAATCTCGACGCGGTCGAGAACACCGAGGAACATTCCTTCGGCCAGATTCGCGACGGGATCATCTGCGTCGAGAAGAGCGCGGTGATTCCGGCCAAGTGGAACCTGGCGCAATATCTCCGCGAGTCAGCGCGTTAGCGAGAGAATCCAATCGTGCAGAAAAGAACATTTGCCACCCCGGCCGACCTTCCCGAGGGGACGTGCGCCTGCGATTATTGCGACGCCCGCTGCTGCCGCTATATCGCCCTGCCGTACGAGCTGGCTGACGGCTACGAGGGGTTCGATCAGCTGCGCTGGTTCATCTCGCACCGGTCGATCAGCGCGTTCCGCGACGATGGGATTTACTATCTTCTCGTGCAGTCCCCCTGCCGTTTCCTGGACGAGAACGATCGCTGCGGCTGCTACGCCAATCGTCCCAAAATCTGCCGCGACTATTCCGCCGAGAGCTGCGAATATTGGGTCGAGGGGGTGTTCGAGGGCTATTTCGAGGTCCCCGAGCAGGTCGAGGAGTACGCCGAGGCGCTTCTCGGCCCCCGACCGGGGGCGCCGTTCCGCTCCAGGCGTCCCGCCGAGGAGTAAATCGGGCGCAAAGCGCCGGGCGGGCGGATTTTACCATTTTTTGATTTTTTCGAACGTTTCCCCCTATGATCCATTCATTGTTGCGTCCCGACCTCTTGGCTCTTCCGGGCTATGTTCCCGGCGAGCAGCCGCGCGCCGGCGAGGCGGTCAAACTCAATACCAACGAGAACCCCTACCGCGCCAGCGACAAGGTCTACGAGGCGATCAAAGCGGCCGCCGACCGGGGGCTGTCCCGCTACCCCAACGCGATGGCGCAGCCGTTCCGCGAGGCGGCGGCCGAGGTTTACGGGGTCTCCCCCGAGATGATCCTCTGCGGCAACGGCAGCGACGACCTGCTGACGATCCTCACCCGTTCGTTCCTCGATCGGGGGCAGTGGCTGCGGCTGGCCAAGCCGAGTTACATTCTCTATAAGACCCTGGCGCTGCTGCAGGGGGGGCACGCCGACGAGGTTCGTTTCCTCCCCGACTGGACGCTCCCCGAGTCGTTCGGTCAGGGGTTTGACGACGGCCGCCAGCTGAAACTGGTCTATCTTCCGAATCCGAATTCCCCCTCGGGGACGGTTCTTTCGAAAGAGACGATCCTCCGCTTCGCCGAGACGCTCCCCTGTCCGATCGTCGTCGACGAGGCGTACGCCGACTTCGCCGAGGAGAACTGCATCGACCTGGTGAAGAAAAACGCGAAGATTATGGTTCTTCGGACCCTGAGCAAGTCGTACGCGCTGGCGGGCCTGCGGTTCGGGTTCCTCTTTGCCGACCCGGCGATCATCGAGCAGCTGGCGAAGATGAAAGACTCGTACAACTGCGACGCTATCGCCATCGCCGCGGCGACCGCCGCGGTGCGCGATCAAGATTGGCGTCAGGCCAACCGCGCGAAGATCCTCGCCACGCGCCGGCGGCTGACCGAGCGGATGCGCCAGCTCGGTTTCACCGTCCCGGAATCGCACGCGAACTTTACCTGGAACGTCCACCCCGACGCGGGGGTCTCTCACAAAGAGATCTACCTCTACCTCAAAGAGCGCGGCTGGCTGGTTCGTTATATGGACTATGGCCAGTGCGGCGACGGGCTTCGGATCAGCGTCGGGACCGACGAGCAGAACGACGCGATGCTCGACTGCCTGGAAAAGTATTTCAAAAAATAACCGCGAAACAATATAAGGTAACGATCACCACCAAAGAAAATTATCCCGCTATGGCTGCCGCGAAAAAAAGAACCAGTACGATCAAACGTGACACGAAAGAGACCCAAATCCGCCTGTCGTTGGACCTGGACGGCACCGGCACCGGCAAGATCAGCACCGGTCTTGGGTTCTTCGATCACATGCTTACCCTCTTTGCCGCCCACGCGATGGTCGATCTGACGCTCGAGGTCAAAGGCGACCTGGAGGTCGACGGGCATCACTCGGTGGAAGATACCGGGATCGCCCTGGGCGAGGCGTTCGCCGCGGCGCTCGGGGACAAAAAGGGAATCTGCCGCTACGGGTTCTTTATCCTTCCGATGGATGAGACCCTCTGCACGGCGGCGATCGATTTCTGCGGCCGTCCCACGCTGGTCTATAACGCCGATATCCCGGTCGCCTCGGTAGGGACGTTCGATTTGGAACTGGTCCGCGAGTTCTGGCAGGGGTTCGCCAACGCCTCGGCCGCCGCGCTCCACATTAATGTCTCTTACGGAAAGAACGGGCACCATATCAGCGAGGCGATCTTCAAGGCCGCGGCCCGGGCAATTCGCGCCGCCTGCGCGAGCGATCCGCGCCAAACGGGGGTTCCGAGCACGAAGGGGGTTCTGTAATGCCGACCACGGCAGTGGTTCTCCTCTCCGGCGGGCTCGACTCGACGACCGTCTGCGCGATGGCCTCCTCGCGGGGCCGCGTGATCCACGCCCTGACGATCGACTACAATCAGCGGCACAAGGCGGAACTCGACGCCGCGCGCCGGACCGCCCGGATCTTCCGTGTTAAAGAGCATCTGATCCTCCCGATTCGCCTGGATTTGTTCGGCGGCTCGTCGCTGACCGATCCGTCGATCCCGGTCGAGACGTCCGTCCCACTGGAGAAGATCGGCCAGTCGATCCCCTCCTCGTACGTGCCGGCGCGCAATACGGTCTTTCTCTCTCTGGCGCTGGCGATGGCCGAGACCCGCGGCGCCACGGAGATCTGGATCGGGGTCAACGCGGTTGATTACTCCGGCTACCCCGATTGCCGGCCGGAGTTTATCGACGCCTTCCAGCGTCTGGCCCGGCTGGGGACCAAGGTGGGGGTCGAGGGGGAAGGGATCCGTGTGGTGACACCGCTCATATCGATGAGCAAGGGGCAGATCATCCGCGAGGGCCTGGCGCTGGGGGTGGATTACTCCCAGACGCTTACCTGCTACAGCCCCAACGAACAGGGCCAGGCGTGCGGAAAGTGCGAGTCGTGCCGCCTGCGTCTGGAGGGGTTCCGGGAGGCGGGGGTCGAGGACCCGGCCGCGTACGTGCCCGGCGCGAGGTGACAAACCAAAACAAACAGCGAAAAACAAACGTATAGAACAAACAAAGGCGGCGAAATATGGCGGAAGTGATCGACAGCTGGAAACCGCGGGTCTTCATCGCGGGGATCATGCAGGGTTCCCTTACCCGAAAGGCCCTTCACGGCCAGGGGTACCGCGATCGGATCGCCGAGATCATCAAAAAGGTTCTTCCCGGCTCGGTCATCTACGACCCGCTGGCGGCCAATAAGAATTCGCTCGAGTACGGGGAGGAAACCGGCAAACAGACCTTCCTGCGCCACAACAACCAGTGCTCGACGGCGACCGACCTGCTGGTTGCCTATATTCCCGAGGCGTCGATGGGGACGGCGATCGAGATGTGGGAGGCGTGGAAAGGGGGCGCCGTGGTGATCACCATCAGCCCGATGGTCTGCAACTGGGTGGTGAAGTTCCTCTCCACCCGGATCTACCCCGATCTGGAAGCGTTCGAGAAGGGAGTCGCCGACGGCGACGTCTCGTCGTGGATCCCCGAACAAAAGTAAGACCGATGGAAGAGCGTCCGAGCTATCGTGTCGGCCTGGGGCACGACACACACCGATTTACCCCCCCCCAACCGGGGACGGTATCGCTTCGCCTCGGCGGGGTCGATATCCCGTACGATCGGACGCTGCGCGGCCATTCCGACGCCGACGTGCTGCTGCACGCCGTGACCGACGCCCTTTTGGGGGCCGCGGCGCTGGGGGATATCGGCGACCATTTCCCCGATACCGACCAGGCAAACCGCGGCCGTGATTCCGCCGAGATGCTTGCCCTCGCCGCCGGGCTGCTGCGCTGCGGCGGCTGGTCGATTGTCAATCTCGACACGATCGTCTTCGCCGAGGCCCCCAAGCTGGGCCCGTACAAACGGGCGATCGCCGAGAGGATCGCCTCGATCCTTGAACTGCCGTCAGATCGGGTGAGCGTCAAGGCGAAGACCGGCGAGAAGATCGGCATCATCGGCCGGGGGGAGGCGATCAGCGCCGAGGCGATTGTTCTGATTGAAGCATTGCGATAACAACCGGGATACCTTTTGGGAATGAGTAAGAAGCGTTCACCGTCCGAAACCGCGGGAGAAGAACCGGCCAAAAAACCGGCCGAGGAACCGGCCAAAAAAGCGGTGAAAAAAGCCGTGAAAAAAGCGGCGAAACGCCCCGTCAAGCGCCCCGCCGTCAAGAAGGCGTCCCCTTCCGGCGGGGAGGAAAAGCCGAAGCGCGCCGTTAAACGCCCCGCCGCCAAGCGTCCCGCCAAGAAAGCCGCCGCGCCGGCCGCCGAGCCGAACGAGGCGTTTTCGAGTTTCGAGCGGACGTTTCTCCAGGCCGAGGAAAACTTGTCGAAGAAGGAACAAGACCGCCGTCGCCGCTGTGAGGAAGCGCGGCGGTTCCACAAGCCCGACGAGGCCGAGCAGCGCTACGGGGTCGGCCGTCTTCCGGTCTGGGAACCGGGGTGGCTGCTGGTTACCGGGGCGCGCCAGAACAATCTGCGCTCGATCGACGTCCCGTTCCCCCTCTCGGCGCTGACCTGTGTCACCGGGGTTTCGGGCAGCGGCAAGTCGTCTCTGATCGGCGAAATTCTCTGTCCGGCGCTGGAGCGCAAACTGATGCATTCCGTCGCGAAGGTGGGGGCGTACGATCAAATTCTCGGGGCCGACCGGCTCGACAAGGTGATTATGGTCGATCAGCAGCCCCTCGGCCAGACCCCGAGCTCCACCCCGGCGACCTACACCGGCGTCTTCGACTCGATCTGCGAGCTGTTCGCCCGCCTGCCCGAGTCGCGCATGCGGAGCTACACCGCCAGCCGCTTCCGGTTCAATGTCCCCGGCGGGCGGTGCGAAAAGTGCGAGGGGGCCGGTCAGATCAAGATCGAGATGCACTTTTTGTCCGACGTCTGGGTCACCTGCGAGGCGTGCGGAGGGTCGCGCTACGAGCCCAATACGCTGGAGATTCTCTATAAGGGGGCCTCGATCGCCGATGTTCTCAACATGCCGATCGCCCGCGCGTGCGCGTTATTTTCCGACATCCCGCCGATCGCCCGCGTCCTTCGGACGCTGCGCGACGTCGGTCTGGGCTACTTGACGCTCGGCCAAAGCGCGCCGACTCTCTCGGGAGGAGAGGCGCAGCGGGTTCGCCTCGCCCGGGAACTGGCCCGCCCCGATACGGGCAGAACGCTCTATATCCTCGACGAGCCGACGACCGGTCTGCACTTTGACGATATCGAGAAGCTCTTGGATGTCATTCACCGGCTGGTCGATCTGGGGAACACGGTGATCATCGTCGAGCACAACCTCGATGTCATCAAGTCGGCCGACTGGCTGGTCGATCTCGGCCCCGAAGCGGGGGTCGGCGGCGGAGAGCTTGTCTTTGCCGGAACCCCCGAGCAGCTGGTTCGCCGCGAGGAGGAACGTCTCAAGCTCCCGCCCGAGCAGCGAAGCGCCCTGCCGAAGAGCTGGACCGCCGAGGTTCTGGCCCCGGTCCTGGCGGCCGGTCCCTACAGCGAGCGCCCCCTGTTCGACCCGGAGGAGTACCGCCGCGCCTGCGCCGAGAGTGAAAGCCGCATCGAAGATATCGACATCGAAAACCGCACGACGATGCCGTGGGAAAGCGACGGCCGCCACTGGCACACCACCTCGCGGACCAGCACCAACGGGACGGTCTGCCGCTGGGACGGCAAGATCCTGGCCGACACGGTCGACCGGATCGAGGGGTCGCGCGTCTTTCAAGAGACCGACTGGAGCCATCGTTCCTTGGTCGAGATTCTTCCCGAGCGGAATGTCTTCGGGTGGTTCTTCCAGGCGTCGACGGGGGAGGAGTGGCTCCTGCGGATGAAGTTCCGCGTCCCGCGCGGCACCTTCTCGGCCGAGACCCTTCCCGGAAAAATTGGGCTCAAACCTCTCAGCGAGCGCAAGGATATCAATCTGTACGGGACCCGTCCGCGGACCGAAGTGAACAATTACGGCGCGTTTCAGGAGGTCCAGCTGCGGGTCTACGACTACGCCGAAATCGACACCCCCGCCTACTGGGAGTTCCTCGAACGGGCGATCGGGGCGATGGAGCGCTATTTGGACGCGCCGGCGGTTGACGATTCCCGCGTCAAAGACGCCCCATGGCGGACGCTGGGGAAACAGTGGCATTTGAGCCCGGAGGGGTGCAGCGGGGAAAGCACGGTCCCGAAGTGGGACATCTCTTTTTTGCGGAGGATTCTCGATTTGCTGGAACAGGCCGATCCGCGGGCCGAGGCGGTCTGGACGCATCGGCTCCAGGTGCCGTTCTACCGCGGCGGGTCAAAGACCCCGTGGGTCGTCGCGCAGACCAAGTTCTGCGACTATATCTCGATTCGTCTTCCGGTGCGCCCCCACACCGTGAGCAAACAGCAGCTGGCGATCTTCGGCGCGGCGGCGCTGGAGGAGGGCGACGACGGACCGGTGGTGGTCTTTCGCCTGAGGCGTCCCGAAGAGTTTAACGAAAGCGCGTTTACGCGGTTTCTGAAAAAGACGCTCAGTGACTGGGACAATCCCCCGCGGCAGTTCTGACGCCGGCGCGCCAAAAAAAAGCGGCGCCGAAAGCAATCGGCGCCGCCCGCGAAAAAAAGGGCGCTTTACCCCATCCAGTGGGCCCGGATGAACTCCTGTATCCGCTCGAAGAAGACGCGCGGAGAGGTGAAGTCGAAACGGACGTTGCTCCAGAAGTCTTGATTCTGGTCGAGACTCACCCCGCTGGCCGCCCAGAAGGCGACGGCCAGGAAAGTGATAAAGACCGCCAGCCGGAAGAGCCGCGCGAAGACCCATCCGAAAAAAGATCCCCGCGGCTTTTCTTTCGCCGCGGCATAGCTCCCTGTCCCCAGCGCGATGGAAACATCCTTCTTTCGGGAAGAAGCGGCGCTGTTCCAACTGGTGAGCGGTGCTGCCATAGCCGTCAGATCCCTTTCCCTCTTGCTTTTGCCCATAACGCCTCAGCCAACGTCCTTGGGATATTTACCACGGCTTCAGTTCGGTGATGGAGATATTCCTGAAGCTCACCGGCGTGCTGTGGTGCTGCAAAAACAGGCGCGAGGACTTGATCTTGCCGAAATTCGGCTCGTCCTGGAATTTGCTCTTCGCCACGCGGGCCGCCCAGTCGGGGGAGCCGATCACGGCCGCGACGGTCCGCTGACCGTTGAGCCAATGCTCGACGTAGTTCCCCATCACGACGATCTTCCCCTGGTTGAACTGGCCGTACTTGAGCAGACCGCTTTTGATCGCCGGCGGATAGACGTCGTACAGCGACGCGGTGAGGTGAAGATCGCCGGAATCGCCGTTCCCCTCGTCGTCGAGGATTTGGTACTCGCACCCCATCCACCAGTTGTCGCCGTACCAGGTTTTGTATTTCACGCCGCTGTTGGTGTTGTCCCCCTGGGTGACCAGGAACTCGAACTCGAGGATGAACGACTCGTACTGTTTCTCGGTGAAGAGGTTATCGCCGGTGGCGTCGTGGTAAAGCAGGCCGTCGACCACCTTCCACCCCTTCGGTTCCCCGCCGTTGGAGTCGGTCCAGCCGGTGAGGTCGACATGGTTGAACAGCTCGGTCTTCTCCCCTCGGACGTAGTAAACCGGCGCGGCGGGCTGCTGATAAGAGACGGCCCCCGGCGCGTACCCGAACCCGGCACCGGTTCGGTACGCGGCGGAGGAGCCGAACGTCTGAGCCCCTTCCCACTGAATCGGTTTCGCGGCGACGGGGGACTGGGCCCGCAGCGCGGCGTATTCGGTCAGGATGGGGAGGGCGGCCAGCAAAACGGCGGTCCCAACGGTCATGCAAAGAAAGCGTCTCATCTGTTCTCCTTCGGTACGAACAGCCGAATCGATCGCGGGGGCGGGAAAAACATCTCTTCCCAATACCCCGGCGCGGGCAATAGATTATAGGGTATAAATATACTGGGCGCTATAGGTAGGATAGTTAGGCAAGACACCTTTGTCCAGGGAACATTGAGCGTTTTTGCAAAAAAGGGGAGCTTTTCGCCCCGGCGCGGGTCGATTATGGTGGATTTTTGGGTAATACCACCTTGGTTGAGCGGGCGCTTGTGGGTATAAAAAGGGGAAGAAAAAACGCTCTTTCCCGCGCGAAAGAAAGGAAGAACCGATGACGGAAGCGAATCAGGCGGCGGCCGATATCAACTGGAAACGTTACTGGGAACTGATCGACTCGGCAAGGACGATTGTTCTGACCTCGCACGTGCGCCCCGACGGGGACTCCCTCGGCAGCCAGACGGCGATGGCGATGGCGCTGAAGGCCCGAGGGAAACAGGTGATGATGATCAACGCCGACCCGGTCCCCCCGACGCTCACCTTTCTCGATCCGCGGGGGGAGGTCCGCGCGCTGGGGCAACTGACCAGCGAGGAGAAACAGTTCCTGGACGGGGCCGATCTGCTCGTCGCGCTCGATACCAGTTCCAAAGCGCAGCTGGGGGCGATGTACGACTATTTTGCCGGCGGTCCGGCACGCAAGGCGGTGATCGATCACCACGTTCAGCGGTACGACTTCCAGGCGGAGTTGTTCGCCGACTCGGACGCCCCCGCCACCGGGACGATCGTCTTCGACGCGCTGCGCGCCGGGGGAATCGAGCTGACCGGTCCGATCGCCTTCGCGCTGTTTACCGCCATCGCGACCGACACCGGCTGGTTCCGTTTCCGCTCGGTCACCGATCGGACGTTCGAGACGGCCGCGGCGCTGATCCGCGTGGGGATGCGCCCGGACGAGCTGTACCGGATCATCTGCGAGCAGGAATCGCTCGGCCGGATTCGCCTGATCGGCCGCGCGCTGGCCAAGACCGAGTCGTTCTTCGACGGCCGGCTGATGTTCACCTCGCTTTTGCAGTCGGACTTCGCCGCGGCGGGCGCGCACCAAAGCGAGAGCGAAGATATCGTCAACGAGACGCTGAAGATCGCCGGGACCAAGATGGCGCTGATCCTCGTCGAGCAGAAGAACGGCGACTTCAAGGTCAGTTTCCGCAGCCGCTGCTCGGTCGACTGCAGCCGGCTGGCTGCCTCGTTCGGCGGCGGCGGGCACGCGGCCGCCGCCGGGGCGACGATGAAGTTCCCGTATGAGGAGACGAAAAAGCGCCTTCTCGACTCCGCGAAGAAGGCGCTTGAGGCCTGCGGCGAGTAGCGCCGCGCGATTCGGTTTAACTTTTACTGTTTGTTTTTACTGCGGGAAATCGAGAATATAGAACCCGTCCTCGGAGGTCGGGTCAACCGCCTCGCTTCGGCGGGCAGTGCGCTTCACCGACCGGGCGCTCTTGACCGTCGGCGCGCCGTCCGACGGGGCTTCGGCCGCGGGGGCCGCCGCGCCGCCCGGAACGCTTAAGATCGTCGTCCCCTGGGCGTTGCCGGCGTCAGTGCCCGCGGTATTGTTCGCGCGGGGGGCCGAAACGCTCTGGGCGACCTGCTCGGGGCGGCGGAAGAGGGCTTTGGCGCTGGCGGAATCGGGAATCTCCTCGGCCGGGGCCTCGGCACTGTGGAACTGCGACAGCGGGTAGGTGTCTTTCTTAATCGTCTCGTTCCCCAGCGACGGGCGGGTCTGATCGTCGGTGGCGGCGGTATCGTCGGCGGCGGCCGTCCACCCGTCCTCATCGAAAGCGGGGGCCTCCTCGGTATCCATTGGCACGCTCTTGGCCTCGACCACGTGAATGTCGCTGACCTGGGTGTCGGCCGGCTGGTTCGCGGCCTTATTCTCCGAGGCGTTATCGGCGGGGCGGCTGTCCGCGAGCAGATCGTCGGCCGGCTCGCTTGCCGGCGCCGCTTTTTCGGCGACCGGGCGGCTCACCTGGTGAGCGACGCTCGGGGCGTTCTTCTTCGAGGCGGAACGTCCGCCGGTGGAGGCGGTGTAGGTCTCTTTGTCGACCGACTGCGCGCTGATATGCGTGGCGATCTGGGTGGCGACGCTCATCGGCAGCCGCGAGACGGTATAGTGGGCCTCGCCGTCGCCGGCGGGATTATTCTGATGAATCACCGAGCTCTTCGGCGCGGTGGCGCCGGCGGCCGGGCTTTGGGCCACGGCACGGTTGACCGCGGGGGCGGCGGGGTTGCTCAGCGGGGCGCTGAGCAGGCCCAGGGCGATTTGACCGGGGGCTCCGGAGGCGGCATAGGCGCGCAGAAGCTGTTCCCCCTTAGCCAGTTCGTTGTGCCTGGGAAGGACGTCTTCCTGAGAGATATACCCGGTGATCGGGATATCGATCGGATCGAGGTCTTTCTTCGAGGTGACGATATGAATCTGCTGATTGATTTCCTCGCCCGACTGGTTCTCGCCGGCGTGGAAGGTGACCGGGATGATATGGAGCTTGCTCTCCAGATCGGCCGTCAGGAAACTGACGCGCGAATCGGGCGAGCTGATTCGCTCGATCTTAAACGGGACCGATCCGCGCAGAACCAGGTTCTTCGAGACCGATTCTCCCGGGTGGACCACCCCGATCTGCAGATGGGAAGGGGTCGCCATCAGCGGGGCCATGACAAGGGCGTGGACAGGGACAAAGACGCTTTGCCCATCGCCGTCGTTGGCGATGAACTGAATCTTTCCGTTGATATAGCCGGGCTCGGCCGTCTCGTTGAGGGTGACGGTGACTTCGTACGCCTTCCCCCCGTAACCGCCGGAAATCGGCTGCGCAACCGCCGCGATGGCCGGCGTGGTCTTTTTGATTTGGCTCAGCCGCCAGTTCGGGTTCGTGCCGTGATACTCGAGCATCACCTTTTTCTCGCTCCCGTGCCCCTGCGAGACGGTCCCGAACTCGACGTTCCCGGGATTGAAGACGACATCGGCGCGGATGAACGACTGGACCTGGAGCTGAATTTCGGCCGGCTGGGGCTTGTTGAATCGAACCGTGACGGTGACTTTGCGTTTGCCGGTATGAATCTTCCCGGAGGTATCGACGCGGGCGATGATCTCGCCGACTTCCTGCGATTTGATCACCTTCTTGGAAACGGTGACGTTAGTGCAGCTGCAGTTCGACTGCGCCGAGATGATTTCGACATCTTCTTTATAGATGTTCTTAAAGGCAAAACGATGTTCCGCTTCGGCGTGCAGAGCGAGATTGCCGAAGTTGAACGCCTTTTCGGTTCCCATCGCCGAGAACATCCTCGAAGCCCAGGATTCGGATGGCTGGGCATGCAGTATCGAAGTGAGTCCGAAGAAGGTCAGAACCATTCCCAGAAGCAGAGCTGGTCTGAAGGAATTCCGTCCGATCGATTTTTCGTTCCGTCTCATAACTGTTTCCATAGCGGGACACGCTAGCCGCGGAAGAGCCGCTCGAAAGCGCGGCCGCCCCTTTTGGCATCAATCGCAGGTGGGAGGCAGTCCATTCCCGGCTTGTATGGCGGGGTATAGAATCCGGGTACACCCAATCTTCCTCACTATATTCGGCAAACCCGGCCCCATAAAATTCCCTTTTATCGGAATATCTGGAAATTTTCCGAGGAATTTTATGTTCGCGCTTTTTTATAAGCTATATTTCACGAAAATAAAGGGGGCGAAAAATTATTATTTGGATAAAATAGACAGCATAGAAAACGGCAAAACGCGGTTTCGGCCGTAAAAATAAAGGGATTAAGCAATATAGCCGCGTTGGCGCCGACAGTAGGAGGACGAAAGAAATTTTTTCAGTTCTCCGCGGCGTTGGACGAGAGGAGCGATTCCCTTCTGAGAATATGAGAAAAATACAAGCTTTAAGTTGTTTAGGTTCTCTGGCCCTTGGCCTGCTGCTCGCCTTGGCCCCGCCGCTTTGCGCCGCCGAGCCGGTTCCCCCCGCTACTGAACCGCGGCCGATTGTCACCGCCGACGGCGGCGCGGCCGACTCGCGGCGCGTGGAGCTGGTCGGCCTTCGAAGCGACTCCGAGGGACAGAAGCTCCCCGAGCTGACGTTCCTCGGCATTATGAATCTGCGCCAGCTGCGGATGGCCGCCTGCCCGAAGGCCTCGACGATCGTTCCGGTTCCCGCGGCCGAGACGGCCGATACCGCACCGGAGGTTGAGCCGGCCGACGCTCCCCGAGAGGACCGCTGGTTTGTCTGCCGGCTGAACAACCTTCCCGCCGCCGAGCGGTTTCTCCTGGACGACGCCCGCAACGGCCGCTGGGACGACCTGAGCTTTCTGGAAGCGGTTTTGATCGCCGAGGGGACGCCGCCTCAGCTGCGACAAAGCAGTTTGGCAATCTTTTCCTCGGCGCTGGCCCAGCTGCGCGAGGAGATCGCCCCGGTCGACGACGAGATGCTTCGGGTTCGGACGGTCTTCGAGTTTTTGCGCCGCCGGCTGCTGACCGGCCACTACGAGCAGAACCGCTCCAGCGTCGCGGCGACCCTGGCGACCGGCCAATACAACTGTGTCAGCGCCACGGTCCTGTTCAACGCCCTGGCGTCGGAGGTGGGCTTGAGCGTCCGCGGGGTCGAGACGACCGGCCACGCCAAGAGCCGGGTGATCCTCTCGGACGCGACCTTAGACATCGAAACGACCTGTACCGACTGGGAGCTCCTTCCCGATTCTCCCGTTCCGTTTCCGCCGGCTCTCGACACCGAACCGGTCGATGTTCATGTCTCGCGGCCGGTCACTTCCGGCGACACCGCCGCCGATACCGCGGCCGACACCACGATCGTCCCCGATCAGGGGGATCTGTCCGAAGGGGCGGCGGCGGCGCGCGGCCGCGCCGCCGCCTCGCGCGGGGTCTCGCCGGTGGAATTCGTCGCGACGATATACTTTAACCGCGGCGTCGACTTTTACCATCAGCGGCGCTTCGGGCCGGCGCTTTCGGCCTACCTGAAGGCCCTGGTGCTCGACCCCGAGAACCAGACGGTCCTGGGGAACCTCAAGGCGACGCTGAACAACCTGGCGATCGAGCTGGCGAAAAGGAGCGACTACCGCGAGGCGATCCATCTGACCGAGCAGTGTCTGGTTCTCGATCCAAACTTTGAGCAGTTCCGGGTCAATCTTCCCCTCTACTACCGGCATTGGGCCGCCGAGCTGCGCCGCGAGGGGAAAGAGGCCGAGGCACAGGAGGCCGACGGCCAGGCCGAGCGGTTACTAGGCAAATACCCCCCTCCATAGTATTCTTCTGGGCAGGCATCCCTTTTGGGGAGCGCCGCAATCGCGGTATTCTTTCGACAACGCCGGGGCGCGCCGACGCGCTGTGAGCCATGCGCTATGAGAATGTCTATCTCGACGGGATCGTCTCGACGCTCCCCGACGAGATTCTAACGACCGACGAACTGGAACGGACGCTCGCGCCCCTGTACGACCGTCTGCGCCTCCCCTACGGCCGTCTGGAGCTGATGACCGGGATCAAAGAGCGGCGGCTGTGGCCCGAGGGGATGCTCCCCGGAGACGCCAGCGTCAAGACGGTCGAGCGGCTTTTGGCGGCCACCGGCGCGCGGCGCGAGTCGATCGGCGCGTTTATCCACGCCTCGGTCTGCCGCGACTACCAGGAACCGGCGACCGCCTGCGATGTCCACCGCCGCTGCGCTCTTTCGCAGGACTGCTCGATCTTCGATATTTCCAACGCCTGCCTGGGGCTGCTCACCGGCGCGCTGATGATCGCCAATATGATCGAGCTCGGCCAGATCGAGGCGGGGATCGTCGTCGGGACCGAGAACAGCCGCACCCTTTTGGAGACGACCGTCGCGCGCCTGCTGGGGGACGAGACCCTCACGCGGCACAGCGTCAAGCCGATCTTCGCCTCGCTGACGATCGGCTCGGGGAGCGCGGCGATGCTCTTGACCGGCCGGCGGCTGACCCGCACGGGGAACCGCCTGCTCGGCGCGGTGGTGGGGGCCGATTCGCTTCGGGCCGATCTGTGCCGCAGCGAAATTGACGTCTCCGCCGGGGGGCGCGCCGACGGGCAGTTTATGCGGACCGATTCGGAGGCGCTTCTGCACGCCGGGGTGAATCTCGCCGAGCGGCAGTTCGCGCGGTTCCTCCCCGAGGTCGGCTGGACGACCGATCAGATCGATCGGACATTCTGCCACCAGGTCGGGCGGGCGCACCAGAATCTGGTGATGGAGCGCCTGGGGCTCGACCCGGCGAAGAACTTTATGACCTTCTCGCTTTTGGGGAATACCGGCAGCGTCGCGCTGCCGAGCGCCGCGGCGATCGGGATCGGCTGCGGTTTCGCTTCCGAAGGACAGCGCCTGGCGATGCTCGGGATCGGTTCGGGGGTGAACGTCGTGATGCTGGCGGTCGACTGGCGGACGACCTTAACCGACCCCGGACAAGAAGCCGAATACGAGCGCTTTTTGGCGGAGAACCGCCGCTAGGCCAGCAGCGCGCCGGTTGAGGAAAGGGCGAAAACCGGCTATAATCCCCTTGTTTTACAGAGCCGTCTGTCGAGAGCCGCCGCGGCTCGCGGAAAAAGAAGCCGCCGTTTTGAGGATGTTATGCCGATTGAGAACCAATGGGTCGATCGGACCCGCCAGCTTCGCGAGGGCCTTCAGCAAATGAAGGACTCTCTTTGACTACGACGAAAAGACCAAAGAGGCCGCCGAGATCGAGCGTCAGATGTCGGCCCCCGGCTTTTGGGACGACGCCGAGGGTTCGCAGGCGGTCGTCGGCCGCCTAAAGACAATCAAGTCTTATCTTAAGCCGATCGAGACGATCGCCGCCGAACTCGACGAGCTGGATGTTCTCTTTGAGCTGGGCGCCGAAGACGAGGAGATGGCCGCCGAGATCCCCGATCGCCTGGCCTCGGCCGAGAAGACGATGGAGGATCTGCAGCTCACCGCGCTTTTGAGCGGCCCGTTCGACGGGAACAACGCCATCGTGACGATCAACGCCCGCGACGGCGGCACCGACGCCAACGACTGGGCCGAAATGCTGCTGCGGATGTATATCAACTGGGCGCAGAGCCGCGACTATTCGGTCGAGATTCTCGACCGCCAGGACAACGAGGAGGCGGGGATCAACTCCGCGTCGATAATGGTCCGAGGGCCGATGGCCTACGGCTATCTCAAGGGGGAGATCGGGATCCACCGGCTGGTCCGCATCTCGCCGTTCAACGCCGAGGGGAAGCGGCAGACCAGTTTCGCCGCGGTCGACGTCAACCCCGACATCGACGACTCGATTCACGTCGAGCTGCGGGACGAGGATATCCGCGAGGATGTCTTCCGCTCCAGCGGGGCGGGGGGGCAGCACGTCAACAAGACCTCCAGCGCGATTCGTCTGACCCACCTTCCGACTGGGACGGTGGTGCAGTGCCAAAACGAGCGCAGCCAGCACAAGAACCGGGCGATGGCGCTGAAGATGCTCAAGGCCCGGCTGCTTCAGCGCGAGGAGGAAAAGCGCGAGCAGCAGATGTCGGAGAAGTACAAAAATATGGCGAAGGTCGGCTTCGGCTCGCAGATCCGCAACTACTTTCTGCACCCCGAGCAGCGGGTGAAAGACTCCCGCACCGGGTACCAGAACGCCAGCTTTCACGATGTCCTCAACGGGAATATCCAGCCGTTTATGGAAGAGTACCTCCGCTGGCGGGTCAAGACCGACTGACGACGGGCGCGTGTTTGATACCCCATTTGACGGAAAGAAAAAAGGCCTTGGTGACAAGGCCTTTTTTCTTTCCCGTTCGACGACTTGTTTCCCCTTCAGCGCACCGGCAGAACCAGGTCGGTCTCGGCCAATTCGGTCGATTGGCTGTGGTGGTCGCGCACCGACACCTTCAGGCGGTAGTCGCCGGCGGCCGCGACCTTGGGGAGGGTCACGGGGACATTCAGCACAATATCTTTCAGCGGGGAGGAGGAACGGCTGGCGCAGATCTGCTGACTGGGCGGAAGCGCCGGCTGGCCCTGGGCGTCGTACAATTCCCAGCGGCACACGACGGCGACCTCGTACTCCTGATCGATCGGGTACGAGGAGATATTCCCCAGCTCCATATAGACATGCGCTTCCTCGCCCGGTGAGTACGTTCCTTTCTTGGGGGTATACAGTCCGAAGGAGGAGCACTCCTCGGCCAGCAGCGCCTTTTCGATTCTCGGGGGGCAGGCGGTCTTCAGCCAGGCCAGCGAGGCGTTTAAATCGCGCTCGGCCAGGGAGAGAGTCGGCCCCTCGCCGGGGGAATCCAGAAGAATCCGCAGCCCGCTGAGCTGCTTTTCCCAGAACGACTGCAGGACCGGATTGGTCGAGGCGATCTTCCCCGCCGAGTTGGGCGAGTCGCCGACGGCGAGCATCAGCAGCCGCAGCCGGGCCGCTTCCATCGGACGGAGCGTCCCTTCGTCCGCCTGGCGGGAGATCTCCTCACGCAGACGATCGACGGCGCGGTGAACGTCGTCGCGCCACGAGCCGGGCGCCGCGGGAAGCGCCGCGGCGGTCTGTTCGTCGGTCGGCGCGGCCGCCATCGGCGCGCTGTGCGACAGCCCCCCCAGCGGCGAGGCGTCGATCATCCCGCGCGCCGTATCCATGGCGATGGGGGAGACGTTCTCTTGCTGGCCGGCGATCTGTTCGTGAGAGATGGGACGCGCGTCGTCGCTTAATTCCCGGGCGGAGTTGGTGAACAGCGCGCCGGCGGAATTGTCGGCGAACGCGATCGAGCCGGAGACTTGATCCTGTCCCAGGTCGGTCAGCGCGATCGAGGCGACCGGCTCGGCGGGCGGCGCGTTTGAGGCCGCGGCCACGGGGGCCGGGACGGGCGCGGCCGGGACGGGGACCGGCTCATGCAGCCGCGCCGGTTCGGACGGCTGCTCTTCGGCGCTTGCCGCGCTGCCGGCGGCAAGGGTCACGGTCGTTTTCGAGGGGAGCAGGCCGTCGAGATTCGGCGAGACGGCTTCGGTTCGCGCGCCGGCGCAGCGGCTGCCCGGAAGGTGCTCCAGCGAGGTCTCGAACCCCCTTTCCATATCGGGCCGGGGGAGATCCGCTTTTTTCCACTGCTCCTGCGCGCTGCCTTGAAGAACCAGCGACGAGGGGGAGGGATCGGCCAAGGTTCGGTCGTAGTAGGTGACCGACTGAATCGAGGGGTTGTTCCCCCAGATCGTCGCGATCGGCTTTCCGGTATGCTCGGTCTGGCCGAGGGTTTCGATCTGCGGGGGAAGCGGCGGCGTATCCAAGACGGCGACGCTGTTTTCGGAGGCGGCATCATCGCCGGTGCCGGTTTTTTCTTCTTCCCGGGTGGACGAGAGATACTCCTGCGGCGACTCGGGGATCGGGGAAATTTCGGATTTGGCCAGCTGCCCGTCCGAGTCCGCCCCGGACGCCTCGCCCGATCGGGCCAAGCCCTCTTCTCCCGAGTGCGCGACGGCGTATTGGCCGTCGGAAGTATCCTCCGGAAGCTCCTCGTTCCGAGCGGTTTGCTCACCGGAGCCGGTGGGGGAGGCGCCCCGCTTTTTGATCGGGACAATGCGGCCGACCATCTTGGGGGTGTCGTAGCGATCGGCGGGGAAGAGATTCGAATCGCCGGGGAGCTCCTCGTCGGCGTTTTTCCCCCGGCCGGCCGCCCCTTCGGGCCGGGCCTGGCCGCCGCTGTTAAACAGTCCCTTAAAGAAGCTGAAACGCGACTGCCGCTGCGCCTCCTCATTCCGGGCGTCGGCCTTGGCGTCACTCCCCGTGACGGCGTGATGCCACTGATGGAGCATCTGTTCATCCTCGACCGTATACTCACCGACCCCAACCCCCCAGTCGGAGCGGGAGGTGGGGATATGGTGGCATCCGGCGGCCGCCGCCAGCGCGACGGCCGCGGCGGTGAGAAGTTCGGCCAGGCGGGGAACGGCGGTTTTCAGCTTACTGGTCATAAAACGGTTCTCTTGTCGAAAAAAACTTACCCGCGGGGGTATGGCCCCGGGTTTTCTTTGTTTACGGAAGCTTCGCCAACAGCGCCTCGGCGGCGGCCCGTTTCGAGAACGGGCTGGAGTTGGACAGTGCCAGCTGCAGGAGCTTCTTGGCGGTGGCGGTATCGCCCTGATCGTTCTTGATCGCGGCGATATAGTAGGCGGTGGCCGAGACCATCCGCCCGTCGGCGATCGACTGCTGAAGGGCTTTAAGCCCCTCTTCGGGGTCGCCCGACTTATAGAGGGCCCAGCCGTAGGTGGCGAGGAAATCGCGGTTGTTCCCCTGTTTTTGGACATTGGCCGCGGCGTACTGCAGGGCCTGCTTGACCTTGTTCGGGTCGCTTTGCTCGCACAGCGCCAGCGCCAGGGAATTCGTCACGTCGGGATCGTCGGGCGCGGCGGCCAGCGCCTCGCGGAAGTATTTCTCGGCCCCGGCGAAATCGTCGCGGTACAGCGCGACGATACCGCACAGCTTCAGCGATTCGATCCCTTTGCCGTCGGCGGCGTACAGACGATCGGCGGCCTCTTTGGCGGCGTTCATGTTCCCGTCGTCCAGCGCGCTGGTGAGCGACAGCCGCATGGTGGCCGGCGAGTTGGGGTTCGACTCAAGCGCCTTTTTCATCCACTCGGCGGCCTTGGCGGCGTCTCCCTTCTCGCGATAGAGGATCGCCATCCGCCCGGCGGCGGGCAGACCGCCCTTGTCGCCGTCGAGCTGGTCGGCGCGGGCGAACCAGTCGTGCGCCGCCTGCTCTTTATCGAGGTGGAAGAACGACAGGGCGATCTGACGGCAAAGCAGCGGGTTTTCCCCCTCTTCTTTGAGCAGGGTGCTGAGGGTCTGCTGCATCTTGGTCCACTGCTGGCGGCTTTGCCACAGACGGGCCTGGCCGCGGAGGATCCTCATCGAGAGGGTCTTTTGGCGCTTCTCGTTGACGGAGGAAACATCGCAGGCGGACGCCTTTTGAAACAGCAGGTCGGCGGCGGTCAGTTCCCCTTGATTTAAGGCGATCTCCCCCAAAAGAACGTACGCCTCGGGGTCGTCGGGGTTCTCCTCCACCGCTTTTTCGAGCGAGACGCGCACGGCCGGCTGATTTCCGGTCTGGGCGAACCATTGGGCGAGGATCAGCCGCGGGGGAATGAGCTTCGGATTCTGCCGAGCGACCTGATTGAGCGTGTCGAGCGCCCCTTTGATATCGGACCGATTAAACTTATCGGCGGCCTCTTTGAGCATCGCCTGGTCGCCGGCCGACAGGTCGCTGTTGGCGACTTCGGCCGAGGGAGCACTCCCCGATGGCGCCGGAGAATCGGCCCAAACGGCCGAAAACGCCGCCGCGAAGATCACCAGTCCCGCCAAGAATGTACGCAGCATACTGTATATCCCTTTCTTTTGTGGAGACAAACTCTCGGCGGGAGGATAGCGATTTATCGGGGGGGCGTCCAGAGGGATTTTTGTGGGGGGGAGGGGATGATGGGAGAAAAATAAGGCGGTTTTTGCCAGTCACCCCACACTTTTTGTGTTTTTTTGGGGACTAATCCCAAAGGCACTATTGTTTTGGTTCGGTTTGTCCACTAGAATAAACGCAGGAAGGAATCAAGACAATGGCTAGCAATCGAGATCTATCGAACGCCCAAAAGGCCAAGAAAGATGAGTTTTACACTCAGCTTCCCGATATAGAGAGGGAACTGGAATACTATAAGGATTACTTCAAGGGGAAGACCGTACTCTGCAATTGTGACGATCCTCGAGTCTCCAACTTCTTTACCTTCTTTGCCCTCAACTTCGAGCATTACGGGTTAAATCGCCTAATCACCACCTGCTACAAGAACCAGGAAAGGGATTTGTTTTCTCAGAATAACAGCGAAAAAGCGATTTGGCTGGAGTACAACGGTGATCTCAACGGCAACGGGGTTCCCGATCCCGAGGAAATCGGGATACACTACCTCAAGGGTGATGGCGATTTTCGCTCTGAAGAGTGTATCGAGCTTCTCAAACAGGCGGACATTGTCTGCACCAATCCCCCATTCAGCTTGTTTCGAGACTTTATGAAACTGCTGATGGACTATAACAAGAAGTTCCTCATTATCGGAAATATGAACGCGATGAAGTATAAGGAGATTTTTCCGTACTTCCAGCGCAATGAAATGTGGTACGGCCCGAGCATTAGCAGTGGCGATAGAGAATTTGGTGTCCCGAAATCGTATCCTCTCAATGCGGCTGGCTGTCGTGTTGATGAAGCGGGGAATAAATTCATCCGGGTGAAGGGTGTTCGCTGGTTCACAAATCTTGACCACCAGAAACGGAATGAAAGATTTGAACTCTATAAGCGCTATACCCCCGAGGAATACCCGAAGTTCGATAATTATGACGCAATCAACGTAAATAAAGCTATCGATATTCCTAAAGACTACCCAGGTGTTATGGGTGTCCCGATCTCATTTATGGATAAGTATAACCCCGATCAATTCGAGATCGTGGGAATTACAGGCCGTGATGTGGAGCTGAAGTCTAAAGTCTACGGTAAAGACGTTGAAGGGTGGAACGACTTAAATGCACACCCCGTTTTGTTGATTAACGGAAAACATAAATCGCTTTATGATCGTATCCTAATCCGCCATAGGAGACCGAGTAAATGAAAATCGAACTCCACTCAATAAAAGTCGCCGATCTTATCGACGGCTACGTCAATGAGGAAGAAAACGGCGTTCGGGGATACGATGGGAAACTCGATATTCGCCCCCCCTATCAGCGTGAATTTGTTTACGATCCTCCCCAAGAGCAGGCGGTTATCAATACCATCCTCAACTCCTTTCCGCTCAACTCCATTTATTGGGCGGTTCGGGAGGACGGCACCTACGAGGTCATCGACGGCCAGCAGCGTATTTTATCGATCTGCCGCTATTCACAGAGCAAGTTTTCTTATCGGCTCGGTGATTCTCCGAGATTCTTTCATAACCTCCCCGCCGATCTGAAGCAAAAGTTTCTCGACTATGAGCTGACGGTCTACTTTTGCGAGGGGACCGACTCCGAGAAACTTGACTGGTTCAAGGTCATCAATATCGCCGGGGAAGAGCTGACCGACCAGGAGCTTCGCAACGCCGTTTATCACGGGCCCTGGGTGGCGGACGCCAAGCGGTATTTCTCACGGGGGAATTGCGCCGGATATAACCTCTCCAAAGATTATGTCACCGCCGAGGTCAAAAGACAGCTTCTCTTGGAGCGGGCCATCAAATGGATTTCTCACGACCATATCGAGCAGTATATGGCCGATCACCAGCAGGATCCCACCGCTTTGGAGCTGTGGAACTACTTCAACAGCGTCATCAACTGGGTCAGCGCGACGTTCAAGGTGAAGCGCCCCAAGTATATGAAGTCCGTCCCTTGGGGACCTCTGTACAACACCTATAAAGACAATCAATACGATCCGAACGAACTGGAGCGGAAGATCCAAATTTTGCTGGAGGACGACGAAGTCGAGAAAAAATCCGGCATCTACGAGTATCTGCTCACCGGTGAGGAAAAATACCTTCACCTTCGGGCGTTTCTTCCCGGCGATATAGCGACGGCGTACGCCAAGCAAAAGGGGATTTGCCCCTACTGTAAAAAGCATTTTGAGCTGGAGGAAATGGAAGCCGACCACAAAAAGCCGTGGAGCAAAGGGGGCAAGACCAAACCGAGCAACCTCCAAATGCTCTGCCGGGAATGTAATCGGAAAAAGGGCAGCCGTTAGTCCGTCCCCCCGGCGGGTTGCCTGGCGTCCGCCTTTCTTTCTCGCCGACTTGACTATTCTCCCAAGAAATACCCTCTATTTTCCCCCGCCCCCCTTGCCGCCGTTTTAGTTTAACTGTATACTTAAACTAAACAATTAAACTAAACATCCGTAAGGACTCAAACTAACCATTCCGCTCAACCAAGGAGTACCGATCCATGCTGATGGAACATACAATCGCCCCGGACGCGGTCGATTTCATCGACGACGAACTGCTCACCCGTCTGGCCCGCCAGGGGGAAGATAAGGCGCGTGTGCGCGAGGTCATCGCCAAGTCGCTCGAAAAGAAGGCGCTCTCCCTCGAGGAGACCGCCGCGCTTTTGGCCGCCGAGTCGCCGGAACTGATCGAGGAGATCTTTGCCGCCGCCCGCCGGCTCAAGCGCGATGTCTACGGGAATCGAATCGTCCTGTTCGCGCCGCTTTACATCGGGAACTACTGTGTCAACGACTGCAAGTACTGCGGCTTCCGCCGGTCGCTGCGCTCGACCGTCCGCCGGACGCTCAACGACGAGGAGCTGGTCCGCGAGATTATCGAGCTGGAGAATCTCGGCCATAAGCGGCTGATCCTCGTCTACGGCGAGCATCCGAACTACTCCCCGGAGTTCATCGCCCACACCGTCGAGATCGCCTACAGCACCAAGTCGGGGCCGGGGGAGATCCGCCGCGTCAATATCAACGCCGCGCCGCTGAGCGTCGAGGGGTTCAAGACCGTGAAGAAGGCGGGGATCGGGACGTATCAGATCTTCCAGGAGACCTATCACCGCAAGACCTACGCCGTCTATCACCCGGAAGGGACCGATAAGGCCGACTACTTCTGGCGGCTCAACGCGATGGACCGCGCCCTTCAGGCCGGCTGCGACGATGTCGGGCTCGGGGTCCTCTTCGGGCTCTACGACTGGAAGTACGAGGTGCTGGCGCTGATCGCCCACTCGCTGCATCTGCAGCGGCAGTTCAATGTCGGTCCCCACACGATCAGCTTCCCGCGGATTCAGCCGGCCAACGGGCTGGCGCTGGAAGACCTTCCCTACCGCGTTACCGACGCGCAGTTCAAGCGGCTGGTGGCGATCCTGCGCCTGGCCGTCCCGTACACCGGGCTGATTATGACCGCCCGCGAGTCGAAGGCGGTCCGCGACGACGTTATCGAGTTCGGCGTCTCGCAGATCGACGCCGGCACCCGCCTGGAGATCGGCTCCTATCAGGAGAAGGACAAGCAGGGACAGCAGCTCAACCGCGAGCAGTTCCAGGTCGGCGACCCGCGCGAGCTTGACGAGGTGATCCGATGGCTGGCCGAGCGGGAGTATGTCCCGAGCTTCTGTACCTCCTGCTACCGCAAGGGGCGCACCGGCGAGCACTTTATGGAATTCGCCATCCCCGGCTTCATCCATAACTTCTGCACTCCCAACGCGCTGCTGACCTTCTCGGAGTACTTGAACGACTACGCTTCGCCCCAGACCAAGGCCGTCGGCGAGGCGCTGGTGAAAAAAGAGATGCAGCGCTATCAGAACGAAAAGATCAAACCTCAGCTGATCACCCGGCTGGAGCAGGTCAATAAGGGAGAGCACGACCTGTACTTCTAAGCCGGGCGGGCGTCAAAGAAGGGAGTCCGAATCGATGAGAGTACGCAGCGACGGCGCCGAAACGCGGCGGCGGATTTTGGACGCGGCGGGGAGCGTATTCGCCCGCCGCGGCTTCCGCGACGCGACGATGGCCGAAATCGCCCGAGAGGCGCAGGTCAACCCGGCGCTGATCAACTACCATTTCACCGATAAAGAGACGCTCTACCGTCAGGCGTGGCAGCGCGCCTGGGAGCGGACCCGCCGGCGCTACCGCCTCGGCGATACCCCCCCGGGGAAGACCGCCGCGAGGCGGCTGGTTTGGCTGATCGGGGCGATGGTGCGCGCGGCGGCCGACCGGCGCGCGGCCGATCAGGAGATCTGGCGCAAAGAGCTCGCCCAGCCGACCGAGCTTTTGGCGGTGATCCGACAGACGGTCGTCGTCCCGCTGCGCCGGGCGGTCGGCAGCCAGGTGCGCGAGATCCTGGGGCCGGAGGCCGACGATCAGGCGGTTCGCCTGGCGACAATGAGCATTATCTCGCAGTGCCGCACCCCGATCTGCGGGGACGCGGGACAAAGGCCGTTCGTCGATGTCGATCTGGCGCGGCGGATCGAGCATATCCGAAGGTTCTCCCTCGGGGGGCTTCGCGCGATGCGCCGAAAAAGCGCCTCCGCCGCCGACCGGCGGTAAGCGGGAACCGAAAAAGAGAGTATAAAAAAAGCGCCGCCGGTAAGATCACTCTTGCCGGCGGCGCTTTAAGCGTCCTATGGGAATCGGACCCACACCTGGAGCTTGGGAAGCTACCGTGCTACCACTACACCAAGGACGCGAGGACTCCCCCACACGTCGGCCATTATAATGCCGTTTTTCACTGTTATCAAGACGGGGGAAGAGAAGTTTTTTCCCTTCCGGCCCGATATAATGGTTGTCTAAGCGGGCCTTCACCCACAAGGTTTGCCGAGAGCCGAACGATACCGAACGCAAGCGGACCGAAAGCACCCAAAACAATGACCTCCCCCTTTTTTCGAGATCCTCTCCCGGCCGAGAAGACCGAGGAATATATCCGCCGTCTGGGCGGGGGGCTTTCCCGGCCCTGTGAGAAACCGTCGGCCGTCCCTCCCACGGCGATCGTCGGGGCGGGGCTGATGGGCTGCTCGATCGCCGCGGCGTTCCTCCGCGCGCGATGGCCGGTGACGCTGTACGACAGCAGCGCCGAGGCGCTTGCGCGCGCCCCCGGCCGGGTCGCCGAGGAACTGGCCGCCCAGCTGGCCGACGGGGACGAGGGGGCCGACGCCGAGGCGCGCTGTCGGGTCGAGCGGCTTTTGACCGTCGCCGGCGATGCCAAAGAACTGGCCCGCGCCGAGGTGGTTATCGAGACGATCGTCGAAAAACTGAAGGTCAAGCAGAAGTTCTACCGCCAGATCGACCCGCTTTTAAGTGCCGGTAAACTCCTGTTGACGAATACCTCGACCCTGCGCATCGCCGATCTGGCCAAAGGGCTGGCGGCGGGCGGGCATTTAACGCCCGAGCGCTTCTGCGGGCTGCACTTCTTTCATCCGGTCCGCAAGCGTTCTCTGGTCGAGGTGATCCCCTCGCCGAACTGCGCGCCGCAGACCGTCGCCGCCGCGCGGCATCTGGCCGAGGCGATCGATAAACGGCCGATCACCGTCGGCGACGGGCCCGGGTTCCTCGTCAATCGGCTTTTGAATCCCTATCTCGACGAGGCGATGGCGCTGCTGATCGAGGGGACGCCGATGGAAAAGATCGAGTCGGCCGCCCGGCGGTTCGGGATGGAGATGGGGCCGTTTCGGATCATCGACGAGATCGGGCTCGATGTGACGATGCACAGCGGCTGGACCTTCTACAAGGTCTTTCCCGAGCGGATCGCCGCGATGGAACTGCTCCCCCTGATGGTCGATGGCGGCCGCCTGGGACGCAAAAACGGGGTCGGCTTCTATCGCTACGCCAGCGCGGGGAATTGGGCCGATTTTGGAGCCGAGGATCCGACGCTCGGCGAGCTGCTCGCCTCGATCCGCGCGCGCTGGGGCTCGGCGTACGGGATCAAAGGGGAAAGCGATGAGGAGCGGATCGCCGCGCGGCTGTTTCTCGGTATCCTGCGCGAAGGGGAACGGATCTTAGAGGAGGGGATCGTCGCGAGCAAAGACGACGTCGACCGCGCGCTGGTCTTCGCGCTCGGGTTCCCCGCCGCGAAGGGGGGGATCTTTTTTTGGAGCGACTGTTTCCGCGAAGAGCTGCGCCCCCGGCGCCAAGAGCTGGCCGCCCTGGGGGGGAAGTTCGCTTGAACTATTTATTGAGGTGCGACAGGTAGTGCGAGACCAGGCCGTAGAGGTCCAGAAGGTTCTGCCACTGCCGCGGCGGGAGCGTAACGCGCGAGTCGTCGGCTTCCTCGGCCGTCTTGCGGGAGCGCTCTTTTTTCTCGCTGCGGCGCTGGGCGAACAGCTCGTCGACGTTGGCGTCTTTAGCGCCGGGGGAAGAGACCGAGCCGGTGATGACCCGCAGCCGCAGCGTGACGTAAAGCAGCCACTGCGACAGCCACTGCGCCTGATCGGCGGTGAACGAGTCGGGCAGGGGAGGAGGAGTCAGCGAGTGGAGTTGGGCGATCTCGCTGGGCGACAGCTCGGCGAGGAACTCGCGCTCGAGAACCTGCAGCGAGGTGCTGAAGATCTCGGTCGCCGAATTGCTCTCGGTTCCGCCTAAGCTGAGCGACTCGTTCGGCGGGGAACTCCCCATCGAGACGGGGACGGCCCCCTCGGGAACAGCGGGGTCTTTGGCCCCGGCGCCGCGGGAGAGCTTGCGAAGACGCGAGGCGATCTCGGCTTTGGTGCCGAACAGCAGGTAGGTTCGGCCAAGAAGGATGACGTCGCCCGGGCGCATCGCCCAAATGCTGATCGGCTCGCCGTTGATCAGGGTGCCGTTGGTGCTCCCCAGGTCGACCAGGGCCACCTTGCCGTTCTCCTCAAAGAGCTTGACGTGGAAGCGGCTGACCCGGTCGTCGTTTAAGACGACCAGATTGCCGTCGTCCCGCCCGAGGGTAACCGGAAGAGTGAGGTTCTCGAAGACTTTTCCGCGGTCGGGCCCGTCGATGATCCGAAGCGTGATGGCTGACATAACAGTCTCCTTCCCACGGACAAAACCGTATCGTGGCGGACTACACTAAAAAAGGCGAACGCTGTCACGACAACCACCGGTGACAGCGCAGGAACCGCGGTTTTTTCGCCCGCTCGTCTTCCCAAAAGAACCGCACATCCGCCCCCCGCCGGGCCTAAGAAGCGCCTAAATGGGGGACGGCGGGGCTTTTTTTACTTCTTCTCGCCGGCGGCCAGCTTGGTCTTGCGGATCAGCGCGGAAAGACGGGACTTTTTGCGGCTGACGTTGTTGCGGTGCCAGATCTTGTTCGCGGCGGCGCGGTCGAGCGAGGAGCAGACCGACTTGAACTGCTCTTCGGCGGCGGCGAAATCACCCGTCTTGAGGGTCGCGATCAGTTTCTTGATCCGGTTACGGACGAACGAACGGGCCGAACGGTTACGCAGACGGGTCTTCTCGTTCTGGACGAGCCGCTTTTTCGCACTTTTGGTATTGGGCATATTCTCGCTTGGGGTTGCTGATACCGCGGGGCCGCTTTCTTGCGGCGGCCCCGGCATCGTTGGGTGGTGTATTGCCGAACGCGCTAAGGGTGGGAAGGAACCCCCTTCTTAACCGCGCGCGGCTGCTTATACAATCGGGAACTAATTTTGCAGCCGTTCGGTGATCTTGTCAAGGAGCTGGGCTATATCTTTATAAGAAAAATCTATCCCCGCCAGGCGGGTGGCGTACTGTTCGGCGGTCTTATAATCGCCGAGCACGGCGCTCAGCCGCGCGGCGCCGTACAGCGCGCGTTTGATCGGTTCGCTGACCTTGTTCCCCAGCAGGCGGATGGCCGTTTCGTAATTGGTCATCGCCAGCTTGTATTTTTTGAGCTTCTCGAAACAGAACGCTATCGCCAGGGCGCAGTCCGACCGGATCGACTCGTCCTGCTGCGCCGTCTGAAGCTCGGCGATCGCCTCGGCGAACTGGCCGTGCTGAACCAGGTAGATGCCGTGCTCGTAACGGGTCGCGGTGGCGGTGGGATTGACCGACAGCTTATGCTTGATCAGCGCCAGGGTTTTCTCGTCGAAGGCCTCCCGCAGTTTGGCGAAGCGCTCTTTGAGCGCCGCGTCGTCGGGGTTTTTGGCCAGCAGTTCTTTGGCGCGGACCACCTCGTCGCGGGCGCGCAGCTTTTGCAGCTCGAGCAGGCGGACGGTGAAGTCAACGTCGTCGGGGAAGTTCTTCAGCGCGCGGCGGAAGGTATCCTCCGCCTTGCGGTAGTTCTTCTTCTGAAAGTAGAAATCGGCGTAAGAGAGCCACAGATCGCGGTCGTCGGGGGTCTTCGCCAGTTTCTTTTCGTAGACGTCTTCTTCGGGGACCTGCGGCGCTTCGGCCCGTTCGGCCGCGTCCCGCTTGTTTTTCTCCTTTTTCGATTCCATCTGGTCCATCGTCTGACGGAGCATCAGGTCGCCGATCATGCGCGAGGCCTCGCGGTCGACTTTTTTGGCGTTGATGATCCGCTGACAGCAGGCGATCGCGTCGGTGTACATATTCCGCTCGCTGAGCTGCTGCGCGGCGAAGCGGTTGATGTCGACGTCGTTGGGATTGCACTCAATGGCGTGCTTTAAAAGGGCCAGCCCCGTGTCGTCGTAGCCGAGCTCCAGCGCGGCTTTGCCCATGGCGAAGAAGGTCGCCGAGTCCCACGGGTTGAGCTCTAAAATCTCGGCGCCTAAGCGCAGAACGTCTTCGTGCCGGGCGCGGTTTTCGGCCACCTTCATCGAGGTGCGGCTCTTGCCCGTTTTGATACTGGCGAACGCCGCTCCCTTTTTGTTGTTTTTGTACTTCAGGCGGAGGTTGGCGACGAACGACTGCAGGTAGATCAGGTTCGACATGTTCCCGAGGAAACATTGGCGAAACATCTCGTTGGCGTAGTCGTGATCGCCGCCCTGCATCTTCTGGTTGCCGAACGCGTAGCACTGCTGAAGCCGAGCCCGAAGCGTGGGGGAAAGATGAGCGTTGCTGTTGTCGTTGAGTAACTGATCGTCTGACATGGCAAAACGTGCCCGAAAGCAGGCGGCGCGTTCGGACGGGATGCCGAGCGCCGGGTGATTTAACAGATACCGACTATATGAATATTATATGATATTATCACCCGTTTGGGAAGAAAAGCAAGCAGTATCACGGCAGCCGGTGGTGGAGATAACCGGCGCGGAAAGTTTCGTCCTCGTCCTCCGACAGTTCGTGGTCGGCGATCTTCTGAAGATGGGCCGGCTGAATCCGGAAGATCAGGTCGTTCACCCGCTTGACGGAGACCTCTTTCTGAAGGCCGAGGCAGTACCCCAGCCGGAGAATCGACAGGTCGGCGAGCGCCTCGTCCACCGTGATCCGCCGCGCGGTTTCCAGATGATTCATCGCGGCGCTGACCTGCTGGGACAGTTGGTCGCCGCGGGTCTTAACGAGGTTTTCCCGGGCGCGCCGCTCGTATTGGAGGACCCGCGGAAGCATTTCCTCCAGCGAGGCGAGGATCTCTTCCTCGGAGGGACCCAGCGAGATCTGATTGCAGACCTGGAAAAGCGCCCCGGGGGAGTGCATCCCCTTGCCGCCGACACCGTGAACGGTGAAGTTCATCTGCTGCAGGCTCTGGCTGAAGTGATTGTACTCGCCGGTGGCGATCAGGCCGGGCAGATGCAGCAGCGCGGCGGCGCGAAGCCCCGTCCCCGTATTGGAGGGGCAGGCGGTTAGGTAGCCGCGGCGCTGGTCAAAGGCAAAGACAAACTCTTCCTCGAAATGAGAGACGATATGGGAAGCGCGCTGCCACGCCGCGGGAAAATCCAACCCCGAGGCGAAGGCGTTGACGCGCAGGTGATCCTCATCGAGCGCCGCGATGGTGAACAGCTCCTCGCCGTCGATCATCATCGCTCTGGGGGAGGTCTCCTCGGCGAAGGTATCACTGATCAGGCGGCGCTCGACCAGACAGAGGCGGTCGGTGGCGCCGGTCTTCTGGAGGTCGAGCCAGACGGTGGTGTCGAGCGGGAAAAAGCTCTCGGCGGCCCGGCGGATAAGGCCGATCAGCGTGCGGCGGTCTTGGTCGGACATCTGCCCGGCGAAAGGATAACCGTTGATATTGCGGGCCAGCCGAACGCGGCTGAAGAGGACGATATCGCAGTGAGGCCCGTCCGCGCTTAATCGTACCGCGTGCCGCGAAATCAACTGATCGAAATCCATTCGAACGCTCCTGCTTTGTCCGGGGGGGTAGGAGATTTTACGCAAGACTTATTGCTTGGGAGGGGAGACAAAAAAACCCCTCAGGGAGACCCTTAGGGGTTTTTGTCGTCTAGCGCCTCGACTAGGACTCGAACCTAGGACCCAGCGGTTAACAGCCGCTTGCTCTACCAACTGAGCTATCAAGGCGTAAAGAACACTTGAGTGAACAACTGCCCGCCCCAAGCGTCAAGGGAGTATTTTACCCGCTTTTGTCTTAGCGACAAGGGGGAAACGCCCCAAAGCGGGGGAGAAAAAAATATTTTCGCCTTCGCCGGTGAATGCCCGAAAGCGCCGATGAAAGCGCGCGGATCGGGATATAAAAAACGACACCAACCCATAAGCACACAATACCGCTCTCCTTAAGACAGGTCGAGACGCGGTTTTGCGAACCTGATGCCGTTGGTGCCGCCGCTTGGGGTTAAAGAACCGCCGCGCGTCTAATTGCGCGGGGTCTGAGGACCGCGGTCGAAACGGCCGCCGCGCGGGCCGAAGCCGGTCGGACGGGGCCGCGCTTCGTTGACGCGCAGCGGACGGCCGCCGAGCTCTTTGCCGTCGAGCGCCTCGACGGCGCTTTGGGCCTCGGCGTCGCTGGGCATTTCGACAAAGCCGAAGCCCTTGCTGCGGCCGGTCTCACGGTCGATGATGATGTCGACCGAACCGACGTTGCCGAACGGCTCGAAGGCGGCGCGCAGCTCGTCCTCGGTGGTACGGTAGGAGAGGTTGCCTACGTAAATCTTCATGGCGAGGTCTCTTTCAGGGTGCTCCCGGTACAAATTGCTCAAAAGACTAGCCGGGCAGCACCTACCGTCTTCCGAAGCGCGAGCGCCCAGGCACTAAATGCCTGAAGGCGCTGATGACACGAACACGAACACGAACACGAAACCGAGAGGCGCCACGAAAAGCGGGTTCGCTCGCCTCGAGCGGTAAGCAAGCTATGGAGGTGGCGGGAATTGAACCCGCGTCCCGAAACCGATCCAAATGCGCGTCTACGTGTGTGTCCGATCTGTTTGGATTTAGTCCGCGAAGACTCGAAACCGGCAGCGATTCTTCTTGGACGGTCCGAAAACGTTTTTTAGCGCCTCGCGTGTTCGGCGTGACGGGGCGCGATCCGAAATTGGATGACCGGTCGCAAGCGCCTCTTCGGCGAAGGCTCTAGGACCAGGGCTGCCTTTTCTTAGGCGGCCATAGCCATTTGGTTATTGGCAATTGATTTTTTAGTCGGCTTTTTACGTGGCCTGCTGACCAACCACGACACGCAGCAACATCCTTCAGGGCCCGGTCGAATCCAGTTCACCCCCGTAAAGGTATGCCTTACAGCTTGTGTCTAACATAACACGCTTTCACAAGAAATGATAGTCCCGACAATCGCAAAATGGTCAAAATCGAGGCGAAAATAATCGATTTTTCGAAAAATTTTTCAAGCGGAACAGAAAAACTTATAAAAAAAGAAGATTTTGACGATAGTACCGGTAGGGAGGTTTAAAACGATTATGCCGGGAGGCCCGGCGGCCACTATGCCCACGGCAGTTCTTTGGCAGCCGTTCGGCCGGGAGGCCCGGCAGCCACTGTGCCCGAGGCAGTTCATTGGCAGCCGTTCGCCGCGATGCGGCTCAAAATTTAAGCGACTACCGGCCGGGAGGCCCGGCGGCCACTGTTCCCACCGGCCCGAGAAGAGGAAAATCATGACAATGCCGATCGAAACAACCTACCACGTGCGGGCCGACTTTCGGTCTCCGACCGGCTTTCGAAGCGGGATGCCCGTGATGGAACCGGCGGACGAGGATCGTGAGGAGGTGCCGTTCGAGAACGATTCCCTGGTACGCCGCGAGACGGGGCTCAACGCCCGGATAGCCAAATTCGAGGAGATCGTCCGCCAAACCAAACTCGAGATGGCCGAGCGCCAGAGCGAAATCGACGCCCAAAGCCGCCGGCTCGATGAGCGCGCCGCGCAGCTGGACGAACAGCAGCAGCGGCTGCGCCTCCTCGCCGATGAACTGGCCGCCCGTGAAGAGGCGCTCACCCGTCGCGCGCAGCGGATGGCCGACTGGCCGGCAGAGGCGGCCCGATCCGGGCGGCGGACCGATTCTCTCGGCGCCGCGGCCGGGGAGTGGGAGGAATTCCAGGCACGCGCCAGCGACGTCCTGGTGAAGATCGGAAAGGAAAAACGTGAACTGGAGGCGCTTTTGGCCCAGGTTCCGCTGACCGCGAAGCGATAAAAGCGTGACAAGGAGGAATCACACGCTTTAAAAAAAGCGGGGATACCGGCACGGATGCTTGGTATCCCCGCTTCGTTTTTGTCGCCTTCGCGGCAAGTTAAAGGCCTTACTCGTGAACGGCGGTGCTCTGAAGCGTACCGTCCTTAAACGCGCGGTCGTACTCCTCGAAAGCGATCATAGCGCGCTTCTCGCCCCAGGGGGTGGGGTAGCGGTTGTTGACGCAGGCGGTGCACAGACGATCGGCCGGAAGACCGATGGCGCGCGGAATAGCGTCGATCGCCAGGAAGCGCAGCGAGTCGGCGCCGATATCTTTGGCCATCTCGTCCTCGATCTCGCGATTGAGCTTCCACTGGTCGATCGGCATGCCGCGGCGGGAGAAGAACGGCGGGGCGAAAAGCTCTTTGTAGGTCGACATGTCGACACCGTAGAAGCAGGGTCCGACGATCGGCGGACAGGCGGGCCGGACGTGGACCTCTTTCGCCTTGCCGACCTCGCGGATCCGCTTCAGCAGAACGCGCATCGTCGTGCTCCGGACGATGGAGTCTTCGACCAGGAAGACCCGCTTGCCGCTGAGCACCTCTTCCAGCGGGGTGTATTTGGTCTCGGCCTTGCGCCAGCGGTACTCCCCTCCCTCGATAAAGGTTCGGCCGCTGTAGCGGTTGCGGATGAGCCCCTCCAGGCAGGGGATGCCGAGCTTGTACGCCATGCCGTCGGCCGCCGCCTTGCCGGTGTCGGGGACCGGGACGACGATCGAGTCTTCGTCGATCGGGATATCTTCCTGAATCGCCATCTCTTCCCCGAAGCGTTTGCGGGCCAGATAGACGCTCTTTTCGTCGAGGGTACTGGCGACGTTGGCGAAGTAGGCCCATTCGAAGAAGCAGTGGGCGGAGGGGCACTTCTCGGCGAAGCGCTCGAACCGAACGCCCTCTTGATTGACGATGATCACCTGGCCCGGCTCGACGTTCTTGATTTGGTCGCTGCGGAAACCGAGGTTGAACAGGGCGACCGACTCGCTGGCGGCGGCGAAGAGCGAACCGTCGAACGCGTACAGCAGCGGGTGGACCCCGATCGGGTCGCGGGCGACGAACATCTCGCCGTGGGCGTTGAGGAAGACGATGCACCAGGAACCGTCCAGCGGCTCGGCCATCTTCTTGCAGATGACGTACGGATCGGGGTCGCCTTGGCGGGCCTCTTTGGCCAGCGCGTTGCAGAGGAAGTGAAGGAAGATCTCGGTATCGGACTCACGCGCCAGATAAGTGTTGTCGTCTTTGAGGAGGCGGCTGCGGAGTTCCTCGAAGTTGGCCAGCTGGCCGTTGAAGGCGAAGCTGAACCACTTGAACTTTTTGATATGGTGACGCTCGAACGGCTGCGCGTGGGTTTTGTCCTCTTGGCCGACGGTGGCGTAGCGGACGTGGCCGATGGCCGCCGGGCCGGCGTACTCGTCCATCAGGTCGTGGTACATCGCCCGATGGCTGAGGTGGAACACTTCGGCGACCGAACCGACCTCTTTGTAGGTGTCGATAAGCTGTCGGCGATCAGGCGCGTACGAGGTGATTCCGGCTGCCAGCTGACCGCGGTTCTGCAGGTCGAGAAGCATTCGAGGTATGAGTCGGGAAACCTCGCCGGGGCCCTGAGCGGGACAAAGGGAAGAGGCGGGTTTCCCCGGAAGGTGATAGACAGCCGCAATACCACATTCTTCGTGGAGATCACTCATCGTATGTTCTTTCCGTTAGAGGGTACGATGCCGCCTTGTCTCGGGGAGACTTTTTCCGGGCCCGGGGAGCCCGGCGCGCGACCGCGCCTTTTAGACGGCGGAAACACTAAGGGGAAATTTTAACGCCGGGCGGCCGGTTGCCAACCTGGTGGAGGAGGGGGAAAGAGGGTTTTTCCCCTTTTTGAAAACAGACAGATTCGATATACTCCTTTTTCCCGCGAGTGATTATTTCGCTCCCCCGCCGGGGAACGGGGGCAAAAATTTTTCCGGTTTCGTTTCGTTAGCAAAAGACAAAAATGATCAGCTTAAGCAGGCAAGAGATCGTCCAGACGGCGCAAACCGTGGTGGTGAAGGTGGGGACCAATGTCCTGACGGCCGCCGACGGCCGGCTCAATTCCTCCCGCATCGGCGCGCTGGCCGATGAGCTGGTGGCCCTGCGCCAAGGGGGAAAACGGGTGATCCTGGTCAGTTCCGGGGCGGTCGGCGCCGGTGTCGGGCTGCTGCGTCTGGAGCAGCGCCCGTCCGATCGGCCGAAACTGCAGGCGGTCGCCGCCATCGGGCAGAGCAAGCTGATGCAGACCTATGAAGAGGCGCTGGCGGCTCACGGGCTCTATCCGGCGCAGGTGCTGCTGACCTCCGGCGACCTGATTCACCGCCAGCGCTACCTGAATGTCCGCAATACCTTCCTGTCGCTTTTGGACTACGGCGTTCTGCCGGTCGTCAACGAGAACGATACCGTCAGCACCGACGAACTGACCTTTGGCGACAACGATCGGCTCGCCTCGCTGATTGCCAATTTGTTCCTCGAGCCGCTGCTGATTCTGCTGACCGACGTCGACGGCCTGTACGACGGCGACCCGGCCCTGAGCGGCTCGCGATTGATTTCGACGGTCGATACCTGGTCCCCGTCGCTCATGTCGATGGTCGCCGAAAAACGCTCCGTCCGAAGCAAAGGGGGAATGTCGAGCAAGCTGATCGCCGCCAGGACCGTCACCTCCTCCGGAGGGGTGGTGATGATCGCCAATGGGGACGACCCGCGGATTCTCACTAAGATATTCGCCGCCGAGGATGTCGGGACCGTCTTCTTCCCGAGCCGGCGGATCCCCGCCCGCAAACGATGGCTCGGCTACGCCGCCGCGCCGAAGGGGACGATCACCATCGACGCCGGCGCCGCCGAGGCGCTTTTGGATCGGGGCAAGAGCTTGCTGCCGGCCGGCGTCGTCGCGGTGGCCGGCCGGTTCGGGCATGGCGATATCGTCGCCGTGCGGGTGCGCGACGGGGATGAGATCGCCCGCGGCCTGGTGAATTACACCTCCGACGAGGTGGGGAAGATCCTCGGCCTGCACTGCGGCGAAATCAAAGACGTCCTCGGCGACTGCCCCTACGAGGAGGTGATTCACCGGGATAATATACAGATCTACCGACTCTAGGATACGGATCTGCCGACTTTAAGATTCTCCGGGGTTATTTTTTCCCGTCACCGATTGAACAGCGTTATGGCGGAACTGACCGACACCGCGCGGCTGGAAGCCGCGCTGTTTTTAGCCCGCGAGCCGGTCTCCGGCCGGCGTCTGGCGAATCTGGCCGGAATCGCCGATCCGGGGAAGGTCCGTTCTTTGCTGCGTGAGCTGAATCGTCGGTACCTGGCGGACAACAGCGCCTTCGGCGTGGTCGAGGTCGCCGACGGGTACCAGCTGCGAACCCGCCCGGAGTTCGCCCCCTGGCTCTTCCGGCTTCAGGAGGTTCCGATCGAGGTGCGGCTCTCCCCCGCGGCGATGGAGACCCTCTCGATCATCGCCTATCGGCAGCCGATCCTCCGCGCGAAGATCGAGGAGATCCGCGGGGTCCAGTGCGGCGATATCCTCCGCCAGCTGATGGAGATGGACTTGATTCGGATCACCGACCGGCTCGAAGAACCGGGACGGCCGTTCCTCTACGGCACGACCAAGAAGTTCCTCCAAATCTACGGTCTGGTTCGCCTTTCCGACCTTCCCGGCAAGGATACCGACTCCCCTTAAATTTTCTCTTGTTTTCCCCGTATATATCAGCGCGCGTATTGACGCGCCCCTGAAGTTTGTTGATAATCCAATGTATCTGTGGGGGGATGGTGCCGAAAAAACGGCGGGGAACGCAAAACAAAAGCCAATGAGATAGGACTGGCGTTTATGACACGTACAACGCGGACGGTGATCGATGTTGACAGCGGCGTCTATTCAGAGACCCTCGACTTAAAAGAGGTCTTCCACGGCCCCGACGGCGCGGTTCCTTTTAGGATCACCAAGCGCCGCCTCTACGGAGGAAACTCCGACGGCGTCGATATCATCGAGGTCGATAACGGCCGGTTTTCGTTCGTCATTATCCCGACCCGCGGGATGGGTATCTGGCGCGGCCGCTGCGGCGATGTCGAACTGAAGTGGGACTCCCCCGTTCACGGTCCGGTTCATCCGAAACTCGTCCCGAACTACGCCCCCAACGGGCTCGGCTGGCTCGAGGGGTTCGACGAGTGGCTGGCCCGCTGCGGGCTGGAGAATAACGGCGCCCCCGAGTTCAACGAGTCCGGCGCCCTGCGCTGGCCGCTCCATGGCCGGATCGCCAATACCCCGGCGCGCAAGGTCGAGGTCACCCTCGATCCGGTGACCGGCGAGATTATGATTCAAGGGGTCGTCGAAGAGGCGTCGCTGTTTACCAAGCGCATGGCGCTGACCGTCACCTACACCACCTTCGCCGGAAGCAACCGTCTGGAAGTGACCGACAAGGTGACCAACCTTTCCTCGGAACCGGCCGAATTCCAGCTGCTCTATCATATCAACACGGGCCGGCCGTTCGTCACCCCCGGCGCGCGGGTGGTGGTTCCCTTCCACGAGATGTCGCCGCGCGACGGCAACGCCGCCTCGGAACTCGACGGCTGGGATATCTATCAGCCGGAAGTCGTCGGCCGTCCGGAGTCGTGCTTCCTCTTCGATATAGCGACCGACGCCGCCGGCCGGACCAAAGTGCTTCTGATCAATGAGAAGAACGACCGCGGCATCAGTGTCGGCTTCAGCAAGAAGCAATTCCCCCACTTCCTCATCTGGAAACTTCAGCGTCCCAACGGCGATACCTACGTCACGGCGATGGAGCCGTGCATTAACTTCCCCAATACCCGCTCGTTCGAGAAAGCTCACGGCCGGGTGGCGACCCTCGAGCCGGGGCAGTCGCGCCTGTTCGAAATCACCGTCGAGGTCCTGACCGACCCGGATGACGTCTCGCGGACCGCCCACGAAATCGAGGGGCTGATGACGACCCCCGGGCGCGTTTTGCCGGCGCCGAATCCCGATTGGGCCGAATGACTTCCCGAGCGCGGCCGCGCGGTGGAATCGCCCGCGGCCGCGGCAGAGCTTCTTAGGAAATGAGCATGAAGACACGTTCTTCAATCCCCGTCAGCAATAAAGAGACAAGCGGCAGCGCCGATCGTTTCTGGAACCCCCGGTTCTGGGACGGCGTTACCGTCGGCGCGTGGTACGGCGCGCTGAAGGCGGGGCATTTTCGGTTCGGTATCCACCGGGTGGCGATGGGGGTGCTTATCTCCGGGCTGAGCGTAATGAACTCGACTCTGGCCTTGTGTCAGAATATCTTCTTCGGCCGGAAGATTCGCTCTCAGGAGCTTGTCGCCCCGCCGGTCTTTATTCTGGGGCATTGGCGCAGCGGAACCACCCTGCTGCACGAGTATATGATCTTGGACGATCGCTTTACTACCGCCGATACCTATACCTGTTTCGCGCCGTCGCACTTTATCTTCTCCGGGCCGTTTCTGCGGCCGTTCGTCGGGCTGCTGATGCCGAAAAAGCGGCCGATGGACAACATGGCCGCCGGGCTCGGCCGCCCGCAGGAAGACGAGTTCGCCCTGTGCGTGCTGGGAATCCCCAGTCCCTATCTGAATATACTCTTCCCGAACAATCCGCCGATCTATCCCGAGTATCTCACCCTGCGCGATATTTCCGACGCCGACCGTCAAAAGTGGCTCGATCGGTTCCATTGGTTCCTAAAGGCGCTGACCGTCGCCCACCCGAAGAGAATCCTCCTCAAATCGCCGCCGCACACCGCCCGGATCAAGGCGATCTTAGAGCGTTTCCCCGACGCGAAGTTCGTCTATCTCCACCGCGATCCGTACACGCTCTTCCCGTCGACCTATAACCTTTGGATGAAGCTGTCGCGCACCCATGGGGTTCAGATCCCCAGGGGGGAGAACCTTCAGGAGAAGGTCTTCTGCGACTTCGAGCGGATGGACGCCGCCTATCAGGAAGATATTCACCTTTTGCGCGACGACCAGTTGATCGATATTTCGTTCGACCAGCTCACCGGCGCTCCGATCGAGACGCTCCAGAAGATCTACGAAAAACTCCGGCTGGGAGATTTTGATCTCTACCGCCAGAAGTTCGTCGACTTCGCCGCGACCCAAAAGAACTATAAAAAGAACAAATTTGAAATCGCCCCCGAAATTCGCTCCGAGATCACCCGCCGCTGGCACGGGTATATCGAGCGCTACGGGTACGAGGAGCCGAAAGAATGAAAAGAACCCTTTCTTTGCTGTTGTTTGCCGCCGCCGCGATTATTGTGGGCGCTTCCCTATTTGCCGAGGAGCCGCCGAAGCTCCAGCGGCCGCTGACCGAGGTGCCGTTCACCGAGGTCCATCTGACCGACGGTTTTTGGGCCCCCCGCATCGAGACGAACCGGACGGTCTCGGCACGCCACAATATCGACTGGTGCGAGAACCAGACCGGGCGCATCAATAACTTCCGCAAGGCGGGCGGCTCGATGGAGGGGAAGTTCGAGGGGATCTACTTCGACGACTCCGACGTCTATAAGGTGATCGAGGGGCTGGCCTACGCCCTGGCGGCCCAGGACGACAAAGAGATTCACGACGACGCGTCGCGCTGGATCGAGGCGATCGCCTCGGCGCAGCAGGACGACGGCTATCTGATGTGCTGGTTTATTCTCGAGAAGCCCGACGAAAAATGGACCAACTTGGCGTCGATGCACGAGCTGTACTGCGCCGGGCATATGGCCGAGGCGGCCGTCGCCTGGAAGCGCGCCACCGGCGACGACTCGCTGCTGAATGTCAGCCGCCGGCAGATGGATCTGATCTGCAGCCGCTACGGGGCGGGGGAAGGGCAGCTGAAGAATGTCGCCGGCCATGAGGAAATCGAGCTGGCGCTGGTGAAACTCTACGAGCTCACCGGTGAGAAAAAATACCTCGACGAGGCGAAGTTCTTTATCGACTGCCGCGGGGTCGCCGACGGGCGCGAGAAGGGGCTCTTCGGCGAATACTGCCAGGACCATATTCCGCTGCGCCAGCAAAGCGAGATCGTCGGCCACGCCGTGCGCGCGATGTACTGCTTCTCGGGAGCGACCGACGTGGCGGGGTACTACCACGACACGGAGCTGATGGCGGCGATGAACCGGCTCTGGAACAACGTGACCCGCGAGAAGATGTATATCACCGGCGGGATCGGGTCGGACGCCTCCAACGAGGGGTTCCGCGGCTCGTTCTTCCTCCCGAACGATACGGCGTACTGCGAGACCTGCGCGGCGATCGGGCTGGTTCTGTGGGCACACCGAATGAACCTCTCCACCGGCCAGGCGAAGTTCGTCGACGTGATGGAGCGGGCCCTCTACAACGGGATGCTCTCGGGGTACTCGATTTCGGGGGACCGCTACTTTTATGTTAATAAACTGCGGGCCAACGGCGACCACCATCGTCAGCCGTTCTTCGGCTGCGCCTGCTGCCCGACCAATGTCATTCGTCTGATCGCCTCGCTGCCGGGGTACGTCTACGCGACCGCCAAAAGCGACGGCGCCGAAGGGGACGATACCGTCGTGGCGAACCTCTTTGTCGAGGGGGACGCGGCCGTCGATCTGGCCGACGCGCGGGTGAAGATCTCGCAAAAGACCGGCTACCCGTTTGACGGCAAGGTGGTATTCACCCTTTCGGCCGAGCCGAAAGACGGGGCGTCGCTCGACGGCAAGACGCTTTACCTCAAGTACCGCGTGCCCGGCTGGTGCGCCGATGCCGCTGAGGCCGGCGCCGACGGCTACGCGGTGGTTCCCTTCAGCGCCAGCGAGGGGCTTACCTATGAGTGTGACTTCCCGATGCCGGTGGTCCGCATGACGGCCAACCCGCAGGTGGAGGCCGATCGCTGCAGGGTCGCCCTGCAGCGCGGTCCGATCGTCTACTGCTTCGAGGAGTGTGACAATACGGTCGCCGTTGACGATATCACCCTCCCCAAAGACCCGAACTTCGAAGTTCAGTTCAAAGAGCGCTTCATCTCGACCCCCGACGACTCTGAGGCGACGCGCGACAGCGGCGCCCGCGACGTGGCGGTGATCACCGCGCGCGACGACGCGGGGAACGCGATTACCGCGATTCCCTACTGCGTTTGGGACAACCGCGCCGCGGGCAAGATGAACGTCTGGGTCAGGCAGGACGGCCTCCGTCCGCTGTTGGCCCCGCGCGACCGGGTGGTTCGGTACTTCACCGAGGAGATTCCCGAGTCGGCGGGCGAAGAGGATATCACGCGGGCCGTCCCGCGGCTGCTGGCCAGAACGCGCGCGTATCTGGCCAAGGAAAACGGCTGGTATGAGGGCGACCTTCCGATTCTTTACCGTCCGCTGAGCGATAAAGATTTTCAATAAAGCGTAGTGTGCGGCAGGCGGTCCTTCACCGAACCGCCTGCCCGCCGCCCGGGGGAAGTTTTGTTCTCTTTCCTCGGCGGTTAGGACATAAAGTTTTCAATCCGGCCGAAAGCGCGAAGGAGCGTTTTCGCCGGGCGTTCGTTTCCCCCTATTTTAGGAGAGGTTAGTTATGACGAAGTCGATCAATGTCGCGATGATTGGCCAGGGGTTTATGGGACGTTCCCACTCCGTCGCCTGGTGCCAGGTGAATAAATTCTTCCGGCCGGAGCTTCGCTCGGTAATGCACACCGTCTTCGGTCAAGAGAACGAAGACCCGACCTTTGGTCCCCTGTGGGGCTGGCAGAATGTCTCCCACGACTGGGAAGCTCTTGTGAAGCAGCCCGAGATCGGTCTGGTCGACATCGTGACCCCGAACTTTATGCACGCTCCGCCGGCGAAGGCCGCTATCGCCGCCGGCAAGCCGTGCGCCTGCGAGAAGCCGATCGCCGGGACCCTGCAGGAAGCCCGCGAAATGGCCGAAGCCGCCGAACAGGCCGGCGTCGACACGTTCGTTTGGTTCTGCTACCGCCGCGCCCCCGCCGTCGCGCTGGCCCATCAGCTGGTGAAAGAGGGACGGATCGGCGAGATCCGCCACGTCCGCGCCACCTACCTGCAGGAATGGGGCCATGACGACGTTCCGTTCGCCTGGCGCTTCCAGAAGTCGCTGGCCGGCAGCGGCGCCCACGGCGACCTCAACGCCCATATCGTCGATATGACCCGGTTCGTTACCGGTCTGAATATCACCGAGATCTGCGGCGCGATCGCCGAGACGTTCGTCAAGCAGCGCGAAGTCCCGCCGGCCAACCTGACCGACGAGCAGATCCGCTACAACAAGTCGACCGGCGGCGGCGAGAAGGTGATGAAGGATGTCGATGTCGACGACGCCGTTCTGTTCCTGTGCCGCTACGACAACGGCGCTGTCGGTTCGTACGAGGCCGCGCGTCAGGCGACCGGCAACTTCAACCACAACGGGTTCGAGATCAACGGGACGAAGGGCGCTCTGAAGTTCTGCTTCGAGGATATGAACAAGCTGTGGTTCTTCGATCAGACCCTGCCGCGCCGCATCCAGGGCTGGTCCGAGATTCTCTGCACCTGCGCGGAGCATCCGTACGTGGGGAACTACTGGCCGGATGGTCACCTCATCGGTTACGAGCACGGCTTCACCAGCATGGCTTACGATATCCTTCGCAAGCTCAACGGCGAAGAGCCGGTCGTTCCGCTTCCGAGCTTCACCGACGCCTACAACACGCAGCGCGTTCTGGAGGCCGCGATGATTTCGGCCACCGAGAAGCGCTGGGTCGATATGGACACCGTGAAGTAACACGCGCGAGCGAGAGGATGTTCTGCCGCCCCTTTGACCCCACGGGGTTTCCCCCGTGGGGAGGGGGGGGTGTTTTTTCACGATTCGGGAATGGCTTTATGAGCAAACCGGACAGACCGGACCGCAAACAGGACAAATGGGATCGGCTGACCCCGTTCGAGGAGTATATGTTTGTCGACGATACTCCCGCCTTCCCGATGTATTCCTGCCAGGGACTTCGCCTGACCGGTTCCATCGATTTCGACGCGTTCGATCAGGCGTACCGCCTGGCGATGGCGCGTCACCCGCTTCTCAACTCGAAGGTGGTGCGCCGCGGCCGGAAGTTCTTCTGGGAACCGAACGGCGAAATCCCCCCGATCATTCGCCGCACCCGCCCGCTCGGCACGGCGCCGGAGGCGATCGACTGGGATATCCGCACCAACAGCGGGATGCGGCTGTTCCTCGATACGCTCACCGGTCCGGACGGCTCGGCCGCGGAATACGAATTCTTTCACCAGATTCACCATACCGCTTCCGACGGTATCGGAATGCTCCGTTTTTTAGGCGACCTGTTTCTTTCTTACGGCCGTCTGTTGGGCGTTATCGACGCCGACCTGCCGAAACTGGCCGAAGACAGCCGGGTGATCCGCCACGACTACGGGATGACCTACGCCAAATATTGGCGGTTCCTCCTCCGCAATACCCTTTCGACCCTTCAGCTGGTGGCCCGCTTCCCGACGCCGTTTCTGCGCCAGTCCCACCTCGATAAATCGGAGCCGATCGCCTCGTATCCGCGCATCATAAAAACACCCCTTTCCGTGGAGGAATCCAGCGCCTATCACGCCGAGGCCCAGCGCAGGGGGATGACGATCAACGACCTTCTTTTGCGCGATATCTTTGTGGTGATGCGCGAGTTTATCGACGCCGATGAGGAAAAAAGCGGCCGTCCGCGGGGGAATAAGTGGCTCCGCATCGCGATGCCCGTCAATATGCGGACCGAGAAACACCGCGCGATGTACGCCGCCAATATGGTCTCGATGGTCTTCATCGATCGGCGCCGGCGCCAGATCGACGCCTCGGACGCGTTCGCCGAAGGGATCCACCGAACCACCGAGATGATCAAAAACAAGGAACAGGGGCTCGTCCTGCTCAAAAACCTGGAGGGGCGCCGGGTCCTCCCCGGCGGGATCGAGATGGAGATGGCGATCAAGCGCTGCTGGTCGACCACCGTTCTGTCCAACTTGGGGCGGATTCTCCATCGGTTCCCCCTGCCGTGCGACGAACAGGGCCGCGTCAAAATCGGCGATCTGACGATCGAGGACTTCTTCGGCTGTCCCCCGCTGCGGTACAAGACGCTCGCCACCTGGGGGGTCTGGTCCTACGCCGGCAGGCTGCAGCTGGCGATGCGCTGGGACGACCGCCTGATGACGCCCGAGCAAAGCCGGTTTTTGGCCGACCTGCTGCAGCGGCGGCTGAAAGCCAGCTGTGAGGGCCGATAAGAGTATCCGACAAGAGTGGTCGCCGGCACGCCCGATAAGAAAAACGCCCGCATAGGGTGAAAGAAGCACGTGATGAATCTGAAGCAAACCAAATTTTCCGACGAGGTCACGGTGGTGGCCAACGAACGGCTTGCCGCAGATACCTTTAAGATTACCTTAGATGCCCCCGGTTTTGTGCCGCTGGTCCAACCCGGTCAGTTCGCGCTCCTGCGGCTGCCCGGCCGGCTCGATCCGCTGTGCGGCCGCCCGTTCGCGGTCTACGACGCCGATCCGGCCACCGGCCGGGTAGAGATCATCTATCTGGTCGTGGGGAAGATGACCCGGATCCTCTCGGGCTTCGCCGCCGGCGATACCGTTGAGCTGATCGGCCCTTCGGGGAACGGCTGGGGGGTGATTTCCGGCGGGGCGCAGCCGTTTCCCGGCGATCGGCTGATTATGGTCGCCGGCGGGGTGGGGCAGACGCCGTTTCTGCTGCTTGCCCGGCAGTTTGCCCAGAGGCGCGCCGAAGGGAAGAACACGCCTGAGCTTGTGCTTCTTTACGGCGCGCGAGGCAGCGACCGCATGGCGCCGCTGGACGACTTCGCCCGATACGGTGTCGAGGTGGTTACCGCCACCGAGGACGGTTCGGCGGGGTATAAGGGGTTCGTGACCGATTTGATTCCGCGGGCGGCCGCCGGCGCCAAGTCGGCCGTCGTCGCCGCCTGCGGGCCGAAGCCGATGCTCCGGGCGGTTTTTCAGCAGGCCAGCGGGCTGTCGCTCCCCTGCTGGACGTCGCTCGAATCGCCGATGTCGTGCGGCCTGGGGATCTGCTTCGGCTGCGTCGTCGAGTACCGGACCGACGAGGGGACGTGGGACTACCGCCGAACCTGCCAGGACGGGCCGATTTTCGACGCCTATCGCCTGAAGTGGGACTGAAAAAGCGCGCCGCGCGCGAATTATTTTAATTAAGGAGTATGAAGATGCCGCAGATGTTATCCGATCGCGCCGCGCGCGTGCTGGGGACACTGGTCTTTTCGGCTGTTTTGTCGCTAGCCGCCTTCGCGCGGGGCGAAGAGCCGGTCCCGATCACGGAATTCACCCCCTCTCAGACGGACGGGACCTACTACGGGATTATCTTTCCCCAGCCGGAACATCCTGCCGAAGGGGAACTGGTGATGGCGGCCCAGTGGCGGATATGGATTCCCGACGGTGTCGAGAAACTCCGCGGCGTGGTGGTTCATCAGCACGGCTGCGGTATGGGGTCGTGCGACAGCGGCCGGACCGGCGTCTACGATATCCAGTGGCAGGAACTGGCCCGCAAGCACGACTGCGCCTTGATCGCCGTGTCGTATCGTCAGAACGACTTTGATTGCGTCTGCTGGTGTGATCCGCGCCGCGGCTCGGCCAAGAGCTTTCTGGCGGCACTGGAATATTTCGCCAAGGTCAGCGGCCACGCCGAGCTGACTTCTGTCCCCTGGGCGATCTGGGGACACAGCGGAGGGGCGCAGTGGACCAGCTGCATGGTGCAGCTCTATCCCGAGCGGATCGTCGGCGCCTGGCTGCGCAGCGGCCACCCCGATACCGTCGCGCCGCTGTTCGCCACGCTCCCGCTGTCCGATGCCGTCTGTACGGTGCCGGTCATGCTGAATCTGGGGATCAGTGAGTACACGTTCCAGATCATCTGGGATCAGGCGTGGCCCTATTTCCAGACGATGCGCTCGCGCGGGGTGAAGATGGGCCTGCTGATCGATCCGCGCACCCATCACGAGACGGGAGATTCCCGCTACCCGGCGATTCGGTTTCTCGATCTGTGCCTTTCCGCGCGTCTGCCGGACCCGCGGTCCGGGGATAACACCCTGCGCGATATGCCCGGTGTGGTTCTGCCCGAAAGCGAGGTGACCGACCAGGAACTGGGCGCCGCCTCGGTCCCAGACGACGTTGCCGAGCATTGTTTCTACAGTGCCGCCGAGCGCCGCGCGTTCATCAGTGACGGAATCTGGCTGCCGAGCGCCGATTATATCGACGTGTGGCGCCGCTACAGCGTCGATTGTTCCTTCGACGATACCACCCCTCCCCCGGCACCGACCGACCTGGCACTGAGCGTCTGCGCTCCGAACGGCGCTGAGGAAGAGGCGACGCTGACCTGGCGCTGCCGCGCCGACCTGGAAAGCGGCATCAAGACCTTCCTCATCTGGCGGCAGAAGCAAGGCGCCGAGGATTGGGAGCAGATCGCCGAGCTTCCGACCGGGCCGGTCGTCAACTGCCGTCCGGTCTTCCAGGGATGCCACTACAGCGATACCCCCATGGATCCGATCCCGACGATGACCTACGCGATCGCCGGGTACGACCCGGCCGCTCGGTACGCGGTCTCGTCCGTCAATACGGCGGAGCTGGAGAGCGAAAAGTGCGAGCTTGCCCCCTGATGCTTGCCGCGCGGGGAGTAAAGAGAGGGTGGGGTTTTTTCGGAGAAAGAGGAGTGTGATGACCCTAAAAAATGCGATTGCCGTGCTTTTTGCGCTGGCGCTGGCTTTGCCGGTGTTTAGTACCGCCCCTTCATGGGCCGCGGTTCCGGCGGGCGCCGTCGCGATCGACAACCTCACCCCCTCTCAGGAGAACGGGACCTACTACGGGGTTCTCTTCCCCAAGCCGGAAAAGCCCGCCGAGGGGGAACTGGCGATGGACGCGGAGTGGCGGATCTGGATCCCCGATGGTGTCGAGAAGCTGCGCGGCGTGGTGGTTCATCAGCACGGCTGCACGATGTGGGAGAGCGGCCGGTTCGCCGTCTACGACCTCCATTGGCAGGAGCTGGCGCGCAGGCACGGCTGCGCCTTGATCTCCCCCTCTTTTTTCCATATCAATATGGAGTGCGTCTGCTGGTGCGACCCGCGCTACGGCTCGGCCAACAGCTTTCTGGCGGCGCTGGAATATTTCGCCAAGGTCAGCGGGCACGCCGAACTGACCTCCGTCCCTTGGGCGATCTGGGGGCACAGCGGCGGGGCGCAGTGGGCCAGCTGCATGGTGCAGCTCTATCCCGAGCGGATCGTCGGGGCGTTCCTGCGCAGCGGTCATCCCCATACCAAGGGGCCTCTGTTGGGCGAGCTGCCGATGTCCGACGCCGTCAGTACCGTGCCGGTACTGCTGAACCTGGGGGCCAAAGAATATACGCTTAAGATCATCTGGGACGAGGCGTGGCCCTATTTCCAGGCGATGCGCTCCCGCGGGGCGAAGATCGGCCTGATCATCGACCCGAGGAGTCAGCACGAAACGGGCGACACCCGCTACCCGGCGATCCGATTCCTTGATCTGTGCCTTTCCGCGCGGCTGCCTGAAGAACCGTCGGCCGACAGCGCCCAGCCCCCCGTCCTGCGTGATATGCCCGGCGTGATTCTCCCCGAATCGGAGGTCACCGACCAAGAGCTCTCGGTCGCCGTCACCCCGGCCGACGCCGACAAGTGGAACTACTACAGCGCCGCCCAGCGCCGCGCGTTCATCCGCGACGGGCTCTGGTTCCCCAGCGCCGATTTTATCGACCTGTGGCGCCGCTACAGTATCGATAACTCGTTCGACGACCCCACCCCCCCGCCGGCCCCGACCGACCTAAAACTAACGGTCGGCGAGCAAGGCGGCGCGAAACTCACCTGGCGCTGCCGAGCCGACATAGAAAGCGGCCTAAAGACCTTCCGCATCTGGCGGCAAAACGAGGGCTCCGACACCTGGGAACTGGCCGCCGAACTCCCCACCGCCGAAAGCGTCGGCTGCCGCTCCCTGTTCCAAGGCTGCGGCTACGGCGACACCCCCGCCGACCCGGTCCCGGTGATGAGCTGTGATTTAGGGGAACTGGACAAACAACCTAAGGCAAAGTATACTGTAAGTGCTGTCAATACAGCGGGGTTGGAATCACAAGAAAGTCAGCCTGTCCCCTGATCGTAAGGAGGGAGTAGGGGAAGGGGAGTGCAAGAAGCTTGATTGCTATGGCTAAGACGCAGCAGATAGTCATTGTTGGGGCCGGCGGGTTTGCCCGCGAGGTCTTCCAGGCCGTGCGTCTTTACAACGAGCGTAAGGCCGAGGAAGAACCCACATATGAGTGTATCGGCTTCTTGTCCGACCATCCGGATGACCTCGACAATTTTTCGGGCTGCCCTCCGATCATCGGCCCAATTCATGGCTATACCCCTGATTCACGGCTGCGGTATATCCTGGGGATAGGGCAGCCGAAGTATCGTTACTTGATCGCCAGTTTATTTAAGTCGTCTTGGGATCTGTTTCCTCCGTTTGCCTTTAGGTATGGTTGGCAACGTGGGTTGAATCGGTTTGCTCATTTGGCTTCGACCAATGTCCAATTCGCGTCGGGTAGCTGTCTTTTGGCCATAAATGTCAGCTGCGATATTAAGATCGGTAACTTCGCATTGGTTAATACCCCTTATTCTTTAGGCCATGATGTTGTGATCGGAGACTTTTGCGAGGTTGGACCGATGTGTGCGCTCGGCGGGAGGACTGTTCTCGAGGAAGGTGTCCATCTGGCCGCGGGGGTTGTCACGGCACCAGGGGTTCGGATCGGTGCCTGGTCGAAGGTGGCCGCCGGTTCGACGGTGATGAAGAATGTTCCTCCCGGTTCCTTTGTGATAGGGGTCCCGGGAAAAGTTAATAAAGAGTTTTTTCTCCCCTACGATGGCCTGGCGCTGTCTTAAAGGGAGAGCTGTTAATCGTTTTTAGGAGAGAGATTATGACGATTGATCAATTTGTTGAGAATTTCGCCGATCTGTTCGACAACGGTGGGGAGATCAACGCGCAGACGCCTTTCAAGGAACTCTCCGAGTGGAATTCGCTGATGGCTCTTTCGGTCATCGCGATGGTCGACGAAGAGTACGACGTGTCGATCAAGGGGATCGATGTGCAAAATGCCGTGACGGTGGAAGATCTCTTCAACGCTGTGAAGGGGAAACTCTAAACAATGGCCTTTCTCCCGCGTAACCCGTCCGAATTGTGGGACTTGGCATTGGCATCTCGGTATCGCCCAATTACTCCAGATTTAGTTTTCCCACCGTCATACTCAACGAATCATTTACCGGCAGACCAAAGAATTTGATCACCGGTGGTTTGTGTGTAGACCACTTTCGGGGGCCTGGTCTTGTTGACCTTCTACGTTGTTAGTCTCCTTTCCAGGTTGGACTGAGTTTAGGAATGAAAGAAGATTCGCCGATGAGTATCAATCCATTTTCTCTGGAAGGCAAAACCGTCCTGGTGACGGGAGCCTCCTCGGGGATCGGCCGCGAGACGGCGATTCGCGTGTCCCAAATGGGAGGGACCGTTGTTGTAGTGGGGCGGAATCGGGGACGGTTGGAAGACACCTTCGCGGCATTGGAAGGAACTGATCGTGTCCATCGCCAGGTGGTCTGTGACCAGACCAACGAAGAGGATTTGGAACGGCTCATCGATGGAATTCCCCAGCTCGATGGTGTTGTTCAATGTGCCGGTACTAGTGTCTTATTCCCCTTTCAGTTCTCTACGCGAGAGAAATACGATCGTGTTTTCGAAGTCAATTTTTTCTCGACAGTTGAGTTACTCCGGCTCCTCTACAAGAAGAAGAAAATCAGTAATGGCGGATCAGTGGTTCTCATCGCCTCGGTGGGAGGAACCACGGTTTTTGATACAGGGAACGGTGTCTATGGTGCGTCGAAGGCTGCTTTGGTCTCGACGATGAAGTTCTGCGCAAAGGAGTTTGCCAAAAAGAGAATACGTGTCAACGCAATTGCGCCGGGAAGGGTTCATACGCCTCTGATCGAAAGTGGTACTATGACAGACGAACAGATTCGCATGGATGAGGCAAAATATCCGTTGGGGCGTTACGGTGAACCGGCGGATGTTGCACATGGGGTGATATATCTTCTCTCCGACGCGGCCGCGTGGGTAACCGGAGCAATGCTGGTCATTGATGGGGGACTTTCGATATAGGATAAGGAGTACTTACCCCAAATGAATCGTGACTGTGAACAACCTTTCCCATGCGGTAAAAAGGAAACCATAAGAAATGGCCTTTCTTCATTTCAACCATATTCGGATCGCAGGATTTGGTGCTGGTGTTCCAAAGAATGTTGTCGAAAACGATGAGGGGGCTGTCTCCTCGGACGTGTATAGTGCCTCGGACTTTGTGAAGACCACCGGAGTTCGTCGTCGACGTGTTGATTTCGAGCTGACCACCTCTGATCTTTGCCTCCCTGCTGCTGAGCGGTTGATCGCCGATCTGGGCTGGGACAAGAAGGAGATTGACGCGCTGATCTTTGTTTCTCAGACGGCCGATTACTTTCTTCCCGCCACCGCCTGTATTCTTCAGGATAAGTTAGGGCTTGGCCGTGAGTGCTATGCCGCAGATGTTTCTTTGGGCTGTTCAGGCTGGGTCTATGGCCTCAGTTATGTTGCCAGCTTGATCGAATCCGGAACGATTCGAAAGGCAATCCTTCTGGCCGGTGATGCGAAAAGGCATTATCAGGTACGCCATTTTGATCCCTTGTTTGGATGCGCTGGGACGGTGACAGCTGTGGAGTTCGCGCAAGAGACAGAGCGTCTTTGCTTCCACTTTGGTACCGACGGAAGTGGTTTTGACGCGATCATTATCCCTGATGGGGGAGCGCGCAATCAGGTGAGTGTTGATTCGTTCCGAGAGGAAGAGTTTGAGGGGAAGATGGTCAGCCGCCTTCAAACGCGGATGAAAGGAATGGACGTTTTTGCCTTTGGAATCTCTACCGTGCCGAAGTCTATCAAGAAGTTGACCACCCAGTATAACTTGACGTTGGAGGATTATGACTATTTCATCTTCCACCAGGCGAATATGAAGATGAACGAGGTGATCCGCAACAAGCTGAAACTCCCCGAAGAGAAGGTTCCGTATAGCATGCCGGACTTCGGGAATACCTCGTCGGCGTCGATTCCGCTGACGATCGTCACCGAACTCAGAGAGGTAATCTCCGGTCAAAAGACGAACATAATCACCTGCGGTTTTGGTGTCGGCCTTTCTTGGGGGACCGCGGCGATGACCCTCGATGCCGATTGTGTCATTTCCGAGCTGACCGAAGTGCAGTAGTGGAAGGAAAGGCCATCTATGAGTATCAATCCATTTTCTCTGGAAGGAAAAACCGTCCTGGCGACTGGGGCCTCCTCTGGGATCGGTCGCGAGACGGCGATACGCGCTTCCCAAATGGGGGCGACCGTCGTAGCGGTAGGACAGAACCCGGATCGGTTAGGGGAGACCTTCTCGGCGTTGGAAGGAACCGATCGTGCCCATCGCCAGGTGGTGTGTGATCAGACAAACTCGGAAGATTTTGAACGACTCATCAGTGAGCTTCCCCAGCTCGACGGTGTTGTTCTGTGCGCGGGGCGGGTGGTGACCTCTCCTTTTCCCTTCTGTACGCGTGAGAAGTATGATAGTGTCTTCGAGATCAATTTTTTCTCAACGGTTGAGTTGCTCCGGCTCCTCTACAAAAAAAAGAAGATTGCCAGTGGTGGTTCAGTGGTTCTCATCTCCGCTATAAGTGGGATTGCGAGGTTTCCCATTGGTAACGCTATCTATGGTGCGTCGAAGGCTGCTCTAACCTCGACGATGAAATTCTGTGCTAAGGAGTTCGCTAAAAAGAAAATTCGGGTGAATGCCATTACGCCCGGAATGGTTCGTACGCCTATGATTAAGCTTGACGCATTGACGGAGGAGCAGCTTCAGAAGGATTGTGCCCAGTGCCCGTTGGAGCGTTACGGTGAGCCGACTGATATCGCTAATGGGGTGATATACCTTCTCTCCGACGCGGCTGTATGGGTCACAGGGACGACACTGGTGATCGATGGGGGACTTTCGATTTAAGGTCTTTAACTTCGGACTATGTATTGCGGAAACATCGAAATCAGTACCTATTCCTCCCGGGCGATTCGGGCTGATATGTATCTGCTTCGATCCGAGGGGCGAATGGTGGTAATCGATCCGATTTGTCCCGACGCGGAGGCACCATTACACGAAGTGGGGAAGATCGATTTCATTCTTCTGACCCATGAGCACTACGACCACATCAGCGGGGTGAATTGGTTTCGCGAGCGTTTCGGCGGCGTAGTCCTCTGTTCGGCGCCCTGCGCCGAAGCGATCGTGTCCCCTCGGAAGAATCTCTCTAAATATCTCGGCGCGATGCTCGATGAGCCGAATTTCGCCCGGTATTTCGGTGAGGGGGTGAGTATCGAACCGTACCAATGCCGAGCGGATCGAATTCTTGCCGATGCCGAGGAGATTTCTTGGCAGGGTCATACCATCGAAATGTTCATCACCCCCGGGCATTCGTGCGGTTCGGTCTGTTATCTGCTCGATCGAACCGTACTGTTCTGTGGAGATACCCTCTTCGCCGATTGCCCGACATGTTTCGACTTTCCCGGAGGGAGCCGAAACGCTTTCCAAGATCGGACACTCCCGCTGCTGTGCCATCTCTCGCCGACGGTGACTGTCTTCCCAGGGCATGGGAGGGAGTTTGTTCTGGGTGATTGGTTTGCTAAAGAACAAACAGACCCGCTCGCTCAGCCGTGTGGCGTGGATATGAGGGGAACCCCCTCCTGAGGATAAAGTTTTATGGCGTCATTGACCGTTCCAAAGGTTAAGATCGTTGGGCTCTCCGCGTGCGTTCCACGACGAGTCGAGGAGAATATAGATCTCCCTCTCTGGGAATCGCCCGACGATGCGCGAAAGGTGATTGATTCCACCGGAATTGAACGCAGACGGGTTGTCGAGCCGGGAACCACCGCGTCGGATCTGGCCGTCGAAGCTGTGACGCCTTTATTGAACGATCTTGGTTGGGAGAAAGAATCGATCGACCTGTTGGTCTACGTTTGTGCCAGCCGCGACTATATTGCTCCTCAGACCGCCTGTATTTTGCAGGCGCGGCTGGGTTTGAGCGCAGGTTGCTTTGCCTTTGATCTTCCGATGGGGTGTGCCGGCTGGGTTCAGGGTTTGGCGAGCGCCTCGTCACTTCTCTCTCATGGAGGTCTGAAGCGTTGTCTGCTGATCAATGCCGAGACCAATACGCTCAATCGGAGTAAGAAAGATAAGTCGGTTCGACCACTCTTCGGCGACGCGGCGGCGGTGACCGCGCTTGAGTATGATCCCGAGTGTGATCATCCCTTCGAGTTCGTCTTCGGTGTCGATGGAACAGGCGCCGAGGCGGTGATGGCGAAGTATGGCGGGACGCGTTGTCCAACCACCCCCGAGGCACTCCAGGAAAAAGAGTACGCCCCGGGGATCGTCCGAAAGGGGACCGATATGGTGGTCAACGGTATGGATGTCTTTTCATTCGCGATCCGCCGTCCTCCCCAGTCGCTCCGTGAGTTGATCTCTCTCTACGATATTGATATCGAGAAAATCGACTGGCTCTTCCTTCACCAGGCCAATCGGTTCATTGACGAGAAAATCCGTCGTTCGCTGAAGATTCCTGCCGAAAAGGTCCCCTATTCCCTCGATGATTTTGGGAATGTCTCTGGGGTTTCGATTCCGCTGACGATGGTGACCCGTTGCGCCGGTGCTCTTACCGAAAGAGAGAACCAATGTCTCGGCTGTGGTTTTGGGGTCGGTCTGACTTGGGGGAGTGTCCGTTTTTGGACCAATCGGATTATTTGCTCACCAATGGTGGAGTATTAGACCAAAACCGATACAATCGAGGGTGATCACGATTTAAAATTCGAAGGCACAGCGAATGACAAACGAAGAAAAATACAATCAGGTCTTTATCACCTGCTTCAAGGTGGATGCCGCGGAGCTCTCCTCTTTGGCGTATGGAAGTGTTCCCGCTTGGAATTCTGTCGGCCAGATGGTTCTGGTCGAGGAGCTCGAGAAGGCGTTTGATATTGAGGTGGAGATGGAAGATATCCTCGATATTCGCTCTTACGCGCAAGGGAAAGTTGTACTCAAAAAGTACGGGGTAAAGATATAAGAGGGAAGATACAGGAAACCTTCTATGTTTGAACAGATCGAGCGGTTCCAAGATCGTTTGGCGGTGATAGAATCGGAGCACCGATTCTATTCCTATCGCGATCTGGTGACTGTCGGAAATTCCTTTGTTCGCGACATTCCCACCCGTTCTTTACTCTTTTTTGTCGGAACCAACACATTCGAATCGTTTGCCTGCTATACGGCTGCTGTCAGAAAACGCGTTGTACTGGCGATGATTCCTCCAACAATAGAAAAAGCTCTGTTCGATCACTTGCTGGAAGTATATAAGCCGTACGGATTGTTCCTTCCTGCGGAGCGAGACGATTTGGCATGGGGGGAACGTCTCACTGGCCGCCAACGGTGTTCGATTTATCTTTGTCCCGATGATATCCACGCCCAACTTCATGACGATCTGGCCCTTATTCTCTCGACCTCGGGGAGCACGGGAAGTCCGAAACTTGTCCGTCTGTCGGAAAAGAATATCCGGAGTAATACCGAGGCGATTATCCAATATCTCGGTATTGGCGAAGACGATCGTGCTATCACGACGATGCCGATGACCTATTCGTACGGTCTGTCGATTATCAATACCCATCTTTGTTCAGGGGCAACGGTAATCGCCTGCGAGGCACCCTTGATGGATCGTCTTTTTTGGACGATGCTCAAAGAAGAAAAGGCGACGACGTTTGGTGGAGTCCCCTTCCATTATGAAATCCTCAAAAAGCTGCGTTTCGCTCGAACCGATACTCCAACGCTAAAATATCTCACACAGGCCGGGGGGCATCTGTCTAAAGAGTTGACGAAAGAATTTCACGAGATCTGTGCCCAAAAAGGGATTCGTTTTATCGTGATGTATGGCCAGACCGAGGCAACGGCTCGAATGAGCTATCTTCCCTATTTGTCGGCTCCAAAAAAGTTGGGGAGCATCGGGGTCCCGATTCCCGGGGGGCATTTTTCTTTAGAAGGGACCAGTGGAGAGACGATTGAGGAAGCCGAACAACCGGGAGAACTAGTTTACCGCGGCGAGAATGTTTCGATGGGTTATGCCGAATCCCCGGCTGATCTGGCTCGTGGGGACGATAATAAGGGAGTGCTTCGGACCGGGGATATGGCCCGGCGTGATACTGATGGCTTTTATTACATAGTAGGGAGGAAAAAGCGGTTTTTAAAAATCTTTGGAAACCGGGTTAACTTAGGTGACCTCGAGGAATTCTTGAAAGAAATTGGGGTTGATGCGGCCTGTGCCGGCCGAGACGATTTGGTTCGTGTCTTTATGACCGATCAAGATCGTATGGATGATGCAAGGGCTTTTTTGTCCCAACGAACACACATCCATCCCTCGGCATTTGACATAGTCTATCTCCCAACCATCCCGCGCAACGATTCGGGAAAAATCCTCTATTCAAAGCTCCCCGAAACGGGCCGGTAGAAAAGAGCGCTTTATCCTGATTCACCTGCCGCACTCCACCCCTATTCTCTTAAGGATTTTGGGAATGTCTCGGGTAATCCATTCCACTGACTATGGTGACCCGGTGCGCCGCCGCTATTACGGAGAGAGAATCAATGTTTCTGCTGCGGTTTTCGTATCGGTCTAAGCTGGGTAAATGTCTGTTTGGGGACAATCGTATCTATCCGCCGCTGGTTGAATATTAAGCCAAAACCGATATTGTGAGCCGGTTAAATAGTGATAGGTGTGATTAGGTATATCTCGGACGGTTTTATGGATTGGTTATCCTCGTGATATGTCGCGAGTCATGAGCTAAAAGAGTCAACTCTTGGACATTCAGTCTTACTGGGTTGGGAATAAACTTAAAGCTGAATGCCGAATTGGGGGCCAGTATTTAAGAATATAGGGTTCTTCTTAATTTCTGGGGGACTAAGGCCTACGGATATGACAGGATAAAATCTTCAGCTTGAAGTACTCCATGTTTCTGAAACCGTAGGCCTTTCTCTTTATCACCTTAATTTTGTTATTGAGGCCCTCCAGGGGGCCGGTTGTTATCTGATAATCGAACCAAGCGAGTATTCCTAAGGCATGATCCCTCAATGATTTCGCGAAGCGTTTCAGGTAGGGGATACTCAGTGAAAACATATAGGAGATCACGTCCAGCATTCTGCCTTGTGCGACATCGCGTTCTTCCTCATCCCAGAGAGAGTGTAGTTCCTCTTTGAGATAATAAAGGGTGTTCAGGTCCTGGTTTGCTTCCAACGTCCGGCGGAGACGCTCGGGCTCTCCCTTCGAAGAATCATGCTTCTCTGGTCGTTTCAGCAGAATGTATTTCATTCCTTTAAGTGCGTGTCGTTCGTCTTTGTTCTTGATCTTTGCGTAGAGGTGCCTTCTGACGTTATCTATAACCTCGTTAAACATCTTGACGATATGAAAACGATCAAAGACGTGTACCGCCTCAGGCAGGTTCTCTCGTATTGCCTTGGTGTATGGGCGTGACATATCAGTAGCGACCGCCAATATTCGACTCCCCGATCTTTTTAGTTTTCGCCAGAATGGCTTCAGAGCGTCTTCCTGGCGGCCGTCACCAATGTACACCACCGCCCCAGTCTCCAAGTTCATTACTAGTGTCAGGAAGGAGAATCCCTTCCTAGAGGATATTTCATCGATAGCGATAAAGCGTAATCCTTTGAGAGAAGGACGAGAGAAATGCTTCTCAAGATAATGCTGCTCGATCTGTCTGATCGTATTCCATGAGACCCCTAAATACCGTGCCACATCGCTAATCGTCATTGACTCCAGGAGCGTTATAACTATCTCCTCGAACTTGCGAGTATAGTGTTTATTGGGCCTTGCGAATGATAAGGGAGCTTGTCTAATCGTGTGGCAGGAAGGGCATTCCAGCTTCGGGATTCTTACAACGAGGGTCGTCTTATTTACACCGGAAGGATACCCAGTCAACTCACGCTGCCTCCATTCTTTGACCCAGAGACGTTGGCATCCGCACTTGGGGCAGGAACACTTTTCCTCGGGAATCGAAAAATGGATTCGCACGCTGCCCCCCTTCAACCGCTCAAATTTTTGATGCCTATAGACACGGATCCCTGTTGCCAGTATAATAGTGACGTGTACATCGTTCCTCCTGTTTGGTTAGGTTCCGTAAAAACCATTTTAACAGGGGACCTTGTCCACATCTATATTATTCTGCTTCCTTCCCCCAAAACGGGTGAAGAGCCGAATATAGACGTTGTGGGCTCCCAGTACTTTGACGAGTAATGCTGCAATTCACAAATCCTCAGGTGCTCGGAATGAGCGTACCGGGAGAGATTGAAGCAATCTCAAAAATAAGAGATTAGAACCGAAAGAGTGTTGACAGAGAAAATGCATTGCGATAAACTTAAATAGTGTGTGGGAGGGCAGACAGATTCCATTGGTGAAGTAACTTGAACAAGGATATCAGAACCAATGAAATTGTTCGCAGTTTCGTTCTGTTTAGAAAGCGATTGTGCATTGTACCGGTAGAATTTTTCTGTTGCGATGCCTAAAGAACCATTTCTCGCTCTTTGAATTCGGCGTGAGTGAGGTCGTCCTTCTTCCATGGCGCATCAATTGTGGTATTGGACTAGCAGGGGTAGGATAAAATGAAGTTTAATAAGCATGTGATTTTGGGTGTCGAAAAGAGTCTGGGACTGCAGCATTTTTGTGAATACTTCCATTTGAATGAGTCTGACTTAGATCATTATAACCATTCTTCCTCGGTGTACTTTAAAAAATATGGTTTTAAGGTAGCTGATTTTTACAGTGAGTTCTACTCAAGATTCAATGGGATAGTATCTGACAAATATATTTCAACCGAATTGTATTATTTTTATATCATTGCCTATTTAAATAATGGTAAATACACAAACGCTTATGTTGACAAGGCTGCCTATGACCGCATTTTTTTTGATGTAGATAGGCCGAGAACAATTCTTAAATGCCAAAATAACATTTTTTATGATGAGAACGGCAATGCTATTGATTATGAAAAGTCGTTGGATCTAATACGGCATACTAGTGATTTTATTATAAAACCTTCGTTGTCCCCGACACTGGAAGGCGGGTCTGGGTGCGGAAATAATGTTCATAAGTTTAATGGAGATGACTTTAAGACAAAAGAATCGGTCCGGACATTATTTTCAGAGTATAGCAATGCGGGTGGAGCAAATTTTGTTGTCCAGTCTATCCTAGAACAGCATCCCATAACAGCTCAGTTTAACGCGTCATCTCTAAATACAATAAGGGTCTACACGTATAGGCGCCTTAATAAAGAGATCGTAGTTTTAGGATCATTGATTAGATTTGGTTCGAACGATTCGGTAGTTGATAACGCATGTGCCGGGGGTGGTTTTTGCAGAATAATGGATGATGGAACGGTATGTGACCAAATATCCCAAGCAAGCCACTTTAAGAAAGGATCCCTGAAACAGAGAGGTATTCAATGTAAGATACCTCAGTTTCGCGGTGTATTGGATTGGGTGAAATGTCTCCATTCAAAAATCGCGTGGTTCGATCTCTGTGGTTGGGATGTCGCTATTTCATCTTCCGGAAAACCAACCTTAATAGAATTAAATGAGTATCCCGACTGTGAATTTATACAAGCAGGTATCGGGCCGATGTTCGGAGAATATACTGATGAAGTCATGGAACAAATATCAAACTCAACGACAGAATATGCATTATCGGCTAGAAGGACCTTTTCTAGTGGTAGGTCGTCAGATATTTTTCTTAAAGAGTTTCCGATGCAAGAATAAGTCGAAGTTCTTTACCCTCCAATTCCCCTGAGCGAAGAATGTTGCCAAGGTCTGCTGCTTTGCCCGTATAGTGGTATGAATTCTCTTAAGAAAGTGGTGTTCATACTAAAGAAAGAAAGCTGGTATACGACAGTGCCTCAACATTTGGCCAAAAAACTGTTTCCGTTGCTCAGCGCTGCGGGCTAAACGAACTGTCTGATCGTATCGCAGATTTCACCGACAACGTCCTCCCCCATATCTGGGTAAAAGGGGAGACAAACGATGCGTGATGAGACCGTTTTGGCGACAGCCAACGAAGATGAAGACGCCTCAGCGAAAGGTGTCATGTCGGACAAAAGCGGCCAGAAATAGCGTCTGGGGAATATATTCTTTTGATTCAGTTCCTGAATTACACGGAGCAATATTTCCTCGGATGGAAAAACCACGGGGAAGTATCCAAAATTGGTTTCATCCCCATCGATCTTTTGAAACGCGAGGGAATCAATCCCCGCAAGCCGTTCTTTATACAATCGATAAAGCCGACGTCGTGATTCAATCACTGAGTCGACTCTCCTGAGATTCACGATGCCGACCGCGGCCGCGAACTCCATCATCTTCGCGTTTGTGCCAACCTCCGTCAGACGCGCGTTCGCGCCATAGCCAAAATTGCGCAGACGGCGAATCTTCGCCCGAATTTCCGGATCGGGGGAAAAGCATGCCCCCCCCTCGGATGTGTGGAAAAGCTTTGTCGCGTGAAAACTGACGGAAGAAGCGTCTCCCCACTCAAAAATCGATTTCCCTTGGGTTCGAACAAAATTCGCGTGAGCCGCGTCATAGATAAGTCGAAGATGATTGGTCTTCGCGATTCTCTCGAGCCGGCGAACGTCACAAGGCCTCCCGAAAACGTGAACACCGAGAATCGCCGTTGTGTTTGGTGTTATAGCCCGCTCGACCGCCTGTGGGTCGATATTCCACGTTTCGGGGTCAATATCGACAAAGACCGGTTCCGCTCCAGCACGGCAGATAGCGGTAGCCGTCGCGGGAAAGGTAAAGGGGGTCGTGATTACCTCCCCTTTGATGTCGAATGCCTCCAAAAGAAGCTCAATTGCCAGGGTTCCGTTAGCAACGGCCACGGCGTCTGCAACCCCATTTCGCGCGGCAATCAGTCGTTCGAACTGTTGGAGAAGGGGACCATTGTTTGTCAAGTAAGCACGTTCCCAAACCCCCTCAAGTAGCTTAACAACCTCTTGAAGGGGTGGCATCGTCGACTTTGTGACCAAGACCGGTTCTTCGCGGGACATGGCTTTCCTTCTTCCGTTTTCTGCCCTGGTAAGGACACCTGCCAAAACCAACCCGTCATTATCCCACGCAATCGAGAGTATGTCAAGTATGCCAAAGCGCTTCCTTCCACTCGAACAGACAGAAGTCCCCCCTCAAAGAAGGGAAGGATATCTGGAAGCAAAAAGCCTCGGATCCCTTGATTTGCCATTCGAGACCCCGTTAATTTCGAAACCCTAAGGAAGGGAAATAGAAACGATTGGTTTTCTCCGGCTCCGCTCATCTATATCCAGCTTTGCAGCCATTTGGTTCTCCCAATACAAAAAGGTGATCGTGTTCTCTATGGAGACACCCATAAACCAAAGGATTTTCCGGTTAAACACCCTTGTCTTGTTGCGCAGAAGTGGTCTAATAAATATAATTGCTCCTGGAGTACAATAGCTCCGGGAGGTAGTTTTCGTGTATTTAACGGAGCCCCCATTTTTTTGGGGGGGTAATATAGCAAGATGCCCCCAGTTTCTCCCGTTTTTTCTCGAATTCTGCTTCGGAATGCAGAATAACCTGAAAAGCCCAATTGATTGCAAGGTCAACAAGCGGTCCGATGGCAGACGATCAGAATTTAGCCCAGCGATCTTTTAAAGCCGCCAGTTGGGTACTGGTTTTTCAGTTTGCCACCCAGTTTATCCAACTTTTCCTCGGCATTTGCCTGGCGCGTCTGCTCTGCCCTGAGGATTACGGTATTCTGGGAATGCTGGCGATCTTTTGGTCGATCAGCCAAATGTTCATCGATGGCGGGTTCGGGTCGGCACTGATTCAAAAAAAGGAAGTGACCGAAGAAGACTATTGTTCTGTCTTCTACTATAACCTCCTGCTCAGCTTCCTTTTCTGTTTCGCGATGATCGCGGCAGCCCCCTGGTTTGCCGATTTTTATCACCAGCCAATCCTCCGCAGGACGATTGTGGTATCGGCCTGGACCTTGCCGATCGGCGCGGTTGTCTCGATTCACCAGAAGATTCTCCAGCGCTCTCTTCGCCAAGGGCTCAATTCCTTCATCGGTCTGGTTACCCTGCCGATCAGTGGGGGCGTTGCTCTTTATCTGGCTTGGAAGGGGTATGGTGTCTGGGCTCTGGTCTGGCAACCGGTCATCGCGGCTATCTGTCGTTCGCTTCTGTTGATATTTTTTGTGCGTTGGACGCCAAAGCTTATTTTCAGTTTCTCGGCGCTGAAATCATTATTCGGGTTTGGTTCCAAGATGCTCGTCTCCGGGCTTTTGGATGGGATTTTCTCGAACCTCTACAGCTTAGTCATCGGTAAATGTTACGATGCCCGCCTGCTTGGTTTTTACTCAAGAGCCAACAGTTATGCGAACCTATGGCCGCACAGCGTTCAGGGTGCCATTGCCGGGGTTCTTTTTCCTGCCTTTGCTAAAATGCAGGACGATTTGACGCGGCTCAAAGCGGCCTTTCGGCGGTCGCTTTGTATGTCGATTTTCGTTGTTGTTTTTCCTTCCTATCTCCTTTGCACCCTTTCTCGGCCATTCATCGAGTTAGTTCTCAACCCGCGCTGGCTCCCCTGTATCCCATACTGGTGGATGATCACCAGTATGGTGATTTTCTGGCCGATTCATGTTTTGAACCTTCAGCTCTTGAAAGCCAGAGGACGATCCGACCTATTTCTTGGGCTGGAAATCATCAAGAAGTTGCTGGCGCTGGTTTCCATAGCTATCCTCATTTTTTTCGGTCTCATGCCGATGCTCTCCTTTGGGATTTTCTCTTCGGCACTATGTGCCTATCTCAATTCATTCTTTACCGGTAAGGAACTTGGTTACGGGCTCTTTCGGCAACTCAGCGACGCGGCGATCTATGTTATTCTGGCGGTTATTTCCTGTGTCCTCGCCTGGGGGGCTTACGTTCTAATATATCCACATTCCCCTTGGTTGGGGCTCATCATTCCGGCTGCCTTCGGATGTCTTTGCTATGGAGGGAGTAACCTGTTATTGAAAACGGATGCCTCGACGGAGTTAATCCGGCTTCTGATCGGTCGTTTTCCGTTTCTGAAAAAATTCCTTGGGCGATTTGCCGCACAATGAAATAGGAGAATTTTTCATGGTGGATTATCAACAACAGGACTTTGATGAACCGCGTCTTCAAAATGCCCCTGAGATGGCTGGTCGGACACTCTATAAGAGGATTTGCGCTTTTCCCCAGCCGCGGTTGGAATCAGAGTTCCAGGAGGAACTGGAAAAACTACGGGGGTGTCAAATTTCCTTTGTCGATATCCACCAGATTCCATGTACCGAGATTAGCTCCGAGGTGAAAGAGATTCGGCCACTGGTCAGTGTCGTTATGCTTGCGTATAATCACCAAGATTTTTTGGCAGAGGCGATTGATAGTATCGTTTCACAGAAAACGTCGTTCCCTTTCGAGTTGGTGATTGGGGAGGATTGTTCCACTGATCGGACAAGAGATATTGTTTTGGATTACCAAAAGCAATATCCCGAAAAGATACGTGTTCTCACAGCGAAGAAAAACTGTCGGTTCTATAATGGCAGCAATTGGGTTAGGACGCTCCTATCGTGTCGCGGGAAGTATATTGCCTTTTGTGAAGGGGATGATTACTGGATCGATGAGCGTAAACTTCAAAAGCAAGTTGATACTCTTGAATCGGATCCCTCGATAGGGTTGGTCTGCGGCCAGTGTAAAACGAAGTACGAACAAGGAACCTGCCCCGAGGCGAGTGATGGTCCTTACTGGGTTCTCCCGAACGATTCGGGGAATCTTTTTTACGATGAGCACATGGTCGATACCGTTCACTTTTTGGTCTTTACGGTTACAGCAATGGTTCGCTCCTCGCTGCTGGAAACGGGGTTCCGTGAAAATCCGTTTCTCACTGCGTGTCTTTACATGGCTGATCTCCCCCTATGGTATAGTATCCTCGCTCAAAGACACAGATGGTTCCGGGTCGACGAGTTGAGTAGTGTCTATCGGCGTCACAGCGGCGGGGCGTCTATAAGAAGCAAGGGTAACCAAGTGCTTAGGCGTGATGTGAATCTGGCCCGATACTATTATTGGCGACGTTATTTTAAGGATTTCTCTCCCGGGTCGGCGCCGGAGCAAATTCGTCACTCCCAGGACGGAGCTCTCCGTGCTCGCGTGGCAGGGCATGTCTATTCCCGAGACTATGCCGGTTTGATGAGCGATCTTCGCTATCGTATGGACGAAGGGCTCTGCTCAGTTGTCAGTGCCTGGGTGACTTGGATATTGATTAAGACGCGGTTTTACCCGACATTGTTCAGGCTTTTTGAAGGGTTGCGTAAATTGATTAGGGTGCGGTGTCCGACATTGTTCAGGTTTCTCAAAGGTCTTCGCCAAAAAACCAGGCGTGGCTAAACGAGGTCAAAACAAATAAAAAACGGCCAAGCAAGAGGGGAGCAAGCCCCTTCTTCGTCTGGCCGTTTTCGTTTTTAACACCCATGTAACGGTTCATTCTTGCGGGAGTGTGACCATCCGCTCAATCAGCTCTCGCTCCTCGTCGGTCAGTTCCCCGATCCGTATCGGCCGATCTTTGTTTCGGCAGCACTTTTGTTTGATACGGTTCACTAAACTCCAGTTGCGCACCGGGGCATCGGGCGCGGGGTCGGCCGGTTCGGCGGCGGGAAGGTCGTAGCGGGTGAAGTCGATCACCATCGGCTCGGCGTCTTTGTCCGTGTCGCGCAAAAGCGCCAGGCGGAACTTTTGATTCATGAACCACTCGATCTCGGTGTTCGGTTCGGAGTGAGCCCCCTCGATACCCGTCCCCCG